>NZ_FOYM01000081.1 GCF_900115975.1 Desulfoscipio geothermicus DSM 3669
GCCGTATACATGGAAACATGTACGTACGGTTCGGGGGAGAATGCACCAAAACCTACTCAAGTAATTGAGTAAGGCGTGGTGCATTTATCCCACTCCCAACAGACGAGGGATGGCTATACCTGGCTGCCATAGAAGATCTATTCAACCGCAAGATTGTAGGCTGGTCCATGGACAAAACCATGACCCGCCAGTTGGTACTGGATGCCCTAAAGCAAGCCATGCAGCGTTACCGCCCTTTGGCAGGGTTAATTCACCACTCGGATCGCGGCAGCCAATATGCAAGTCATGAATACCAGCAAGCTTTGAAAGATTACGGCATATTAGCCAGCATGAGTCGCAAAGGCAACTGTTATGACAACGCCTGTATGGAATCGTTCTTTGGTACGTTAAAACACGAACTCATTTACGGTAACCGGTTTAGAACCAGGAACCAGGCTCGTCAGGCGATCTTTGAATATATCGAAATATTTTACAACCGGATACGCTTACACTCCGCCCTTGGCTATATGTCACCGGTAGAGTTTGAACTGGCTTTTCGGTTAGCCGCGTAACTATGTTTTTGGCCGCTTGCGCAGCCCTTGATATGGAGTAGGGCCTGTGTTAGCCTGCTTGGGCCAAAGGCCATACGCAGTCGGCCTGCCCCCGGCCTTTACGGAAACACTGGCCCAGAGGCTCCTTGTCAAGGGCGGCCAAAAACTCTGAAATATGCAGTATCCCGCCGTTTAACGTGTCTATTTTAACGGGGCAAGCTCAGCACTTCCACTAACTGCAGGTCCGGGTCCACCAGCCAGTATTCCTTTACTCCGTGTTTAAAGTATATCCGGCTTTTTTTCTTTTTGTCATGGACGGCGGTGGACGGAGATAATATTTCAACCACCAGGTCCGGCGCCCCCTGTATGTACAATTCTCCAATTATATCAATTATATTAAGCCTATCTTTTGTGATAAAAAATACATTCGGAGCAACAACCATATCGCCTAAATGTACGTCTACATCCCCATTTACTTCCCCAAGATTATTCATGATTACAAAACGATCTAGATAATCATGGAATGACCGATAAAAAAATTATTGCAGCCAATATAAAATAATTAATAAGACCCAACGGCCTTACAATAACGTTAAGCCAGTTTTCCAGCACAATCTTTGTTGATATACAGCGCTTGATTGTTTTAGTATTATACGGTAACCTTATATCGAACATTTGTTCTATATAAGGATGACCATGCATGCTAACTGCTTTCTCCAGGGCTGAAGTGTATACACCTCG
>NZ_FOYM01000031.1 GCF_900115975.1 Desulfoscipio geothermicus DSM 3669
TTTATGATAACTTTTACTAAATCGCAACAAAATTGCCGGGCTTTAGCCCGGCCGCCCATTCACCACCCGCCTATAGAGGCGGGAGTCCTCTGGGCTAATTTTGATAGATATATTCACAGGAAAAGGTTAAATAGCATAAATGTAGCTTTATGTGTTAGATTTGATAAGATAAAATGGAAGTTTCAAGTAAGAAAAATGGGGCGGTAAGATGGGTGTGCAGCCAAGGCCGGCTGTTCTCAATTATTTTATGCAACTTATCCATGGGGCTGTGCGGGAAAAAAGCCGCCTGCCGGCGGCCTAAAATACAGTAGTTTCCGTTTTGTATTTTCCTATAAGCTCATCTTTATCTTTTAAACCAGCCATATCCAAACCCGCGGTAATAACGGTTCTTTTAGCGTATTCAGCATTTTTTCTTTCCAACTCTTCCCCTCTTATTTCCGGCGTCATTTTAAACCCTCCTCTCAATTTTGATTTTAGTATGCTTAAAAAAGGATTAGGATATAATAAGTTATTTTTGGGTAAAAATTAATTTTTTTTTAATAGGTCAAAGGAATTGGAAATGTTTCTTTTGATAAAAACGCGCATGATGAATAACTCCAATCCTGCGCCAGTTAATGGTAACGCTATCAGCTATTGCTGCTTCTGCTTTTTGCAGGTCACTACCACGTATTGGGTTAAATGCACATAAGCCATACTACAAATATACCGGCATGCTGCCATAAAGTGTAACGCCGTGCATCTCCACCCTGCACCCCAGGGCGTAGACCTCCACCCCGCTCTGGTAAGCCCGACGCAGGGCCCTGCCGAAAAGGGGGTCGCAGCCATCATTGGGGGTGAAATATTCCCCGTCTTCCCGCTGCACCACGAACACCACCGCCGCCCGGTACCCTTCTCCCCGGGCCAGCGCCAGTTCCTCCAGGTGCCTGACCCCGCGTTGCGAGGGGGCGTCAGGAAAGCGTGCTTCCCCTCGCTCCACCAGAGTTACTGATTTTACCTCCACCAGGCACCGGCCCCGGTCCCCGGCAAGCAGAAAATCCATCCGCCCCTCCCGGTAGGGAAACTCCCGGCGCACGCCGGTATACCCCGCAAATTCCGGCAACTCCCCCCTTTGCAAAGCGCGGTACAACAGCCGGTTGGGCAGCAGGGAATCCACGGAAACCAGTATGCCGCCGTATTCCACCAGTAACAGGGTAAAAGCCGTCCGCCGCCCCGCCACGCCGGACGGGGCCAGGTAAACGACAGCACCGGGCACCAGCAATTCCCCCATCCGGCCCGAACTGGGCACATGCACCGAAACTTCCCGCCCATCCAACGTTACCAGGGCTACAAACCTGTTTTTGCGTTCCACAAACCGTGCCTCAACCAAGTTACGGGGCAGCGGCCAATAAGTCAATCTCACCACTTCCATTTAACACATTGCCGTTAATATTATTCCATATATCAATTATATTTGGCTTACCGCTTCTTTTTCCACTGCATTACTTTCAATTAATTGACTGTCTGCCCCCGCAGGAAGTTTTTCATTTGTGCTCTTTTTAAAGAAATCCATCAGGTCGTAACCGGTCAGGCCCTTCACCGTTTCCGGCAAGGTGGCCATGATGTCGGTAATGTAACCGGACACTTTGGCGGCACCTTGGCCCTGTCCGTTACCGGAATCCACGATAACGATTTTTTCCACTTTGGCCAGGGGTTCGGCAATGCTTCTGGCAATCTCCGGCAGCTTGTCAATGATCATCTGAGCCATGGCGGCGTCGTTATATTGTTTGAAGGCTTCCGCCCTCTTCAACAGAATTTCCGCCTCAGCCTCACCTTTTTTGCGGATCACTTCCACTTCCGCGTCGCCTTCGGCGCGCCGGGCCTGGGCATTGGCCTCACCAAGCAGCTTAACGCTTTCGGCTCTGGCCTGGGCATCTTGAATGTCCTTGAACTTGATGGCCTCGGCCTGCTTTTCCTGGCTGTACTTTTCAGCATCAGCCTGCATTCTGATGGTCGCGTGCAATTCCTTTTCCCGGCGCAGCGCTTCCTGTTCGGCCAGTTCTATTTCTTTCTTCTTCCTGACTATCTCCACCTGCATTTTTTCCTGTTCAACATTTTGCTGTACTTTATTGGCTTCAATATCATAGGCCAAGTCTGCCCCGGCTTTTTTCGTTTCCTGTTCCTGCCTGTACTGGTGAACCTTCAGTTCTTTCTCCTTGGAGGCTTCGGCAATCTGGGTTTCCGCCAGCAGCCGGGCTTCCTCACCCAGCCGGTTGGCTTCGGCAGTGCGAATTTGGGTTTCTTTCAGGGCTTCCGCTTCGGCAATGTCGGCATCACGCTTTACTTCGGCAATCCGCTTTTTGCCCAGAGCCTCGAGGTAACCGTTATCATCGGCAATGTCCCTGATGGTAAACGCCTTTATCTCCAAACCCATTTCCGCCAGGTCCACGGCGGCCACTTCCTGCACCTGGGAGGCAAACTTTTCCCGGTCTTTATATATTTCTTCCACGGTAAGCTTGGAAATAATCTCCCGCAGCTTTCCTTCCAGCACATCTTTGGCGGTATCTTTAATTACGCCGATAGTGTCGGTTTCCTTACCGGTGTTGAACTGCTCCAGCGCCGAAAGGATGGACTCCTTATCGGACTTGACTTTTATGACCGCCACGCCGTCCGCCTTGATGTCCACGCCCTGTTCCGTCAGGGCGCCCCGGGTCTCCACGTTGATTTTCATGTTCTCCAGCGAAATTCTGTCCGCCCGCTCCAAAAGCGGAATAACAAAGCCCCCTCCACCGGAGATGACCCGTTTTTTCAAACCGGTAACTACCAGCGCTTTATCCTGCGATACCTTTTTCCACATTGTTACTACGCTTAAGGATAAAAGTATAAGGACTACAACAATGATGGCTGCAACATATAACGTACCCATTTCCATTTCTCCTTTCAAATTTTGGTAACCAGGAATACATTTCTGTTAATGTCCACAATGACCACCCTGACCCCCCTGGGTATTTCATCTCCGTCCACAGACCTGGCCGGCGCAGAGTATGTATTGTCGTTAACCACATAAGTAATGCGGCCAAAGCTGCTGCCCTTGATATCCAACTGTACCTGCGCCGGCATACCGACCAAATCTTTTTGGGATACCGCGGCGGTGTTTTGCACCTTGTACAGCGGTACGATCAGAAACCTGAATAAAATAAACGAAACCAGCCAGCCGCAGAAAACAGCCGCCGCCAGGGTGCCAAACACCCCCAACTTCAGGTGTTGCAGGCCAATAATACCCACTCCACCGAATACGGTGATAAATGCCGCGATGACCACCGGTTTAAAAGGTGAAATCATGGATTCACCCGAGCCGGAATCAACATCACCGCCCAATTCCCCAAAATCAAGCAACTGCCCCAGTATAAACGATGCCGCGGTAAAAAGCGCTCCCACCCAGAAGCATAGCTGAAATACTTTCAGTAACATTTATTAAACACCGCCCTGCGAAAAATTTTATATTGTTGAACCATCACCCCCTTTCCTGCAAGGGCAAAGCTTGAAATTATAGCCATATTATTCTTTTTTCTCCTGCAGTTTGGCTTTCAGACGTTGCAGTTCATCATCAATTTCACCGGCCCCATTACCCAGTTCGGCAAGCTCATCATCCAGGTTTTTGCTCGCACTGCGCAATTCCTGGCCGGCGGATGCCTCGGCCTCGAACTGGAGCACTTTTTCTTCCATGCGCTCAAACCCCTTACGGGCGGTATCCTTACCAAACCCGGACATGGTTTTGTTGATTTCCTTCTGGGCTTTGGCCGCTTCGGCCCTGGCCACCAACGTGGCTTTCCTGGCCTGCATCCTGGTAAATTCATCTTTCATATCCTGCAGCTGCTTTTTCAGGTTATCCGCCACTTCCCGGGCCCGTTCGAACTGCTCCTGGTAATCTGCAGCCTTGGCGGCATGTATTTTTTTATCTTCCAGGGCCTTTCTGGCCAGATCTTCGCGGTTTTGCTCCAGAGCCTGCACGGCCTGAGCCTCCCTCTTTTCCACCATGGCCTGCGCGTCCCTGTACGAGCCCTCGAAACGCTTCACCACGGCGATCTGCTTGGCCACAGCCACCTCGGCGTCCGCAATATCCTCCTCCATGTCCCGCAGGTACTGTTCCAGCATTTTCACCGGGTCTTCCGCCTTATCCAGTAAACTGTTCAAATTGGCCCGAATGTTGTCTCCTATGCGTTTGAATAAACCCACCCAAATCGCCTCCTAAAACTTTTTTTTAGATCATTCACAGCAGATTTTTTCCGTCCGCTAATTGATTGAACAACTGACGGTATTTTTGCCTGGCCCGAAACAAAATTACCCGAACCGTGGACGGAGATTTGTTCAACACCGCACCGATTTCTGCAAAACTCATTTCTTCCAATTCCCTGAGTATTATCACCGCCCTATATGTTTCCGGCAACCGGTGCAGGGCCTCCCCGGCTAATCGCCGGTTTTCGGCATCCTCCAGGGCCCGGTCCGGGTTGCCGGTCCTGCCCCGGTCGGGAATATTCCGATCCAAAGGTAAGTGACGGTCCCGGGGATGGCCGCGCAAATACCCGGTATATACGTAAAAAGCTATACGATACAGCCAAGTGGAAAGGGTCGACTCACCATGAAAGTTTTTCAGCGAAACACAGGCCCGGTAAAACGTCTCCTGGGTCAACTCCTCCGCCAGGTGGCAGTCCCCACCCATGCGGTAAAGATAGCGAAACACCCCAACCCTGTAATCTCGATAAAGTTTTTCTATGGTTGACACAGTCAACCACTCTCCCTTTAATAAAGTGTCCGATGAGCGCCAAATGTTACACTGTAATTTTCATATGTCCGTTTTAACCTTGCGTCTCTTTAACTTTTCCAAAGCACTTAAGGGAAGTTTTTTGCGATCCCCCTTTCGCCTTAGATTAAAGCAGTTTTTTTAATAACGACTTGAGATACATGCTTATATTACATTAAGTGGTTTTGCTTACTATGTCTTACCTTATTGAAATCATATCATATAGTAAAACAGTGCTCAATACCCATATTTAACAAAATAACCTCGTAAATACTCATATTTTTAAAATATGCCAATTGTTTTTTCCATAATCTTTTAAATACTAATTATGCCTTATCACATTGCCATTTATATTCTAAGTCGTGTTATCATAATTATTGACATGTGGTTTTTAAAACTATATAATATGATCGAGGTGGTATAAGGATGAATATGGAATTAAACAATAAAGTCCTGGAAAAGATCGGCGGCGAGCTTTTTTTAACTGATGAAATAAAGCCTTCGGACATCCCGGATCTGGAATTATACATGGAACAAATACTTGGTTTTCTGGACGGAAAGCTTGGCCACTTGAAAAGGGGCGAAGATGACAAAGTCTTTACCAAAACCATGATCAACAACTATACAAAGGCGGGTATATTGCACCCGCCCCAAAACAAAAAATACAACAAAGAACACATTATTTTATTGATTCTCATCTATAACTTGAAAAACATATTGTCCATCAGCGATATCCGGACCATGTTCGCGCCCGTTTTGAACGACATCAACAGCCGGGCTGACGATATTATTCCCCTGGAAGAGATTTATGCAACATACCTGGAATTGAAAGAGGATGAATTTGCGGAGTTTCGCAGTACTTTTAACGAAAAATTCAAGTTGATCAAAGAAAAGACCCAAAGTATTAAGGACGAGAGGAGCCAGGATCTGGCTGAAATATTCTTGACGGTGCTGATGCTGGCAGCGCAGGCTAACGCCGCAAAACGGCTTGCCGAGAAAATTATCGACAATTATTTTAAAGAACTGACCATCTAAACCAGGGATAATCAGTCCATAATTTTAGAGCCGGTGCTTCCTTTTAAACTTAATATTTTTCGACCATTTTAAAAAGCATAAAAGATTTGCGGCCAGCCATAATAATAACATCTTAATTAATGAAGGAGGAATGCACAGTGCCGAGAATTATGTGCTCTGTAAAAAACTGTATGTATCAAGAAAAAAGTGAGTGCCGGGCTTCCAGTATCCAGGTAAAACCCTCAACGGAAGACTTAATCACCAGCGTGACGGATGACACCGCATGCCAAACCTTCAGACCGCGTAACGCTATGATTGAAGATATATAAATAACATTTAAAGTTCTGTCGTCTAAAAAGCGCAGGTGATATATTTTGCCACCTGCGCTTTTACTATTTGCCGCAATGATTACTTGTTCTGCAAGCCTATTTATTAAACCCGCGGCGTTTGGCAGCCAGCAGCCGGGAGGCCGTTTGCTCCGGCTCCGCCGCCCTGGCTTTGCTTTTCCCCTCAGCGGATTGGGTGAATCCGGTTTCAGCACCTATGCCGGCAGGTGCCTGCGCACCGGCCCCGGCAGTTGCGCAGGCGCGGCCGCCGTCCTGCTCGCCCGCACCTGCACCGTTTGGGCTGGAATGCGCCGGTGGTGCCGTCCGGCCGTTCACTCCACCTCGATGCCGGCGCATATCCCGCACCTTGGTCAGGGTGCCGCCGGTCCAGTCAGGCCGGGCCTCCCGCTCCCGCCCCGGCCGCAGCCGGCGCCGCAGCGCCTGTCCGGAGCGACGCAGGGCGGCGCGTTCCTCGGCTCCCAGCACCAGGCGCCGCCCGGCCACATCCACCAGCCACAGCAGCGCCGCCACCGCCAGCAACCCGGCGCTCAGGTCCCGGCGGGCCCGCACCGGCGGCAGGTTATCCGCGAATGCCTGCTCCGGTTTCTCCAGCACTGTGCCGCCCCCGGCCCGGGCAATGGCCCGCAGGCGCTGCATATCCACCCCCGTTTCCCGGTATTCCGGCGGGTAGGGCACGACCACGCCGCTGCGGGCCAGCACCTGCGGTTGTTCCCCGCCTCCGGCGACGGATAATAGATAGGCGCCCGGCTTTTCCACCGGCTGCCGGGCCTCGTAACGCCCGGGCCCGGCGGGCTGCAGCGGTACCGTCAGGGTGCTGCCGCCGGGTCCGGTGACCAGGGCACGTAAAGCGCGCACCTCCTGCCAGCTGCCGGGATCTTCCACAGTAATTTTCAGCGCCTGACCGGTCGTGTCCCCGCCGGTGGAAGTCACTTCCGTTTCTACGTTTACAGAACCGGTGTTATGCGCCGGCAGAATCCAGGACAGCACATTGCCCCACAGGCGCGGAAAAACATCCCCGGCGGCCCAGGGGCCGCTCCAACGCCCGCCCGCGTCCGGCGTCCAAGCCACCGCCCGGCCCAACCCGTACTGCCAAGCCGCCAGGACAGGATCGCCTTGCGGCGAAACCAGCAGGGTCTCCGCCAGATCTTTGCCGGTTACTGTAATATATCCTTCCAGGGGCGGTACCTCCGCCAGCCCCCGCAGCAGGGCACCGGAAGCAGCCACCCGGGGGTAAAAGCGCTGGTTGACGGCGAAGCTCCGGGTGGCCATGACCGTTTCCTTGGTGAAAATGGCCGGAATGTTATCCGCATCAGCGGTGGCGTAAAAACGCCCACGGCCCAGTTCGGCCAGCGCCTGCAGCATGCCCGCGTCGGCCCCCTCCCCCACGGCCACCGCGCTTAGGGTGATACCGGCGGACCGCAAATCGGACAACAGCGCCTGGTAATCCCCCCCGCTGGCTGAAATGCCGTCGGTCAACAATATGATGTGTTTCACCTGGGTGGGCATATCCCGCAGCGCCTGGTAGGCCGCCAGCAGCGGCGGGTAGATTTCCGTGCCGCCCCCGGCCTGAATGCTGCTGATCTGCCGGTGCAGTTTTTCCTTATCATCCACCGGTCCGGGGGGCACGACCCACCAGGGCATGCTGTCAAAGGCCAGCACGCCCACCCGGTCCCGCCCGGTGAGCACGGATATGCTGCGGGCGGCGGCCTCCCGGGCCAGGCCGATCTTGCTTGCCCCGCCGGCCGGCGCTTCCATACTGCCGGACTTGTCGATAACCAGGATTAAACCCAGCGAGGGCAATTCCCCCCGGCCCTTGATATCCATTTTCACGGGCAGGGCACGTTCCACCGGCGTGCCGGCGTAGCCGCCGGGACCGAAGGAATCGGGACCGCCCACCATCACCAGGCCGCCGCCCCCGTCCCGCACATAGGTCTCCAGTTCGCCCATGGCCCTTTCCCCCAGACTGTAGGCCGGCACGTTGACCAGAAAAACAGCCTGGTAGCGCGCCCAGTCCGTCAAGCCCCGGGGCGCCGCGCCGGGGCCGGACACCGTAACGTCCACCCGTCCCGAGGCGCGCAGCGCTGATACCAGGCCGCGCGCCTCAGCGGCGGACGGAGCCAGCACCAGCACCCGGGGCGGACCGGTCACTTCCTGGATACCCCCGGCCTCATTGTTCGCGGCAAAGGCGTCGACGGTACAGTCCTCCGCCATCACCCGAACCCGGTAGCGGTGCAGCCCGGCCGGGCCCGCCGGAACCGACAGTGCCAGCTGGTTCACGCCGTCCCGCAAACTAACGGGCCGGGAGGCCAAAAGTTCTCCGTCCCTTTCCAAGTAAATTTCTGCGCCGGTGGCGGAATCAGCGGTTACGGTTATTTCCACCACGGTATTTTCGCCCACCCGCGCCCGGGGTGGCACATCCACGTTGTCCAGTCGCACATCGGACCCGGCGGCGACGCCGGCCGGCACTACATCCACCCGCACCCCGCCGGCCTGCAGCATGCGGGCGGCAGCCACGGCCCCATCTTCCGTATCCCGCCCGTCGGTAACGAGCACCACCCGCTGCCGGGCGTCCCGGGGCAATATGGCCCGGGCAAACCGCAGCGCCTCGCCGACATCGCTGGCTTCCTTGCCCGGGTCGGCGGCGGCCCGGTAAAAGTCGGGCTGCGTGCCGGGCGGCTCTTCCACCAGGGCCCGTTTGCCGAAAGATACAACGCCCACCGCAGCGCCGGGCGGCCTGGCGGCCAGAACGTCCCTGACCCAGCGTTCCCCCTCGCTGACCGCGGGACCGACGCTGGCCGAGACATCCAGGGCCATAACCACCGCCTGTCGCTGAATCACGCTCACCAGGCCGGGGCCGCTCAGCGCCGCCACCAGCAGAACAAGCAGGGCCAGGCGGGTATAAAAACGCCGGCGCTCCCGGCGCTTTTGCACTGCATTGCCGGGCATGTGCAACCAGGGCAGGCGCAGGTACCAGGCCAGCACGCCCAGCACGGGCAGGAGCAGCCACCACAACGGATCGGTAAAGCTAACGCCCACGGCTGGCCACCCCCCATTCCACCATAACAACCAGCAGGGCCGACAGGGCCAGCCACTGCACCAGCGGCAGCGCCCGCCGGCTTTCACCGGCTTCCGCTTCCACAGGAGCCGCCCTGTCGCCGGACCCACGCGGATCACGCGCCCGCAGATCGGCCTCACCGGCGATATAACCGTTTACCGCAATTTCCCGCACCGTGCTCCCGTCATCCCGGTAAGCGATGAGCCGGTACAGGCCGGGTTCGGCGGGTACCCAGGGGGACGGCGGGAAGGGCGGGGCCAGTTCCTGCGCTGCGCCGCCGGCATCTTCCACCACCATGCGCCGGGCCAGGGGCGGAGGGACAATTTTCACCTCATCACCCGGTCGGATGCTGCCCGGTACGCCCAGGGCGGGGGGTAACAACCAGTCCAGCGTATTCTGCATCAATACCGGGAACGCCGGGCGCAGGGGCAGGTCCGAACGGTGCAGGTCCACCGACCACACCGCCACGCGCCGGTCTTTCAGTTCACCATGGGCAAACAAGGTGTTTGCACCGGACACAATGTCGACGGACCATCCCGCCCCGGTGGTTAAAACCCGGGCGTCCCGGACGTTGACATCATCCAGGCTCACATAGGCCAACAAGGGACTGCCGGGAGCAGGGGCCGGTCGCACCCGGTCGATGGCCGGCCCTACGGTGAGCCCCGGGGCCGGGGCGCCGGCCGGCGGATCCACCAGCAGTGCCGCACCGGGCGGCAGAGGTCCGGGCACGCCGTCCAGCACGGTAATATCATAAGGATACGCGCCGTGCAACAGTAGTTGGTACCGCGCCGCGTCAGCCACGAAAACTTCCGCCTGCGACATCAAACCCAGCGCCCGCTCCAAGAAAACATTACCGCCGGTGACCAGTAAAATTTTACGTTTTGTCTTGCCTTCGGGCACTGCCCAGGCCAGGTTGTCCAATTCCAGCAAGTCCATATCAGGCCGGTCTGGCTTGAGCCGGGCCTCCACCGTCACATTCCGGGGCAGGCCGGTCCAGAGCAGGTGGCCGGTCTCCCCCGGGGCAAGCCGCCATTTCTTGCTGCCCGCGGGATAATGACCCTTCATAAGGGCCACGGTGCCCGAAGCCGGGCGGGAACCGTGGTTGACCACCGTCACCTGGGCCGCCTGCCCGGACCCGGTGGAACGCAGGTGCAGGGCGGCAATGGACACGTTGGCGTCGCCGCCGCCCACCGAAATAAAATCAACATCACCGCCGGGCAGGTCCAGGCCGCCGTCGCTGACCAGTACCAGCCGGGGATTTTCGTACTGCCTGGCCAGGGACCGGGCCAGGGAAAGCGCCGGCCCGGGGTCCGCGGCACAGGTGGAAGGAGTTATCCTCTCCAGCGCCCGGCTGACCTCCCGCGGTTGGGCACTGTCCCGCACCACCACCCGGGGCTGCCGGTCAAAGGCTATTACCGTGATGGTGGCGTCGCCGCGCAGCCCGGCGGTCAGGGACACCACCTCTTCCCGGGCCCGGTCGAACCTGGTGGCACCCTGTTCCACCGCCCGCATGCTGGCGGAAGCGTCCAGCAATACAATGGTGCTGCGCGATTCAATGACGGCACGCCACACCGGGCCGGCGGCGGCCAGCACCAGCAGGGCCGCCGCCAGCAGCTGCAGCCACAACAGCGGGCCGGACCGCAAGCGCTGCCAGGGCCGGCTGGCCTCCAGCCCGGCAGGCGCCGGTCGCCACAGCAGCGTACTGGGAATCACGGATTGCCTGCGCCTTGGCCGCAATATGTATAAAGCCAGTATGGCCGGCATCGTCAACGCCAGCCACAGCATCCAAGGATGATAAAACAACACCCCAAACCCTCCCCAAGATCCCCAAGGGGTCAGACTTAAACTTGTTTAAACTAACTACTTACTTTATATATAAGCATATAGTTATACAGCTTAATACGTACAACAACCGCAACTATTCTTACCACCCGCCAGTACCAGGACAGTAAACCCATGAAACCTACCCCGGCTGGCATTTAAAAAGTGCCCCGCCTGTGGCCACCGGTAAATTACAAGTTAATAAGTCTTTAATACTCCCAACCGGGGCAAAGTATGCAAAAGGGTTTGTGCAAAAGGAGCCCCGGTGTCTAAAAGCAGGCGCCGGGCGCCCCAGCGCCGGCAACTATGGTCCAACTGTCGGAAAAATTCCCCTAAACGACGGGCGTAATCCTGCATTGCCGCGGGGGTGAAAGACACATCCACCCGGGCCCCGGTTTCCGCGTCAACCAGCGTCCACTCCCCTTCGCCCGGCGGGTTAAGCTCACCGGGAGCCAGAATATGCATTAGTGTGACCGCCATTCCCCGCCCTGCAGCCAGGCGCAGCATATCTTCCACTCCTTGGGGGTCCCAAAGATCGGAAAATACATACAGGCCGGCGGCTCCCGACAGCACCTGCAAGCCGGCTTGCAAACACCCCGGCAAATCCGTGCCCCCGCCGAAAGAAATTTCGCCCAGCCGGTTCCAGAGTCGCGGCAACGAGCGGCGTCCATTCAGGGGATCAATGGCCTGCACACCGCTTTGCCCGCCCCGGTTTACGCCGGCCGGGTTGCCGGGTTCAGCGGCGGAAACCGCGCCGGCCACTATGGCCAGGCGGTCATTACCCGCCAGAACGCAGGTGCCCAATCCGGCGGCCAGGCGCAGAGCATAACGGCCCTTGTGCTCATCACCGTCACCCCAGTCCATGGAAGCACTGGTGTCTATCAGAAAAAGCACGGAATCCTGCCGTTCATCCTGAAATTCTTTGACATAAAGGCGCCCCAACCTGGCGTAGGCTTTCCAGTCCACCCGCCGGGGCTCATCGCCCGCTGTGTATTCACGGTAATCGGCAAACTCCACAGCACCGCCCTTGCGGAGGGAACGCCTGGGGCCGGGGTGCGCGCCCGGCACCGGCCGCTGCCGCACCAACCGGTAATTTTCCAGACGACCGAGCAGCCCGGCATCCAGCAAAGTATTCTCGCCCATTGTAATACCCACCTTAATTATTAAGCCTGCTATGTTACATTGCATTAACCGGTTAGTGAATAAAAAATTCTGTTGTATAATATAAACCCGGGCCATTTAAAGGCCGTAAATTAACAATGCAAGTCGTAACACAGTAATCTATTTTTTAGGAATTAACCATTTATTACAATATATAAATATTGCAGTTAGTTTAAACTAGTTTAAGTCTGACCCCAGGATTTCGGTGATCAGGTCGTCCGCTGAAACCCCTTCGGCGGTGGCTTCGTAATTTAGCAGCAACCGGTGCCGCAGCGCCGCCGGGGCCACCCGGCGCACGTCTTCGTAGCCCGCGCCGGGCCGCCCGGCCCGCAGCGCCTCCGCCCGGGCGCCCAGCAAAAGTGCCTGCAACCCCCGGGGGCCGGAACCGTAACGCGCGAAACGACATACTCCCTCCGGGGCTTCGGGGGCGTCCGGGCGCGTGGCCAACACCAGGCGCACCGCGTAGTCCATCACATCTTTAACCAACACCACCCGGCGCACCATCTTCTGCCACTTGAGTAGTTCGCCGGGCTCCAGCACGGTCCGGATTTCCAGTTCCGCAGCACCGGTGGTCAGTGCCCCGATGGCCAGCAATTCCTCGGCCGTGGGGAAAGCCACGTTCACTTTAAATAAAAACCGGTCCAGTTGTGCTTCGGGTAGTGGATAGGTGCCCTCCATTTCCAGCGGGTTCTGAGTGGCCAAAACAAAAAAAGGCTCGGGTAGTGGGTAACCCGTGCCGCCCACCGTCACCGTACGCTCTTGCATGGCCTCCAGCAGGGCGCTCTGGGTCTTGGGTGTGGCCCGGTTTATTTCGTCGGCCAGCACTATGTTGGCGAAAACCGGTCCGGGCGCGAACCGGAACGGCTCACCGGCGCTTTTTCCGTCATAAACCTGGGTGCCCGTTATGTCCGCCGGCATCAGGTCCGGGGTGAATTGAATGCGGCGAAAGCTGAGCCCCGTTACCCCGGCCACAGCGCGCACCAGCGCCGTCTTGCCCAGGCCCGGCACCCCTTCCAGCAGCACGTGACCGCCGGCCAGCATGGCGATCAGTACCTGGTGCACAACCTCCCTCTGACCGACAATTACCTCGCCCAGGGCTTGCTCCACTTGCTGCAGGCGCATTGTCACTTCCTCCAGCGACCGCTCGACGGATTCAACAGGCTGTTCTCCCTCATTTTCACAATTTATATTATGTAAATCGTTCATTTCCATCCCTTCCTCTGGGTCCTCTGGTGCCGGGTGTTGAAAGTTGAAAGCACTTTCAACTTTCAACTTTCAACTTTCAACACCCGGCACCGGTTTAATCTTCGTTCAAGGTACTGAAATACTCCCAGACCAGCTTTTCCATATCCGGCGGCAACGGCTCCCGGCTTAATGATTCATGCGCCCGGGCCATGTATTGGCCGTATACCTCCGTGTACGGGCGCAACGCCCCCAGCGCGGTGGGCGACCGGTCCAGGCCGACCTGGCTGCCTTGCTCGCCCTGCTGCAACCGGCCCGTTACCCGGGACGGGTTGGCCCGACCGTCCGGCAATAAGGGAGTGTATACCAAATCCAGGCCCCCGCCGCTTTGCCCGGCACCGGCCCCGCCACTACCGTTGCCGCCGGCGCCGGTACCGCCGCCGCTTCCGTTGCCGTTGCCCGGCCCACCGCGGTCACCGCTGCCGCCGGCGTTACCGCCCCCCCGGTTGTCGCCGCCCGCTGCGCCGCCGTTACCGTCCGCAGCACCGCCGCTGCCTGTACCGTCGCCCGCAGCGGTAACGTCGCTCACATCTCCGGTATCCCCGGCAGCCAGGGCCGTTGCCCCGTCAGCGCCCGCGCCGGCCAATCCGTGGGCCAGGGCGGCCAGGGTAGCTGAAGCCTGGCCAAGGGCGGTGCCGGCGCCTGCCGCTTCAGCCATGCCGGACAGCGCCCCGGATAAGGCACCGGTCGCCGCAGCCAGACTACTGCTTCCGGACCCGTTCCCTCCGCCGCTGCCGGAGGTCCCCCCGGCGGCCGGGCTGCCGTTGTCCAGCACCGCACCCGCCATATCCCGCAGCTGCCGGCGCAGTGACGGGTTATCCACGGCACCGGCGCCCCGGAACAAAGCGGCGGCCATTTTCTGTCGCTGATCACCGCCAGCTTCCTGTATAGCCTGGTTCAAATCCCGCATGGCCTTGTCAATGGCCCGGGCATTGCCCTGTTCCAGCGCTGCCGCCAGGTTCTGCAGTCCCCGGCTATCTATTTTTTTCCACATATCAGCCAGCCGCCGTAAATCCTGCTGCACCGCAGGGTCGATTATTTTCCGGGCCTCGTCCAGCCGCCAGCGGGCCTGCTCCAGTTTGTTCGCCGCTTCCCGCCGGTCGGCGGAATTTTTAATTTCCCGGGGCAGCCCGGCCAACTTTCGCTTAATTTCCCCGGCTAATACATCCTCTCCGCTTACTCGCAGGTCCTTGACCCGCTCCACCACCCGGCTGGTCTCCAGGGCCGCAGCATCCAGCGCCTCCTGCTCGGCCCGCCTGTCCGCCCAGTAGGTTGCCAAGGGATTGGGCACCACCTGGAACACTACCAACAATACCGCCAGCAGCGCCACGTCCCGCCAGGGGCGCCGGTTATTTATCAACGGGTAGGCGAGGGCCAGGTCCGCACCGGCGCGGCGGCAGGCCGCTATTCCTTTCACCGCCGCCGCCCGGGACCATTTGTCGGCCGCACCTTCCTCCAGCACCCTGAATGCCGTCACCGCCGCTCCGTTTAATCCCAGCCGGTCCGCCACACGCACCACATCCAGGGCATTCGGTCGCCGGTAAACGCGCAGCGCCACCGCGGCCAGCACCGCCATGCCCCCGCCCGCCGCAGCCACAGCGGGCGGCAACACCGGAAAAAGCCATACCAACGCCACCGCCGCCACCGCCATGGCCAGTCCCCACAGCAGGGCCAGCCGGGCGCTTTCCAACCAGTAACGCGCCGCCACCCTGCCGCCCAGGGGCTGCAGGGCCCGGGCCAGTTCGGGGTCGGGCCAACGGTGGCGCCCGGCCCCGCGGGTTCCGCGCAAGTCAGCTTTTCCAAGCATTGTACCGCCTCCTCATCAGGGGGTCAGACCCGTCATTACTTCAATACAGCCACTTGTTCCTGTGTTATAGAAGAAATGGCCGTATATTACATAAAAATCGAAATATATAGATAATACAGTTAGTTTAAATACGTTTAAGTCTGACCCAGGGTTTGCGGGGGGTGATGGCGAGCACCGCCACCACCAGTGACACCAACGCCAGCACCGCCTGGTTCAGGGCGAAGCGGGCCCAGAACGGCCAGGCCGCCGGCCCGCCGGGTTTTTCCTCCCCCGTCGCGGCACCGGACGGCACGTAGCCGGTACTATAGCCCATTTTCATGGCGTATTCCCGCATTTCCCGGGGCTGAAACTGGCGCATCAGTTCATTCATCACCGAACTGATCAGGGGAATCCCCCGCCCGGTATTTATGTTCCCCGTATCCGGCATAGCATCCGTCATGGCCGACAGCGGGCTCATGAAAACATACCAGGGAATCGCCGGCGGCCGGTAGTCATCCGGATCGCCGTACGGTACGGGCCGTTCGTCGTAATTGTCCCTGGCAGCTGCAATGCCCGCAACGATGGGCGTACCGAAAATCAATATAAACACCAGCACCAGCGACACAATGGTAGCGGCCTGGCTGCGCCGCAGCACCGCGGACAGGCAGATGCCCAGGGCACCGTAACCCAGGCCGGTAATCATACACAACAACACGGCCATCATAACGGTGGCCGGGGGCACCCCGCCGTAAAGAAAGACCACCGCCAGCACGGGCAGCGCCGCCAGCACCAGGAACAGCAGGTAAACAATGGAGGCCAGCCACTTGCCCAGCACTATGCCGGTCAGGGAAGCCCGGGTGACCAGCAGCAGGTCGTAAGTGCGCCGTTCCCGCTCCCCGCTGATGGCACCGGCCGATACCGCCGGGGCGATAAAAGCCAGCAGCAGCACCAGGCCGAAAACCATGATGCCGTAAAGGGACAGCCCGACCTGGGGATAAATATTACCCACCTGCTGCAGGTTCAACCACAAAAAGGCCACCGTGCCCGCGCTGAGCAGGCCCAGGTAAACCGAAAGCAGCGCCGGAGAGCGCCAGCCCCGGGTGCGGGACCGCATTTCCTTGCCCAGCATGGGCGCCAGGCCGTTGCGCAGGCCGGCCCAGTACTCTTTCCAGCCCGTTTTGATTCCACCGGTTAACGCGCTCATTGTTCTTGCACCTCCCGGGCCAGTTGAATAAAGGTATCTTCCAGGCTTTGTTCCGTCTGAGCAAAGTGCACCACTTCCGCCCCCGCCCCGATGATTCCCTTCAGCAGTCCTGCCACTTCGGCGGCATCGCCGCTCATACGG
This sequence comes from Desulfoscipio geothermicus DSM 3669, assembly GCF_900115975.1. Classification (GTDB taxonomy): domain Bacteria; phylum Bacillota; class Desulfotomaculia; order Desulfotomaculales; family Desulfallaceae; genus Desulfoscipio; species Desulfoscipio geothermicus. The sequence continues at coordinate 16,549 of NZ_FOYM01000031.1, forward strand.
AATTCCACCTGCTCGTCGGCGGCATTGAGCACCGCCGCCCCGGGCCAGCCTTCGATCACTTCCACGGCCGCCCGGGCCGGGCCGTTGCTGCGCAGGATAAATTTCCGCACCCGGTCGCCCGCCAGCATTTCATTCAGCGGCCCCTGCCGCAACAAACGGCCCTCGCTGATCATGCCCACATGGGTGCAAAGGTCGGCCAGTTCGGAAAGAATGTGGCTGCTGATGATAATTGTTTTACCTAACCGGCACAGTTCCCGCAATATTTCCCGCATCTCCACCCGGGCCAGGGGATCCAACCCGCTGGCCGGCTCGTCCAGCAGCAGCACTTTGGGGTCGTGAATCAGCGACCGGGCCAGGCAGAGGCGCTGCTGCATCCCCCGGGACAGGGTGTCCACAAAGGCGTCCCGCTTGTGACCAAGTTCCACCAGTTCCAGCAAATCGTCCCGCAATTTTTGGGCGGTGGCCCCCCGGATGCCGTACGCGGCGGCATAAAACAGCAGATACTCGCCCACCCGCAGGTCATCGTAAACGCCGAAGAAATCGGGCATATAGCCCACCACTTCCCGCACGCCCCGGGGGTCGCGCAGCACGTCCCGCCCGGCCACTTCGGCCCGCCCCGCGTCGGGTATGAGCAGCCCCGCCAGAATGCGCAGGGTGGTGGTTTTCCCCGCCCCGTTCCGGCCGATGAAACCGTACACGGCACCCTCGGGAACGTTTATGTCCAACCCTTGCAGGGCCAGGGTACGCCCGTATTTTTTAATTAGACCGCTGGTAGAAATCACTCTTTTTCACCCCCGTATGCCACCGTGGGCGGCAGGAAGAAAAATCCCGTGCCCTTTTCCGGGTAGCCGCCGGTCACCCTCACTTTTACTTCCCCGTCGGTAGTGGCGTAATCACCGGGCAGGTTGAAGGTGCCGGACCCGGTCAGAGGTTGCCAGGTTCCCCGCCCCGGATGGTAAATTTCCAGCACCCCGTCCGGCACAGGGCCGGGTTTGGTCGCAGGCGACATACCCCTCCGGGGGGTGCCTTGCATGGGATAATAATCAAAGCGTAACGTAACTTGATTTATTTTCACCCTTTCGGGCAGTGAAGGCCTGAAAGCAAATGTCACCGAACCGCCTTCCATGCCCCGCAGGTTGTTATGCCCGAACATGCCCCGTATTTGTGAATCAGTCACCTCCGGCATCACCAGGCCGGCCGGAACAGTGAAAGGCCCGGCAGCCAGCTTGATTTCGGGGCTCAGGGCAAACATGGTCAGGTAATGGGGCGGGCGGTAAAGTTCCTTTAACCCCAGGTCCAGCACCGGGCTTTCACTCCAGGCCAGCACGGTCAGCGGCCAGCCGGTTTCCACCGGCCCGCGTCTGAATTCTTCCATCCAGTTATCCATTAAGCCGGCCCGCCTCTGTTCAGCCACGTTCAACCGGCGTTCAGGCCTCGGTGATGGCATGCCGGGTTTCACCGCCGGTGGCCCGTCGGGATACATGAACACCTGCCAGCCATTGGGGAATTCGGGACCATAACTCCCCTTGGCATTATACTGCGGAACGCTGACCGGTAATTCCGCCGTTGCATCCTCGCCCGGTGCCAGGTTGCCCAGCACCTTGTAATTCGATCCCAGGAAAAACGCCACGTGGTCCAGGTGCAGGCCCGTTTTGTTGACAACCTTGCCCAGGACCTTGTTGCCCCGCACCTCGACGGATGCCTTTAAGCCCTTGACTGTTTCGGGAATATTTTCGTTTTCAAAGGCGATACCGCGCATGTTCCACTGTGAAACATCGCTGAACCGCACCGTCAGGTCGGAGCCCTTAATCAGCGTATAAGGTGGTTCGGCGTCTTCCCCCATCAACTCCGGGGGACGCCCGCCCCTGGACTCCACCTGCACCGGGCGGTCGGGATCCTCCAGCACAGCGGTGAAGTCAGGCCGGGTGGGGGCAAAAAATCCCACCGCCGTGTATCCGGAAGGCTCCTCGCCGTCCCGATTATCAACCACCTGCACCGCGTTCACCAGCACGTTGCCGCCGGTCTGCACCATGTACAGGTAAACCGCCGCGGCAAACAAAACAGCAAGCACGGGCACCGCCACCCAGGTATATTCCGGACGCCGGGTGCGGCGCAGCAGCCAGTAGACACCCGGCCCGGCCACCGCCATGAAAACCAGCAAAAACAGGCCCACCGGTCGCCAGCCCGGAAACGCCTCCGCCGGAAGATTATTGGTCATATTGACCAGCCTGTTCAACCGGTACTCGCTATAGTTGGGATCATAGCCCCACTTTTCGGTTTCCGGCGTCGCCAGGAAAAGCTGCCACAGGCTTTCCCCCAGGGCCCCGGCCCGCCAGGGCGCCAGGGCGGGGTCAAAGCCAAGCACCGTAACCGCGCCATTCCCCAGGGGATAGCGCATCCCCAGGGGATTGTCCTGCGGTCCCCAGGGCTCCCCCGCCCCGGACAGGCTGACCACCGCCGCAGCAACCGGCTCCGGAGCTTCCCGGCCCAACCAGGCGGCAGCCGCCTGCCAGCGGGACTGCTGCTTTATTTCCCCCACGTTAACGTTTATCGTCCCGCCGGGTAGGGCGGCCAACGCCTCGTCCACCGCCAGGCCGCCGCTTATCACCAGGGTACCCCCGTTTTTCACCCACCGGGCCAGGGCCCGGCGTTGTTCGGCGCTGAGCCGGGCAGCCCCCTCGCCGGTCACCAGGATGGTGGTGAAGGCGTTCAGTTCCTCACCCCGGCGGGGGAACAGCTCCCCCGTAAGCTGCACGGCCTTCATATAGCGGACCACCCCGTCGGGCATGACCACCCGCACCTTTTCCAGGACAGGGGGAATCTGTCCCAGCACCCCCACCCCGCCGGGCCGGGGCCCGCGCAGGTAAGTAATGTTGCTGGGAATGCCTTTGCTTACCCTGGCCAGTTCCCGATCACCGGCCCGGAACACGAAGTCGGTGCGCCCGCCGGGGCTGTTCATGGGAAACCAGAGCACCACTTTTTTGGTCCCGCCGGCCGGCAGTGAAATCCTTTCGCCAAAGGCGGCGGCCGGATAAAAGCTGGTCTTTCCGGAGGACGGCGTCCCGCCCGGCGGAACGGGATGGGAATACTTGAAATAGTTGACGGCTTCCACCACACCGGAAATGTCCCTTCCGGTGGTGTTTTTCAACCGGACCACCGCGGGGACATAGCGCCCCGGCACCCCCTGGCCCTGCCAGCCCAGTTCCGCTTCGATCTGCACCGGCTTGTCCTCCGGCGCGGCCCGGGCCGCATCCGAAGGCACCGGAAACAGGCACGTTAAAAGGATGACCATGGTCATTGCCGGCCACCCGCGCATTCTATAATAAAATACGGAAAGATACCTGACTTTAAGCCAATTTTCAAGGCCGCACAAAATAAAAACACCTCCGCACAATTAGTTCTATATTAAGTAGACGAAGGTGTTTAGCGTTTGGTTCCATAATAAAACAAGTTTTCTTTTATATCATAGATTATTCCAACTTTGTTTGTTATTATATAGTGTATCAGGAATCCAAAAGGTGACAACATTATCTTAAAAGACAAAATACTAATAAAATTTATCAGGTTGCGGAGGATATCAATGAAAAATACGCAATTTGCGGTCATTGGTCTGGGTCGTTTCGGGATGAGCCTGATTAACGAATTAAGCCGGATGGGGTACGACGTGCTGGCCATTGACAACGATGAAGAAAAAGTGCAGGATGCCGCGGAAACGGCCACCCATGCCGTACAGGCCGACGCCATGGACGAGCAGGCGCTGAAGTCGGTGGGCATAAGAAACTTTGACGTGGTAGTGGTGGCCATAGGCGAAAACATCCAGACCAATATACTGTCCACCATTATTTTAAAGGAAATGGGCGTTAAAACGGTGGTGGCCAAGGCGCGCAACGCCCTGCACGGCAAAGTTTTGGAAAAGATAGGCGCGGACCTGGTCATTTATCCGGAAAGGGATATGGCGGTCAAACTGGCCCGGTCGCTGGTTTCCCGGAATATCCTGGAGCATATTGAACTCTCGCCGGACTACAGCATCATTGAATTGATCACTCCTAAAGATTTTATCGGTAAAAGCCTGGTGGATTTGGGCGTGCGTCAGAAAATGGGGGTTACCATCCTGGCCATCAGGCACAGTGATGAAATAATTGTGGCCCCCCGGGCCAGCCAGATAATTCACCCCGGCGACGTCCTGGTGGCCCTGGGCAAAAACGCCGACCTGCAGCGTTTGGGCGAAATGGAATCTTGAGGCAACGAGGTAAAAGCAAATGTCAATCAAACGATCATTAAACCCTCCCCAGTTGCTGGCACTCAGTTTTCTGGGGTTGATATTTCTGGGCAGCATCCTGCTCAGCACACCCTGGGCGGCAAAGGACGGGACAACCGATTACCTGACCGCGCTTTTCACCGCCACATCGGCGGTGTGCGTCACCGGCCTGGTGGTGGTGGACACCGGCACACACTGGACCATGTTCGGGCAGTTGGTGATCCTGCTCATGATCCAGGTAGGCGGGCTGGGCGTAATGTCCTTTGCCACCTTTTTCGCCCTGCTTCTGGGCAAAAGGATTCAACTGCGGCAAAGGCTGATTATGCAGCAGGCCCTGAACCAGCCAACAATGGAAGGGATAGTCAAAATTTTTCGTTATTTGCTGTTTTTTTCTTTTATTATCGAAGCCGTGGCGGGGCTCGTACTGGCTATTCACTGGGTGCCGGACATGGGCCTGCCCAAGGCGCTCTGGTACGGTATCTTTCATTCCATCTCCGCCTTTAACAACGCGGGGTTTGACCTGTTCGGCAATTTTACCAGCCTGACCGGGCAAACCACTGACTTGGTCGTCAATCTGGTTATATCCGGCCTGTTCGTCACCGGAGGGCTGGGATTCGTGGTTCTATATGAAATATTGCATTATCCCAAAACACGCAAATTATCCCTGCACTCTCGAATGGTATTGATTACCACCATGCTGCTGATAGGTATAGGTTTCACGGTTATACTGGCATCGGAGTATAATCATGCCCTGCGTAATTTATCCCCCGGCGGGAAAATACTGGCCGCCTATTTCCAGGCGGTGACGCCAAGAACGGCCGGGTTTAATTCGCTGGAATTGACTTCGTTGCTGCTGTCGTCCCAATTGTTAATTATGTTTTTGATGTTTATCGGCGGTTCGCCGGGGTCCACGGCGGGTGGCATCAAAACCACCACCTTCACCATACTCTGGCTGGCCATTTACAGCATTTTACGGGGCAAAAAAGACACCGAAATACTTGGCCGGAGAATAGACCACCGGGAGGTGTTCCGGGCCCTGGCCATTGTCCTGCTTGCCCTGCTGCTGATTTTTTTGATTACTTTTCTGGTTTCACTGACCCACGAGGCTGATTTCACCAAAGTTTTGTTTGAAGTGGTTTCGGCGATGGGCACCGTTGGATTATCCCTGGGTTTGACCACGGAATTAAACGACCCGGGGAAAATTTTGATTATGATCACCATGTTTCTGGGGCGCCTGGGACCGCTGACCATAGGCTATGCGCTGGCCTACGACAAAAAACAGCCCGATGTGCGCTATCCCGAAGGGAAAATTATGATTGGTTAACAGTGAGAAAAAGGGGACAAGCACTGTAAAAAGGGGACTGGCTCCGATTCGTTTTATGAATCGGTGCCTGTCCCCTTTTTTTCTGCAACTTTCAACATTTTAACTTTCAACACCCGGCACCAAGCACGGCGGCGCAGCGGGGGCAGGTTTCGGGATGGTCGGTGTCCCGGCCGACATCCTCGTGGTACATCCAGCAGCGTGCGCATTTGACGCCCGCCGCCCGGGACACTCCCACCGCCAGGCCGGGCACTTCTTCCACGGAGAGCGTGTTTTCCGTTTTTTCCGGCAGCGGGTGCAAGGTTGCGCCGGACACGATAAACAGCACCGCCAGATCATTCTCAAAGGGCCTGACAAAACCGGCCACCTTTTCATCCACGTATAAGTGCACCCTGGCTTCCAGGGAGTTGCCGATCACTTTCTCCTGCCGCGCCTTTTCCAGGGCCCGGGTGACCACGCCGCGAATTTTCATCAGCCGGCCCCACTTTTCTTCCAAAGCCACGTCCAGGTAGCGGTCATCGGGCTCGGGCATGTCGGTCAGCTGCACGCTTTCCGGCGCCCCCTCGGTTTTGGGCACGTAACGCCACATTTCCTCCGTGGTAAAGGCCAGGATGGGTGCCAGCAGGCGCACCAGGGCGTGCAGCGCCTCATACATCACCGTCTGGGCCGACCGGCGAATGGCGGAATCCGCCTTTTCGCAGTACAGCCGGTCTTTGATAATGTCCAGGTACTGGGCGCTCATGTCCACCGTGCAGAAATGGTGTATGGCATGGTAAACCACATGGTATTCGTAATTGCGGTAAGCCGCCAGCACACGCTCGATGAGCCGGTGCAGCTTTAACATCGCATACCGGTCCAGTTCCGGCATTTTTTCATATGATACGGCGTCTTTTTCCGGGGCAAAGTCATAAAGGTTGCCCATCATGAACCGGCAGGTGTTCCTGATCTTCCGGTAAGCTTCAGTCAATTGCTTGAGAATGCCCTGGGAAACCGCCAGGTCTCCCCGGTAATCCGCCGAAGACACCCACAGGCGCAATATGTCTGCGCCCATTTGCTTGATCACTTTAAGCGGGTCCACCACGTTACCCAGGGATTTGCTCATTTTACGCCCGTTTTCATCCACCACGAACCCGTGGGTGAGTACCGCCCGGTAAGGGGCCTGCCCCGTCACCGCCACCGAAGTGCTCAGGGACGAGTTGAACCAGCCGCGATGCTGGTCGCTGCCCTCCAGGTACAGGTCGGCCGGCCAATGCAGTTCGGGCCATTTTTCCGGTTCGTCCAGCACGGCCAAGTGGCTGGAACCGCTGTCAAACCACACATCCATGATGTCGGTTTCCTTGGTAAACTCCCCGGCCCCGCACGCCGGGCAAGTCAGCCCCTCCGGCACCAGGTCCGCGGCCTCCCGGGCGAACCACACGTCCGAACCATGTTCCCGGAACAGCTTTTGCAAATGGCTGATAGTCAGGTCATTGATGATTTCCTTGCCGCAGGCCCCGCAGTAAAAGATGGGGATGGGCACGCCCCAGGTGCGCTGGCGTGATACGCACCAGTCACCCCGGTTGGCCACCATGTTGTGGATTCTGTCCCGGCCCCAGGCGGGAATCCAGCGCACCTTGTCAATTTCCTCCAGGGCCGCTTGCCGGAAGCCCTCAATAGAAGCGAACCACTGCTCGGTGGCCCGGAAGAACACCGGATTCTTGCAGCGCCAGCAATGCGGGTACTGGTGGCTGATCTTGTCCGCCTTGATAAGCACACCGGTTTCCCGCAGCGTGTCCAGGATGCCCGCGTTGGCCTCGTGGTACACCTGGCCGGCAAATTTACCGGCCTCGTCGGTGAACCGGCCCCGGCCGTCCACCGGGGACAGTATGGGCAGGTTGTATTTCAGCCCCACCAGGTAGTCCTCGTGACCGTGCCCCGGCGCGGTGTGCACGCAGCCGGTGCCGGCCTCCAGAGTGACGTGGTCGCCCAGAATAAGCACTGATTCCCGATCGATGAAGGGATGGCTGCAGGTGATCCCCTCCAGTTCGCTCCCTTTGTATTCACCGAGCACCCGGCCTTCGGACAGGCCGGTTTCCCGCAAGAAAGCCTCCTGTAATTCCTTGGCAATCAGTAATTTTTGGCCTTCGCTTTCTACAAGGATATAATCAAATTCCGGGTGCAAAGTAATGGCCAGGTTGGCAATCAGGGTCCAGGGGGTGGTGGTCCAGATGACTACATAAGTGTTATCCTCCGGCAAAACCCCCTTGCCGTCCCGCACGGGAAATTTCACGTAAATAGAGGGCGACTTTTTATCGGCGTACTCCACTTCGGCCTCGGCCAGGGCGGTTTCGCAGGCAGCGCACCAGTAAACAGGCTTCAAGCCCTTGTAGATATAGCCCCGCTTGGCCATTTCGCCGAATACGCCGATTTGCCGGGCCTCAAAATGGGGCATCAGGGTGAGGTAGGGATGCTCCCAGTCGCCGCGTACACCCAGGCGTTTGAATTCTTCCTTTTGAATATCCACAAATTTCATGGCGTAATCTTTGCATTTTTGCCTGAATTCCACGGCGTCCACGGCGTGCCGGTTGATGCCCAGGTTTTTGATGGCCTGCTGTTCAATGGGCAGCCCGTGGGTATCCCAGCCCGGCACATAGGGGGCATCATAACCGGCCATGGAGTGGAACTTGACCACAATATCTTTGAGGACTTTGTTCAGGGTGTGCCCCAGGTGAATATGGCCGTTGGCGTAGGGCGGCCCGTCGTGGAGGATAAACTTGGGTTTGCCGCTGTTTTTCTGCTGCACTTTGCGGTAAATGTCAATGTCGTCCCAGAATTGCATGATTTCCGGCTCCCGCTGGGGCAGGTTGCCCCGCATGGGAAAGTCGGTTTTGGGCAGGTTTAACGTTTTTCCGTACTCCATTTTGCTCGACACCTCAATCGTGAAATAGTATCAACAAGAAAAAGGGGACAGGTACCTTTTTCAAAAGGCGAAAAAGGAGCCAGTCCCCTTTTTCGCGTATACTTTCCTTGGCATTAAAAAAACCGCCCCGTAAAGGGACGGATGTTTTCCGCGTTACCACCCTAATTGGACCGGTTGCTAAAAATACCGTGATAATCTGGCCACATTTTTAGCCGGACCCTCTTTGATTACCGTTAACGGCGGCTGCCGGACCGGCTTAATCTCCAGCGGATTTCAGCCGTCGCCTCCCGGGTGATTTTCAGGCGGCTTTACTGTACCCGGTTCGCACCCCGGCCCGGGCTCTCTGAACAGGTCACCGCTTACTCGTCCCGCTCATCGGCTTTTACTATAACAATATAAAATTATATACAAAAAACAATCTGCAGTCAACCTTGCAGCTTGTCCCGTGCCAAACCGGCGGAGACCCCCGCCACCCGGACCGTTTTATTGCGCCCGGTAAGGCCGTGGATTATTTCCACATTGCTTTTGGGCACTCCGAACAGGCCGGCCAAAAACTCGCAACAGGCCTTGTTGGCCGCGCCGTCCACCGGCGGGGCGGTCAGGCGCACTTTGACAGCGCCGTCCATAACGCCGGCCACTTGATTTTTCGCCGCCCGGGGCTGGACCCGTACCTTGATGGTGACCCCGCCTTTTTCCTCTTTTATGTCAAGCATATTACCACCCGAAAAGCGTCGTTATTGCCTACGCGCTCTCGCCGGCTGCTTGCTCCGGCTCACTGTCATCCCGGGATTCTTCCTCCTGGTCGGTTTTGGCAGTGGCCGCTTCCAGCCAGCCCGGTCCGATTTTGTTCATCAATTCCCGGGCTTCCTCCTCCTGGCCGTCCAGCAAGCTGAGCTGCGCTTCCAAGAAGGACCGGAATTTTACCCGGAACATGTGCACCTGTTTTTCCAGAAACCGGTATTCTTCCATAATCGCCCGCACCCGGTCCTCGGCTTCGGCAATTCTGTACCGCGCCCGCTCCCGCGCTTCCTGCAGCGCGCGCCCTGATCTGTCTTCAGCCTCGCCGATTATTTTTTCGGCCTGCAGCCGGGCCTCCTCCAGCAGCACACCGGCTTCCTTGCGGGCATTTTTCAGTAAATCTTCGGCATTTTTTTGCGCCATGATGACAGCGTCTTTAATGGTTTTCTCCATTTCCTGGTAGCGCACCCTGGCCGCTTCGCTGGCCTCCAGCTTTTCTTTCAAGGACTGGTTTTCCATGTAAATGGTTTCATAACTCTGCACCAGTTGGTCCAAAAACCCGTCCACTTCTTCTTCGTTATAACCCCGAAACGAGCGTTTGAATTCTTTTTTCTGTATGTCCAAGGGAGTGAGCACGTTAAAAAAAGCACCTCCGTGAAGGCTTATTCGAAAAAATGCAAGCTGCTTGCCCAACCCTTGGTGCCGGGTGTTGAAAGTTGAAAGTGTACCATTAACTTTCAGCTTTCAACACCCGGCACCGGAGGGTGCTATCTGTACCGCCGCAGCAGCACGTTGAGGCGACCTTTTTTGGTTTGGCCGCCGGTTTCCGCCACTTCCACCCGGCCCCGGCCCCGGGCCGATATCACATCTCCGGGCTTGACCGCGGCGGAAGGGTCCAGGCGGGGACGCCAGTTCAAATAAATTTTGCCGGCGGCTATTTCCCGGGCCATTTTACTTCTGGACAGGCCGAACCCGTGCGCGGCCACCGCATCCAGGCGCAGGGACTGCACTGTAACCTTGATTTCCCGGTATTCCCGGGGCGGGGGCTCCAGTTCTTCCCGGGCAATTTCCCGTACAGTCACCCCGACCCGGCCCACGGCGGTAAGCCCGGCGGTTATATAAGGGGCCACCTCGGCGGCCACAATAACCTGGGCACCGTTTTCACCCACCAGGATATCTCCCAGCTTTTCCCGGCGCAGCCCCAGGCCGAGCAGCGCCCCCAGGTAATCGCGGTGGGTGACGTTTTGAAAACGAAAGTTGCCCTGCACCGCCAGAAATGACAGCCAGGCATCCTCCGCCGCGCCATCCATGTAATCCCGGCAAATCAAAACCCGCGACCGTTCCGCCGCGGGATATCCACCGTCAACCCGGACCGCCAAGTCGGGGTAAGTTTCCACGACCCGGGCAATCAAACCGCAGCGATAAGGGTCGTAAAAGTCGGTAACCTGAGGCCGGTGGGTTTTCAGTGCCGTTTCCGCATGATCCAGCGCCCGGGCCAGAATTTCCCTGTCTTCCGGAGAGGTTGCCGCATCCAGCAACTTCCCAGGGTTCATATTCGATCACCCCGCAGCTTTAATAAATACCGATAGAATGCAGCAACCGGATAATCAATGTGCCCAGCAGTTTAAGAGCAAAAAAGGCCGCTATGGGTGATATGTCAATCATGCCGATGGGCGGTATAATCCGCCGGAAAAAGCCCAACACCGGCTCGGTGGTTTCATAAATAAACCTGACCACCGGCTGGTAGGGATTTACCCTGACCCAGGAAAGAATGATGCGGATAAATATCAGCCAGGTATATACCTCAATGGCATAATAAACTACTGTCGTTGCACCTATATTCATAAGTCACCCCGCTAGGTTAGTTGTTGTCGCCGGACAGCTGGCGGGACCGCCGGCAGGCATTTTCCACCGCCCGCCCCAGGACGGCGCGTAACCCGCCTTCTTCCAAAGCAAAAAGTCCTTCAATGGTTGTTCCGCCGGGGGTGGTCACCATGTCTTTGAGCACGCCGGGGTGCCGTTCCGTTTCCAGGATCATTCGGGCGGCGCCCAGCATGGTCTGGGCCGCCAGGGTAAGGGACACATCGCGCGGCAGCCCCACACGCACTCCGGCGTCGGCCAGCGCCTCGGCTATAACATACATATATGCCGGTCCGCTGCCGCTTAGTCCGGTTACCGCGTCCATTAAATCTTCCCGCACCGGTATCGCCCGGCCCACAACCCCGAAAACGGCGCGGGCCAATTCCAGGTGCTCCCCGGTCGCCCACCGACCGCGGCAAACCGCAGTAGCCGCTGCACCGACCAACGCCGGGGTGTTGGGCATCGCCCGCACCACGGGCACATTGACGGAGAAAAATTTTTCTATATATGCAGTGGGTACGCCCGCCGCAACAGAGATAACTATTTGTTTTTCGCTTAATTGTCCCCCGATTTCACCCAGCACTTCGCCAATAACAAAGGGTTTAACGGCCAGAACAACAATATCCGCCCCGGCAACCAGGGCGGTATTGTCCGGGGTAACCGCCACGCCTAATTTCTCCCGCAAATATTCCCTGCGCTCCGCGTTGACGTCGCTGACCCGGATTTTTTCCGGCGCCACCAGCCCTGCACCGGTTACCCCGGCCACCAGGGCTTCCGCAATGGCACCTCCCCCGATAAACCCAAAGTTGTATTCCCCTACAGGCATAATTCAAGCATCCTTTCATCCACTATTTCATCCAGGCGAAAATACCCTTATCCTTATCCTGATTTACGGCCTCGTTTTCAATATCAACGTTACTGGGGACAAAGAGGAAAATACCCTTGCCCACCTTTTGCATGCTGCCGTCCAATGCGTAAGTGGCACCGCTGACGAAATCCACCACCCGTTTGGCCAGACCGGGCTCAGCCTGTTCCAGGTTGATAATGACCGGCCGCCTGTTTTTCAGATTGTCCGCAATACCTTGCACATCGTCAAAACTGGTGGGTTCCACCACCGTCACCCGCATCTGGCGCTGTGCATGCAAGCTCACTACCTGCCCTTTGTTTTTTTTGGGCTTGGCCGGTAAACCTTTGCTTTCTTCGGTAATATGTTCCCCCTGCTCCCTGCCCTCATCCACCGGTTCTTCCTCAAACCCCATAAAAGTCAATACCCTGTCCATAAACCTGCTTGACAAATCGCCCACCCCTTCTTAATGAGGATGTTCGAAAAGGCGCGCGCTAAGGGAACTGCTTATAGCGCACCTTTCCAGCTACGTTGGCTCGGCTTTTGCGGTGCTAACGTATTATATATTACGCTCCGCTCTCTAATTGGGGACATTCCCTAAAAGGGTGTGTCCCCTTTCCTTAAATGCCTTCGCCGCCTTGATAGGTGCCAGGTGTTGAAAGTTGAAAAATCTTTGATTTTCAACTTTCAACACCTGGCACCAAAGCCGACTACCCCGACTTGGCAAACTTTGCTCAAGTGCTGCACTAGTACCTACATGCTCCTTTTCGAACACTTACTTAATATATGCGGGAACCGAAGAGCACTGTGCCCAGGCGCAGCATGTCGGCGCCCTCTTCCACCGCCACTTCAAAATCATTGGTCATACCCATGGAAAGGTGTTTTAAATTAAACTTTTGGGCCAAAAGCCGTAGTTCCCGAAAAAAAGGCCTGACCTCTTCAGGGTTATCAACATAGGGAGCTATGGTCATCAGACCCTTTACCGCCACATTCGGCAAATCCGCAAGGGCCGCCAGAAAATCTGGCAGTTCGCCGGAACTCAGCCCGAACTTGCTCTTTTCTCCGGAGGTATTGACCTGCACCAGCACCGGCATTTTAACGCCGAGTTTACCGGCGCGCCGGTCGATCTCCTCGGCGAGGTTCCACCGGTCCAACGAATGGATTAATTCCACTCGCCCCATTATGTATTTCACCTTGTTGGTCTGCAGGTGGCCGATCATGTGCCAGCGTACTTCCGGCGGCAGCTCGGTCATTTTTCCCGTCATTTCCCGGACCCGGTTCTCTCCCAGGTCAACAATCCCCGCGTCCACAACCTCTTTGATTTCAGGGACCTGTACCTGTTTGGTTACGGCAATTATTTTTATCTGTGCCGGATCGCGACCCGCCCGCGCGGCAGCCGCGTTAATCCTCTCCTGTACCTGCTGCAAGTTTTCCCGTACACCCAAATTATCATCCCCTACAAGTCCAGCCGGGCACCTTCCCGGGCCCAGCCGGGGTTGTTTACGTAACGCACCGATTCACTTAAATGGTCACCGCCGATGACAACCTTATCATTCAAGCGGTTCCTGGCAGTAACGGGCACCCAGCGGACAATCTGTTTATGCACCACGTAAATACCGGGCTTGCCATCTTTAAAGGCTATCGCATTGACCGGCACCAGCCAGCCGGTAATTTTCCGGGTGACCAGTTCCAACTGCACCCGCCGCTGGTGGATAAAGTTTTCCGGGTACTCGGCTACTTCCACGAACATGTTTACGGCATTGTCCGTCACCCGCGCTTCCGTAATTACACCCGTCAGTTCCCGCCCTTCACAGAGCAAACTGACCGTCGCCCCCTTATCGAACAACCGGGCAGCGTACCGGTCCGGGTTGTCCACCCGTATGTAAATTAACACCGGGTCAAGGTTGTCCACCACTTTACCGATGATTTGACCGGCTGCCACCTCACCGGTTGCAGTTTGGGGACTGCTGCTGCTACTTAGTTTTTCAACCCTTCCCATGTCCAATACGTCAATCATGCCGGGAATCAGCACACTTTCCAGACTGTCCAGATGGGTGCAAAAAACGCCCGCCCGGGGGCTCCACGCCGTTTTTTCCTCCACTCCGCGTACTTGCGCCAGCGGCGCCCCCAACCGCAGCCGCTCGCCGTCCTGCGCCAGCAAACGCAACTCACCGGAAGCCGGCGCCTTGACAGGTTCCTCTTTTCGAATCACCAGGCCTTCCACAGCAGTGGTTTTCCTTATTTCATCCCGGGTCAGGAATTTTACTTCGAGAAAGTTCAGCAGCACGGTATTCTTCGCCCAGGCCAGCGTGCTCCACGCACCCCAAACAACCAAGACAGCTAGGGAAATCATAACAGTCAGGGCGATAACAAACCGGCCGGGGCGAACCCTGTATCTGCCCACACCGTACACCTCGGTCTTTTTAGAATACAGAATTCTAACAAGGCATATATTATTAAGTACCCCGTAAAACGGGAATTTCCTGCAAACCAAGTAAAAACAAATAAAAAATCGCGGGCAGAAAAAAAAGGGGACTGGCTCCGATTCGTTTTATGAATCGGTGCCTGTCCCCCTTTTTTTCTAATTCAACTCATGCCTCTCGCCGGTTACCAGGTAGATAACGGCTTCCCCGATGTTGGTGGCGTGGTCGGCGATCCGCTCAATGTACCTGCTTACATAAAGCAGGTAAGATGCCTGATATACATTGGTCGGGTCTTCTTTCATACAACCGATCAATTCACGAAAGATACGGTTGAAAATAAAGTCCACCTCATCATCCATGGCGCACATCTCAGCAGCTTTTTCCACGTCCCTTTTAACATAGGCGTCCAGCCCGTCTTTCACCATTTGCTGCACAATATTGGTCATCTCCGGAATGTACTGCACGGGCTTGACCGTATACGGGTGCCCGGACAGGCACATGGTGGCCCTGGCGATGTCCACGCAGTGGTCCCCCATCCGCTCCAGGGACAGCAAAATTTTGATGCCGGTCACCGCCACCCGCAGGTCCCGGGCCATGGGTTGCTGCGTGGCAATCACCCGCACGCATTTCTCCTCGATTTGCATGTACAACTCGTCAATCATTTCATCGCCCATAATCACCTGGGCGGCCAGGGCCACGTCCAGTTTGACCAGCGCCTGGACAGAATCGTATACCGCCTGTTCCACCAGACTGCCCAATCGCAGGATGTCTTGCTGTATTTCTTTCAGCGTTCGATCAAAGTTAGATCTGGCACTCATCCAAACACCCCCAAGTATTAGCCGAAACGCCCGGTTATATAATCTTCGGTGCGTTGATCTTTCGGCGCGGTAAATATATCGCCCGTAGCGCCATACTCCACCAGATCACCGGTCAGGAAAAACGCCGTGTAGTCGGAAACCCGGGCCGCTTGCTGCATGTTGTGGGTCACAATCACTATAGTGTAATCCTGCTTCAACACCTGGATAAGTTCCTCCACCTTCAGGGTGGAAATGGGGTCCAGCGCTGAAGTGGGCTCATCCATGAGCAGCACGTCGGGTTCCACCGCCAGCAGCCGGGCGATACACAGGCGCTGCTGCTGACCGCCGGACAGGCCCAGGGCGGGTTGACGAAGGCGGTCGCTGACTTCGTCCCACAAGGCTGACGCGCGCAGGCTCATTTCCACTATTTCATCCAACTGCCGGCGATTTTTGATGCCGTGAATACGGGGCCCGAAGGCCACGTTATCGTATACCGACATGGGAAAGGGGTTGGGCTTTTGAAAAACCATGCCCACCCTCTTGCGCAGGGTGACCACGTCACACCGATCATTGTAAATGTCGATCCCGTCCAGCAAAACCTTTCCCTCCACCCGCACGCCATCGTAAAGGTCGTTCATGCGGTTCAAGGTGCGCAAAAAGGTTGACTTACCGCAACCCGAAGGACCAATCAATGCGGTAACCAAATTGCCGGCCACTTCCAGGTTGATATTGCGCAACGCCTGAAAATCCTTGTAAAACAGGTTTAAATTATGCACCGAAATTTTATTTTCCATATGCCACAGCCACTCCATCATTGATTCATGCTTCAAACATTGTACCAGCAGTTAATTAGGGTCATGTTAGAGCATTGTTAACTTTATATTAAGAGCGGGCATTGTTTTCCACCGTGGGGTTATCCATGGGCAAAAATATAGAAAAAACCGTCCCCTTGCCCACGGTGCTTTTGACATCCACCCGTCCCCCGTGACCCTTGATGATGTGCTTGACAATGGCCAACCCCAGCCCGATGCCGCCCAGTTCCCGGGAACGGGCTTTCTCCACCCGGTAAAACCGTTCGAATATGCGGGGCAGGCTTTCGGCGGGAATGCCCACACCGGTGTCCGCCACATCCAGCCTGATTTCATCGTTTTCCACCGAAGCACTGACCGTCACACTTCCCCCCGGCGGGGTATACTTGATGGCGTTGTCCAGCAGGTTGATCAGTACCTGGGCCAGCATATCCGGGTCACCGAACAGGGGCGGCAGGCGGGATGGAAAATTGGCCTTGATGTTGATTTGTTTTTCCTCGGCATGGCTGCCACACACCGCCAGCACCCGGTCCACCAGCGCCGGGATTTCCACCCGCTGCCACCGGTGCACCACCCGGCGCTCCTCGATTTTGGAAAGATCCAGTAATTCTTCCACCAGCTTGGACAAACGCCTGGTCTCGGTGGCGATGATCCCCAGAAAATGCCTGGTCATTTCCGGGTCGTCGGTACCGCTTTCCAGCAGGGTTTCCACAAAACCGCGAATCGAAGTGAGCGGCGTCCTTAGTTCGTGGGACACATTGGCCACAAACTCGCTGCGCATCTGTTCCATGTTTCTCCTTTCGGTAACGTCACGCAGCAAAACCACCGCGCCGCCCTGACTGCTGCTGTTGAGCGGAGCGATACGCAAGTGAAAAATCCGCGGCTCGGGGGATATGATTTGTATCTCCCGGGTTTGCGGCTTATTGCCGGCCTGCACTTTTTTTAAAATGTTGTCCAGGTCGAAATTGCGAATTACCTCTACTGTGGATTTTCCGACACATTCTTCCCGGGTTATACCGAACATGGACTCCATCGCCGGGTTCACCATGATGATGCGCCCATCCCGGTCCACCGCTATCACGCAGTCGGTCATGCTGTTCAATATCGTCTGCACCCGGTTTTTCTCTTCGGTAATTTCCTCAATGGTGGCCCGCAGCCGGGCTGCCATGTCATTGATGCTTCTGGCCAGATCGCCGATCTCGTCCCGGGAAGAAATATTCACCTGCCGGTAAAAATTACCCCGGGCAATATCCCGCGCCGTCCTGGTTATTTCGTTCAGGGGCTTGATCACCCGCCGGTAAAGCACCCAGGCCAGGCCCACCGCCAGCGGCAGCGAAACGGCAATGGCTCCGCCGATATTTATTCTCTGCACGGCGTACAGTTCCAAAATGGCATAAAAAAGCAGAAACATAAAAAAATAACTGGCCACGGGACGCCAGCCAATACCCCGGAAAAACCGCCAGATACTCACTTGGGCACCTCCTTGAACCGGTAACCCACCCCTCGCACAGTTTCAATATATTGCGGCATGCCGGGATATTTTTCCAGTTTTTGTCTCAGGTGTCGAATATGCACATCCACAGTCCGGGAATCCCCTGCAAAATCATAACCCCAAATTTTTTCCAGCAGGTGTTCCCGGGAAAACACCCGTCCCGGTTCGGTAGCTATAAAGCGCAGCAACTCAAACTCCTTGGGCGTCAGTTCCTGACGCTCGCCGTCCACCAGCACTTCAAAACGGTCCTGGTCGATCACCAGGCGGCCCAGCGCCAGCCGGTTTCCTTCATCCGCCCGCCCTTTTTCGTCTTCTCCGGGCTGCAGCCGGCGCAGCCTGGCCTTGACCCGGGCCACCAGTTCCCTGGGACTGAAGGGCTTGGTCACGTAATCATCGGCCCCGATTTCCAGTCCCAGTATTTTATCCAGTTCATCGCCCTTGGCGCTGAGCATAATAATGGGGATATTCCGGGTGGCCGTATTTCGGTTCAGCCGGCGGCAGACCTCCAACCCGTCCATAATGGGCAGCATGACGTCAAGAATAATTAAATCGGGGTTCATTTCCTGCGCCTGCCGTACCGCTTCCTGGCCGTCATATGCCGTTAACACCTGAAATCCTTCCCGCTCCAGGTTAAACTTGATCAATTCCACAATGTTCTTTTCATCGTCCACAACCAGTATCCTGGGCACTTCACATCATCCCCCGGTGAATGTTATTTCAGCATTATTAATGAAGCCATCCGGCCCGCGCGCCCCTTTTGCCGGCGATAGGAAAAAAACAATTCGCCTCGGCAGGCGGTACAATAGCCAGCCACGGTTATATTTGCCCGCCTGATACCTGCCTCCAGCAGGATGCGGCGGTTCACTTCCCGTAAATCCAGCCACCACCGCCCCGGCCGGCCGGGCCGCGCCAGACCTTGCGCGTTCGGCAAACACTTGTTAACAGCCTCCATTACCGGCGCATCTACCTCATAGCAGCAAGGGCCGATGGACGGCCCAACCGCTGCAAGGACATCCCCGGGCCTGGAGCCATGATATTGCTCCATATGTCGCACTGTTTTGGCGCCGATGCGCAGCACTGTGCCCTTCCAGCCGGCATGGGCCAGGGCCGCCACCCGGCACACCGGATCCAGAAAAAAAAGCGGCACGCAATCGGCGTAATAACTGGACAGTGGAACATTGGGAGCGGCGGTTACCAGGGCGTCCACCTCCGGCAGGGCATCCTCCTCGGACCGGGCGCCCCTTCCGGCTTCGGCGGCGTCCACCGTCACCACCCGGTCGCCGTGCACCTGCCGGCCCGCCACCAGCCGGCCGGCATCGATGCCCAAAGCCCCGCAGGCCAGCCGCCGGTTGGCCAGGACATGGCGGGGATCGTCTCCCACATGGAAGCCCAGGTTCAGTGAATCATAAGGCGCCGGACTGACCCCGCCCAAACGGGTGGAGAAGGCGTGGGCCACCAGACCGGTGGCCGAAAATAAAGGTATGGTCAGGTAAGCCAGGTCGCCGCGCCGGTTAAGCAGGAAACCAGCTTTCATGGCTACATTCCTTTCTGACAAAGACAGTTATATTTTTATTATTATGTTTTTTCAGTGTAAAAACATGTTACTTTGGAGAATACAGAACTCGGAATAATAACTCCTGAATTCTTTTCTCATATTTTGTCTGAATCCTATCAATTTAGATATCAACTTTCCAAAGTTTTATTCAAAACACTTTCCAAGTTCTTGAGCTGTTTCATCACCCGTTCAAAATCGGCGCTGTCGGGCGATGAATGGATAAATTTTTCCATTCTGGCCGCCACTGCCTCGTAAGCCCGCTGCAGGTCTTCGGAACTGAACACCGTTCCCGGCGTTAACTCAATGCTTTCCTGCCAAGTCGGGGCGTAAGCATCAATCCCGGTTTTATCGGGCACCAGCGTTTCCATTACCGGCAGGGCCTCGGGGCTGCCGTGCACCAGGAAAACACGCCGGGGCTTTTGTTTGAAGGAATTCAACCAGTTCAGCAGTTCCTGCTGATCGGCGTGGGATGAGTACCCGTCAATGTTCCGGATATCAGCCTTTACAGCCACTTCCTCACCGTGGATGCGAATGGAAGGCACCCCGCTGAGCAACCGCTGCCCTTTGGTGCCGGGAGCTTGGTAGCCAACAAACAGCACTGTGCACTCGGGACGCCACAGGTTATGCTTCAGGTGATGCTTAATGCGCCCGGCGTCGCACATGCCGCTGGCAGACAGTATTATGGCACCGCCCTTGACATTATTTAGGGCTATGGACTCTTCCGCCGTGCGGGAAAAATGCAGCGCCGGCATGGTCAGCGGGTTGTCCCCGGCTGAAATCAGGTCGGTGGTTTCCTTATCGAAAAGATCCAGGTGTCGCTTGAATATTTCGGTCGCCGCAACCGCCATCGGGCTGTCAATGAACACCTGCATGGGCGGCATCTGTCCTTTGATCATCAGCAAGTTGATATCATAGAGCAAATCCTGGGTGCGCTCCACGGCGAAGGCGGGGATAATCAAATTACCCCCCTTGTTATATGTTTCCTCAATAACCTCTCTCAGCTTTTCCAGCCTGTTTCCCTTATCCTGATGCAGCCGGTTTCCGTAAGTACATTCCATTACCAGGTAGTCGGCTTCGTTTATTACAGTGGGGTCTTTGACATAAGGCTTGCCGGCCGAGCCGAGGTCGCCGGAAAATACCAGTTTGGTCTGCCGGGACCCTTCCCGCACCCACATTTCCAGGATGGCGGAGCCCAGGATATGACCGGCATCGACAAACCGTACCGAAATGTTTTCATCCAGACTGATTATTTGATCATATTTGACGCGCTCAAGATTTTGTACATAACGATAAGCATCTTCGGCAGTGTAAATGGGATTGACAAGTTTCCTGCCCGCCCGCCGCGCTTTACGGTTTAAACGCTCAACCTCCATTTCCTGGATATGGCCGCTGTCCGGAAGCATAACCTCCAGCAGGTCCACGGTGGAGTTGGTGGCCAGCACCCGGCCGTTGAAGCCGTGCTTGAACAGTTTGGGCACCAGGCCGCTGTGGTCAATGTGGGCGTGCGTGAGCAGCAGAAAGTCGATGGAAGACGGAATCACGGCAAAGGGCTGGTAGTTGCGCTCCCGGATCAACCGGGGACCCTGAAACATGCCGCAATCGACCATTATTTTCTTGCCGGACGCTTCCACAACATGACAGGAACCGGTTACCGTCCGGGCCGCGCCGTAAAAGGTTATCCGCATTGTTTATGCCCCCAATATCGGATGTAATATACGTGTTAACGCAGGTAATAATGTTATTAACTATTCACTGCATTTACCGACAATCCCTGCAAGAAAGGCGTAAAAAGTAATTACACTCTTGACAGAGAAAGCCGCAAGTCATAAATTAAATTAAGGAAAGGAGTGCATATACTATGCCGATTTACGAATTCCGTTGTCATAAATGCGGACACCGTTTTGAAAAATTATGTTCCATGGGCGAAAACGGCACAGGCCTGCAGTGCCCGGAATGTTCGACAACCGGACCGAAAAGGGTCATGTCGGGGTTCAGCAAGAAAAGCGCCGGCGGCACCGAAGTGGCCGGCGGCGGGGGCGGCGGCTGCAGCGGTTGCAGTTCCTCCAGCTGCAGCACCTGCGGACATTAAAAAAAGGGGACAGGCACCGATTCACAAAACGAATCGGGAAAAAAAAGGGGGACAGGCACCTTTTTCAAAATGCGAAAAAGGAGCCAGTCCCCTTTTTTTCTGTCCCTTTTTTTCTTCATGCCCGTATCACCGCACGCAGGTCATCACCACATCATCAATACGCACGCTGTTGTCGTTGCCCGTGCCGGGCCGGAACACAAAACGCAATTCCACCTGGTCGGTGCCGCGCGGCAATACCCCGGTGGAAAACGAATACTCCTGGTAAGTGGTGTTCGGCAAACTGCGGGGGCTGAAGGTCGGGTCCACTCTGCCTATATACCTACCTGCACTATTATAGACAAGTATTTCCACTTCCAATATAAAATTGCCGGTCCTGCCGGGACGCACATGCTCCATGCCCCAAAAAGTAATCTGGTAAATGCGTCCGGGCTCGGCGTACAGTCTTTGCGACAGCGTCGCGTTACGATCCGGGTCGGCCCCCAGTTCAGCCGCGTAATTGCCGGAATGTGCAGCCCTGGTGCGGAACACGTTGGTACCGGACCAGACAATGGGTGTATACCGGTCGGCCCACTGCTCAATGCCCGGGTCGCGCAGCATGTTGGTTTTGGGACAGGGCACCTGGGCCGGAGGGGGCGGCATTTCCCCCGGGCGCACTACCTGAATAACCGTATCAACGGAAAAGTTGCGCAGTTCCCGGGCCATGTTGAAAGCCCGAAGGGTGAAGTCATCAAAGGCCACGTAATTTCCCTGTTTGTTCCGCAGGTCCCAGGTGGCATTAAAAGTCTGGCACTCCCCGGGTTGCAGAACCACCCTGCTTTCGACCTGGGTGAAAAACTGGTCGTCGGACCAGCGCCAGACCTCCCGGCCGTTGCGCAGGGCCACAATGTCAAAACGCTGCCCGGTGCTATAATATAAATTAATGTTGCGGCCGGAGATATTGCACTTTCTAAAGGTGATCAGCACCCGGTCCCCACGCCGGTAGCGCCGGCGGTCGGTGCGCAGTTCGTAGCGCAGGCCGTCGACAATCCTGGTGTCATAAGCGCCTTCTCCCGGTTGACCGGGAGTGACAACCCCGGTGGGAATCATTAATTTCTGCCCCACCCGGATGTAGTTGGGGTTGGCAATGTTATTCACTGCCACCAGTTGCTGCACGGTGGTACCGAACCGCGCGGCAATTTCAGCCAGCGTATCCCCCGGTTTAACGGTGTATGTGAACATGTTATTACCCCTCCTTTCCGGTATCATAAAGCCGGTATAGAAAAAGCCCTAACCCACTTTATGCAACAGGGAGGGAAAATGTGCGTAACAGGTCGTCAATGGTCAAATTGGTTGTCGGTGGTCAGTGGTCAGTCATCAGTAAATATTGTAGCTATTCTGTTTCCTGTTTAGTTTATCAATCAAAGTGTACTAATTTAATTCCGCCGGAGGCCAGAGAGACTTTGACATCTATAATCCGCTGGTTGGATGAGCCACGGAAGGCCAGGGAGATATCCCGCAGGCTTTCTACGTAAGGCCCGTCCACCAGTACGTCAATATACTGCATAACCGGCCAGTCCCGAACCTCCTCAAAGGTATACCCGGTGTATACCCAAATATCGAACTGCGGCCATTCTTCCCGTACCAACTTCAATACCCCGGCCAGCGCCTCCGCCTGCATCAAGGGGTCGCCACCGGAAAAAGTAATTCCCCGGGTGAGCGGAGTAATATTGTCTCTGATAACCTCCAGCAATTCACCGGGGGTCAGTTCCCGTCCGCCCGACGCGGGTATCAGGTCTGCATTATGGCAGCCCGGGCAATGCCTCGGACAACCCTGGGTGAATATCACCAGCCTGAACCCCGGCCCGTCCACCACACTCTCTTTCACTATTCCGGACATACTAATATTTGACAAAGCTTATCAGCCCCCGTTTTACTTTTTGAATCTAAAACCAACAGCAATGTGCATGAGCGTTATAAAGGAGCACGCAAGCAACATACCGCACCCGGCTTCGGGGTTTGCAACCCCGGCATACCGGCCTGCGCTACTTCCGTCCGCCGAACAACCTGGCATAAAGGGCCATCTTCCGGTACCGGCGGCGCATGGTTGGTGAGGACAACCGATAAATATCCAGCACTTCGCTGAAAAACCGGGCTGCCCTGCGCGGCCGGCCCACCTGCTTGAAATATTTGGCCGCTGCGAAAAATGTATTAACCGAACCATAGCGGAAGATATCCTCAATGAATTCTTCCGTGCGGTCATCATCCCGGGCAGGTCCGTGTTTAAGCAAGTAAAGGTAGGGATAACCGTGGGCCACCCGGGGGTTTAACTTTACCGCTTCTGCCAGTTCAACCCGGCTTTGCTCCTTTTGCCCCAGGTGGTAGTAAGAGGCGCCCAGGTAAAACCGGACCAGAGCCGAATCGTCCATTTTTACCAGGGCTTTTTGCAAATACTCCACGGCCCGGCGGTACTGCCCCTGCATAAAATACAACTCGCCGAGCTCCAACTGGGCGTTGGCATTATGGGGGTTGGCCTGAATTTCCCGCAACAGCCGGGCCATTCTTTGCCGCTGTCGCAGCGGGGCGGCAAAATCGGGTAAAATGCCGATAAAGCTGCGGTCTATAAAAACATAGATCAGGACTATGATCAAAAGCGCCAGCAGCGGGTTGCGGGTAAGCATGGAAATGATTAAAAACAACCCAAACGTTTTCAAAGGTTTAACCTCGCCATCCGGTAAAGTATTGACCTAATTATAACATCTTTATAACAGTAACAAAAATAAAAAAGGGGACTGGCAAAAAAGGGGACTGGCTCTTTTTTCGCTTTTTGAAAAAAGTGCCTGTCCCCTTTTTTGCCTGCTGACCCCCTTTTTTGCCTGCCTGTCCTTCTTTTTTTCCGGGTTACCGGTTCCGCTCCAGCACTTTTTGCCATTCCTCCCTTTCCAGGAAGCTGCCGGCCACATTATCCTCCATCTCCAGGAACATCTTGTAGGGCACCGCAAAGGAAAGAATATCCTTGTCAACCTGCTTGCGGGCCGAAATGTCGGTCAGGCCGATGATGGCCCTGGGGGTTTCCTCTTCCCCTTCACTGTACGGTAACAAGCAGGTCTGGTGGCAGCCCGCACCAAAGGGCGCAATAACGTGAACGCCGGCTTCCCGGGCATAGTTGGCCAGCACCACCAGGGCGGACAACTGGTCCGGGTTGGCCAAAAACACCACCACTTTGAGCTCTTCGTTATCTTCCACCTGCTCCAGGGGTTTATACACGACATATTCGGCCGGCACGTCCCGCATGGGCAGCGCCTCCACGAACTTGGCCGTCAGCTGCGGAGTTTTTACGTATCTCTCCCCGTGTTCCAGCGCGGGCATGTTGCGCACGATATTTTTACCCATCTCCGTCCGGCAGAATTCTTTGTTCCCGTTGGACAGGAAACTATAAAAGTTTTCTATGCCCCCGGGAAAATTTTCGTACAGGTTGCCGAAACCCAGACCGGTACCGCCGCCCATGCAGCCGAAAGTTTTCCGGTCAAACACTGCTGTTTTGCCGGTGGCCGCGGCCCGGAGCATGGCCACCACGCAGCCCCAGCGTCCCTCTTTGAACTGCAAAGCACCTTCCGGTTTCTCATTGGTCCAGAGCACTGCCACCGGTGAGTACTTCAATTCAATCGCCTTTGCAATGGCACTGTGCATTTTTTCACCTTCTTTTTTAAATTAGTTAACAGGTTGACATTTAATGATTTTGCCATTATTTTAACATAAATATTACCATAGCTTCAGTTATAGAATTATAATCTTTTTAAAATTGGAGTAATAAAGATAGAATATTAAGTGAACGCGTAAAACCGGTGAATTTACAACAAGGGGGATTATGTTTTGCAAACCAAAAAGTTACCCGCCCGGCAGGAGATCCCTGCCGAGTACAAATGGCGCCTGGAAGATATTTATGCCGGCGACGAACTGTGGGAGCAGGACTTCCAAAAAGCGCTGCAAATGGCCGGCGAAGTGGAGGCTTACCGGGGCCGGCTCGGAGAGTCGGCCCGAACCTTGCTGCAGGCGCTGCAGGCCCGGGAAAGCCTCAGCGAGCTCAGCGAAAAGGTTTATACCTATGCCCGGATGCGGCGGGACGAAAACAACACCAACCCTACATACCAGGCCTATACTGACCGGGCAGAATCATTAAGCGCCCGGGTACAGACGGCGGTTTCCTTTTTCGTGCCGGAAATCCTCCAAATCCCCACCGAAACACTGGAGCATTTCCGGCGGGAGGAACCCGGGTTGGAGCTTTACCGGTTCGCCCTGGAAGACATTTTCCGGCACAAGCCCCACACCCTGTCCGCCCGGGAAGAGCAAATCATGGCCCAGGCCGAGGAAGTAACCCTGGCCGCGGCCAATATTTTTCGCATGCTCAACAACGCTGACTTCACTTTCCCGCCCATAAAAAATGAAGAAGGCCGGGAAGTGGAGGTCACCCACGGCCGGTACATCCGGTTGATGGAAAGCCGTGACCGGCGGGTGCGCCGGGACGCCTTCCAATCCATGTACAGCACCTATCGCAAATTCAACAACACCCTGGCGGCCACCCTCGGCGCCAATGTAAAAAAAGACACGTTTTATGCCCGGGTGCGCAAACACCCCTCGGCGCTGCAGGCCGCACTCTTTGCCGACAACATTCCGCCCGAGGTTTACGACAATCTGATCCAGACGGTGCGCCGCAACCTGCAGGCCATGTACCGTTATGTCAGCCTGCGCAAGAAACTTCTTGGGCTGGATGAGCTGCACATGTACGACCTGTACACCCCGGTGGTGGAGAATGTGCGATGGGCCATCCCCTACCCCGAGGCCGTGGAAACGGTCAAACGGGGGCTGGCCCCCCTGGGCGGCGAATACCTGGAAACCATGAGCCGGGGGCTGGCTGAGGGCTGGGTGGATGTTTACGAAAACAAAGGGAAAACCAGCGGAGCGTATTCCTGGGGCCCTTACGGAGTACATCCCTACATATTGATGAATTACCACGACAACCTGAATAACGTTTTCACCCTGGCCCACGAAATGGGGCACGCCATGCACTCTTATTTTTCCTTCAGGGAGCAGCCCTATATTTATGCCCACTACACCATATTCACCGCCGAGGTGGCTTCCACGGTCAACGAATCCCTGCTGATGGACCACCTGCTGAATACCGTCACCGACCGGGACAAAAAGCTCTACCTGCTCAACCATTACCTGGAGCAGTTCCGCGGCACCGTGTTCAGGCAAACCATGTTCGCCGAGTTTGAAAAAATCATTCATGAAAAGGTGGAATCCGGGGAAGCCCTCACCGCCGACCTGCTATGCCAGATATACCGCCGGCTCAACGTGGATTATTACGGGCCTGAAATGGTGGTGGATGAAGAAGTGGACATGGAATGGGCCCGCATTCCCCACTTTTACACGGCATTTTACGTTTATAAATACGCCACCGGGTTTTCCGCAGCCGCGGCCCTGACCAGGCAGATGTTGAAAGAGGGTGCGCCGGCGGTGGAACGCTACCTGGCCTTCCTGAAAAAGGGCGGCTCGGACTACCCGCTGAACCTGCTGAAAACAGCCGGGGTGGATATGGCCACGCCGCAGCCGGTACAGGAAGGACTTGACGTATTTGCCCGGCTGGTGGATGAAATGGAAGAACTGGCCCTTAAACGCTGATTGTAATGAATAATAACCCCTGAGAAAAAGACTGTAAAAAGGGGACTGGCTCCGTAAAAGGGGACTGGCTCCGGTAAAAGGGGACTGGCTCCGATTCGTTTTGTGAATCGGTGCCTGTCCCCTTTTACGCAGTCCCCTTTTACGGTGCCTGTCCCCTTTTACCCCTTTCTACCCGAAAAACTCATTGTTTTTTCTCGCCCTCCCGCCATCGCCGAACAAACTCCCGCGCCTCCGCCCCGGTCTGCACCACCCCTTCCGCCTGGGCGTCCGCCAGCGCTTCCAGCACGCGTCTCACCAGGGGCGATGGTTTTATACCCAGGAGGGAACAAACCTCCGCCCCGTCAAGCAGCCGTGGCGGAGATACATACAGGTGGCCCTGGTTGTAGTATTTATGCAACATGTCAGCGATAAATTTATTATAAGCAGCGGCTGCCTCCACCTGCCCGGAGGCCAGGCGGCTGGAGGCAACGTCCGCCAGGGACAGCAGCAACAGCCCCGGGGCTTCCCGTCCGGCCCGCCGAAAGAACCGGCGCACGGCCCTTGGTGTGACGGGAGCCGACTTGTAAAGAAAAAGCAGGTCCATATGCTGCCCCACCAGCGTGGCCAAAACCTCCCCTTCCCGCTTGCTCAGTTTAAGCCTTTGGGCCACCGACCGGGCCACGGGCTCACCGGCCCGGTTATGCCCGTAAAAGGTGTACTTGCCGTTGCCCGCGTATTCACGGCAAAATTGCTTGCCGACATCGTGCAGCAGGCAAGCCAGCTTCAGCACCGGCAGGCGGGAACGGCCCCGGGTAATGTTTTGCGCCAGGTATTCTTGCAGGCCATTGCGTACACCATCGGGCAACCCGGATAAAAAGGCGCGCCCAAACCGGGCGACAGTAACGTCCCTATCCTCGCCGCCCGCGGTAATGGTCTTTCCCGTTAACTGGGTTCGACCGCCCTTCGCGGCCTTTGTTACCCCTTCCCTGCCCGCGGGTGTTCCCGGCACCAGCGTCTCAAACCGTTCCAGCGCCTTCAGACTGTGCTCCCAGGCGTCGTCCACATGATATCCCCCCTGCTGCAGTCCCTTCAGGGGCACAATCTCGGGAAAAATCTGCTCCAGCAAAGTCGTTTGACCATTCATCAGCCTGACAATGGACGATGACGCTTTATGTAAAATGGCAAACAGCTCATCCCGGATTCTTTCTCCGGCACACACGGTGATAGGCCGGCGCATGTGCCGGATAAGCTGCAAAGTGTCCGGCGCAAGGACAAACCCCAGCCCGGCCGAGAACCGGAAGGCGCGCAGCGCCCGCAAGGGATCGTCCTCAATGGCGGCGGAGCTGCAAGCCCTAATAATACCTTTGCGCAAGTCCTCCATGCCGCCCAGGGGGTCGATAACACTGTTTTCAAGAAATGATCCGCCACAATAAGCGGCCAGGGGCAACGACAGGGCGTTAATGGTAAAATCGCGCCTTCGCAAGTCCGCAACCAGCCCACCTTCCGGCATGCCCTCCAGATCCAGCTGAACGGTTTGCTCTCCCGCCTGTAATATCAGCCGGTGAATATCCCGTCTTTCATCCAGGGGCACCGGCGTACCGGAGAGCTTTTCGGCTAATTCCAGTGCCAGATTTTTCGCCCGGCCCTCCACCAGCAGGTCCACGTCACCGGCCGCCCGGCCCTGGATTTTATCACGCAAGTAACCGCCCACCAGGTAGACATTCATGCCCCGAACGGTTATCAGTTCCTTGATATTTAGTATGATCCGATCCATTTCTATCACCTGCGGCTGCCATAGATTAATTCGCGTTTCAGCGTCCCAAAGAACGATGCCATGCAGGCATGGTCTTCCCCCGATAAATTAGACAGTGATTTAAGCGCTTTTTCTTTGTTTTTCACAGTTTTTTACGTAAGCAATTTAACATGAAGCTTATCCTCAACATGACGGACCGGCGGCCTTGACATCCACCCTGCGCGTGTTGATTATTAATTACCGACGGGCGGCTCCAGGAAACATACACTTAGATACAAGCCCGTCTGAATTGCAAGTGTAACACGCGCCGGGGCCCGTCTGTCAAGGCTTCCCTTCGGCGCCTTATTTACAGTACATGGCTTTTCCCTCTGGGCTCACCTAAAAACATAACTTTTTAATAT
>NZ_FOYM01000033.1 GCF_900115975.1 Desulfoscipio geothermicus DSM 3669
CAAGATAAGCAAAAATAGGGGCATATCCGTCGTATCCCTTGTAAGTACGGGACACTCCCTGTTTTTTAGTGCCGGAATTATCGAAAGGTGATACGTCAATATCTAAAGGAACATACTGGCGTTCTTTATTTGCGCCAAGAAATATTGGTGTAATCTGAACAGGATCATTGCTCAATAACTTAGCTGATTCTTCTAAAATAATTTGCTTCCATTGTTCGTTTTTACCGGCCATATCCAAGCGTTGCCGTAAAGTTGGACTGGAAGGTACCTTGGTAACATTTAGAGATATAGCAAAAAAGTCGTCTTCTCTAAACGGCTCAATGTGATCGAAGTCGCTTTTTCCCTGGCACAATAAGCCAATGTATGAAGTAACCACATCACCATGTGATATATTTGGTGTGTATACACCTGGAATGCTTGATTTATCAAGTCGCTTTTTTAGGTCGGTTTTAGCAATAAGAGCACCTACAAATGTAAGCCCGGAATGAGTAGTAAGGTATTCGTTAGACTGTTCGATAATGAATCTCATGTGTGCACCCCACAGGTGAATTATTGATATCTTAATTATCTTTGCATATCTTTATTATACTAAATATTTCACCTGTTATGGGCAGTTTTCTATTATTTAGTTCACGGATTCAGGAAATATTAATCAAGCCACCAAAAACGGAAAGTAGCATCAGGAAGGTAACCATTGACCCACACCTGACAGCCATGCTTAAACGTCACCGGATCAGGCAAAATGAGAAGAGATTAAAACTGGGGAATAAGTGGAAAGGAAATAACAATCAGGTTTTCACCGGTCCCACCGGGGGGTTAATGGTCCCGTCAACAGTGCAAAACTGGTGGATTAAATTTCGGGAGCAGAACGGCCTGGAAAATGTCCGGCTGCACGATCTCCGCCATACCCACGCCACCCACCTACTGGCATCCGGTAAGATTGATATTAAAACCATTGCCGACAGATTAGGCCATAAAAACGCCGCTATGACGCTAAACGTATATTCGCATGTATTGCCAGCGAAACAGCGGGAAGCCGCTTTAGCACTGGCGCACCTGTGGGAATAACAAATTTTTAATTCTGTCCGGCAAATATCCCCGGGCCTTTTCATTGCCCGTATTAGAAGGAGTTTGCAATTTTTTGCTCCCACAATACTCCCATTTCGCTACATTTGAAAAGCGCTACATAAATACTTCAGTTTACAAAACCGCAAAGCATTGATTTTACTGGATTCGCAAGAGTTAATTTCGCGCTTGTCCCCCCAAAAACCAAAAAAGAGTCCACATTAACTGTGCACTCGAATAATGCGCGCCCCCAGGGCGTTATATTTATTTTCCAGGCGCTCGTAGCCGCGGTCTATATGCCCCACATGGTCCAGCACCGTACCGTTTTCGGCACCCATGGCCGCCAGCACCAGCGCGGCGCCGGCCCGCAGGTCGCTGGCCTCCACGTAGGCTCCCGTCAGTTCGGGGACCCCCCTGACCACCGCCGTGTGGCCCTCCAAATTTATATCCGCTCCCATCCGGCGCAGTTCCATAACATGTTTGTACCGGTTTTCAAATATGGTTTCGGTAATCACGCTGGTCCCTTCGGCTACGGTCATCAGCGCCATGAACTGCGGTTGCATGTCAGTGGGAAAACCGGGGTAGGCCATGGTCTTGATGTCTACCGCCCGGGGTCTTTTGTCTGCCGCCACCCGGACCTGGTCATCTTTCACCTCCACATAAACTCCGGCCTCCCTCAATTTATTGATAACCGGTTCCAGATGCTCCGGGATGATATTGGCGATCAATATATCTCCCCGGGTAATGGCGGCCGCCACCATGTGCGTACCGGCTTCGATGCGGTCCGGAATTACAGAATGTTCCGTCCCGTGCAGGGAATTGACCCCGGTTATCTTAACGGTATCCGTTCCCGCACCTCTGATTTTTGCACCCATATTATTTAAAAAGTTTTGCAAATCCACTATTTCCGGCTCCCGGGCCGCATTTTTGATAACCGTTTTTCCTTCGGCCAGCACCGCGGCCATCATCAAGTTTTCCGTGGCCCCCACGCTGGGTAAGTCCAGGTATATTTCGCTGCCCTGCAGTTTTTCAGCCCGAGCACTGATGTAGCCGAACTTTTCGGTAATCCCCACCCCCATAGCTTGCATGCCTTTTAAGTGCAGGTTCATGGGCCTTGAGCCGATATTACAGCCGCCCGGGTATGAAATACGCGCGCACCTGAACCGGCCCACCAGCGGTCCCAGCACCAAGTTGGAAGCCCGCATGCGCCGCATTAATTCCTCGGATACTTCGTGGCAGTTGACCCTCCTGGCGTCGATGCGCATGACATCCTTTTCCCAAACCACGCTGGCACCGAGGTAAACCAGCACATCCCGCATCACCGCCACGTCGCGTAAACGGGGCACCCCCCGGATAACGCACTTACCGTCCAAAAGCAGGCTGGCAGCCATAATGGGCAAAGTGGCGTTTTTGGAGCCGCTGACGCGTACGGCGCCCGACAGGCTGTATCCGCCGGTTATCATAAACCTTTGCAATTGTCTCACCTCCGCTAAAACTCTCCCAGCATTTGCACCTCCAATACGAGTTTGACGCCGCATTTCTCCTCCACCAGATGCTGTACCCGCTCGATCAGTTTCAAAACGTCACGGGCAACGCCGCCGCCAAGATTGACGAAAAAATTGGCGTGGCGCGGAGATACCTGTATATTGCCCACCCGCATTTCCTTGCAGCCCGCCGCCTCAATCAGCCGGCCCGCGGAATCACCGGGCGGGTTTTTAAAAACGCTGCCGGCATTGGGGAATTCTAAAGGTTGGGTCTTCCTGCGCCGGGCCAGGTAATTTTCCATCCTTTTCTTTATCTCTTCCACACGACCGGGAACACCCTCCAGCACAACCCCCGTCACAATCACTTTCCGATCAGCCAGGCTGCTTTTGCGGTACTTGAAAACCAGTTCACCGGCATTAAAAATCAACCTGTTGCCGGCGTAATCATAAGCAGTTACCTGCCTGACCCGTTCGCCCACGGCGCAGCCGTTGGCACCGGCATTCATCACCAGCGCGCCGCCCACCGTGCCCGGAATGCCGGCCAGGAACTCAAAGCCCGCCAGCCCGGCCCGCATGGCCCGGTCAGCCAGGCGCGGCAGGGGCGTCCCGGCACCGGCTTTGATCAACGCACCCTGCACTTGCACCTCGGACAACCCCGGACCGATCTTGATGACCATGCCCCGAATTCCGTAATCGGATACCAGCAGGTTGGAACCGTTGCCCACCAGGGTAACGGGCAACCCGCGGGCGCGGGCGAAAATCAAGGCCCGCCGCAGGTCTTCTTCGTCCCGGGGCGCCACGAACAAATCGGCAGGCCCGCCAATGCGCCAGCTGGTGTGTTTACTCATGGGCTCGGCCAGAAAAACCGGGCTTTTCAGCGTTTTTTGCAAATCCTCATAAATTGCCGCATCCGTCAACCGGCAACTCCCCTTTTAATCTGTTCAGCAACTCGACGCCCGTTTTCCAGACATCACCCGCTCCCATGGTAAGCACCAGGTCGCCTTCCCGTAAGAATCCTTTTAAAAACGCAAGGGTCTCCTCGCGGTTCCCCAGGTAATGTGGGGGGGTTCCCCTGTGCCTGTGCACGGCATCCACAATCAACCGGGCTGATACGCCTTCCATGGGGCTTTCCCCGGCACTGTAAATATCGTTGATGATTACCACGTCCGCGCCGGTAAAACAGGTCCCAAAACGTTCATGCAACAGCGCCGTTCTGGTATACCGATGCGGCTGGAACACAGCAATGATGCGCCCCCGGTGCACCTGGCGGGCCGCCCGCAGCGTAGCCGCGATTTCGGTGGGATGGTGCGCGTAATCATCCACCACGGTGATGTTCCGCACCCGGCCCAACAACTGGTAACGCCTGCCGGCACCCCGGAAAAGTCGCAGGCTTTTGACGACATCGTCAAAAGGTAAACCCAGCGCGCGACTGGCCGCCACCACCGCCAGGGCGTTGGATAAATTATGCCGCCCGGGCACCACCAGTTCCAGCCGCCCCAGGTGCGCTTCACGGTAATACACTTCGCCCGAGGACCCGCTGTCATGCAGCTTGATACTGCGCAGGACATAGTCGGCCTGCGGGTGGTCCAGGGCATAGGTAATCACTTTCCCGCCGCAGTCCCGAGCCAGAGCCCGCAGGTTGGGATCATCAAGACAAAGCACCGCCGTGCCGTCTCCGGGCACTTTTTGCAAAAACCCCCGGAATGCATTGATTATTTCCTGCATCGAACCGTAATGATCGAGGTGATCATCTTCAATATTGGTCACCACCGCCAGGTAAGGCCATAGTTTCAAAAAGGATTTGTCGCTTTCATCGGCCTCCGCCACCAGGAATTCGCCCCGTCCGATTTTGGCGTTGCCGCCAATCTGAGTCAATTCACCTCCGATTAATATTGTTGGATCCTGGTGACATTGTTCCAATACCAACGCCAGCATAGCTGTCGTGGTGGTTTTCCCGTGCGCGCCGGCCACTGCTACACCCTTTTGCCGTTTCATCAAGAGGCCCAGCAAGTCTGCCCGGTGCATCACCGGAATACCCACTTTCCTGGCCGTCTGCAGTTCGGGGTTGTCGGGTTTTATGGCGGTGGAATAGACCACCAGCCCGGCATCCTTAATGTTAGCCCCGTCATGCCCTTGATATACTACGGCCCCCAGTTCCTGCAACCGCGCAGTTACCGGCGTGCTGTTCAAATCCGAGCCCCGCACATCATAATTCTCGTCCAGCAGCACCCTGGCCAGGCCGCTCATTCCGGCGCCACCAATACCAATAAAATGTACCTTGTCAGGAATATCGTACAACAACAGCCAATCATCTCCTTCCTGCACCGGATGGCGTAAATGCGGCAAGCCGGGAGAGAAAGATACCTTATATTATGCATAAGGCCGATAAGGTGTTACTGGCCCGTCATCCGGTGACAATTCCCGGGCTTGTCCTGTAAGAGTCGTCAGTCGTCGGTGGTCAATCATTAGTAATACAAAAGAACAAGATTGTATATAAAAGTAAGCCTATACCATTTCCGCTATGCTGTCCAAAATATCGTCCAGGGCGCGGGGTTTGCCCAGCCGGCGGCTGGCCGCGGCCATTTCCGCCAAACGGGCACGGTCGGCCAACAGTTTATCCACTTTCTCCAGCAACACCCGGCCCGAAAAATCGGCATCCCGCACCATGTCCGCCGCCCCCCTGGCAGCCAGTGCCCGGGCGTTGTGTTCCTGGTGATTGCCGGTGGCATAGGGGAAAGGTACCAGCAAGGCCGGCAAACCCCGCACCGTGATTTCAGCCAAAGTGGCGGCGCCTGCCCGGCTGACCACCAGGTCGGCTGCCGCCATGGCTTGGGGCATATCGTATAAATATGGCATGACGGTAATGTTTTCGATTTTTTCGTTATCTACGCCCCGGCTTTTCAGCATGTCCATAAACTCGGCGTGCTGCCCGCGTCCGGTTACGTGCAGCCATTGCAGCCCCGGCCGGCCTGCCAGAGAACCGAACGCTTCCGCCACGGCCCGGTTCAAGCTGCGGGCGCCCTGGCTGCCGCCAAAGGAAAGCACCAGCAGATCGTTCTCCCGCACGCCGAACTTTTCCCTGGCCCGGTTCCGGTCGGCGGCCAGAATTTCCGCGCGCACCGGCAGTCCGGTAAGCCGCACCGCGGCCCGGCGGGGAAAGTATTTTATTGAATCCTCAAAAGTAACCGCCACCCGGTCCACCACCCGGGACAAAATCCGGTTGGTGATGCCCGGAAAGGCATTTTGCTCGTGGATCAAGGTGGGGATTTTCATGCGGGCCGCGGCCAGCACCACCGGCCCGCAGACATACCCCCCGGTGCCCACCACGGCCCGGGGAGCAAAGTCGTGAATCAGGCGCCGGGCCTCCCGGTACCCGGCCAGGGCCTCCCAGGGCACCTTGAGGTTTTGCGGCGACAGGCTGCGCCTCAAACCCACCGCCCGGACGGTATGGAATTCCAGACCGGCCTTAGGCACAATATCCGCTTCCAGCCCCCGGCCGGTGCCGATATACATGACGGCGCAGCCGGGGAAACGTTCCTGGAGCCCCCCGGCAATGGCCAGGGCCGGGTAAATATGCCCTCCGGTTCCGCCGCCGGTTATAAGAAAACGCAAATAGTTCACCTCTTTACCTGGGAGTGCTGTACTTGGATATATTTAATAGAATGCCCACGCCCATCAGGGAAAAGATCAGGGAAGTGGAGCCAAAGCTGACAAAGGGCAGGGTTATGCCGGTAACAGGCAGCGAACCGGTAACCACCCCGATGTTTACAAACGCCTGAAGCGCGATGCCGGAAACAAGCCCGGCTGCCAGCAAGCTGCCGAAGGCGTCGGGACAGGTGATGGCGATTTTAAAACCCCGCCATACCAGTAAAATAAATAACAAAATAA
The DNA here is from genome assembly GCF_900115975.1 of Desulfoscipio geothermicus DSM 3669. Classification (GTDB taxonomy): domain Bacteria; phylum Bacillota; class Desulfotomaculia; order Desulfotomaculales; family Desulfallaceae; genus Desulfoscipio; species Desulfoscipio geothermicus. The sequence goes on from NZ_FOYM01000033.1 coordinate 6,438, forward strand.
CCAAACTACCGCCGATGAAACCAAGCTCTTCACCGATGGCGGCAAAAATGAAGTCGGTGTGCCGCTCCGGCAGAAATAAAAATTTGGAATGTCGGCCCTGCCCCAGACCCATGCCCAGTAAACCGCCCGATGCCAGGGACATCAAGGCGTTGATAATATTCCAGCCCGCTCCGGTGGGGTCGGCCTCGGGGTCCAGAAAGGCCATGAACCGGCGCATCCGGTACGGTTCCAGAATAATGGCCGCCGCCACCCCCATTACGCCCAGACCAGCCAGGCCGGTCAGGTGTCCACCCCGGGCTCCGGCGGCAAACAACATAATAAAAACGGTGCCGCAAAGCGTGGCGGCCGTACCCAGGTCGGGCTGGGCCAAAATCAGCAGGGCCGCCGCACCGGTCACCGTCAGAAACGGCATAAGACCACTGCCCAAATATTTGATGCGATCTTTTTTCAAGGCCAGGCCGTAAGCAGTAAAGGTTATAATACATATCTTAACCAGCTCGGAAGGCTGAAAACTCAAAAAACCCAGATTAATCCAGCGCCTGGCGCCCAGGTACTCCATCCCGATGCCCGGGACCAGTACCAGCACAAGCAGTAAAAACGAACCGATCAGCATCAGTCCGATCCAGCGCTTCAGCCGGTAATAATCATAATTCATCATGAAAAACATGGCGCCAATGCCCAGCAACGCGCCAAACAATTGCCGCTTGAAAAAATGAAAGGGGTCGCGGAAGGGACCCTCGGGGTCGCCGGCAAAATATGCGCTGGCGCTGAACACCATAACCAAACCAATGCTGAGCAGCATCAGTACGGTAAGAAACAAGACAAAATCGGGTGCCCGCTTGCGCATACGCATACCCATCACCCCCTCCAAAGTAGTCATCAGTCGTAAGTGTTCGGTCGTCGGTTGGGCCATTCATTATCAGCTTTCTGTAAAAAGTGTTTGGGAATCTGACTATCTAAAGGCTGTTGACTATTTCCCGGAACAGGTCGCCCCGCTCCTCAAAGTTATTAAACATATCCCAGCTGGCGCAGGCCGGTGACAGCAGCACCACGTCACCGGGGCGGGCCGCCCGGTGAGCCGTTAAAACCGCCTCGCGAAAATCCCGGGCCCGCAATATTTCCCCGCACCCTGCCTGCCGGGCGGCCCGTTCCACTTCATCCGCACATTCGCCCAGCACCACCAGCACCCGTACCTTTTCCCGGGCCAGACGGGCAAGCTCGGTAAAATCACTACCCTTGTTTCTGCCGCCGGCCAGCAGCACAATAGGCCGGTCAAACGCCTCCAGGGCCTTGATGCTGGCATCGGGATTGGTACCCTTGGAATCGTTGACATAGCGGACTCCGTTTTTAACCGCTACGGTTTCCAGCCGGTGCGCCACACCGGGAAAAGTACGCAGCGTGTGGGCCAGCACCGCCGGTTTTACACCCAGGGCGAAAGCGGCCGCCACCGCCGCCAGGGCGTTCTCCAGGTTATGCCCCCCGGGAATGGCCACTTCACCCGCCGCCGCAATATCCGTTTCCCGCCCTTCCAGTCGCACAACAATCCTACCCTGGAGGACAAGAACCCCTTCTTTTAAATTATGCCTGCGGCTGAAAAATATGACCTGCCCGCCCGTTGCCTCCGCCAACATCCGGGTGCGCGGATCGTCGTAATTGAGCACAGTAATATCGCCCCGCCCCTGCCGGGCAAAAATGCGAGCCTTGGCCGCAATATAACCTTCCATGGTACCGTGGCGGTCCAGGTGGTCGGGGGTTATATTGAGAATTACCGCCACCCGGGGACGGAACTGCCGGGCGGTTTCCAGCTGGAAACTGGAGACCTCAGCTACAATCATGTCCTCCGGGCCGTAACCTTCCACTACGTCCACCAGCGGCAGGCCTATGTTGCCCCCCACCAGGGTGTGGATGCCCGCCGCCCGGAAAATTTCACCGACCAGGGCGGTGGTTGTGGTTTTGCCGTTGGTCCCGGTAATGGCCACCATGGGCGCCCGGGCAAACCGGTACGCCAATTCCAGCTCGCCCGTTACCGGAATTCCGTGCCGCATGGCGGCGGCCACCGGGGGTACGGTGGGCGGTACGCCGGGGCTCACCACCAGCATGTCAAATGTGCCGGGCATTACTTCGGGGTAATTACCCAGCACAGCCTGAACGCCGGAGTCAATAAGATCATCCAGTTCCCCGTTGAATTTATCTTTGGTCCTGGTATCCGTGAGCGCCACCGCGGCCCCCCGGCGCACCAGGAAACGGGCCACCGAGATACCGCTCTTCCCGGCCCCCACCACCAGGATTTTTTTGCCTCGCAGTTCCAAAACAACACTACCCTCTTTCGCCCATCTGTTTTCAACAGTTGTTCATATTCGCAGCGACATGACGGGGTTAGTGGTCCCCGCTGCGCTGGTGAATCTCCGCGGGAAAAAGGGGACAGGCTACTTTTTTGCTTTTTAAAAAAGTTGCCTGTACCCTTTTTCCCACGTAGTTTTTGCTGTTGCCTGTACCCTTTTTCCCGGAGGCTTACCTCGAAAAATTATTACAATTTATTTCCAGGAAAAGTAGCCTGTCCCCTTTTTTACTTCAAGCCGTACAGCCCCAGCGCCGCGAAAATTACCGAAGCCAGCCAAAAAGTGCGCACCACCCGGGTTTCGCTCCAGCCCCCCAGTTCAAAATGATGGTGCAGGGGGCTCATGCGCAGTATGCGCCGCCCGAATACCTGGAAAGAAAAAACCTGTAGTATGACCGACAGGGTCTCAAGCACAAAAACCCCACCGATAACCAGCAAAAAAAGCTCGCTCCGGGTGAGCACCGCCGCCGCGCCCAGGGCTCCGCCCAGCGCCAGAGAACCGGTGTCCCCCATGAACACCCGGGCCGGATGCCGGTTGTAAAAAAGGAAACCAATACACCCGCCGGCCAGCGCCGCCATGGCCAGTGCCGTTCCCGGACTGCCGGACAAAAGGCTCACCGCAACATAAGCCAGGGCGGCCACCGCGGTAACCCCGGCCGCCAGCCCGTCCAAGCCGTCCGTGAGGTTCACGGCATTGGCCGTGCCCACTACGACGACAACGCTGAAAATGACGTAAAGCCAGGGAACCGGTTCCAATACCACATGGTGACCGGTGAGCAATGTGCCGAAGGGCACCGCCACGCCGGTGCCGCGGTCCAGCACCGTAACGGCCAGGGCTCCTAAAAGCGCCGCCAGCAGCACCTGGCCCAACAATTTTTCCCGGGCGCGCAAGCCCAGAGATCGCTTAAGCGCCACCTTAATATAATCATCCATAAATCCAATTGTTGCAAAACCCAGGGTGACACCCAGGACCACCAGGGCGTCCCGATCGCCGCCACCGGCGTACAGTCCCGCCGCCAGCGTGCCGGCGACAAATATTACTCCGCCCATGGTGGGGGTACCGGCCTTGCTGAGGTGCCGTTGCGGCCCGTCGGTCCTGATGTTCTGGCCAAACTTGAGCCGGCGCAGCAGGGGGATGAGCACCGGCCCCAGGGCCAGGCTAACCACCAGGGCAATCATAAAAGCCTGGACTATTTTGTAATCTATGGCTAAACTCATGGGCCCTCTCCCTTAAAAACAGCAATTAATCTTTCAACAGACCTTCGATAATCTCCTCCATGCGTATGCCCCGGGAACCCTTGACCAGCACCACGTCCCCCGGTCGCAGTTCCCGCCGCAGCACCTGCAGAGCCTCTTTTTTGTTATTGCAGTCTATAACGCCCCCCGGGGTGCCTCCGGACCGGCGCGCGCCCTCCGCCGTCTCCCGGGAGAGTTCGCCCACCGTGACCAATAACGCCACCCCGTGCCGCACCGCGGCGGCGCCGACCCGCCGGTGACCGTCAACGGCGCCGGCGCCCAGTTCCAGCATATCGCCCAGCACCGCCACCGCCCGGCGCCCGTCTTCGGCGGCGAGTTCCTCCAGGGACTGCAGGGCGGCGCAGGTGGAATCCGGGTTGGCGTTGTAAGCATCATTTATAATGGTATAATTATTACCTTCCATAATGTCCATCCGCATCCCGGAAAGGGCGATCCGGGACAGCCCGGCAGTCACCTCCGCCGGGGTCAACCCCAGCAACAGCCCGACGCCTGCCGCCGCCAGGGCGTTTTGCACATTATGCCGGCCCGGCAGCGGCAGGTGAACTTCAAACGACACATCTCCCATCACCACCGTAAACCGGTTACCGGCGCCTTCCCGGCGTATATCCCGGGCATAGATGTCCAATCCCTCGTCCAGCCCGAAGTACAGTACCCGGCCGTGACAGCGGCGCGCCTGTTCCCCGGCGTGCGGGCTGTCGCCGGGCAGGAGGGCGAAACCGTCCGGGGAAATGTGTTCTAAAAGCTCCCCCTTGGCCCGGGCGATATTTTCCACGGACCCCAGTCTTTCCAGGTGGGCGACGCCGATATTGGTAATGACAGCGCAGGTGGGCCGGGCCAATCGGCACAAGGCATTGATTTCCCCGGGGCCCCGCATGGCCATTTCCACTACTCCGGCCCCGTGTTCGGGGGAAAAATCCAGCAAAGTCAGGGGCAGCCCGATTTCATTGTTGAAATTGCCCCGGGTTTTCAGTACCGGAAACCGGGTTTCCAGCACCGCCGCCACCATATCCTTGGTGGTGGTTTTGCCGCTGCTGCCCGTAATACCCACCACGGGCACGGTAAACCAGCGGCGGTGGTAGGCCGCCAGAGCCTGCAGCCCGGCCAGGGTGTCGCCCACCCTGATCACCGGCACCCGGGGGTCCACGTCCATCGCCCGGCTTACCACCACCGCAGCGGCCCCCCCGGCTACAGCCCGGTCAATGAAATCATGCGCGTCGAACCTTTCCCCCCGCAGGGCAAAAAACAGGTCCCCCGGCTTAATTTGCCTGGTATCCGTGCAAACCCGGGCGACTTCTACCCCCTCGTCGCCCTGCAAAAGCCTGCCGCCAATGGCCCGGTATACCTCACCCGCCGTCATGGTTTTCATTTAAAAAATACCCCCTTTGGTGCCGGGTATAGCTCTGGCAGTGTTACGCATAACGCAAGCCGCCCGCCACGGGGACGGTTCCATCGTCTTCCCGATTAAGGTATGGGGACACACCCCTTCGGGGAATGTCCACGATTCTTTCGCTGCGCTTCAGGGACATGGGGACATTCATACGTTGGGGACATTCATACGTTGGGGACATTCCTTCGAAGGAGGTGTGTCCCCTTTCCGCTGAAGGAGGTGTGTCCCCTTTCCGCTGAAGGAGGTGTGTCCCCTTTCCGCTGAAAGAGGTATGTCCCCGTACCTTAAAACCGTCCCCATGGCTCCGCCAGATATTTTACATAAAAGTAGGCAGGAATTTATCAGTCAAGGTACTAGTTTAAGTCTGCCCCCAGGGCTTTGGCGGCTTCTTCGCGGTCGTCGAAGTGAAAGCGGCGGTCGCCGATGATCTGGTAGGTTTCGTGCCCCTTGCCCGCGACAACCACCACGTCGCCGGGCCCGGCGTCCCGGATGGCCTGCCTGATGGCCGCCCGCCGGTCGGGTATCACGGTGTAATTGGCGCCGTCAACCTTGCGGACCCCCGCCAGGATATCCTCGATAATTTGTTGCGGGTCCTCGGTACGGGGATTGTCGGAAGTTACCACCGCCAGGTCGCTCATCCGGACGGCGATGCCGCCCATCAGAGGACGCTTGGCCCGGTCCCGGTCCCCCCCGCAGCCGAACACTGTAATCAGCCTACCGGCGGTGATTTCCCGGGCGGTGGACAGAACATTCTCCAGGCCGTCGGGGGTGTGCGCGTAATCCACCACCACGGCAAAATCCTGTCCCCGGTCCACCAGCTCGAACCGGCCCGGCACCCCCGGCACCCCTTCCAGCGCCTTTTTTATCGTGGCCGGGGGGATATTGTCCGCCACGCCGGCGGCCACCGCCGCCAGGGCGTTATACACATTGAACTTGCCCGTCAGCCGCAGGTGCAGCGAAAGGTTTTCGCCGTTCACCGTCACATCAAAGGACACCCCCCGGGCCGTCACCCGGACATTTTGAGCCAGCAAGCCGGCGGGGGGACGCAGGCCGTAGGTAATTACGGGCACCCGGCAAGCTTTGATGATTTCTTCCGCCGCCGGGTCGTCGGAATTTATTATAGCATGCTTGGGCCCCTGCTTGTGAGCTTCCCGGCCCAGACCGGCAAACAACAAGCCCTTGGCCCGCAGGTATTCCTGCATGTCGCCGTGGAAATCCAGGTGATCCTGGGTGATATTGGTAAACACCGCCGTATCAAACTCGCACTCCTGCACCCGGTGCAGCACCAGCGCGTGGGAACTGACCTCCATCACCACCGCCTGCACCGCCTCACCCGCCATTTCCGCCAGCAGCTGCTGCAGGTCGGCGGATTCCGGGGTGGTATGCTCCACCGGCAGCACCCGGTCGCCGATGCGGTTTTCGATGGTGCCGATAAGCCCCGTCTTCAGGCCATGCTCCCGGTATATGGCGTTGATCAGGTTGGTGGTGGTGGTTTTGCCGTTGGTGCCCGTGACCCCCACCATTTTCATTTTCCGGGCGGGGTAATCGTAAAAACGGGCCGCAACCAGCGCCAGAAACTCGCGGGTATCTGCCACCAGCACCCGGGCCACCCCTTCAGGCACCGGCACGTCTTCCTGCACTGCCACCGCGCCGGCACCCCGTTCCACAGCGTCCGCTACGTATAAATGACCGTTTGTTTTAAAACCCTTTATGGCCACAAACAAAAAACCCGGCTTCACCCGCCGCGAATCATAAGCTATTCCCTGTATTCGCCGGTCCGGCGCCTGTGAAACTTCTAAAACCGGCAGCCCGGCCAACAGGTCTGACAATAACAACCCGCAGTCCCCCTTATTTTTTATTAAAGATTATTTCCATAATTAGAATATTTATCCTGACAAACCCCAAAAACACCTGCCGCCGGGACGGTAAACCCGCCCGGCGGTAGTATTTAATGCACATATGGATTAAGCAGTTCATCTTGCTGCGGCCCGTCACGTTCCGTCCCGCCGGAATTTTGACCGCCGTCCGTCCCCTGTCCGGGCGGCGCGAATTTAATCTTCACGGCAGTGCCGGCCTTTACCCGGGTCCCGGGCTTGACGCTTTGCTCCACAGCCAGGCCGCTGCCTTCGGGCACCAGCCGCAGCCCGATCTCCTCCAGCAAATTACCGGCCTCCTTGATGGTCAGCCCCTGCAGATTGGGCACGGTAACCTGGCCGCCGTTCTCCTCTTGGGTGGCCGGCTGCAGTTCAAGGATAACGGTGGTGCCGCTCTTAACCCTGGCCCCGGCCTTGGGGGTCTGTTCATAAACCATGTTGCCTTCCCCGCTGGTCTGGCACTGCAACCCTTTGGCCTTGATACTTTTAATGGCTTCATCCACCGGGTAATTTACCACATTGGGCACCGTGACTTCCACTTTGGGCATTTCTATTTCGTAAGGTTTTTTCGGTTTTTCCAGCCCGGGCGTTTCGGGCAACCCCAGGTAGCGCAGGGTGTCCCGGGCTATGGCGCCGAATACCGGTGCAGCCACCAGCCCGCCGTAATATATCCCGCCCTGGGGCTCGGCGATTACTATAAGACCCACAATCTTGGGATCGTCAACAGGCGCCATGCCGACAAAGGAGGCTACGTACCGGCCGCTGACATAGCCGCCGCTTTCGCCCACCACCTGGGCCGTACCGGTCTTGCCGCCCACGCGGTAGCCCTCCACAAAAGCGTTGCGCCCCGTGCCGTTGGCTACCACATTTTCCAATAGCCCCCTGAGCTGCCGGGCGGTTTCCGGTGAAATTACCTGGCGCACTTCTTCCGGCTTTATTCTTTCGACAACCTTACCGTTATACCTCTTTTCCCGCACCAATTGCGGCTTCATCAGCATCCCGTCGTTGGCTACCGCCGCCGCCGCGGTAAGCAGTTGAATGGGCGTCACCGCAATGGACTGGCCAATGGATATAGTGGCCAAATTCAGATTGGTGGCTGATTTTTGCGGGATGACAATGCCCTTGGCTTCACCCGGCAATTTGATGCCTGTGTACTCCCCGAAGCCAAAAGCCTTGATATACTTGTAAAAATTATCCTTGCCCAAGTCCAGCCCCACTTCTATAAATCCCGGGTTGCAAGAGTTCTGCACTACTTCGGTAAAACTCTGACTGCCGTGGCCGCCGGCTTTCCAGCAGCGGATGCGGCGGTCGGCCACACTAATATATCCCGGGTCATAGAACCGGTCATCGGGGCGCACCGTTCCCTCCTCCAGGGCGGAGGCGGCAGTGATTATTTTAAACGTGGAGCCCGGCTCGTAGTTATACCAGATGGCGGGATTCTTATCCCACACCCCCCGGGGCTCCTTGGTCCAGTTGTTGGGGTTGAAGGTGGGCCGGCTGCCCATGGCCAGTATACCCCCCGTTTCCGGTTCCATCAGAATAGCCAGGGCAAACTTGGGGTGATATTGCTCCACCACCTTATCCAGTTCCCGCTCTACGAAATACTGAACGGTCTCATCAAGGGTAAGCACCAGATCATAACCGGGCTTGGGCGGTATGTAATCATGCAGGGCTTCGGGAATTTGCCTGCCGGCGGCATCATACTCGATAACTATCCGGCCCGGCTGCCCCCGCAAATCATCATCGTAACTTTTTTCAATGCCTATCAACCCCTGGTTGTCAATGCCGGTGAACCCCAGCACATGGGCGGCCAGGGAGGGGTGCAGGTAATAGCGCTTGCTCTCTTCCACGAAGCCTATACCCGGCAAGTCCAATTTCCTGACCTGTTTGGCGATATCGTTGTCCACTTTCCGTTTTATCCATTCAAAGGATGATTTTTTAGTCAACCGCTCATATAATTTATCGACATCCATTCCCAGTATAGGGGCCAGCTTTTCCGCCGTTTCCCGCGGTTCTTTCACATGGCCCGGGGTTACGTATATGGAATCCACACTGATACTGGTAACCAGTTCCTTACCGTTGCGGTCATACAGGGAACCGCGCTTGGCTTCCACCGGTATATCCCGCATCCGCCTTTCCAGGGCTTTTTTTTGCAATTCACCGCCCTCGACAAATTGAACCCAGGCCAGCCTGCCCATCAAGCATACGAATAATAAGCTGCCCAACAGGAATACCAAGGTTAACCGCCTGCGCACCGTCATATTGGTTCCGTACATTCGCCAAAACCCCCAGTGATAAGCGCACCTATCCCGTGTGTATGCTGGCCTCCAGCCGGCCGACCATATCAGCGAAGGCCCGGATTACCCAGTTTCCCTCCCGCTGCTTTTGGCCCGCGGCCTGCTCCTTTTCATTAACCGGTGCATCCGCGGCGACAGCGGAGGTTTTACCGGCTTGTTCAGCCGGGTTTACCTTTTGCACCAGCACAACTTGGTCATTTTGCGGCCTGACCATGCCCAGCTTGTGCACCGCTATGTACTCAATATTTTCCAGGCTGGCCAGCTCGTTTACTTTGGTATATAAATTGTGGCTTTCTTTACGCAGCAAGGCCAGCTCTTTCTGCGCCTGGTTCAGCCGGTATCCGGTGACCAGCACCTGGGCGTAATAAAACGCGATAACCACGAAACTGCAGAAAAACACCAGCACCAAACCCGCCAGCAGCAGCTTTTCCTTACGCACCAGGTTTTGTTTGGCAGGGCGCCTGCCCGAGCGCCTTTTCTGTTCCGGCAACTGGGCCCAGCCCGAATATTCCGCTTTTTCCCTGGCTACTATCAAAGCTTATTCACCCTCCCGGCTTTTTAGAACAACGCTTAATTTTTCCACCACCCGGAGCTTGGCGCTGCGCGCCCGGGGATTTTCAGCCAGCTCTTCGGCTGAGGGGGTTATGGGCCTGCCGGTAACCGGCTTGATTTCCGGCCGGCGCCCGCAGGTGCAAACGGGAAACTGCGGCGGGCATGTGCAGGGTCGGGCCAGTTCCCTGAAGGTCTCCTTGGCAATGCGGTCCTCCAGCGAATGAAAGGTAATGACGCAAAGCCGGCCCCCCGGCATTAGAAAGGATACGGCCTCCCGAAAAGCATCCCTTAAAATATCCAGCTCATTGTTTACGGCAATCCGCAGGGCCTGGAAAGTGCGCTTGGCGGGATGGGGGCCTTCACGCCTGGCCCGGGCAGGGACGGCCTTTTTAATTATTTCCACCAGTTCATATGTACTGCTGATTTCCCGGTCTTGCCTGGCCCGCACTATGAACGATGCTATTTTGGAAGCCCAGCGTTCCTCGCCGTACCGCCGGATGATGCCGGCCAGTTCCTTTTCAGGCAGATGGTTCACCAACTCCCGTGCCGTAACCCGCCCGGCGGGATCCATGCGCATGTCCAGCGGGGCGTCATGCATGTAGCTGAACCCCCGGGCCGGGTTGTCCAACTGGTAGGAACTGACCCCCAGGTCAAAAAGAATACCGTTCACCGCTTCCAGCCGCAGTTCCGTCAAAACCCGCGCCAGTTCTTTAAAATTAGCCCGCACCAGGGTAAACCGGTCGGAGAATGGCGCCAGGTTTTCTTCGGCCGCCCGCAAAGCCTGCGGGTCCTGGTCCAACCCCACCAGTTTGACTCCGGGACCGGTACTTTCCAGCAAAGCGCAGGCATGTCCCCCACCGCCCACGGTGCAATCGACAAGCACTCCCGTTTCACCGGGGTTAAGGCCGTTCACTACTTCTCGGACCATAATCGGCATGTGCTTAAAGGGAAAATAACTGTCTGAATTTTTTTTATAGTTACCAGTAGTATCCGGCATGTTATCACCATGCTTATTATATGCCCAAATCAAAATCCACAATCTTCTCGGCAATCTCTTCAACAGATGAGGCAGATTCTTCATTATATTTTTCCCAACGTTCTCTGGACCATAATTCAACGCGGTTGGAAACGCCGATGACCACCACTTCCTTTTCCAGACCGGCGTATTCCCGCAAGTTGGCCGGAACCAGTATGCGTCCCTGCTTATCTATTTCACATTCGGTGGCGCCGGCAAAGAAAAACCTGACGAAGGCCCGGGCATCTGCGCGTGTAAAGGGCAGGGACCGCATTTTCTGTTCCAGCGCGGACCATTCTTCCATGGGGTACGCAAACAGGCAGCTGTCCAAACCCTTGGTAATGATGAATTTATCGCCCAAGCCTTCGCGGAGACGGGCTGGAATAATGAGCCTTCCCTTGGCGTCTATGTTATGCTGGTACTCCCCCAAAAACATGCCGGGCACCCCACTGGCTTACACTTGAAAACCACTTTCCCCCACTTTGTACCACTTACTATTCTATATTGATTTGGTTATTCCTTCAATAGTTCCATAGTCCCGGAAAATTTTTTCCTGAACAGCACCAAACTAGCAGCACAAAAAAAATAAACCAGGGCTGTCAGCCTCTGGCATTTAAAGCATATTCAGCTGGTTTCTCCTAAAAACTCATACTAATGACACTTTAGTATAGCCTACTTTTGTTATTAGTTCCAGGGCTTTGTCGAATTGATACCCCACCTGCTCCGGGGTATGGGCGTCAGAGCCGGTGGTTACCGAGACACCGTGATTTCGACACGCCTGCAGAAAGCCGAAAGAGGGGTACATCTCTTCCACCGGTGCTCTTAGCCCGGCGGTATTAATCTCCACACATACACCTGTCTCGGCAAATACCCGGGCGGTTTCTTCGTATACTCCCTGCACATCCCCCTGCGGCTTGTATCCGAACTTTTTAATTAAATCCGGGTGGGCCATTATATCAAAGAGCCGGCTTTGGGCGGCCTGCTGTAATAGTTGGAAATATCTCCGGTAAAGTGCATCTAGGTCACAGTGCCGGTACCGGTCAATGTAAGCGGGGTTATCAAAACCCCACCCGTCTATAAAATGGATGGAACCCAGCACGTAGTCAAAAGGGTAGGCTTTTAGTATTTTCTCTAACTCTGCCTCGCGGCCCGGTATGTAATCAGCCTCGATGCCGAGCCTAATGGGTATTTCCGGGTTGGCGGCCCGCAGTTTTTCTACTTCAGCCACGTATTCGGGAAGCTGTTCGGATGTCATAGCTATTCCCGGGTCCCGCTCCTTTTCCGCCAACCAGTACATGGGTAGATGGTCGGCAAAGCCGATTTCCGGCAGGCCCAGTTCAATGGCCCGCTCCACGTATTCCTTCATTTCCCCGGTGGCATGTCCACAGCGGCAAGTATGTATATGGTAATCAGGTAGAAGCATGGGTAAGACCTCACTTGTCTATGGATTTGGGAAACTATTCGCTCCGTTCCTCAAAGCCTTCGCCGCCTTGATAGGTGCCGGGTGTTGAAAGTTGAAAATCGAAGATTTTTCAACTTTCAACACCCGGCACCAAAGCCGGCTACCCCGACTTGGGAAAAAGGGGACAGGCAACTTTTTCAAAAAGCGAAAAAGTAGCCTGTCCCCTTTTTCCACTTCTTTATTGCCTGTTTTTGCCAGGAAAAGTAGCCTGTCCCCTTTTTCCCTATTTGTTTTCCCTTATTCTGTGCGAAATTTCCCGGGTCAGGCTGTATATCCGCTCGGCCAGTTCGGGTTCCAAAAGCCCGGTGCCACAGGCGGGGGTGATCAGGCTCTGGCGCAGCAGCACTTGCCGGTCCATACCCCGGTGAGTCAATTCCACCCAGAGGTTTTCCAGCCGGGCCAAAAGTGTGCCGGCGTCCTCTTCGTAAGCTTTATCGAAAGTGGGCACGATGCCCCAGGCCATTACACCGCCCCGCTCCAGATAGCTTTTCATCTCCCTGGCGTAAGGAAACAGCGAATCGCCGAACTGGTAGGTGTCCAGATTGACTATTTCCAGGTCGGCCTCGAACAGCACTGACCAGTCGATGGCGTCGCAGGAGTGCACCCCCGCCAGCCCGCCGGCGGCGTGGATGGCGGCGAAAATGGCGTTCAGGTCATTGAGCACCATTTCCCGGGTTACGGTGATGTAGCTGCTGCTGCCGTACACCCTGATACCGGGCTCGTCCACGAAGATAATGGCCGGCAGCCCCAGCTTGCCCAGTTCCGCCGCCTGCCAGCGGGCGTGCATGGCCAGCGTTTTCACCAGCACATCCCGCAGCTGATCCTCGTAATAGGCCAGGCGGCCACGCTCGTCCTTCAGTTGGAAGCCGATGGTCAGGGGCCCGGCCAGGTGTCCCTTGAGATAGCGCGCCGGCCCGGTTCCGTTGGCCCGCATTTCTTCCATAAAGGCGTAGAAGCCCGCGGCCGACGCCGGAGGGAAGGCGAACATCCCCAGGGCCTGCGAATCCCCCGATTCAGCAGCCAGGTATGTGGAATAGAACTCGGTCAGCCGGTCGGGCCAGGCCGGGTTATCCACCGGAAAAATCACTTTATCCCCCCGCTTTTCCAGGAGCCCCATCCGCACCAGCGGGTCCAAAAATTGGTGCACAAAACCCTCATCGCCGCCCCGCCGGGGTAATTGCGGCCAGTGGGGGATAACGGGCAGGTTCTCCTTTATCAGGCGCAGCGCTGCACCCGGTTCCGTAAACGGCATGCTGCCGATGCCGGTAGCCAGTCCTTGCGGTGTAAATTGCAAAAAAAACCCTCCCAACAACTCAAATTGTAAAAATATACAAATTAATGCCTTACATTTAACAACTGATAACCGTAAATTAAACACAATTCATTATAACCCCGGCCGGAAAGGGGTGTCAAAGTTAACCTTGTAGAGGATGCTCGACAAGTCCGCGCGAGATCCACTTCGAATTTCACTTTGATTAATACCCTTGCCATATTTATGGCAAGGGTATTAATCAAAGTATGGGAATGCACGCGCTAAGGGAACTGAATAATGCGCGCATTCCCAACTGCGTTGGCTCGACTTTTGCGGTGCTTACGTATTGTATATACGCTCCGATCCTCAAAGCCTTCGCCGCCTTGATAGGTGCCAGGTGTTGAAAGTTGAAAATCGAAGATTTTCAACTTTCAACACCTGGCACCAACCTACGTACTCCTTACTTTTGCAAATTTACTTTTTATCTCCTCCAGCGCCTTGGACGCCGCCAGTTCACCCTGGCCGACACAATACCCGGCCCGGCTGAAATCCCACGGGTCCATATTAATAGCCGGCCTGATCACTACATCGGCATAATGCTCCAATTTCATATTGATAGTCTCGGACATCACTATATCAAAACTCTGGATCAATACATCGATAATATTGCCGATGTTATGCTGTAATTTCCCGTCATACCCCACATCCACGGCAATGACGAAATCCGCCCCCATTTTACGCAGCACGTAAGCCGGCACGTTATCGCGCACCCCGCCGTCCACCAGCAGGCGGTCCCCCAGTTGCACCGGTTCAAAAATGCCGGGCACCGCGGTGCTGGCCCGCACCGCCAGCGCCACGGGCTGCCCTTTGATAAAGGCGTCATCCGGCGGCAACACCGTGCGGGTGGTTGTTTTTCCTTCCATGAAAACCACCAGCCGGCCGTTCCGCACGTCCACTGCGGTGATGCCCAGGGGCATAATGGTTTCCCCGAATAACCGCTCCCTGCCCACCAGCCTGTTCACCCACGCCTCCAGTTTGTTCCCCTTCATCAGTCCCAGCGGCCGGCGAAAAGGGAATGGTAAACCAAAAAAATCCGCAATAACTTTACCACCTATCAGCATCAGGTTGACCAGCGTGGACCCGAAGTCAAACACGTCCCGGGCACGCAGTGACAGGGCTATTTCTTCAATACGTTCCGGGCTGTTACCTGTAGCGAGCAGCGCCGCCACAATGCTTCCCGAACTGGTTCCCGCCACCATGTGCACCGGGATGCCGGCCCTTTTCAAAACCTTCAACACCCCGACATGGGCCATTCCCCGCACAACCCCGCCACCCAAAGCCAGTCCCACCAGCGGCCTGGTAGACATAAAAAAACCACCGTCCCGTTTCAAGGTACTATCAATATATGAAACGGCGGCAGTTTGTGACTATTCCTTATCTTTCAAGCGCTCCAATTCTTCCTCCAATTCTTCCAGTCTGCTGATCATGGCCGGTTTTACAGAATGGGCCGGCAGCCTTTTTTTCAGGTCGGCAATTTGTTCTTCCAATTCCATAATTCTTTTTTCTCTCTCATTCATATCGATCACCCTTTAAATTATTACGGACCAAATACCGGAGAGAACCAGCCCGCCATTACTTAAATATATCCCGTAAATTTACAGCAAAATCCCGGAAAACCCCCGAGTTTACCATACCCTCCATATATATTTCCGGCTCGCCATATTCTCCGCTTGTCAGCAGCCTGTAAACCATCACCTGTTTGCGAGTATAGTTGACAATCCAGTATTCTCCAACCCTGTGTTTTTCATAAAGGTTTAATTTTTTTACATAATCCATGGATGGCGATGATGGAGAGACGATTTCGATTATTAAATCAGGCGCGCCTATGCAATGTTTGTCGGTTAATTTGGTCTTGTCGCATACAACCAGTATATCGGGCTGCACAACTGTTTTAACGTCCTCTGTTTTTTCATTGCCTTCCGGTAACAACACATCATAAGGTAAACACAAAACTTCACAATCTTTACCCGTTAAAAAATTTGCCATATGCACGAAAAGTTTTCGCAAAACCCTCTGGTGCTCTGTTGTCGGTGACGGGGCCATAGCGAAAAGAACACCGTCTATAATTTCATATTTTTTATCTTCCGGCAACTCCAAAAAATCCTTATAACAGCTTTGTTCATGTCGATCTTGTAACTGATAGGACATTTAAGCACCTCCCATCTCAGCACATAATACCATATAATGCAAATAAATAAAAACCATGTCACCCGACATGGAGAATGGTTACTATTTTATCTTTTCATGCAATCCCGGCACCGGCCGAATATTTTCAATTCGTGATCACTGATGTTAAAGTCATAGGTTTTACTGACCCGCTCCTCCAGGTCATCCAGCAAATCTTCATTCACCTCAATTATCCGGCCGCACTCAATACAGATTAAATGGTGATGCCGGTGCCCGTTGTTGCTTTCGGCCCCGTATTCATAACGTTTGCGCCCGTCACCAAAATCCATGCTGTGAATGATGTCAAAGTTGGTGAACAGCTCCAGGGTGCGGTATACGGTGGCCAGACCCACATCGGGAGCCTTTTTTTTCACCAGATTATAAACTTCCTCGGCGCTGAGGTGTTTGTCTTTGTTTTCCAGCAGCACCCGCAGGACTTCCTCCCGTTTGGGAGTCATCTTGTACTCGTTGGCGCGCAGTTTTTCTTCCACTTCACCAATAATCCCGCGCATAAAAACCACCACCAGAAGTTTCTTTGAATTAGTATATACGTAATCGTTCGTTTCTGTCAATATGGACATTTGTTCATTTAAAAAATTTATATTGTGCTTGATTTCACATTTACAATCTTATATAATATGCTTAACCAAGGAAAAAACAACTGCCTCCTCTCTTTTCCCCGTTTTCCTAGCGGGTTTTTTTTTGCGATTTTGGCCTGTTTGACTTCTCCCCACGGTTGAAGTCGGGGGCCTTACGGCCCGCTTCAGTAATCCCGCCAACCTTTTTGGCATATCCGCCCGGTTGATACCATAAAAAGATATAATAAAACCAGGCGAGGAGGCCCGGCCTTGTTTACTGTATTGGGAGTTTGCACCGGCCTGTATATGCTGCTCAAAGGCATGAATGTAATGAAGGTGGGGTTGGAAAATCTTTCCCGGGAAAAGATGCGCCGGGCGCTGGCCAACCTTACGGCCACCCCGGTAACGGCGGCCCTGACCGGAATGGTGTTAACCATGCTGGCCCAGAGCAGCACCGCCATATCCGTGCTCACTGTCGGTTTTGTCAACGCCGGTCTGCTCAACCTGGTCCAGGCCGTCGGCATCCTGCTGGGGGCCAACGTCGGAACCTGCATCACAGTGCAATTGATATCCTTTGATTTATTGCACCTGGCCCTGCCCGCGGCGGCGGCAGGCGCTGTTTTATGGTTGCTGGGCCGCCAAAATCCCTACGGCCAACTTGGGCGGGCGCTGTTTGGTTTCGGGGCGGTTTTCGCGGGGCTCCATCTAATGGCCGCGGCACTGGCACCCCTTCAACATGCCCCGTGGTTTACCGGAGCCCTGGTCTCCCTGCAGCGCAATGCGGCCCTGTCAGTAGTGGCCGGCGCGCTGGCCGCCGCCCTGCTGCACAGCAGCGCCGCCGCCACGGGTATTGTAATGCTGCTTTCCAACCAGAATTTAATAGAGCTGCCCACCGCCGTGGCCATAGTGCTGGGCAACAACATCGGCACCTGCATCACCGCCGTGCTGGCCAGTTTGAGCGGCTCCAGGGCCGGCAAACAGGTAGCCGCCGCCCACGTGCTGTTGAACGTTCTGGGCGCACTGCTGTTTCTGCCCCTGCTATACCCCTTTGCCCTGCTGGCGGGCTGCACGGCGGACAGCCTGCCCCGCCAGGTGGCCAACGCGCACACCCTGTTCAACATAACCAGCAGCCTGGTCGTTCTGCCGGTAATTTATCATTTTACCGCCCTGGTCCGGCTGGTAGTGCCCGACCGCTTACGTTAAATTGCATCGTCCGGACTACTTTTTGCCATAATTGTGATTGACTTCACAAAATGACGGGTTTATAATTTAACCAAATTCGACCTAATCGTTATCGGCAGCCGGGGTTTGAATCCCATAACGGAATTTTTAATGGGCAGCGTCAGTAAACGGGTTGTCCGGCACGCGCCCTGCCCGGTGCTGATTGTCCGGTAGACTTTTAAGGGACCGCCATTACCAGCGGTCCCTTTTCCTCAAGTATACCACCCGCCCCCGGGGTCGCCGCCTGCGCCGGAACCTGAATATCGCCGCCATTGCTTTCAGCAGTACCAGCGCGGCCGGCACCGCCCCGGCCCGGAACCACCAGTAACTGGAAAGCTTGCGCGCTACCGGGTGCACCGTCACCAGCGGCACCCGGCCCAGTTCCCGACCCTCCGATTCAAGAACCAGTTCACCGAGCTGTTCCCCGGCCTCCAGCGGGGCGGATATATTTTTATTCAACTCCACACGGCGGGTTACCCGCGGGTCCTCCCCGGTGGGAAAGTTGTAATACAAAAATCCCGCCGTTTCCAGCACGGCCCTGGCCGTACCGTATTGCACCGCTGCGTCGGTGATTATTTCCCGCGGTTTGACCAGCGCCACCGGAGTGAAGTTTTCAAACCCGTAATCCAGCAGCATAGCCGCATCGGTCCACAAGTTGGCGCCCTGGCTGTTCAATACCACCGCAATCAATTCCCGGTCGCCCCGCCTGGCCGATGCCGCAATGCACTGGCCCGCATCCACGGTATAACCGGTTTTGATGCCGTTGGCCCCCCGGTAGCCGTAATAATTGTGCCACAGCAGCTTGTTGTGGTTAAAGAAATCCTCCTGCACCGGCCCGTAAATCCGCTCCAGTTCCTGAACCTTTTCCAGCACTTCGGGTTTCATGTTTTCTTTGCGCGCCACTTTATAATTTACCGTGCTTACAATCCGGCGGAAGGTTTCGTTTTGCATGGCCGCCCGGCTGATCAGGGCCAGATCGCGGGCGGTGGTATAATGGTCCTCATCAGGCATGCCGTTCGGGTTGACAAAGTGGGTATGGCGCGCCCCGATTTCCCGGGCCCGGGCGTTCATCATATCAGCGAAGCCCGGCACCGATCCGCCCACGTGCTCGGCTATGGCCACCGCGGCATCATTGGCGGAACTGAGCATCAGCATGTACAGCAGGTGTTCCATTTTTACCTGTTCGCCCGGCTGCAGACCGATACGCGTACCGCCCACCTTCGCCGCCCGTTCGCTCACCGTGACCATATCCGCCAATGACGATTTTTCCAGGGCCACCAGGGCGGTCATAATTTTGGTGGTGCTGGCGGGATACATTTTTTGGTCAGCATTTTTACTATACAATACCTGCCCGCCGGCGGCGTCCATCACCAGCACAGCCTCCCCCACCGGCGACGGGGGGGTGGCCGGGGATGCCATAACGGGAACCGCCGGATAAATCGCTGCCAGGATTAAACATAATAAAGCCAGTGCCAGTGCCTTGTTTGTCACTTCATCTACTCCTATTCATCCAACTCTTTGCCGCCGGCGGGAGAGCAGCACTACCGGCGCCAGGGCCAGCGT
Source organism: Desulfoscipio geothermicus DSM 3669 (assembly GCF_900115975.1). GTDB lineage: Bacteria > Bacillota > Desulfotomaculia > Desulfotomaculales > Desulfallaceae > Desulfoscipio > Desulfoscipio geothermicus. The sequence goes on from NZ_FOYM01000033.1 coordinate 25,460, forward strand.
CACCGCCAGGGCGGTAAGCGGCAGGGTCACGGCCGGGCTTATCGCCCGGGCGAAAAAGACCACGCGGGCCAAAAGGCCGCCCCCCAGGAAGGCCAGCGCAAGAATAAGCAGCCACATCACCGCGCCCTCCCGCCAGCCCCGCTCCTTGAAAATCACCAGCGTGGAAGCGATACAGGGCACAAACATGGTCAGGGTCACCAGCGCCACAAAAACTTGCAGCGGTTCCATGGGAATTTCCATGACCCCGGCGGTGCCGAAATCCCGCCGGATAAAGCCCATGATGATGGCACCGGCGGTTTCCCTGGGTAAAAAGAGCCAGCCCGTGGTAAGAGGCTCCAATAACTGCTGGATTTTTTCCATCAGCCCGGTTACGCGCAGTAAGCTCAGCAGCAGCGCGCCGCCCAGGAAAATGGGGAAGGCTTCTTTGATGAAACCGAAAGTTCTGGTCCAGGTTTTAAGCAGCACATTGCCAGGGCGGGGTATGCGCATGGAGGGCAGGTCCAGAAGCAGCGGCGCGGTGGACCCGGGCAACAACCGGTCCAGTACGGTGCCCACTCCGGCCATGATGCTGAATATGATAAATCCATATAAAAACATGTACCCCGGACCCAGAGAACCCAGTATGGCCGCCACAAAAGCCAGTTGAGCCGAACAGGGTACCGACAGGGCCAGCAAAAAAGTGGCGATGCGCCGCTCCCGCCGTCCGGGCAAAAGCCGGGTGGTGATGATGGCCATGGTCACGCAGCCAAAGCCCAGCACCACCGGGATTACAGCCTGACCGTTCAGCCCCAGGTAACCCATGACCCGGTCCATTAAAATAGCGATCCTTGGCAAGTACCCGGAATCCTCCAGCAGGGAAAGCACCAGGTAAAACCCCAATACCAACGGCAACAGCAGTCCCAATAAATAGGTAACAGCCATGGTCAACAGCCCGAACTGCCCGGCCATTATTACCCCCGCCGGGGAATGCAGGTCCATTACCCGGCCAAGCAATGAGCGTACCAGCGGCTCGTAATAACCGCTCATGATTACTCCTTCAGTGTAACCCACCACGGTCTGGGCAAAAAAAACGCCCACCAGTTCGTACATCAGCCATAAGGTCACCAGCAGCAGCGGGATGCCGGTCACCGGCCTGATCAACCAGTGTCCCAGCCGGGTGGCCCACGCCGCGTCAGCGCCCCGCTCCCATAGCACGGCGGCACAGATGTCGTTAACCCGGTTGCGTCTCGCGGCATAGATTTTTTCCTTTTCGTCGCCGGGGTCCAGCCCGTGGCGGGCGGCCACCTCCGCATCCCCCTCCGACACCAGGAGCGCCTCGCTCCGGGAGAGGTTGGGGTAACGTCCCAATATTTTTTCCACCGGGGTATCAGGCTGGCCGGGCCGGGCCCGGAACAGCTGTTCCTTTAACAGGTCAATGCCGGCGCCGGTTGTGGCCACCGTGGGCACCACGGGCACGCCCAACCGGTTTTCCAGCACGCCGGCATCCAGTTCCAAACCGCGTTCCGGCAGTTCGTCCACCATATTAAGGGCCACCATCATCGGCACTCCCATATCCACAAGCTGGCAGGTAAGAAAAAGATCACGGTCCAGGTGCACCGCGTCCACCACGTTGATCACCAGGTCGGCGCTCAGCACGGCATCCCGTACCAGGACTTCTTCGGCATTTAAAGCCGACAGCCCGTAAACCCCGGGGGTGTCCACCAAAAAGTCGTTCCCCAGTTTACCGCAGCAAAATTCCATGGTGGTGCCGGGGAAATTGGATACATCTACGTACTGTCCGGTCAGCCGGTGAAAGCACACCGACTTGCCCACATTGGGGTTGCCCGCGAGAACTATTATCTTTTGACCTTCCGCCTTGTTTTTCACTACCATTGTTAAGTCCTCATCCTGAAAATAATGCAGTAAAAAAAATGGAGTAAAACCAGAAAAGCCCGGTCCCCCCGGGCGTTGCATATGAGTGTACGGCCTACCGCTCTGCAAAACTTCGCCGCCTTAAAATCCTCGTATTGTGTGTTCCTTTTCGCACACACGCTTTAACAAACTTCGCTTTTCAGCCGGGTGGCGACCGGTATTGTTTCTCCCGCCCGGGACAGCAACTCCACATCAATATGGCGGGCCAAACTCCTGCCAACGGCGATTTCCTGCCTGAGTTTGCCGAGCACCACCGGACCGGCGGGAATCACTTCGGCGCAGGTCAATACCACCCCTTCAACAATACCCATGCGGAGAGCACGCTGTTTGATCCCGGCATCGGCAATGGAAATTATCTTGATCAGGTCGCCCCGCTTCACTTTATCCAACAGCATGCGCGCCAGGCCTCCAGTAAATTGATAAAGAAAACCGTTCTCGCCAACTATTATATTTTCCGCGGACAGCCCGGTCAATAATTAATTCTGTTAAGATTGATAAAAAATTTTATCCCCGGTAACAATACTATAAAAAAGGAGGTTATCGCCCAATGACCGGTATTGATGCCAAGGGCATGGAAGTGGCCAAATTGACCGAGGATCAGCTAAATCGCCTGGTCAGCGCAGAGAAGGAAATAAACAACGCCGGGGCCGGCCAGGAAATCTACCTGCTGGCCGTATCCCGCCACCCGGGCCGGTAGCAAAAAGGGGGAAAAAGGGGACTGGCTCCGATTCGTTTTTTGAATCGGAGCCAGTCCCCTTTTTCCCCCTTTTTTCCGGAGGCGGCCGACTGCCCGCCGGGGAACAGTTAAATCACAATACATATTTCAACTTGGTATTGCAACGGGTTCCCGAGACCGCTTTTCACTGATTACCCGACAAATACTTTCCCTCCTGCTCTCTAAAATTTGAATAAACCTATCGACCAACCGGGGGTCAAACTGACTGCCCTTATTTCTGTGCAGTTCCAGTATCGCCTCATCCAAAGATAAATTTCTTTTATAAGGCCTGGGCATCGTCATGGCATCAAAGCTATCCGCGACAGCAATGATCCGCGCCCCCAGGGGTATTCCCTCTCCGGCCAACCCGGACGGGTATCCACTGCCGTCATATCTTTCATGATGATGCAGCACAAAGGGGATAATTTCCCTGAACAGGTCAAATGACGCCAGTATATTGCACCCCCAGCGGGGATGTTGTTTCATTACCCGCCATTGGGCCTCTTCAAACTTGCCCGGTTTGAACAGAATTTCACCGGGGACTTCCAGTTTGCCGATATCATGCAGAAAAGCGGCCGCTTTGATAAGGGCTACCTCTTTCGGAGGCAATTGCAAATCGCCGGCCAGTGCCGCCGCGTATTCCGCCACATTTGTTGAATGAATAAAAATATAGCGGTCTTTATCTTTAATCAGGTCGCCGATGGCCCGTAATGAATTGGTTAAATCGCCGCGGCTTTTGCTTAATATATTTTGAAATTGACCAATAGCTGCAAAGTATACCTGCACCCGGTTTTTGGCATTGCGCTTGGCGTGATACATGGCTTCGTCAGCCATTTTAATCAAATCCCGGACACCGGCGGCGTGCTGCGGGTAAAGGGCAATGCCGATGCTTACGGTCAAACTTCCCCCGGGTAGTTGTTCTTTATACTGAAAAGGATGTTCCGCAATCTGGCATCGCAACCGCTCTCCGATGCGCCAGGCAATCCGGTAGTCGCTATCGGGCAAAACAATACCGAATTCATCACCTCCGTACCGGCCCACAATATCGGAGGCGCGGGTATGTTTTAATAATATCCGGGCAAATTCCTTCAGCAACTCGTCACCGGCCGGATGGCCGAAGTGATCGTTGTAATATTTGAAGTTATCAATGTCGAGCAGCATAAAGGCCAGGGATTTATTCTGCTCGATGCTTTTCTTCACTTCTCTGTTCAATGCCTTTTGCAAATAGCTGTGATTGTATAAACCGGTCAGCCCGTCCCGCAGCGTCAAACCATACAGCTTTTCTTCCAAAGCCTTGCGCTCGGTGATCTCCCTGGCTATCAAGATAACACCGGTACCGCTTTTTTCTTTTTCCAGGGGCAGGCAGTCAACGTTAAGCACCATCTCCCATCCGTCCTGCGCCGTCAGGTAATATTCCTGACTGCATATGCCCCGGCCGTGAGCCATCACTTCAGGTATCGGAAAAACGCATTTTACCCAATTTTCTGTTTTTTCATCGCTGAATATATATGCATAATGCCGGCCCAACACCGCCGAGCGGTTGATTTCAAAAATTTGCTCGGCCACCTGGTTAAATGTTTTTATAATGCCTTTACGGTCGATGGCAACAACTGCGTTCCTGGTGGTGCGCAATATAGACCGGTAAAAACCATGCTCTTCCAAAAACTTGCGCGAGGTGGCCAGACTGGCAAATATACCGGTAAAAAGACCCAACACAGTAAACACCACGCCCACGGCCATCACCCGCCGGCTGTTCGCCACAGCGGTTCCGGCAACAGCGAAAGTATCCGCCAGGCGCATTTCCTGCACCGTGTCAACCGCGCGCAATAGTTCATTGTTCAGCCCGAATAACTGCCACTTCAGCTCTTCCGGCAACCCGGCGCCTTTTGTCACCAGGGGCACAACCCTTTGTTCACAATAATTATTGTACTCTTCATTCAATATCTTGATATTGCGGGCCAAAGGTTTACGGGCATCCCGGATAACAGTGATCAGTTCGTCTTCCAGGCGGGCGTTAGCCCGCGCCAGTTGCCTGAAATCCGCCAGGTGTTCGGGCTTGCCGCTGATAATGTACATATTCATAGATTGGGATTGGGCCATAATGTTTTCTTTTATCTTTCCGATACTTACCACTTTTTCCACCTGTTTGCCCACCAGCGCGGTGTTGCTGTGCAGCCGCACCAGCCACTGGATGACAAAACAAGCCATCAACAGGGTGCCTGCCAAAATAGCCAGAAAAGCGGCCAGCATCCTTTTATCGACATATAAACGCATAATCCCCCCCCCTTTTTTCCGGAGGCGGCCGACTGCCCGCCGGGGAACAGTCAACCGCCTGGATAACCCGGCGCCGCACCCATATATCAACCCCGTTCCGAACCGGAATCCAACTTAAAGCCCTCCACCACCCGCTGCAGTTCCGCCGCCACCCCGGCCAGTTCCTGGGCCGCACCGGAAACCTGCTGTACAGTGGAGGTTATTTGCTGGCTGGCCGCCGACAAGTGCTGGGTGCCTTCGTTAACCTGGTCCGCGCCGGTGGAAAGGTCCTTGATCATGCCGGTATTGTGCCGGACCGATTCTATTATTTCCCGGAGCGCCGTTTCCGCCCCGGCCGCCAGCCGGACACCTTCATCCACCTCGGTCACCCCGCGGTCCATGGCTGTTATGGCCCCGTTTACGCCTGCCTGCACCTGCTGTACCAGCCCGGTGATTTCACCGGCGGCCTGCCCGGACTGTTCCGCCAGCTTGCGCACTTCCTCGGCCACCACGGCGAAACCCCGGCCGTGCTCACCGGCCCTGGCCGCCTCGATGGCCGCGTTCAGGGCCAGCAGGTTGGTCTGGTCGGCAATGCCGGTGATGGTGCCGATAATTTGTCCGATACGCCCGGACTGCTCGCCCAGTTCATGCACCGCCCGGGATATCCGCTTGCTGTTTTCGGCGATGGCGTTGATTTTCTCCAGGGCCTGCCCCACGGCGGCGCTGCCGTTTTCGGCCATTTCCCGCATGCGCTCGGACTCTTGCCCCGCCGACCGGGCGTTTTCCGCACTGGAGGCCGAGGTGGCCGCCAATTCGTTGGTGGTACCGGCCACCTCTTCCATGGTGGCGCTCACTTCCTGGGCGGAGGCGGCCAGTTCCTGGCTGTGGGATGAAATTTTCAGCGAGTTGTCCTGTAATTTACCGATAATATTCCGCAGGCTGTCTGTCATTTGGTTGAAGGCGCCGGCCAGTTCGCCGATTTCATCCCCGGTCTCGACCGCAACCGTTCTGGTTAAATCACCCCGCGCCACCTGCCGGACACTTTCCAGCAGCAAATTTACGGGCCGCAGCAAATGCCGGGCCGTCAAAAGCGCCAGCGCCGCGCCGGCCAATACCACCATAATGCCCAGGGTTGCATTATACCGGCGCATAACATATACCGGGGTAAGAAAGTCTTTCACCGGCGAGGTCAGGGCAACGGACCAGCCCTTGCCTTCATACTCGCCCCACCCGTCCAGGGGCACGTAGGCCACGTATTTGTCCACCCCTTCGTAAGTATACCGGGCAAACCCGCTATCGCCCCGCACCATTTTTTCACCGGCGGCTTTCAGCCCTGGAATTTCCATCTCCAAAATATTGTCCCGCAGTACCATTTCCCTGTTGGGGTGCGCCATGATCATTCCCTGGTTGTTGACCAAAAAGGCATATCCTGTTTTGCCGGTTTCCTTTTGCAGGGCGGCGAAATCGTCCACCATGGCCCAAATGGTGTTTTCCAGCACCAGGCGGCTGGTCAACACCCCGATAATATCGCCGCCGGCGTCCCGCACGGGGTGGGCAAAGCTTAATACCGGCTTCTGCAGGTCCACGGACATGCGCACGTCCGATATGTACAAATCGCCTTTTACAGCGGTTTTATACCAGTCCTTGTCGTTCTTCATCACCCCCACGTGGCCGTCACTGTCGGCAATCTGCAATCCCGCAGCGTCCGTCAGGGAAATGGAGTCGTAGTAACCGTAATCCTTTTTGAAACTTTGCAGCACCGCCGACTTTTCCGCCGCCGGGACATCCATGGTTGTCAATTTGGGATGTTTGGCCATGATGATAATGTCTTTGCTCCGCTCGTACACATATTTGTCAATCATGTCCGCATAAATCCGTCCGTCGGTCAACAGCCTCTCCCGGGTGTAATCCACCAGCATGGCCCGGGACTTATTGTACTATAAGTAACCAATCAATAAAACTGCGAGAATGATCAATGCTGCGGTGGCCATGGCCAGCTTGGTTTTAATACTAGTCCTCCCCATGCAAACGGGCATAAAACATCCACCTGTTATATGCCCTTTCACCACCTTTCCGTAATATTTTGTGATCTATTTCACTATTAAGGATAATCTTATTGCAATTATTTTTTTATGTCAATATTTATATTAAAATTATTCTTCGATTTATACATTTTACCGGTTTTAACTGGCCAGCCAGAGGAAAAACAGCAGCAAACCGGCACTGGCCGCAAAAAATAAAAAAACGAGCAAAAATATGGGGTCGACGTATAGGCGGCCGATTTTTATTTTATTCGACCCGCCGCCTTTTTCCCGTCCGTGTTCGCCGGGCATATTAATCCCTCCGCCGCTATAATTCGTAAATCTCTCCTACCCCAAGAGGTGGGAGCTTCCTGGTTATTAGCAGGTGCCAGGTGTTGAAAGTTGAAAATCGAAGATTTTCAACTTTCAACACCTGGCACCAAATGCCTACACAAACTGCCGGCGGATCCGATCCAGCGTTTTTTGCAGCGACTCGGGGCCGTCCACGTCCCGCAGCAGTTTTTCCACGTACCGGTACCGGTTCGGGTTTTTCATGTCGTCCAACGCTGCGTAAACACCGGCCCGCCGGCCCAGCTGGTAATTGGCCTTTTCTGCCGGCGACAGGGCCAGGTAGCGGTCGATAATGCCCAGCATCCTGTCCTTGTCGCCGGGCAGCGTGCCCTCCAGTTCCTGCAGCAGGTTCAAAATATGGTCGCTGACCACCGCGGTGGTCACCCCCTGCAGGGACGCCAGCAGCAGGCGCTGTTCCTCCACCGCTTCATCCTCTTCCAGCGGAGTAAACTCACCGTTTTTCATCATCTCGTACAGCGGGGTCCCTTTAAGCACCGACAGGGTTCTGAAGCGGATGAAATCCGGGTTGCCCGCATTAATAACCGCCGCGGTTTCCAGGGCGTGCTCCCGGGAATATTCCCTGCCGCCCAGGCCGGGCATGATATACCAGCACAGCGACAGGCCCGCGCCCCTGATTTTCCGGGCGGCCTCCAGCAGATCGGCGGCGGTGATACCCTTTTGGATAAATTTTAAAACCGTGTCCGAGCCCGATTCCATACCCATGTGGATTCTGCTCAGGCCGGCTTCCCGCAGTTCCCGGAGTTCGCCCTCGGTTTTCCGGGCCGCCGTATTGGCCCGGGCGTAGGTGGTTATCCTGTCCACCGCCGGAAAAACTGAACGGATATACTTAATAATTTGCACCAGTTCGGCGGTTTTTACTATTAATGAATTGGCGTCCTGTAAAAAAACGCTTTTACCGCCGTAATACAGCCAGGCGGCCACGTGGTAATGCAGGTGTCCGTGGCGCGCGCCCGCCTCCTGCACCACTTCGGCGGTCACCCGCCCCGCCGGTCCTTGCTGCCGGGACATCTGCTCCACCTGTTCCGCCACCCGGCGGACGGTATCTATGTCTTGCAGTATATCCGCCAAGGGGCGGCGGCTGAATTTTTCTTTTTTATATGTTTTACAAAAAGCGCACCTGTTCCAGGGACAGTTGCGGGTCACCCGGATAAGCAGGCTGCCGGCTTCGCTGGGCGGCCTGATCGGCCCCTGTTCGATGAACATTGCTGTAAACCCCTCCCGTAAGATCAGTGTTACGGAAATTTTATCATAAGTTAATGAGCTGTAACGGTTAATTACTATTGTTCCCTACATCTTACCACAATTTTTTTGTGTTTTTTTACTTTTATTGCCGCACCAATTGTGATTCCCCCGGCCGGGATATCCGGGGCTTGCAAGTGGAAAACCCGGACCACACGGCCTGTGCCCTGTTGTTGAAAACCACCGCCGGGCCAATCGGCGCCAGCATCGCCCAGTCGCATATCAATGAAATCCAGAACAACATCTTTTAATTTAAGAGCATGCTATAATACTTGAAAGGGCAATTCAATGTCAGTTTTCGAGTAAACCAACTCTTCAATATTTTGAAGGGTTGGTTTATTTGTTTTTGCCCAAGTGAAAGGAGCCGTATGAGTAAAAAAATTTATTACTACAACATAATTTTTTCAACCGTTAAACTATTGTTGACAGTTTTCATTATGGTCGCATATTGACTATATGCCCTTTACCCTGTACAATAACTCACTAAGGGGAGTAGCTGCCCGGCTTGCCGGGTTGTCAAATCGTCAATACGACCGTCGGGTCCGGTTTGACATAGCTTATCAGAAACAGCTAAGCGAGACCTTCACGTTATCGTGCGTGAAGGTCTCGCTTTTTCTATGCTAAGGCTGTTTACTTAATATTGTTTAGAAAGGATATGATTATGCTGACAGTACTTTTTTTAGTTGGTGGTTTATCACTAATACTGCTGAGCGCGGAAATCTTCACCAACGGTATCGAGTGGCTGGGTAAAAAACTAAAATTATCAGAGGGAGCGGTGGGAAGTGTCCTGGCAGCGGTGGGAACTGCCCTGCCGGAATCGATGATCCCAGTCATTGCGATTTTGTCCGGTACCGGGAAATCAGTGCACGACATCGGGATCGGCGCCATACTGGGGGCACCCTTTATGCTGGCCACGTTGGCATTGTCCATAGTTGGCATTGCAGCAATGATTTACAAAGTGAACGGCAAGCGGCGGGAGTATATGTTGATTAATCCTTCCATAATGAGGCGTGACCTGGGGTTTTTTATACTGGTATACACGATAGCCATTGCGGCCGCTTTTCTACCACAGGGTTTTAAAATCCCTGTGGCTATACTACTGATCTTAACTTACTTTTTTTATGTTGCCCGCACGCTTCGGGACGGGGCCACTTTGTGTGATACCGAACTTAAACCCTTGCATTTTGCTAAAAAGCTGAAGGAACCGTCTACCGGGGTGGTCGTGTTTCAGGTGGTGGCGGCTCTGGGAGGCATTATTGCCGGGGCGCACATGTTTGTGGACGGTATTAAGCATTTGTCTGAAATACTGCACATCTCCCCTTTCGTGCTGTCCATCATTATAGCGCCCATTGCTACGGAACTACCCGAAAAGTTTAACAGTCTGATCTGGGTGCGTAACTGCAAAGACACGCTGGCCATAGGCAACATAACCGGCGCCATGGTGTTTCAGGGTTCCATGATCCCCGCCTTTGGCATAGCCATGATGCCTTGGGAATTATCCGAGCCGGCCCTTATGAGTGCTTTGCTGGCTTTGGCAGGTGCCGGGATGATTTACCTGAGCCTGCGGATAAAAAAGGAAATACGCCCGGCCACACTTGCCTTTAACGGGGTATTTTATATTGTTTTCCTGGTTGCTGCCTTTACAGTTTACCGGCACTAGGAACCTGGTCAGAAAGTCCTTTTCAAGGAAACCTAAGCCTACCACATTTTCAGAAAAATGGGACAAATTTAGGAATTTAATCCAGTTACAGGCTTACTTTATTGGCATTAATACTAATATCACCCTAATATTTCCTTATTTCATAAAAAGGGCGCACTTAACCTGTTACCGATAGAAAAAATCCTGAGCCGGCACCTGTGTAGCGAGTGCATCAAGACCGGACGCATCCCCAAGGGGCCGACCGGGTTTTAATATGGACAACATTACAGCGGTTAGATATTTTAAGGCCTCGCAGTAATTCTACGAGGCCTTCTTTTATTAAATTAAATGCTCTTGAATGCACGAATGGGATTAATCAATAATTAAGCGTCTTAATACATCTTCAGTATTCCAGCATTTCTTGCTCCGTTGAAAGCCCCAGTTTTAGGACATTTTGCATTCCTTGCATTTTTCAAAAGTTTTGTAGCCTGCAGGGTAAAAAACCCCTTTATGACTTATAAAATATTTCTCTACTTTAACAGTAGGAAAATAATTAAGGATAACTTTCTCTGCCTGGCTCATTTTTTCATGATGCCATTTGACTTGCTCTTTAGTACCCATGGAAATGTCTCCCAAAGCAGCACAGTCTTCATGATGAAAGATGAAGACTCTTTCAATACCGTGCTTTTTATGCGCCAGATCAATTTGATTTAAAATAAATGTTCTAAACTCTGCATCGTTGAGCAAATTTAATGACGACCCGGCAATTGATATTACATCATATTGCTCATAGAACCCTCGCTGTTTCAACCATGAATGTGTAGTAGACTGAAACCGGTAGTCCATGCACATTATGGCAAGATTTTTACACCCTTCCATTTCTTTCACCTCTTTAATATTATTAACTCAACTTTCGCAGTAACAAGCAGCCAGTCGTTCCTTGAAAAACGAGGGTAAATTGCTGATCAAGTAGTCGATCAGCTTGCGGATCTCCGCCTCCGCCAGTTGCAGCTGCTCTTGTAAAAACCGCTCCATCAGGGAGAAAATCCTCTGCAGCGCATCTACCAGACTGATATCCTGCAACTCGTCGCAGCAGATGTAGAAGAGGTTGCCGATGGTTCTCGGGTCTTCGCCGTTTCGGCTCTCCAGAGCCAGCATGATGTATCGGATGAACACGATGGTAGTGTGCGCCACCATGGAATCGTAGGAACGTCCCTGAAACTCTTTGGCCAGCCTGAGATAGGACTTGG
>NZ_FOYM01000075.1 GCF_900115975.1 Desulfoscipio geothermicus DSM 3669
TATCACTTTTGCTGACTTTTCGTCAACCGGCAATTTCTGGTGGGAATGGGGGGCTGTTCGCCGCGCCACTACCGCCATTATTGCTTTTTTTCGTCGCCGACGCAGCAGCGACGTTTACTAATATACCACTTTTTCCGGACCTTTGCAATATGTAGTTTGTGGTAAAATAGCTTGAAAAACAGCAAATACATGCCGAATATGCGATATAGCGACCAACCATGATAAAAAACTATTTTTTAATAACAACCGGATTAGCCGCGACAATAAGCTCCGTTTTAAGGTGCCCGGCTCTATTTGATTTTTTCTGCAAAAAACAAACACTCCTTGCCTGTCGCCTTTAAAACCTCTGCCGATGGGTTATGTCTAGTTTTTATACCATAACATTTGCACCCGTTGGGAAATCTTTTATCCCAAGTTATGTAAAAGTATTTGCACTTAAAACACCGCTTAATTTTTTTTCCCGTGCTATCCATACGTTAATTTTACTCTTATTCGCTTTGAACGTGAAGTACGAAATATTCATAAGCCAGAATTTGTGAAGCAAATCACTTGAACTTTGTGCTTTTACGCATTAAAATAAGATTAATTACACGGTATACCATAAGCCGGTAATAGCACCTTATATGCTAAAGATATTTAATTTTTGGGGTGTTTTGAATTGACATTGGATCAGGTTATTTTAATTTTACTGGCCGGCATGGCCGCGGGATTTGTAAACACAGTGGGTGGCGGCGGTTCCTTAATATCCCTGCCGGTGTTGATTTTTATGGGCCTTCCTTCTGCAGTTGCCAACGGAACAAACCGGGTGGCATTAATGGTGCAAAGCCTGGTGGCAATAAGTTATTTTCGCCACAAGGGCATATTCTATCCCAAGTTAAGCATAATGCTGGGGGTGCCCGCAATTCTTGGCTCAATACTGGGGGCACACTTTGCCATATCCCTTTCGGATGCCTTGTTTAACAAGATATTGGCAGTTGTTATGCTGGTAGTTATGGCAGTAATCCTTTGGCGCCCGGAAAAGAAGTTTTTGAAAAAAACACACGCTGAAGAGAGCGGCGAAAAAAGCAATATAGAAGATCACCAAGAGGAAAATTTCAGCCCTTTACACATGGCTATGGCCGCGCTGGCTTTTTTCGGGGTCGGTTTTTACGGGGGTTTTATCCAGGCCGGAGTAGGGTTTATTATGATCGTCGCGCTGACTTTGCTTACCGGCATGTCGCTGGTCAAGGTAAACAGCCTGAAAGTGTTTATCACCGCCATATTCATACTATCTTCCCTGCTGGTTTTTATTTTCAGTGATAAAGTAAACTGGGCACTGGGTACCACCCTGGCCGTCGGAAACGCCGTAGGCGCTTACCTGGGCAGTGCCCTTTCCGTCGCCCGAGGGGATAAATTTATCAGGATTTTTCTCGTAGCGGCCATCCTCGCCATGTCCGGCAAGCTGCTGGGCATACATAAATTAATTTTTTAATTGGCTTATAATGACCGGGGTAAAAAAAACACCGGAACAGTCACCAATTACATAATATATTGGCGGCTGTTCCTTTGTTTTACTTATGTTGTTTAAAACGGTTCAGGATTTGTTTGGGATTAACCGTATTGCGTTCAAAACATACAAAATCGGTGTCAATACCGGCCAGATATTTGGCGACTCCTTTCAGTTCTTGCAAGGGATATCTTTGGATCAAAGCTATTGTTTCCATTTGAGGAGATCCCCCGCCGTGAATTCCGGCCACCTGCATCACTCCGGCCAGATCCCCTACGGTGAGGTGTTCCACAAGCCGGTAGCAGCGCAAGATGTTTTCCACCGGAACGCCGGCCACCCGCTGAATGGTCTTCCCCCGATAAATTAGACAGTGATTTAAGCGCTTTTTCTTTGTTTTTCACAGTTTTTTACGTAAGCAATTTAACATGAAGCTTATCCT
>NZ_FOYM01000055.1 GCF_900115975.1 Desulfoscipio geothermicus DSM 3669
CCGGTAGATATGCATGAACCGGCTACAATTTTATGTTTGATGGGCAATAATATACTGTGCTATTAATGAGATGGAAAAAGCAAATTCCTATCGATCGGGTCCGCGGCTGCTAAAGCTTGCAATGGCGTCGTTGTCACTCGTCGCGGATACAGCTATTACCTCTTCATACTTTGCTGGATACTCTACAGTGTTATCCCCGGGCCCACTGTTACCGGCTGCAGCTACCATAACAATCCCGGCGTTATATACTTTAATGACTGCATCGTGGAATGACTGAACTTCCGAAGATGTACCTAAACTCATGTTGATAACCTGCATGTTATTGGTAATACACCATTCCAGTCCTTCGATAATATCGGAAAGATAGCCTGAGCCATTGGCACTAAGGACTTTAACAGCGTATAGCTCGGCCTGGGGAGCAACTCCCACTACTCCGATATTGTCATTAACCGCAGCAATAATACCCGCCACGTGAGTACCGTGGCCGTTATCGTCTGCTGGACTCTTATTTGGCTTGATAGCGTTGTATCCTCCCTTGATATTGGCCAACAAGTCGGGATGAGAAAGATCAATACCCGTATCCAAAACTGCCACCTTTACCCCTTGTCCCGTATTTTGAGGCCAAGCTAGTTCGGCATCAATCCTGTTTACACCCCATGGAATTTGTTGTGCAGGAGCCGGGTCAGGAACTGGTTTTACTGGCTTACCGCTAGCGGATACAACCACATCCGGGTCTACCCGAAGGACGCCCTCTTTCGTTTTCAGTGTTTTCTCTTCGTCAAGACCGACTGATACGACAGCAGCATTAATCAGGTGTAGGTTCTTTAATTTTTTAGCTCCACACTGTTCTATAATCGTTTTTTTAGACCCTCGTCAGTCAACGAACTATCGAATACAACAATTCTCCTCACTTGTGTATTGGGAACTTCCTTTGTTAAGGCAAATACCTGTCCTATTGAACTAAAGATGGTCACAGCAGCAAAAAAAGAAATTAATAACCATCTGTTCCTCACCCTATTCATAATTACACCCCCAACATTTTTTATTTACTTTTAAAAGGCGAGAATCCTTACAGACTAATCAAAATAGGAAAATATCATTCTAACCTATTGCAAAGACACCTGCAAATGTTTACTTAAAAACGACAGATAGCGGGGCTTCGCGGTCATGTAATGATCTTTGGGTGCCTTAATTTCTAGAAAAACGTGAGTCAAGAAACCTTCCGAGATTTCTGAAGATATACTGTTTTAACGAATGTACACCAGGTAGAATACGGGTTTTGCAAGACTATTTATATTAAAAAACTTTACTTTTAGGGGTTTTAAGTCGTCCCCTGACTCCCCCTTCAGGGGTAATTAATTGTATTGTTTTAATACATATTTAGTCCATACAGTCTTAAGGACAAGATCGAAAAACAATACAAAAAAAATAATATAGAAAATTATCGATGTTACCAGACAAGGGTAGCAAAGTTCCTTGTTTATAAGAACCTGACTCGTTATTAGAAATAAACTAAAACTGGCAGCAATAAAAGATAAAATCAAAGCCGAATAATTCAATAAAGCTAATCGATTGAAAAAAAACATCAAGATAGCTAAGGCTAGAGAAGTTATTGCACCAGTTACTGCTATGGTAACGTCTGTTACAGGCAGGAAAGGCACTCGTTGACATAGAGAGCAACCTGTGTTTTTCTCCAATGCCATATAACTAAGCAGGAAAGCATTGAATAGGGAGAAAAGGAGAACTATTTTATTAAAATTGCTTTTCACAACTACTTTAGGTAAAAATGCTACTTTTAACATTTTTAAGTTTACCTCTCTAAAATTATTTTATTTGCTATTTCTAAAAAGACCTCTGGTTCTGCCGGTGAAAGGAGATATGGATCTCCACTTATGGTATTAATTCGCACCATTCGGTCCCAACGCGTGGCGTATACCATTGCTGTATTCCCATCTTTTAAAGCGAAAAGTCCGGCATAACCGAATAAACCTGTAAACCACGTCAACCCAACTCCGGGCTGCGTGTATTCAACTATTTCAATAGATCTGATTTGTGCCTTAGGAATAGATTTTTGGGTTATTCTTAAGAGAATTACAATTTCTTTTGGCGATATCTGGTAGCTACGCGGAGAAAACAAAAAAGGAATTGCCCAGATTACTCCTATGGTACATATTGCTAACACAAACATTAATGGGTTAGACATAAAATTTCCAAGCTTATCTAGAGGAGCTATTTTAAAATGATAAACCACTTTAAATCCTCCCTCAATACACTTCTCTTTTCTTTAAATATCTTTGATTTCCTTACTTTTTACTTTGTTTTCGGATAGCCCATATTTGTTATTTAAATTAATGGCCAGTGAGATTACACATCGCCTCCGGGAAGTAAACTTCCCATGTCTGCCTTGGTCTTCACCCTTAATTCCTTCGTCCTGCCTATCCAAAAAAGGTGGAACGTCAGTCATGCTCCAAAACTGGTTTTGTACCCTTATGTAGATTATTGTTGCCAATATTAAGGTACACCCGTTGGGGTGCTCCCGTGATTAAAGAAAACACCCTTAAGAAAGTACATATTTTACCATAAAATAACTATTCGAAGGGTTACGTGATAGTTAACTCACTGATTCAGGGATGCACTATTAATTGCTTCGGGTATTATAGAACCGTTCTCGTTCTACATAGAGGATAGCGCGGACTTTTGTGTCCGCGCCTTGAATATTGCACACTTACTTTCTGAAAGTGCTTTCATAATGTATTGTAAAACGGTACACTATTTTTATATCTAACATCCATTATTCTGTTCTGCTATCATTGAATAATAGAGTTTATTGTCATTTCGTATGGGTTAACCTAAAGCAAACTAATACTTTACGGACAATAACCCAGATTTCGGCATGCTGAATATGCATTAGTATTTGGATTCTTGGTAACATAACGACATACAGGGTTACAAATGATATTACATACAGCCATTGCAGGTGGATATTCAACAAATACTAAACAAATACTACCACACATTATATAGCAGCTAACTGCCTGAGGAAAGTTTTTAACTAAAGTCACTATTTTCTGGCAAACCCAGCAGTTTAAACTTTCGGATGCTACTATTTTGTTATCCTTACTATTATAGACTAAAAGATTCTGTGAATTACCATCTTTTACAAGAGCTGCAGCTCCTGTGCCAAATTTATTTGATACAAAGCTAATAAATGCTTTTTCATTAGTGTCATTCTTTACTAGATCCAGATTCACTATTGTATTTTCAATTTTTTCACGCTTACCAAGCTTACTATTATTAAATTCAGATGTAGTTATAGCAGCATTTACATTTTCTTCTAGCAATACGAAACCACGTTTAACCAGATTCTGATACAATGCATTTACTTGCTCATCAGCTAAGGTAGTTTCTATAATGTGAGAAAGCTCTTTCCCGGTAATCTCCTTTACTTTCTCAATTTTACCATCACTAAGTTGCGAGTCTTTTGAATCTTTTTCATCAAATATGAACTTTAAATTGGGATCATCCTGTATCATGTTAGCTACTTCAGCGCAAGGAGCACAACCTGAGCTAGTAACCTCGCTATTGTCCGATAAAACCTTTACCGAAGCGTAACCTACCATAGCTGGCATTATTAGTAGTGCTGTAGATAATACAATCACCAGTAGCGCCAGCAAATGACTGTTGGTTTTTTTTAACATACTCACCATTCCTCATTGTTTAGATAATCTTGATATATATTTTCCGAACTAATTGGTGGGTTAATTCTGATTCATTTATTTATATACGTTGCAGATAACACTTACAATAATTTTGTATTTAGCGACTGTTTTTTCTTTTTAGGATTTAATGGCATTGTAGTATAGTATCGGTGCAATTCCTAAATTTTGTTGACACTATCAGCCTCTCCAAGGACAGTTTTTAAGTGAGCTGGTCCACCCTTAATATATTAAATCTTATTCTTTAAGCGTGCCTATTGATTAGATGATGTCAGTTCTCAGAACCGTGCTGGAACTTATTAATTAGATCGAATTTTGGGATAGTTTTCAAGCTCTATAGACTGAGCGAACTCTAGCCTACTAAAACGATAACATCTTACATATCACACGCTTCCTTTACACAAGTATGAGGATAGGATAAAATTAACTTACAGCCCGTCCCTTATCTTATGCAAAGGTAAAGGGTTGTTAAAGCCCTTAACAGACGGTTGGCCTACAACCTGTCCCGCCTGTTGGGGCTTCCTATTTCACATTCAAAATTCCACCTCCTTTCCTTAATTCACCTTTACCTCTACAGTGCCATAAAGAAATTTCCAACATACTTAAGATTCAATCTGACGCTGCCAGGTAAAAGGCCAGCAAATGAACAATGAACATCCTTGTGCACTAGCTAGAAGAACTTTAACTATCCATTATTATAATCAACTCCTTGCATTTTTGTAGTGGTTTCCCATAAATAACCATTTATTGGTTGTATTTAGCCAAATGGGCATCCCCAATAACTAAAAATTACCCTTTTCAACAAGGGGTAAATCTCTGCTTGTGCTCTTGAAATTTGTATCGACTCATCATAAAGGCAACCTTGTCACATCCGTCAAAACTAATCTCATATGATCGTTTGCAGCCTCTCAAGTTCTTTTTGATTCGGCCCAGGCACGCTATGAATGATATTATGAACCCCGATAAAACTGTAGCCAGTTTATTCCCCAATTCAATCAGAGTTTGACCATCTTAGAGACTTTACTTCCCGTGTGTGTCATATTTTCGATACTTTTTTTTTTCAATCTGCATAAGCAGGGTTTGCAGGGCTAATAACGCCGGCTAATGCTAATACATAAATTATAACCGAAAAGAAAATTGTTTTTAATTTTGTGTTCAATGTTATTACTTCCCTTAATAAGCTTCGCTTATCTTCAAATATCCTCGTTTTTCTTAGTTTTTCACTTTGGCTCGGACAGCCCATCTCTTGTTATTTACATCAATTTACAGGTTTTCTAGAATTAGCTTAAATTCATCACCTTCTCTCTCGTCTTGGTTCCCATCATTCTGCTTGTTTTACATTGTGCGCTTATTGTATCTGCCACAAAACACCATGTCAACCAATCTTGTCTAGAAAGTGGATATCGTTGTCTGAAACCGGCTTTTGGCTGTCTGAAAAACTATTACTTGTTAAAAATAAAAAAAGAGAGTTGCATTTAACGTAACCCTCGTTAATTGCCGGGCAATGCCAATATTTTTTCCAGTTCCTTGGCCTTGCTCAAGGCCAGTATTGCAGTTTGCCGAGTGCCGGAAAAAGTAATCTCGTAGCCGTTTTTACCCCAGGGGTGGATTTCCCTGATCATATTCAGGTTTACTATATAGGCCCGGTGGGAGCGAAAAAAGGTATTGCCGGTCAGCCTTGCCTCTATGCTGTTCAAGCTTTCCGTGATACTGATTTTATCTTTGCTGGTAATGATGATGGTTTTGTGCTTTTCCCTGGTGAAGGCTGCAGTCCACCAGAACACTGAAATGTATACCCCGGGTTTCGGCCTGGCCTGCCTTGGCAAACAGCATGGCGCTGATGCCGGGATTGTCGGTTCAATTAGCGGAAGGATCAGGTCGATGTCGATAAAGACCATCCCGGGTAATCATCTACTTAAAGACTGGACGAATCACGCAGCTACAACAATCCATTTTCCTCGGCCAGTTGCACGCTTCCCGAGTACCAGTACGGGCCGCTCTCGGCTTTGGCCCGTTTTCCCGGCGGCAGGGCCCTGACCAGCATGGCGGCCAACTCCGCCCCGGTTATTTTTCCGTCGGGATCAAAAATTCCGCCCGATTTTCCTTTAACATATCCCTTATCCACCGCAATGGAGATAACCCCTTTAGCCCAGTAATTTTCCGGCACATCTTTTAATCTCCAGGCAGCATTGCTTTCCATCCCCCGGCAACCCAGACCGTAAACCATACATTTGCTGAATTCAGCCCTGGTAACCGGATTGCCCGGCTTAAAGGTTCCGTCGGGATAACCGCTTAAAACTTTTTCCCTTACCAATTCCATAATAGAATTATAAGCCCAGTGGTTAGAAGAAAGGTCGGAAAATATCCCGGTATCAGGGGGCGGACCACCGGCGGCCAAGCCCGGCCCGGTATTCGGTGCTGCGCCGGCACCCGGGCAATTATCAATATTTACCGGAAATGGTTTTTTTTTGCTAAAGCCATTACTGCATAAGCTGTCATCATAACCGGTGAAGATTCTACGTCAGACGTCCAATTAAAGAATCCGTCAGTGCTTTGTAGACTTAAAAGGTGAGTTACCGCATTCTTTCCGTTTATCGACCATTCTTCACTAACCGGGTTTTCACCAGCGGTAAATAACCCCTGTAACACCCGGGCATCGGTGGCACTGTTGGACTTACTGCCCATCCAACCACAGCTAAAGCCACCGTCTTCCTCCTGGTTGATTAGCTACAAGATTCCATGTAACAACACGTGAACAATCCTCATTCTAGCACAAGCTTTGTTGATATACAGCGCTTGATTGTTTTGGTATTATACGGTAACCTTATATCGAACATTTGTTCTATATAAGGATGACCATGCATGCTAACTGCTTTCTCCAGGGCTGAAGTGTATACACCTCGAAGCCCCCGCAAAAACCAATATTACCGGTGTGTGGAAGCACATTTTGAAGAACTGGAAGGTACATGGGAAGACAGATACCAAAAGGAGTATGGGTATTGGCGGCCTTATGTGCTGGACGTTATATACAAATATCTGGACTGCGGTGACCTTCATCTGGGTTTTGCCCGGGTGAAATGTGATGACTGCAACCATGAATATCTA
>NZ_FOYM01000034.1 GCF_900115975.1 Desulfoscipio geothermicus DSM 3669
CAATATCATCGAGGGATATCACCGGCAACTACGCAAGGTAACCAAAACCAAAACGGCATACCCGACTGATGATGCACTGAAAAAGATTATTTACCTGGCCACTGTTGAAGTAGCCAAAAAGTGGACCATGCCGGTTAAAGACTGGAAGAAATGTATCTCACAGTTTGCCATATATTTTGGGGATAGATTGGAAACTGAGTTGGCCATATAAGTTAGCCTTGCAATTAACCGACGGCAGCCCTTGACATGGAGCCTCTAGGCCTGTGTTTCCGGGAGGCCGCGGGGAGTCCACGCTGTGCGTTGGCCTCCCGCCCAAATAGGCTAACACAGGCCTTCCTCCATGTAAAGGGCTGCCTGGTTGTTTCTAATTAACCCCGGTCTTATCTAAAACTAAAAGGTTCAAAACCATTTACACGAAAATATTCACACTCCCTCATAAGACGCTTGTAGTTTACTCCCTTTTTAGCGTTTTCTTCCCGCTTTTTCCGGAATTCGATTGGCTTTACAGGGTATTCGGGATCGGCGTATCCCATAGCCGTCACACTCTGTGCGAGATAATGCCGACCCGGACAAGAGTCCCAACCAATAAGTTGTAGAGGGCGGTTATTTCCGTCCCGTGGCCAACGGGGGTCATCCGGCCATATTCCTTGAAGAGACGCAGGACATGGATCACCGTTTTTGAGTCCTTTTGTTTTTTTCCGGATTTCGGCTTGTTTTCGTTTTTCTTCCCGCTGCCGCCGCCGGCTTTCTTCCGCCGCTTTTCGATGCGCGAACGCTTCGCGAACCTGGCTTTCCAGTTCTCCGACCAACTCGGGTTTGTTACGCAGGCTTTTTATAGCCTGCCGGGCGCGCTCATATCCGGCTCTTTGTTTCTTCTCATCGCTATATAATGGGATGAGGCCGCAAGTGCAAGCTATCTTTTTTACTGACGCTTCCGGTTCGCCGATTAGGGCCATTGCTACTGCCCGGACTGCCTCAAGCCGGTCAGCTCGTGTATCTTGTCCCGGCCCACGCTGTCCCTGGCCGCGAAGGGGCGGCAGACCCATACGATTCCGGCGCATCCTTTCTGCATCTGCTGAGCATGTTCGGTTTTTTTTCTGTATATTGTTGTTTTTTGAAATGGGCATACTGATCCTATCCCCTTTCAAACACACCGAATACTTTGACAAGCAAGCACATTTCAGTATAATTGTCCATAAAAGGTATCGTTTTAAGTTGATTGTAAACAGTTATGGTTTACATGTCAATAATCTAGTTGCAGATGAAATGAGTGACCATAAATGAAAATGAGGCGTTTTGGCGAAATATTAAAAAAAACCAGAGAATTACGCGGTTTTTCGATAAGAGATCTGGCAAAAATATTAAAAGTTTCGGCCACCTTAGTCTCAAAATGGGAAATAGGCAAATATCCTCCCCCACAAAAAATTGAAACTATAAAAAAAATTAGCCAAGTATTGGCTATAGATGAAAATGAATTACTAGAACTTTGCAATATTGAAAATATGCTTAATGGTTTACCTAATAATCTTAGAGTAGCACTTAAAAAATCATTATATATACATTTAAAAACAAATTATAGAGATGAAAATGGTCGTTTTAAAGGTCCAGAAAATATATATGATTCTTTGCTTCCTTTAGCTTCAAATGGAAAAAATTTGCTTGTTGTGAAGCAATTTGGATTTCAATGGGATGAAATAAATTATCCTAAATTTAAAACACTTGCAGAATGGATAATTAATGATTTTCTAATGCAATTACTCTGCAAAATTTCTATAGATTTTGTAAATATTCAAAATGGCTATGCAGACATAGGAACATTTTTAAGAAATGAAAATAGAAAATTTATTATACAAGTATACTTCCTTAAACCAGATGGCACTGAGGAACTTTATGAGCTAGACTCGGATGGTATTAGTTTTTCTGACTTTTTGCTGGTATAAATAGGCTATTGTTGATAAAATTTTTAATTTCAGATTGTTTAAATCGAAGTGTCTTTTGGCTATTGATTTTGTATCCCTTTAAAACCCCTTTTCTAACCATTCTATATATAGTTTGTTTCGATACACCAAGTATTTGAGCGACTTCACTTGTGCTTAGCATTTTTTCCATTTCATAACACCTCCAATTTTTTATTTTAAAAATTAAGATTAGGCCCGGCATAGCCGGGCCATTGTCAACACTCTTGCTCACTCAATTTAGTGTCCAAATATCAATTGCAAATTAAACTATTTTTGATACACAGGCGACAACCCGTACTTATCCTTGATAAAATCCCACGGAAGCATGTATGACATTCTTTCAACATCTGAAGTGGTATGCGTGAACCAGGTAATTATACCATTAACATTACGAACAGAACAGGATACACCTGTATTGTTACTTATATCTGCTTGTAACCCGCCTTCATCCTGAACAAAGATAGTATACGCAAAACCGTCTTCAGGGGTAGGCATGACAAACTTTTTTACCCATGCCTGGTTTTGTTTTGTAAACGACACTTCACTATCGAAGAGGACTTTTTTAGGAAATTCGCCACTAGACGGCAAATCTACTCCAGAAATTTCCACACCCATCATTTTTTCAGCCGGATACGGCCCAATTAGATATACTCTGAGTCTTGCTTTATATACATAAGGCCATTCATCTGCAACCGGGATAGGTCCTATCATGGGTGCTCTTATGACATATGTGGTGTACTTATTTCCTTCTTCCTTCGGAATATCATGAAAACACCCGTCAAAAAGATAGCGTCCGCTTGCCACTGAAGGTTCCGGTTCCACCGGCACCCCGTACCAAGTAATAAGGACCGGCAGATACCACCGCCAGCCCTGGGCCATGTTGGAGAAGTCTTTTTCGTCCATACCAAGCGATTCACGCACGGTCGGGTCCTTGAGATCAAGCAATTCCGGTTCCAAGTCAAACGTCCACTGTGTCGTTACCTTGCCTTCGGCCAGGTTTTCACCGGTTTTGGTAACTGAATAGTTGGCGGGTATATATCTGAGGAAATCTTTATAGAAAATTTCCCAATTCTCCTGCCGCCCGGAAGCATTAAACTGTTCCTCGATGAACGGGTAAGCCACTTCCACTCTGGTTAGTTCGTATTTGCCCTTCCACACCGCTTCCGGCAGTGTAAAAGTTTTGGAGTATGTTTTGTCTTTCCATCCGTAATAATCCGGCTGGCCGCAATTGTCGGTGTCCTGCCAGGTGCCGTTGGTGTGCTGCCATATATCGAAAGACGGTACGATCACCTGCTGTTTTACCACTTGTTCTCCGGAAGCGGCCATGGCCATGCCTGGCAAGAGTAATAAGGCCACCAATAGGGCTAATAGTTTAATCAATCGCATTATTTACCAACCCCCTTGTACAGTGGATTTTCCACGGCCAGAACCTGGTCATAAAATAAAATCATGATGTGGGTCACGTCCTCAATCCTGGTCGGAGACGGATCGGCTTCCAGGCTGACATAGTAACTTTGAGTGAAAGGGTTACTCTGATATTTAATTAGCGGACCATATGCTCTTTGCACGGAAACATCATTACCTTTGGCTAATACAATAGGTGCCGGTGTAAGTCCACTTCCAGCCTGGGTAACATAAACCTTATCATTAGCAACCTTTACATCGTAAATTATCTGGTAACCGCCATCGCCCAGCTTAACCGGCTGCTGCCGCAACTCATCTACCGTCATATACATGATGCTCGCCCCGGGCAGCTTAAACTCGTAGGGGATTGCTTTTCTGTCGGAAATCACCTTGTAATCATCCGGATCAAGCGGCACGCCGCTAAACGGCCTTACGTCCGCTTTTGGCTGCTCCGGTGTCACCGGCGGGTTAACCGGATCAGTGGCCACCGGCGGTTGCCCTTTAACGTACCTTACCACGTTGCTCACGTCCGGCCTTTCCATTCCCCGCGGCCAGCACAGCACGATATTGTTTTCCGCATCCCAGGCCACCTGGTAACCCAGCGCCTCCGCCACGAACCGGGCCGGCAGATACGTCCGGCCTGTTTTCAAAAGCGGAGAAACGTCCATAATTTTCGCCTGGCCATCACTCTTGATTTGCTTATTGCCCACAGTCAGTTCCACTACCGGGAACCCGGGCTGGCTCAAAGTAACCCTGGGACTTTCCCAGCCGATATATTTATCGCCCACGCCCAGGGCGTTGCTCAAGTACCGCACCGGCACAAAGGTGCGGCCCGTCTCGATGAACGGTTTGGCATCCATCTTCACGCCGGGAGTTTGGTTATTTACGAAGTATTCATCCTGGCCAATCACGAATACAACGCTTTTAACCAGGTTCTTTTGCTGGTCGTATACATCCACCTGGGTCTTATCTGCCGCCAAGGCCACCGTCACCGCCATTGTAAGCACGGTAATAAAAATCAGGGGAATAAGCAAAGATTTTCGCACATCACATGCCTCCTTCATTTTGGTATATTATACCACAGGATACAACCATAAACCTGCCCGGCACCACCACCTTTCAGCCGGCAATGTAGTGACCACTAAGGTAGCCACTACATTGCTTTCTCACATTTACCCATTAACCAATCAGCAAACCCCCTCTCAGACGCGCGTAAAAGGCTTTTAAAGAGCTTCTAACCAACGTGGTAATGGGGTAATGCCTGCATTAAAATCATCAGGCTTTTTCATCGAATTTGCCGTTTCCCTTAACGACTTTGCCAAAACCTCAAGCTCTGACAAAGGCAACTCACCAAACTCTTTATGAATTAACTTCAGGTACAATTCCGGGTAAACCGGCAGTGATTTTAAAAGCCCCCATACGATCTTGTAATCTTCATTATCGGTCGGTAACGGCTTAATCTCCAAAACCTTCGCCCTTAGTTCTTGTCGCTTCAACTCACCATAACTCGAAACTACTATAGCCAAAACCGCCATAATATCCACAAAACATAGCTCAGACAACAGCGGCCACCATTCATCCGTCGTTTTTTCAAGTAATATATCTACTACTTCTGTAAGCTTACGTCTATCAATCAATTCCGCATAAATTTTTTGCCCTTCAACGCAACCAACATATACCACAATAACCCCTCCTTTGATAAAATAAGGGGCACCAGGGGTTACCCCTTGAGGGAGAGCATTACACCCTCCAGCCGTCAAGCATAGCGGGTGTAATGCCTCCCAACTCCAACAAACCGACCGCATTCACACCTCATGACATCCCTGCTTTGCATCACCCCCCTGGATAACCTCACCGTTATAAATAACCGTCAGCCTTTGTGGCCCATTAAAAAAAGTGTGATAAACGCCCCTTAGTTTTTGCCTTACATGCTCCAGCAGGTATTCCCTCTTGTCATCTATTTGCTCCCATACACGCTCGTAATCCTCACGAAACTCCTGTTCCAACTCCTGCCTTGCCTTATCAGTCAGTTCGTCAAGGGCATATCCTTTTAGCTCCGATTTCACGTATTCATCCTTACTTACAAAAAACTCCTCACCAAACTCATCTCGCAATCGACGTTCAACTTCAGCTTTTATGATATTGTCCGTTTCTTCTTTGTAAAGTTCCTCAAAATACCAATCCAACTGATCACACAGTACACCGCCATGGTTCCTCTTCCACTTGTGTTGAGCCGCCATCATCACTTCCCAGGCATACTTCTCCAGTTCATTTTCCAGGATAACCTTCATACGAAACACCCTCCATCACAAAGATTAGCCGTATTTATAAGCGGCGAAGCCCATATAGGGGTTTGGGGATCAATTGATCCCCAATGTTTATTCTTTTAATCCCCCCCGCGTTTTTTCGCCTTTCGGCTTAAGGCCGAACCAGCGGCGTCGTGCCCGCAGGTAAAGGGTCGCGCGCAAGCGCGAGGCCGAGGAATACCGGACCGGCCGCAGACCCCAAATCATAACCCCAAAGCCAGGCCGGGAGGATATGCCGCAGGCCCTTGCCCTTTACCGAAGGGCCGTAAGAGACGCCGCTATAATGAGGCCGCCGAAAGGCGAAAATCAAAGCGCCGCGCTAGCGGCGCATCCACTGTTCAGACCAAAAAATATTCCAAGTGGAATATTTTTACCTTATCCCCAAAGGCATTTTCCAGCCGACCCCAAAGCCCGGCCCCAAAGCCGGCTGGAATATGCCGCCTATCCCGGCACAGCCGGACGGTCGCGTATTACCCCAAAGGCATGACCCTAAAAGCGACGGTCCGGCGGTTTTTCTGCCCAAGACAAAGACCCTAAAACAAGACTATCAGGCTGCTTTTAAAGACCCCAAAGCCACACTCCGCCAGGTAATACCCACAATGGCCAACTTCGCTAGCCATGAGCGATCGGTAGTGAAAGTCGATAGCGGAAATTAGCACCCTAGAAACCAGCAACAAAGTAACAGGTATTCTCTTCCCCGGCAGCGAAAATGAAAAAATGTCAAAACTATAACTGCCGGGGAGGAAAAATAATGTTAGTTGACAAAAACGAAATGTTAATTAGCATATTAAAAGCATTTTGGTTTTTCACTAAACAAATGTGGTTTATTTGGGTAATTATAATCCTAATGTTCATTATCGGGATCTTTATAAAAAAGTGGTCAAAACCAAAGTAACAGACATAAGCAAAATGGAATCTGTCCTTCAATACTTCCAATTTGCCTTTATCACCTTAACCTTAACTCCCGAATCCGCAGCCGCTTTCATCACCTGCTTTTGCCTGCTTTCCGAGAACACCAAAAAATTAATCATCAGCTGTTGTCGTATTCCCGACGGCAGGCGAGAATACAGTTTAATTCTCTCTGCCAGGTACTTAAGCGAATACTGGTAATCAATAGCCAGCACATGCAACCAACCGTCTTTCTCAAAAAACAAATCCGAACTACGCAAACACCTTTTTAGCACATCGTAATCAGCATCCATCCACCGGCTTAGCACCTCCCGGCGCGGTAAATACTCAATCCCCATAGCCAAAGCAAAATCGCAGGCCACCAAGCACTTAAGCACCGTATCCACACCGGCGTTACGAAAAATCCTCGCGTACCACGGCACGGCAAGACCGATTTCTTCACCGCCCAGGGGCGTGAGATAATAATACAACCGCCCGCAGCTTAACCGGCCCGACTTAATCAAACTCGCCCGGCGCAAAGCCAACAGCCGCTTATAGCAGGTGTTATAAGCGCTGCTAAAAAGACCCGCCTTAAACAGCTGTTCCAGCGTAACAAACCGCCACCGGGCGATAAAAGCTAAAACATTTCTATCGCGTTCTGTAACAACAACCAGTCCCACCACCTCAATTCATGCCGGACGCAATCCGGTAAGTCACAAACTCCCCCGCGGCCCCATATTTGGCCAGCGTCTGCTCCCGCCCGGCAGGACACACCCAAACCACATTTTTGCCGGCAAACCCGTCCACCTTCTCCCGGATCTGCGCGGGCGTATACTTGCCGCAATCAGTCTCCACGAAAATTTCCTCGCCTTCTTCACTAACGTAAGAAGCATCGGGAACCACCAAGCCGGTATTACCGGAGAAAACGTCGTGCTCAATCTCCAGCGCGTCACCGATACGCCAAGTCTCTTTTTCGTCATCGGAAAGGCCAAAGTAAACCTCGTTAGTCCGCACCTGGTGCACTATCTCGTCAGCCTTACCCGGATGGGTAAACACAATACTTCTATCCAAGCCAGGCCCTTGTGGGCCGGTAACCCAACGCTTGCCCTTTGTGTCCAGGCTGTAAACCTTCATGAAAGTGCCCGGCTTTTCCGCATTGGCCATATGCTCCGCAATATACCCGGCCTTTTGCAGCTGTTTCAGCCGGTCATCACAAGTGCGCTCCTTGGCCGCGGGCCAGTAAGCGTTCTTGACTTGCCCGAATGAAAGAACCCGGCAGCGTGCCAGGTCGGTAAGAATAGCTTTATCCCGATCCGTTAGCTGTTTGGCTTTGGTAATGCGTGCGATTAAAACCACCTCCTGTAAATACCCCGGCGTAAAAGGGCGCAGCCCCAAAGGGGGTCCGGGGGTTAATAACCCCCGGCGGGGGTATGGGGATTATAAGGGGAAAGGGGGCAGCGCCCCATTTCCCCTTATGCGGCCCGGAGCGCAGCCGGCAGGCAATGAGGGCACAAAGCCGAATTGCCAGCACAAGCGTTGCCGGCGGAGCGTAGGGCCGCTGAGCAGTCCGGGTGAACGCGAAGCGTGAACCCCGGAGGCCGAAGGCGGCAGGGGCGAAGCCCCCTGGCCCGAGCAAAGCGAGGGTGCCGCCGAAGGCCGGAGCGCCGCTTATGGTCCGTGCGAACGAAGTGAGCTACGGACCGTTGGCGGCGGGACTGCTCCTACTCCGCCGTTGTTTGCCGCCAAACGGCAAACAACAGGCGGAGGAACGCTGCAACGACGCGGACTGGAAGCAACCCGCGCCCCGCAGAAAAGCGACGCAGGCAGCGCCCGCCGCGAAGCGGGGGGATGCTCTGCGGGGTGGTACTGCGGGGCGCTGCCATGCAGCAACTGCCATTAATGGCGGTTACTGTATGACTACAGGGCAATTTCCTCAGCCTCGGCGTTGCTGTTTTTGCTGCCAGCTTTTTGCATTACACCCTGATTTTGTTCGGGTGCCAACATGGTTTCCTCCGCTGTTTTTTCTGCTTGGACCAGCTTTCTTTTGGCTTTTTCTAACATTTCTCTCACCGTGACCGGTTCCGGACCCAGCACTGGCAACTCGGGTTCCGGCAGCGGCAGCTGCTCCAGACGGTCTTTTTCGGTCTTGGAAATCAGGTAGGCATGGTTGGCCAGCGTGGCCAACCGCCCGCGCCTGATGATGATTGACTTGCCTGGAGGCATTTTTTTGAACGTGTTTGGATGCATAAGCGGTACTTCTATTTCCGCGCTGCTTTTGCCCACGGTATGCCGTTGGTTGTCGCTGCCCAGGCCGGGCATCCATTCTTGCGTTTGGGTTTTGTTTTCGCTATAGCTGGCGACCGTTTTTAGAACGGTGCCGCAGTACTGCGAGAAAAGTTCGGCATCAGTGGGAGTGTCCGCATTGAAAATGATTTTAGTTCTTGTGTTCACCTGAACGGTGTTGACGAAATCATCACCCACTGCTTGCAAGTCTCCCATGGCCTGGTTGGCCAGCACCAGGCCGTAATTAGCGGAACGCACCTTGGAGATAATATTACGGAACGCCTGGCAGGCCATGTTTTGAAATTCATCTATGGCTATTATCGTTGGCCGGGACTGTGGTGTCCGAAAAGCCGCTTGGTACTGGAGGTCCTGGGCGATCATTTTGCCGATGGCCGAGCTGGCCTCCGGGGCCAGAGCGGATTTCAGATCGAAATACACTACGTCCCCGTTTTGCATTATTTCGGCCAGGTCGATGTCCGGTCGGGGAGAGTTGATTTGTTCCAGGTCCGCAAACGGGGTCAAGGCGGCGGTTAGGCCCTTTATCTGGCTCTCGTCTACTTTCTGGCCGGTTAGCTGTAGCACCAAACCGGGATTTTGCAAGATACTCTGTATGTCAGCCAGGGTGTATTTTATTCCCTGGCTGTCCAACTCTTTCAAAAGCGGAATGAATGTGGCCTGCTGCACATAAGAGTAAAACTTCGCTTCTCCCTGGAACACCAACTCTAACGCCGTCATGATCCGCTCTACTTTGTTTAGCGCGGCGCCGGTGGCCAACGGGTTATACGTGTTGCTTTTCGCGCTAGGGTCAAGGGTGAAGAAGTAAAATCTTTTGCCGTTTTCCTCTGCTGCCTTGGCCAAAAGCTGGATAGCCTGCTTGTCCTCTTTGAAGTCGATTACAACCAGGGACGCGCTTTTGCGTATGGCTTGCATGCAAATGGGCGTTACGCCGAAGGCGGTTTTGCCGGTGCCGCTGCCGCCCATGATGTGTATGTGTTCAGCCATGTCGGATACTGACACGGTTATGGGCCGCCGCCGGTCGTCCAGGCCGAGAAAGTATTGGTTTTCCGGAGTTTTGGCCAGATACCGGCTGGCGTTATATCTCACCTGTTTGAAGCATATTTTCCGAATATCGCGATAGTCGCTGTCTTCGCCTTTTTTCAAGGCCCTTATCTTGCCCGCAACAACTCCGATCAAAGCCAGGATCGCCAAACCGCCATTCAGGTACAGCCAGCAAGTACGCACTTCCGGACTAGATAGCTTGTCCGTTGCGAACAGCCAGGCCCGAGCGACAAACATCGGGTGGTGCCAGTACCAGCCGGCCAGGCTGAAATCAGGCGGACTGGGGAAGTGTTCCAGACCGTCCACCAACGCCATGATATATGCCGCGGCAGTGCCCAAAAGCCAGACGTCGAGAATATATGCAACGGCCAGGCCCAGGCAGCCCAGGCCGGCCAAAGCCAGCCATTTACATTTTGCCGGCATTTCAGTTAGCCGGTCACGAAGAATGTGTATCATCAGGTTTTCCTCCTTTTGGTTGTGGCCACCGGTGGCCTTTAGCTCAGATACAGCGATCTAACCAATTCTTTTTTCCGCCGGGCTTCGTCATCGGGTCCCCTGGCTTTGGATCTTTTCTGCCCTGACTGTTGTTTAGGCATGGTCCTGATTTGTTGTTGCCGGGGCTGCCCAACTGTATCAGGTATTGGTTTTATATCATTTTGAAGTGCCCAGTTTAACCAGTGACCAATTCCTTTTTTTAGCACGAGTCCTCCTCTAAGCTGGTTTTCTAATTCTTTAAGCGTATCTGAAAGCTGTTCAGGGGTGTATTTTTTTGCGATATGTTTTGCGAATTGTACCGTAATGTCTTGACCGGCCACCGCCCGGACATCTTTCCGAATTTTTTCCCACAGTTTTTCTTTGTTCTCTTCTCCACTGACCACCCTTTCACTAAAATTAAAAACAGCTCTGCTATTTGTAACAGAACTGCCCGTTGTTTCTTCTGTTTTTCTTTCTACGAGGCAATCAAGCAGCTTAGGTGGTAGCTGTACCCCGCATACTTTTTCTGCTTGCTGCCAAAGTTCGTTGTTGTTGTTTTGTTCATCACTGGAAAAGTTTTTAGGCACATTTTCTTTTCGACTTTTTTCGACAGACGGCTTATCAACAACAACAACATTACAACAACATATATTGTTAGTGTCGTCTTTTCCTGTGTCAGGATAAGGCGACATAGGTTTTTTTTCAGTAAAATCAAGGCTTTTTCCTATGTCGTGATCTGACGACATAGGTTTCTCGTTACCTTTTCCTATGTCGTCTGTTGCTGACACAGGTTTTTCGTGTTCTTGTCCCAAAACCAAGTTACTCAGGGGAAGAATCGTATACCTGTTGTTGTCCCATCGGTCACCTTTCTTACCGGTGTTTACATTTTTTTTTCTAACCTTTGTAACTAATACTACGGGTTTACCTTGCCATCGGTATCGAAGTAAACTGTTAATACGCTCATTAGCCGCTTGGCGGCTCACGCCTAGCGCTTTAGCGATCTGTACTTGAGATGGATAACAGTTCCCCTGGGTATCCATAAACGTCGCCAATACACAAAGCGTTTTCCAATCGCGGTCAGAAATGTCCGCCAAAAACCCGGAAGTCCTAGCGGCCACGTAAAGCTTCACAAAAACCTGTTCCTGCCAACCCTTATTTAAAACATCAAACTCCTTTTGTATTTCAACGGAAATTAGTTTTTGATTCATGATCTCCACCCTTTTTAACCGCCAGCAACCTTTCCGGAAAAATTAAATGCCGGGCATAATAAGTCAAAACCCTATCTTTCGATAGGGTATAATTTATTTATAAAAGTTTCAAATGCCCGTCATTCGTGCTTTCCAATTAGTCAGATAATTGACATTAGTCTTTCTTCGCTTACCACATCGGCCAGATTTTTTTTGATGGCTTCCCTGACCTTCTCACGGTGGCGTTCCCGGTCGATCTCACCCTTGCGGTGCAGCGACCAGTCGTCCCGGGAAACTATATACTCACCTGACATTTTGCCTCACCACCTACCTGTTTAACAAACTGCCCACATACTTAAGCAATTCATTGGCGCAAATGCTGCAGTAGCCGTACTCATCAATGAGTTTGGCGCTGACTTCGTTAATCCGTTTAAGCTGCTCCGCGTCGGGAGTCTTCGTGGAAGTGGTAATCTTGACTACGTCTTTCAAATCGGCAAACAGTTTCTTTTCCACTGCTTCGCGCAGCCTTTCGTGCGATTTGTAATCAAAACGTTTGCCTTTGCGGGCGTAACTGGAGAGCCTGATCAAAATTTCCTCCCGGAAACTCTTTTTGGCGCTTTCGGATACACCGATTTGTTCCTCTATGGACCGCATCAGCTTTTCATCGGGATCTAATTCCTCGTCGGTAATGGGATCTTTTAATTTTACCCCGTTACAATACGCCTCCACGTTATCCAGGTAATTGTCGAACAGCACCCTGGCCGAATCTTCAAAGGAATATACAAAGGCCTTTTGCACTTCTTTTTTCGCCAGTTCATCGTATTCTTTGCGGGCAATGGAGATAAAGTTTAACAAACGGTCCCGCTCCTCCTTGGTAATGGAAGGATGCTGGTCCAGTCCGTCCTTTAATGTCCGCAGCACATCCAGGGGATTAATGCATTTGGTGGTGGTACGAATCAAGGCCGAGCTCAACCGG
The DNA here is from genome assembly GCF_900115975.1 of Desulfoscipio geothermicus DSM 3669. Classification (GTDB taxonomy): domain Bacteria; phylum Bacillota; class Desulfotomaculia; order Desulfotomaculales; family Desulfallaceae; genus Desulfoscipio; species Desulfoscipio geothermicus. Next base: position 12,536 of record NZ_FOYM01000034.1, read on the forward strand.
TTAATGACATAACGCGGGTCCACGCCGCTCATCCCTTCATCGGTATGTTCGGCCTGCAATTCCGATACATCCTTTTGCTTGAATCCCTCCACATCTTCACCGTCATAGAGCTTCATTTTTTTAACCAAATCCATGCCCTGTTTCTTGCTTTCCTTCAATCGAGTCAGAACGGAGAAAATACTGGCCACCCGCAAAGCATGGGGGGCTATATGAATATCTTTTAAATCACTTTGTTTGATTAACTTGTCATAAATTTTGACTTCCTCTCTGACTTTCAAATTGTAGGGAATTTTCATTACAATGATTCGGGACTGCAGCGCCTCGTTTTTCTTGTTACTGATGAACGACTTATATTCATTTTCATTTGTATGCGCCACGATCATTTCATCAGCGTAAATTAAGGCAAAGCGCCCGGCCTTGAAATTACCCTCCTGGGACAGGCTGAGCAGATTCCATAAGAATTTTTCGTCACATTTAAGCATTTCCTGGAATTCCATAATTCCCCTGTTAGCAATATTTAGTTCCCCGTCAAAACGGTATGCTCGCGGGTCCGATTCAGACCCGTATTCGGCTATGGTACTGAAGTCGATACTGCCCGTAAGATCAGCAATATCCTGGGATTTGGGGTCGGAGGGGGTAAACGTGCCTATGCCCACCCGGTTGTCTTCGGACAGGATAATTCGTTCCACCAGGACATTTTCAATATTGCCCCCGTACTCTGTTTCCAGCATCATCCTGCAAGAAGGACATAGTTCGCCTTCAATATACACTCCGTACTCCTTTTCAAAATCTTCCCGCAGGTCTTTGGGAATCAAGTGCAGGGGTTCTTCGTGCATGGGGCAGTTTTTTATGGCGTACAGGGCGCCCCGTTCCGTTCTGCTATATCTTTCCAGACCCTTCTTCAACATGGCCACCAGCGTAGACTTACCGCCACTCACCGGGCCCATTAAAAGCAAAATGCGCTTACGCACATCCAATCGCCGGGCCGCCGGGTGAAAATATTCTTCTACCAATTTTTCCAGCGTTTTATCCAGTCCAAAAATTTCCTTGTTGAAAAACTTATAACGTTTACCTCCATGTTCCGGTTCTTCCACTCCCGCGTCATAAATCATGTTGTAGATCCTGGAATGGGCCAGTTGCGTCACCCAGGGTTTTTCTTTGACTACCTGCAAATAATCGTAAAATGTACCTTCCCATGTATTTTGTTTTTCCAGAGAGCGGAATTCTTCCAAACGTTTAATAAAATTCACTCTTTCACACTCCCTTTCAGTGCTTAAATAGGAATTTTTTACATAATAAATCCTATGGTATTCGCACTTTAAAGTAGAAAAAATAGTAATATATATATATGACAGAAATACCAAAATGAGTATCCGGCGAAGTGGCAATTATTACGTGTTCCTGCCTGTAATCGACAGCTGACGGGAGCATAATTATTTATTACTGAGAAAATGGGAAATTTATTTTTTTTTAGACAAACGCTAATAGCTCGGTTGGATATGGAAGTAGTATGAAAATTATTAGCGAAGAATTTACACAAAAAAAAAACGCCACAAATGCAGCGTTTTTGTAAGTTCATGATAGGCTAACAATCCTAAGCTAATTTAACTATGATAAAATTTTTTTCCGGTTCCCACAAACCTTGTAGTTCTTTTTCGTTAACAATTTGATAAAAAACTTCTTTACCTTCAATCCAGGTTGCCAGGTAGGTCACGGTCCTCACCTCCCGGAAGGTACATTGTATACAGCATATTTTTAACATTATTTTAACAAAAAGTCCCTACACCGGCAACCACTATATTTTAACCAAGCAGCCTTTTCACCATGACTTCTCGGGCCATTTCTTCAATAGTATCGTCCAGAACGGCAAGCTGCATATGTTCCTGTTTCCTCTGCAGAGCCAGGGCTATTAAATGATCGGTTAACGCAGGGTTTTTGGGTAACAGCGGTCCGTGCAAATACGAACAAAAAACATTTTTATACCTGGCTCCTTCCAGCCCGTCGAGGCCATTGTTACCATGGCCCTTTAAAACCCTGCCCAGCGGCTCCAGCCCGTTTAAATAAGTTCGACCTCCGTGGTTCTCAAAACCCACCAGTTTAACTTGCTTACCGTTTAAACCGGTTTCAATGACCGCATTGCCGATTAACCGCTTATCCCCGGTCTCGGTGTAAAAATCCATCAGGCCAAGGCCGGGAATCTCCCGACCGTCGGGTGTCCGGTAAAAACGCCCCAGTAACTGATACCCGCCGCAAATAGCCAGAACAACGAGACCGTCTTCCACCACCGCTTTTAGGCCATCCACCCGGGCTCCCAGATCCGCGGCCATGAGGGCCTGCTCCCGGTCCGACCCTCCGCCGATGAAAAGAAAATCATATTCCGCAAAGTTAATTGTGCCGCCCAGGTTTACTTCCTCGACTCGCACCGGCAGGCCCCGCCAGCGACAGCGCTGGACAAAGGCCAGGACATTGCCCCGGTCGCCGTAAAGGTTCAACAGATCAGGATACAGGTGACACACGGTTAGAGTCATTATAAACCACCCTTTCAGCCCGCTGCGCCAGTATTTTTTCCACCGGCCATAACGCCGTATAAGTGGCCAATAAACCGGCGGCCGCGCCCCTACCGTTTAATACTCCGTCAATCGCCCTCTGATAATCCCTTTCGATATGCAGGGCTGACACCGGCACCCCGGCATATTTAAGACGTAAAGCCATTTCCTCCGCCCGCTTTCCGGTACATATGAAGAAATTGAACTTATCCGGACGCTGCGCCAGTATTTCAAAATCAACATCCCAGAGCCAGGATATGTCCCTGCCGTCGGCATCGTTGTCATTGATAGCAATCATGACATCCTGCCTCGACTTCCCGGCAATTAAACCGGCCAGGGCCTGGTTAAAACCAGTGGGATTTTTCACCAGAGTCAGGGTAACTTTTTTGTCGCCGTAAGCAAACAATTCCATCCGCCCTATGGCGGGTGAATACATTTTCAGACCGGCCAGCGCTGCTTCCGGGTCAACTCCTAAAACCAGGGACGCGGTAAAAGCAGCCAGCGCATTATACAGGTTATACATACCTTGCACCGGCAGCTCGATTTTCCAATCCCCTTCATCGTCATCAACTCTGGCGGTTATGCCGTTTAACCCAACTTGAACAAAAGATGCTTCAATATCCGGCCGGGGACGGGCGAACCCACACCGAGGGCATTTATAGTCGCCCAGCTGGCTATACAGATAAATACTATACATAAATTCGGCACCGCAATGCGGGCAGAACTTGGCCTCTCTGCTATAGGCCGCATCACCGGCTAACTCCGGGACCGGCCGCACCCCGTAAAACCGGCTTGGATAACCGGTTTCCCCGGCAAAGCGGACCACCAGGGGATCGTCTGCGTTTAAAATTAACCTGGTGGAAGAGGGTAGTTTTTGGATGGCTTCCAACACTTTACCAATGGTAGTATCCAGTTCGCCATAGCGGTCCAGCTGGTCTCGAAAAAAGTTGGTAATCACCACCAGGTTGGGCTTTATCCAGCGCGTAACTACCGGAAAGGCCGCCTCGTCCACTTCCAGAACGGCATAGTCACTGCGCACGCGTGCCGTAACGCTTCCCGCCCTGATAAAAGCAGTCGTTACCCCGGTAAGCAAGTTTGCTCCTTCCCGGTTGGTCACAACTGTATAACCGGCCCGCACCAGTATGCCGGACAGCATATTGCTCGTGGTGGTTTTACCGTTGGTGCCGGTGACCATAATCACTCCCCGCCGGGCCTGGTGGCGGTAATGTTTTAATATACCGGGATAAATACGCAACGCCAACATGCCCGGCAGCGAAGAGCCACGTCCCCTGCCGAAAAACCGACTTAAAAACATGGCTGTTTTCGCCGCCAGCACGGCTAAAATCAATCGCAAGTTCATATAATAACCTCTACAATGTGTAATAGTTAACCCCTTGCCTATGGGCGCAATTGATCTCCTGTTTTTCCACCAATAAGTCCAGGTGAGCCAGCACTTCTGACAGGCCCAGGAAAATCTCCCACCCTTTCAGGTTCGGATAAATCTCCTTGCTCAACTGGTAGGCGTTTAATTCTTTGGCCCGTAGTTTCTCTTTGATACGGTCGAACTGAAACCGGTGGTGACAACGCCCCACCTCGATAACGCCCCGGCAGTCGTTAAATACCCCGCCGTGACCGGGCAGGACCATATTGACGGGTAATTTTTCCACCACGTCCAGGCCGGCCAGGTACTGTTTCAGGGCCGGCAATCGCCGGCCTGGTCGCTCCGGGTCGGGTTCCATCAACGGGTTGGGCGTAATGTGAGGCAGCAGAAAATCACCAGAGAAGAAATTTTTTTGCGCTGGGTCATAAAGGCAGAGGTGGCCGGGGCTATGTCCGGGTAAATGCATAACCCGCAGTTCCCCACCGGCAAACTCCAATGTTTCGCTGCCGCTCATTTCCTGTGACCTGACGCCCTCCAGGGTGGGACGCGGCAGTTTATCCCTTTCACCGGTAATTTCCTGCACCACCTCGGCCGGGATGCCGGTTTCCACCACGAATTGCATGCGTTCCTTGAAATAATCCTGCTTCCCCTTTAGTTTTCTTCCCTCCAGGGTATGTACAAAAACCGTCGCCCCCGTCTCGCCGGCGACCCTGGCCGCCAATCCGCAATGATCGGGGTGACTGTGGGTGATAATGATTCTTTCAATATCCCGAATGTTTACTTCCAGCGCCGACAGCATCTCCCGCAACGCTTTTTCCGCTTTGGGGGTGTCCGGTCCCACATCAACCAGTGTAACCGGTTTATCTTTTATTAAATATACATTTACAGGCCCCACTGCATAAGGTGTGGGCACGATTATCTGGTATACCGGTAGCACATACCCGTCCTCCCATCCAAGTATCCGTTGATTTTTGCAACAATAAACCACGCCATGCGGCGTGGCGTATGCCATTGTAATGACGTATTATCAAGTCCCTCGCTCTCCATCGCTTTAACCGGTGGATTCTAGTTTTTATTACCTGACCCCGGGCACAACCAGGGTCGCAATATGGTCGGTTCCGTTGTCATTGACGTGTGTCTGAAACAGCCAGTGCCCTTTGGCATCAAAGACAAACCTGACTTTCCCCTTTTCATCAGCCTGCAAGGTGTGGGAAAACCCGCTTTCCTCGTTCAGGTGGTAGGTGGCCCACACCTGTGCTCCAGCCGCCGGCTTACCCCCGTATAATACCGTCAAATCAACGGCCTCGCCAGGGTGAAAGGTACCGTATGTTTCCGGCACAATTTCCAGCCCTCGGTTCATAGCCTTCCCGGCGCCGTGCACATGGTGCCCGATGGGCACCAGTACCCGCGCGTAGTAGTCTTTGCCCGGCCCAGGACCATTTTCCACCTGTACGGTATAAATTCCTTCCGCACCACTGTTAAAGACTAATATATCATAAGCACCATCCACGCCGCGCGATATTTGCACCGGGATTTCAGCGCCCTCCGGATTTACAGCCACCCCCCGCAAGTGCTCGCTACCGTCCATTTCTGCTTTTTGCATGGCATACCCCCTGAGCACTTTCAACTCCACCTTGTCCCCGCGGTGAAAATGCAGGTGGGTAGGTTCCAGCCAGATGGCCCGCCCGTCCGCCAAATGTTCCGCCATAACTTGATTCACCATCCTTAACATTCTCGTGCCGTCATTTAAACAATCAGCATTACTTATTTGCCAGTTTTTCCTTAACGCCAACCCGTTCATACGAAAACCGCAATATATTCCTGCAATGCTCTGGAAAATTATATATATATTATGTCTAAAAAGTCAATATAAGAAACAAACCCCCGCATTAACGAGGGTTATTTGCTGTATTTTCCAGGCGCTGTTCCCGGTTTTCTTCCGACCGCTTCTTATTTGCCCATGCTTCAAATTTGTTCCTAATGTATTTCACCGGTGTCCATTGCTCCTTACGATCATTTTCCCGGTTCTGCCGCTGCGTTTTTTTAATATTTTTATCTTCCCCCCGGGGTAATTTTTCCGGCTTGGCCGAAACGTCTTTCTTTCCACCGGGCTCTTTATCCGGGCGGCCCGGAAGTCTATCTTCCCCAAGGGGCGATTCACCCTGCTCGTCCGCTGGCTTTTCCCGCACCTTGTGCCCCTTGCCCGGCATTTCCGGATTATTTTCATCCCCGGGTGTTTTATCAGAAACGCCAGGGTTTACAACCTTTTTAGGGGGTTCAGTATCCGGCTTTGAGGGATTGCTATATTGCCCATTATTTTTATCCGCACCCAGTTTCCACGGTTTTGTCCCCCTGTTGTCGGATTTGCCGGGCCTGTGATCCGGCTCGTCGGTGGGTGTTTCCTTCGCCCCCGGCAACATTTGTGGTTCGCCCGGCATTTGATCCTTTGCCGGAGTTTTATTGCCCGGTTCGGCGGAGTGACGATCATTGGACCGCCAGTGTTTGATTAAATCCTCCGTACGAAAATGTTTCTTTTTCTCCAGTTCCCGAATTTTCTCTAATTGAATCTCCTCGTCGGTTATGAGCACTCCTTTTTTACGCGCTTCCGTTTGCAATAAATAGCGCCCCGGGGTAATACCGTTGTGATGTGCCTTTTGCAAGGTTTCACGGTCCGCCCGTGCAATGATTAATTTGGCGTCGACCCCGGAATCATTGATTGGCTTGCTGATATATTCGTATACATCTCCGGTGTCAACAACCCCTTTGTTCTCAGACCAAACATCCGTAACTGTGGCCAGAACCAGATTTTCCTTGTTGGGGTCCAGATATTTATACTCTATACACCGGTCAATGATCTGTTGCAAACCATCCCGGAGCGGTTCGCGCAATATAGAAGTTCCCTGCAACACAGCTTCCCCATCTTTATTGAGACCTCGTGCGGAAACAATCTTAACGCTGCTGTCTATGCCCAGTTCCACGCTGGGGTTGATATCCATCGCCACATAAGCCACGGCCCGGGGCATCAGCGCGGCAAAGGCCAGCCAGGCAAAAACGGCAACCAACAGCGAGGCCACCGCCAGATAATGCGGTTTAAACCAGCGCTGCACCGGTCGGCCAAACACGATCTCCTGCCCGATTTCCACATCACCGCGGGGCCTGAGCACTTCCAAGAAAAGACCTTCGCTGGTTAAAACAATGCAGGATTTCTTTCTCACTTCCATAACCAATCCCCGGCCTTGTCCCATAATCAGCCCTCCCCCCGCGGTAATTTTATATATGAGTTGAGGTAGATGAATTCTTCCCGGTAAAATAATAAAGTTGCTACGGCGATAATATATTTACGCCCTCTTTCCAGCACTTTGCGGCTGATCCCCGTGCCCCTGACCAGTTCGCTGACGGGCATGCGCTTTTTATTTTGCAGCTCTGCATACAGGTCACCGTGCGCAGCCAGGTAACTGGCCGCTTTTATTAAAGTCTCCCGGGTGTCCCGGTGCCGGGGCGAGGAATCAACCAGGTCCCCGAATGTAATGCCGAGATTCTTTATTGTTTCGCTGTAAAGCTTGATTTCTTCTTTTCTTTCCCAGTCGGCCACTTCCGCAATATATTGCTCCCAGGAGGCGTCGTTTTCCGCCCGACTGGCCGCGCCATCCGGCGGCGGGTCGGAAATATTCAGGTCGACCCGGCCCCACCTGTTCTCCTTGCGCAGGTAATCCGTAACCCGGCTCCTGATTACCATGCGGGCATACGCCGTGAACGGGACGTTTAGTTTAGCATCATAGCGGTCAATGGCCTCGTTGAATGCTATCAACCCCACGCTTAATTCATCATCCCGGTCCCAGTTCAGGCTCCTGCCGCAGAGGCGCCCGACAACCCGGGCAATAAAGGGTTTAGCCTCTTCAATTAATTCCTCCCTGGCCGGTTCATCGCCCTCCCGAATTTTTTGCAGGCTGGATTCCCATTCATCCCCATAGAGCACATTGCCACACTCCCCTGGTTTAACTCCACCTCGCCTTCCCGAAGTAATCCTTAAATTTACTATACGGGAATCACGTCATATTTTAAGGGTGGCTCTGTTGATTTGTCGTTTCTTCATTTTCCGGGCAACACTCTACGCAATTTTCACATACACCGGTAATCTCCACCTGCTGCTTTCTGCATAACCTCACCGAACATATTTCGCAATCCCCGTCCTGAGGAGCGCAGGGCTCGGCGTGGATAACAGCCTCCACTCCCGGCAAATGCCGGTGCAAGTCGCGTTCAATACTGTCACACAACTCGTGGGTTGATACTATCTGTTTTCCCCGCGGCACAATTAAGTTAAAATCCATGTACCGCTGCGGGCCGGCCCTGCGGGTGCGTAAATTACGGTAATCAACGTAATTGCCGGCATAGGATTGCAACACTTCCATGATTACCTTTTCCTCGTTGTCGGGTAATCTAGCGTCAAGGATGCTCCCCACCGACTCCCGTAATAAATCATAAGCCGCTTTTAAAATAAATAACGTGACCCCGATGGCGATCACCGGATCGACAATATACCAACCAGTTAATTTTATAATACCAATGCCCGCCAGCACGCCCAGCGATGTTAAAACATCGGTTCGCAAATGCCAGGCGTCAGCCTCCAGGGCAGGCGACCCGGTTTCCCGGGCCACCCGCATTAACCGGGAGGAAATATATATATTCACCAGGGCGGAAAACCCCATGACCAGAGCCCCCAAACCCAGGGATTTTACTTCCGTCGCCCCGAACAGCTTGGGGTAAGCCTCTTTAATAATCAATGCGGCAGCCACCAGAATTAAAACAGCTTCAATAATGGCGGCCAGGTTTTCAAATTTGCCGTGGCCGTAGCGGTGTTGATCGTCAGCTGGTTTATTGGACTCCTTTACCGAAGCGAAGGCAATTACCGATGCTACCAAGTCCAAACCCGAATGAATGGCTTCCGAAATAACGCTTATGGAATTCATCGTCAGGCCGACGCCAAGTTTGCCGCATGTTAATATCAAGTTGGACGCCACAGACAAGCGCGCCACTTTCACCTTTTCCTGCAGGTCCATGTTACCCTCCCCAAAATTAATGCCCGGGGCCCTCATCTTTAAGGCCAAGATGAAGTCCCGCGGGCATATCCGCTGCCTTACGGCCCGGCCGGCGCACCGCGCCAGCCTGACTTGGATTACTTTTTACTATAACATATGCCGCCGTCAATGGCAACGTACCATGCAATTAGTGGTACAACCGCAAAGTTCGTATCCTTACGCATCGTCGCCATGGTCGTAACCAATATCTATCTTTTCAGCGGGCGGTCTGTCATCATCCGTGCCCCGGGTGTTCTCGTAAAATTGCCCGTCATCACCCACTTCGTAGGGAATATGGTCCACCAACTCGGTGTAACCAATAGGCTCCTCGTCGCTTTCCCCGCCACCGTAATAGGACCCGGCACCGGAGTGAGGCGCATGTTCTTGCCATTTGGACACGTCCTGCCAGGCATCCTCGCCGTCGTATTCATTTTTCCCCGTAGCATCATCAAATGTACGGGCAAAGGGCGGCTCCAGGATATCTTCCTCCACCGGCCGTACATTCTTGCGATGGGATGCTTCCTCAACATCCGCCCGGCAATCCACGCACTGGGTGGTGTAAGGTACGGCTTTCAATCGTTCCAGCGGTATTTGTTTACCGCATACCTCGCAGGTGCCGTAAGTACCGTTCTGCATGCTTTGCAGGGCGTGATCTGTCGCCTGCACCTTGATCATGGCATCCTCCCGCAAGGAAAAGTCCTTGCTACGTTCAAATACTTCCGTGCCCACATCGGCGGGGTGCTGGTCATAGGTAGATAATTCCTCCACGGAATCGGCCAGCGGCACCCTTAGACCACCGTCATCAATATGCTTGATGGTCTGCATTAAATGTTGTCTTTCCTGTTCCAGTTCACTCTTGAATTTCTTCAACAGTTCCTGTTCCAAAAAAAATACCCCCCGTTTATTGTGCTCCCAACTGCAGCTGTACAATTTTGACCAGTTCGGCAATATATCCGCCGATCAACGGCAGGTTCAGGGCCACCAGTCTCTGCAGAATTAATATAATTACCGCCCCCAAAATAGCAAAACCGACAGCGATACCCAGCCCCCTGGCAATACCGCTGATAAAATTGATATACAACAATCTTGCAGGATTATCCAGTAGGTCCACATATTCGGCCAGCTTCATTTTTTCCATGTTAATGGTGAGTTCCCTGATCCTGTCATCCAGGGAAGCTAAAATGTTATCTTTATTTTTCATTTACCGGACCCTCCCAAAATCTTTTTTTAATTTACCCCGGGTTGGATAAAAAAATAAACGAGGTTTTGTTGAAAACCTCGTTCAGCATTTATCTGGGCATATTATACATAATTTAAAGTATTCATTACGCCATGCACGGAGATCCCTTGCAGGATCTTCCAGCAAGTTACCTCTTTTTCTCCGCCAGCTTCAAGTCCACCCAGACCGGGCTGGCATTAAATATGGACGAGTAGGCGCCGCTAATTACCCCGATCAACATGGCCAGTACTAAAGTTTTAGTGGTTGTGCCGCCCAGGAAATAAAGAGCCACCAGCACAAACACCACCGTTAGCACGGTATTAATAGAACGGGCCAGCGTTTGCCATAAACTGAAGTTAACCAGGTCTTCCAGGGACTCGCCCTTTTTCCGGGTTTTCATATTCTCCCTGACCCGGTCAAAAATGATGATTGTATCATTGATAGAATAACCGATAATGGTCAATATGGCTGCCACAAAGGCAGTGTCCACCTCGATTTGAAATATTGAGAATATACCCAGAACGACCAGCGAGTCATGCAGCAGCGCCACTATAGCCGCCACGCCCTGTTTAAATTCAAAACGAAAGGTGATGTACACAAGCATCAGCGCCGATGCAATCAGCAGGGCCAGAACCGCCTTGGTGGTCAATTCTTTACCAATCACCGGGCCGACCCGCTCGTTGCGCAGCAGAACTGTCTTGCCCAGCTTTTCTTGCATGGTTGCTATTAATTTTGCGCTTTCAACTTCGGAAAGTTCCCTGGTCCTGATCAGGTAATCGTTGGCGCCGCTTTTTTGAATATTGCGTGACGCCCCGTATCCCAAGTCCTCCACCACTTGTCGCACCTGTTGCACCTTGACGCCCTGCTCCAACCTGACTTCCATGATATTACCGCCGGTAAAATCAATACCCAGGTTCAGGCCCTGCAGCGCCAGGGAGACCAGGCCGGGTACAATGACCAGCAAAGAAATGAGATACCATATCTTCCGGTGTTTTATAAAATTGAACATAGTCTCGTCCCCCTTACGCTCCGTAGTACCGGGCCTGTTTAAACACATTGGTGGCGGCGGCCAGATGCAGCATCCACCTGGTCATGGTTATCGCCGTAAACATACTGGCCAGGATGCCAATACTCAAAGTCACCGCAAAACCGCGAATTAAACTCTCGCTCAAATAATAAAGCACTGCCGCCGCGATCAAGGTGGTTACGTTGGCGTCGAATACGGCCACGAACCCGCGCTTGAAGCCGGCGTCAATAGCCGAGCGAATACTCTTGCCGGAACGCAGTTCCTCCTTGATACGCTCAAATATAATGACGTTGGCATCCACCGCAATACCCAGCGATAACAGGAAACCGGCAATGCCGGGGAGCGTCATGGTGGCATGAATACCAATGAAAATACCCAGCACGATTAATGCGTAAATTAAAAGGGCCAGGTCGGCAATTAGCCCGGGAACCCGGTAATAAACAATCATAAAGACCAGAATGGCGATAATGCCCACAATGCCGGCGTTAATGGACCGTTCCAGGGAATCCTGGCCCAGTTGCGGCCCCACGGTTCTCTTTTCCAAAACCTCCAGCGGCACCGGCAGCGCGCCGGAGCGCAATAGAACAGCTATGGTATGCGCCTCTTCCAGGTTTTCATAGCCGGTGATCATAGCTTTACCGTTGGTAATGGGTTCTCGTACCACCGGGTTTTGCAGCAACTTATTATCAAGGTAAATGCCGATGGTTTTACCGACATTGGCCGTGGTGGCCTGGGCGAATTTCCGGGTGCCTGCATCGGTAAAGGTGAGGTTTACCTGCACCTGGCCGGAGGTGGGGTCCCGGCCCTCAATGGCGTCCTGCAAATCAGCGCCGGTGATGATGGTTTCGCCGTCCGCCGTTTTAAACTCCAGGTAAGCGGGTTTAATAATGTCGCGGACAGCTTTTTCCGGGTCTGCAACCCCCGCCAGTTCAACGATAATGCGGCGATCACCCTGGCGCTGGATAATCGGTTCCGCCACGCCCAGTTCATTAACCCTTCTTTCCAGCACAGCTTTGGCCCTTCTCATGCTGTCTTCCGTCACTTTGGCGCCCGGCGTATCCTGCGCTTCCAGGACCACGTGCACGCCGCCCTGCAGGTCCAGTCCCAGGGTAATTTCCTTGCCCCACGGTAACCATTTGATATCCTTGAATGCCGGCAGCGGCACCGCTGCTGTTACACCCACGGCTGCTATTACCAGCACAATGGCGGCCAGGGTTAGTATTTTACTCCATCTCATTTGTTTCTCCCCCTTAAATCAATCACAATAATCTGGCTCCGTTGACCACCAGTTCAAAAACGCAGTTCAGAAAAAGCGCCGCTCTTCTGCACAATATCATCCTGGTTAAGAATATTTCAAAGTACTCCATTACAGGGCAAATTTCAATATCAATGGTTAATTCCATGGTGATGGTGCGCTTTTTGTCGTCCACCCAGACAAAGGAATGCTCCACGGCGTAATTGACCCGGTCGTGGATATCAAACGTGGCGATGTCCTGGTTACGCACCCTGGAACGGTGCACGTCCGATTTGTCCGCCAGGATCAACGCGGCGGCAACCGTGTTGACCGGTTGGCCGTACTCCTCCTCGTGGTTGGCGATGGCGGATATCACCATGGCCACCTCATCGGGGTCCATGCCCATTTGCAACAGTATGGGATAAACCAGGGTAGCGCCGGATATACCGTGGTCGTTCCGGCTGACCACATTGCCGATGTCATGCAGGTAACCGGCTATGGCCGCCAGTTCCCCCTCCCGCTTGCTGTAACCCAGCTTGTCCAGGATATTTTTGGCGATACTGGAAACCAGATTGATATGCCGGTAACTGTGCTCGGTAAACCCCATGGCCCCCAGGTATTCATTGCCCTTTCTGATAAAGCTGTCTATTACCGGGTTCTTTTTTACTTCGCTCAGCGTTACCAACTATTGACCTCCTCGCGCGGAGAAATGCCCAAGAAAAAGAGTAGACCGGGTCTACTCCAAAGATGCTAATCTTTGTTATTTTCCCCAGCTTCGCTGGATATTACTTGGGAAACGGCATTTTTTAAAATTTCAATGCGCACGTTGTCCGCCACTCTGAGGATAAAAGTATCGTCCTTTACTTTAACAATGGTACCGTAAATACCGCCGACCGTTACAACCCGGTCATTGACATTCAAGTTGCGCACCATTTCCGCGTGCTTTTTCTGTCGCTGCTGCTGCGGCCTGATCATTAAAAACCAGAGCAGCGCAAATAAACCGACGATATATAAAATACCGATTAAAGACTCATTTGTCATTAAATTACCCCCCTTTCTCCCGATTAGTCAAAACACTTATTATTTCTTTGCCAACGGACATTTCCCTTTTTTTATTTTCACCTTATAAATAAATGTAAAATCCTAGTCGGTTTTAAAACGCCTTAAAAATTTTGTTTTCATTTCGCTGAAATGATTACCGGCTATGGCCGTCCGTATGTCCTCCATCAACCGTAGCACAAACCGTAAGTTATGTATGGTAGTAAGCCTGATACCCAGGACCTCGTTGGCCTTGATCAAGTGTCGGATATAAGCCCGGGTGAAATTTCGGCAGGCGTAACAATCACATTCGGGGTCCAGCGGGCTGAAATCCCGGGCGTACTCGGCATTGCGCACGACCAGCTTGCCATCCCGGGTAAAAACCGTCCCGTTCCTGGCGATCCGGGTGGGCAACACGCAGTCAAACATATCCACTCCCCGGGCCACCCCCTCCAGCAGGCAGTCCGGCGAACCCACCCCCATCAAGTAACGGGGCTTCTCACCGGGCATAGCCGGTATCAGATAATCCAGCACTTCGTACATCAACGGTTTGGGCTCGCCGACGCTCAACCCTCCGATGCCGTAACCGGGAAAACCCATGGCCGATAACTCCGCCGCACTTTTCAGGCGCAGATCCCGGTGCACGCCCCCCTGAATGATGCCAAACAGCGCCTGGTCCTTCCGGTTATGATGCTTCAAACAGCGCCGGGCCCAACTGGTGGTGCGCTCCGTCGCCTTGCGCGTCTCTTCGTAACTGCAGGGATAGGGCGGGCATTCATCGAAGGCCATAGCCACATCCGCCCCCAAGGCCATCTGGATATCCATAGAAATTTCAGGGCTAAAAAAAAGCTCTGAACCATCAATGTGGCTTCGAAAGGTAACCCCTTCATCGGTGATCCGCCGCAAAGGACCGAGACTGAAAACCTGGAAACCACCGCTGTCTGTAAGGATGGGGCCGTCCCAGCGCATAAACCTGTGCAACCCGCCAGCCTCGGCCACCAGTTCGTGGCCCGGCCGCAGGTAAAGGTGATAGGTGTTGCTGAGAACCATTTCGCCGCCCACCTGGCTCACCTCATGCGGAGTCATGGTTTTTACGCTGGCCTGGGTGCCCACCGGCATGAACACCGGAGTCTGCACCGTACCATGGGGCGTTTCAAGTTGCCCCAGCCTGGCCCTGCTTTCCGTGTCTTCTTTAATTACTTTAAAACTTATAGCCATTAGTACTCCTTTTGCGTTCTAAATAATTAGCATAGCGTCACCAAAACTAAAGAAGCGATAGCGTTTACGCACGGCCTCGGCATACGCTTCAAGCATCCTTTCCCGGCCCGCCAGCGCGCTGACCATCATCAGCAGCGTGCTCCGGGGCAGGTGAAAGTTGGTGATCAGCCCGTCTATGACCCGAAAAGTATAGCCGGGATAAATAAATATATCTGTCCAGCCCGACCCCGGCTGAACCGTGCCGTCTTCCCGACCCGCGGTTTCCAGGCACCTGGTCGTCGTGGTGCCCACCGCGATCACCCGCCCGCCCCGGCCCCTCGTTTCATTTATCACCCGGGCCGTCTCCGGTGTAATCTCAAAATACTCGGCGTGCATGCGGTGCCTGGTAATGTCATCTACCTTGACAGGCCTGAATGTTCCCAGGCCCACGTGCAGCAGCACCGTTACAATTTGAGTCCCATTATCCTTAATTGTTTTCAGCAGTTCCGGGGTAAAATGCAACCCGGCCGTGGGCGCGGCGGCAGAGCCGGGCCGGCGGGCATAAACGGTCTGGTAGCGGTTGGGGTCCGCCGGTTGTTTCTTAATGTACGGTGGCAAGGGCATCACCCCCAGCCTATCCAAAATTTGTTCAAATATGCCCTCATATTGAAATTTTATAATGCGGCAGCCTTCATCGGCCACCGCCTCCACAGTACCCCGGAGCTCTTCCCCAAAAATAATGCCGGTGCCCGGCGGAACTCGCCGCCCGGGACGTACGAGCACTTCCCAGGTATGCTCTCCCCGGCGGGTCAACAACAACACCTCTATGGTGGTTCCCGTGCCTTCTTTTTCACCCCACAGGCGGGCGGGAATCACCCGGGTATTGTTTATGACCAGCACGTCCCGCGCGTCAATATACTCGACAATATCTTTAAACAGCTTGTGCTCCGGCGCTCCCCCGTTTTTGGGCAGCACCATCAGCCGTGACTCATCCCGCCTGGGCTCCGGTTCCTGGGCAATCAATTCCTCCGGCAAGTAATAATCAAAGTCTTTGATTTGCAAAAAAGTTCTTCCTTTCGGGGACTACATTCCGTAATTCCCAAGCAGTTCAATGCCTGTATAATAGTATTGCAAAATATCCTGGAAACTATAACCACCGGCCGCCATACCAGCGGCGCCCCACTGCGACATTCCCAGCCCGTGTCCCCAGCCGCTGCCGGTGAAGGTGACCCTGCTGATGCCGCCGTCGGGCCGTAGTTCTTTATGCATAGTGAACATGGCGCTGCGCAGTCCCAGGGCCATGCGCACCCGCTCGGCGTTATAAACTGTTATCCGCTGCAGGTTGCCGTCTATATCCGGACCCGTAATCAGCAGCTTTTTGACCCTATGGCCGGAGCCGGTACGTTCCAGTTCCTGCAAATCGGTAATTGCCGCAAAAATATGGTACTCTTCGGGACGCATAAATTTTTTCAACTGCTGGTTGACGGTATCCGTAAGCTCTCCGGCCGAATAACTCACCGACCAGTTATAATATTTGTCATTCTTGTCAAAGGGGTCTTTTTGCCCCCGAACATAGCCAAGGGCGTCACTGTAGACATCCTCGCTGTTTTCGGTAAAGCCGCCGCTGGAAGAATGGAAAAACGCCGCCACCGGCTGACCGCGATATACCAGCACCAGTCCTCTGGTTTCGTCAACCGCCTTGGTAGTAACTTCATTTTCGACATCGTAGCCCCTGTATATTTGGCTGGCCTGGCTGTCCATGACATCAAAGCCATGGCTGCCGTAACTGCCCAGTTGAGCGATCAAGTAGCTGCGGGCCGCCACCGCCTGAGCTTTTAGTGCCTCCAGGGGAAAGGTGGCCGGCATTTCCGACGGAACAACACCATAAAGATACTGTTCAATGGGCAGTTCATTAATAACCGTTAAACCATCTCCATTCACCCGGATTTCCAGGTTGCCCCGGTAGCGTTTTACCCGGCCTTCTCCCTCCAGGTGCACCAGGTTCAATTGCCCCCGGGGAAGCAGGTTAATTTGCCCGCGGCCGTCAATTACATGCAGACCGGACTGCCGGTCACCGCTTAAATACTGCAAATTTCCACCCATACCCACCACCGCCGCACCGGACAGGGTTTCTTTTTGCAGTAACGATCCATGGCCGCTCAATATACTTCGCCTAACATTTATTTCCTCGGCTTTAATGGGCCCGTTATAAATACCCATTCGATTGCCGTCTCGCAGCACATGTAAAAGCCCGCCGGCGTTCTCGACCGTCCAGTTATGCCCTTCCCGGTCCTCGGCGATCACCTGGCCGGTGTTGGCGTTTATCAGCCTGTAGGCACCGCGCAAGCTGAAAGATACCTGCGGCGCACTATGTGTCAGGCCCACCCTGACAGTTTGGGGAACTACCCGCACATCGCTTTCGGCCTGCGCGGCCGGCCAAAGCAAAACCGCCATCATAAAAACCATCACCAGGAAGCAATATGGATACGCACCGGCAAATTTTTTCCCCGGCATAAAAAAACCTCCCCAGTAACAACATACCGTGGGAAGTTCGACAAAAATAAACTTTTTCCTGCCGTAAAGCAAAAAGTTCATCTTCTGAAGATAAAGTTCAGTAACAAAGTCAAAACAAGGCTTAAAACCAGCATGGTAACAATCGGGAAATAAAAAGTAAAATTTCCCCTTTGAATGAAAATATCACCCGGCAATCTGCCCAGGCCGGTAAATTTGCCCGCCAGCATCAACACTCCGCCGGTGATGACCATGAAGAGTCCAAACATTAAAATCATCTTGCCCAGTCCGTAAAGGGAATTCATCTTTTTCCCTCCATTTTATTTTTTTGCTTTTTCGCTTGGGAGTAATAACGTTCTTTCTCGCTATATATGCAGCCGCAGTATTGCTGCCTGTACATACCCAGCGAGCGGGAAATCTCCGTGGCTTCCCGGTACCCGGGGCGAAAATCTTCATAATAAAACGGTATTCTCTGCTCTTCCCCGATGGCACGACCCAGTTCCGCAATCAAGTCGTGTTTTTGAAAAGGGCTTACCAGCAAAGTAGTGCTAAAGGTGTCAAATTTTCCCCGCTTTGCCACCCTGGCCGCCTGCCGCAGGCGCATAGTGTAACAAAACCTGCAGCGCACAGCTTCCCGGTGCACCACTTCCCTCAGGTACCCTTCCAGGTCGTAATTGTCATCCACGATTACCGGCAAGTCGTTATCCCGGGCATATTGCAGCAGGGTGTCTTTTCGTTTTTGCCACTCGGTGAAGGGGTGGATATTGGGGTTGCTGAAATACCCGTGCACCCGGAGGCCGTTCTCCCGTAATTTTTTCAGCGGGTAAATGGTACACGGTCCGCAACAAGTGTGCAGTAGTATTTTCACTGGCCTTAACTCCTTTATCCCTTGCTTATACAGTCATTGTCCCTGCGCGATTCATTCCGCCTGCCCTGAAAAGAATGTTCAGTGCGGGGCGGGTTTTTCCCCGCAAGTGATGTATCGGAGCGTCGGTAACGGGACTTGGTGAAGCTGAGGTTGCCGAATTGGCAGGACGAATCGCGCAGAAAGCACCGGCATGTCTTGAAAAGAGGAAGCGACTGTTAATAAATAACCAAGTATAACTACCCGTTCTGCGCATTATGCAGGACCGCCAAATTCGGCCCGAAGCGAACCTTAGTCCCGTCGACGCGGAGATTTTGAACGCAGCGGGGAACAACCCGAACTGCACGATTATCATTCCTTGCTGGTGCCGCGGTCATCTTACCACAGTGTAAGCTGTTTTTCCTCAGGTCGTTCGAGACCCAGGTGGTGGTAAGCCGCCGGGGTGGCCACGCGGCCGCGCTGGGTGCGGGCCAGCAGCCCCAACTGCAACAGGTAGGGCTCGTAAACGTCCTCAATGGTGCCCGCCTCCTCGCCGGTGGCGGCCGCAATTGTTTCCAGCCCCACCGGCCCGCCGCCGAATTTGGTTATCACCGCCGTCAGCACCCGACGGTCAGCCTGGTCCAGTCCCAGTGGGTCCACTTCAAAAAATTCCAGCGCCTCCACAGCCACTTCCCGGTTAATTACCCCGTCGGCTTTCACCTGGGCATAATCCCGCACCCGTTTCAAGAGCCGGTTGGCTATCCGGGGCGTGCCCCGAGAACGGCGGGCTATTTCCCCGGCACCGTCACTGTTTATCGGCACTCCCAGTATCCGGGCGGAACGGGTAATGATAACCACCAGATCAGCCGGGCGATAATAATCCAGCCTGCTGATCACACCGAAACGGTCGCGCAGCGGGGAAGTCATTAAACCGGCCCTGGTGGTGGCGCCGATGAGGGTGAAACGGGGCAGGTCGAGCCTGATGGAGCGCGCCCCGGGTCCCTTGCCGATAATGATATCCAGGGCAAAGTCCTCCATGGCCGGGTATAATATTTCCTCCACCGTCCGGCTCAGCCTGTGGACCTCGTCTATAAAGAGAACGTCTCCCTGCTGCAGGTTGGTTAAAATAGCGGCCAGATCCCCAGGACGTTCGATGGCCGGACCCGCAGTGGTGCGTATGTTTACCCCCATTTCGTTGGAAATGATATTGGCCAGCGTGGTTTTTCCCAGGCCGGGCGGCCCGAACAGTAAAACATGGTCCAGCGGCTCGCCGCGCTGCAGAGCGGCTTTGATAAATATACCGATTGTTTCCTTAACCTTATCCTGGCCGATATATTCACTTAATTTACGCGGGCGCAGGCTGGATTCGATATCTGCGTCCTCTTCCCGCAGCCCGGCAGATATTATTCTCTCATTTTTTAAATTTTCCATAACGCATTCCGGGCACACCAACAATCAACCCGGAAATGCCCCTCCTTAATTTACTTGGATTTGTCTAAAAACCGCAAAGCCACTTTAATCAACTCGGGCACATTATCTGTTTTACCCAGCCCCATGGCCTGGCGCACCGCGTCCCGCGCCTCCCCGGCGCCGTAACCAAGCGTTAACAACGCGTCCAGGGCATCATCCGCAAAATTGCCGGGCCGGAATATTTCTTCCTGCTGTGCCGGCTCCGTGATAAAGTTCAATTTTTTAAATTTGTCTTTCAGTTCCAGGATAATGCGCTGGGCAATTTTTTTCCCCACCCCCGGCGCTTTAGTCAGAGCTTCTACGTTTTCCAGGGCAATCGCCCGAGCCAGGTCACCTGGTGCCAGTACCGACAGCAGTGTCAGCGCGGCTCGCGGCCCAACACCGTTAACACCCAGCAGCAATAAAAAAGTATTCAATTCCTCACGGGTCATAAAGCCGTATAGCTGCATATCATCTTCGCGGACAATCATATGGGTAAAAATTTGCACCACATCGTTAGCCGCGGGCAACTTGGCGGCGCACGCAGGAGTTACGTTAACTCTGTAGCCCACGCCGTTTACATCAATCACCACCGCGTCCGGTTCACCCCAGGCCACTTTGCCCTTTAGGAAAGCAATCATAACAACGCCCCCAAACCACTGCTGCTGTTGGCATGGCAGACAGCCACCGCCAGCGCGTCCGCCACATCATCGGGGCTAGGGATCTCCGGCAAGTTTAATAATACCTTGATCATGTACTGCACCTGTTTTTTTTCCGCCCGGCCACGGCCCACCACGGCCTGCTTCACCTGCAACGGCGTATATTGACAAACCGATATCCCGGCCCTGGCGGCAGCCAATAGCACCACCCCGCGCGCCTGCCCCACCACCATGGCCGTACGCACGTTGCGGTTAAAAAACAACTCCTCCACTGCCATATGACCGGGACGGTATTTAATTATCAAATCTTTTAGTTCACTGAATAATATGTTTAACCGCCGTTCCGGGGGCATATCCGCATCACTGCGTATGCACCCGTATTTTACCGGCAAAAAGCTGTTGCCGGCAACATCAATCACACCATAACCAGTGATGGCTATTCCGGGGTCTATCCCCAGTATGCGCATTATTTTCACCCCATTAAATGGTAACATATCAGGACTTATCCGGCAACGCCTGTTCGGTGCCCGTCATCGTTCAATTCATCAAAGTTTTCCAGCAAAACATTTAGTGTCTGTTCATCGGGAAACTCCAGTTTCTCCTGCAGCTTAACTTTTTCCCCGTCACTCAAGCTGCTAAAGTCAGCTGCTTTTCTCAACATCCTCTGGAATTGCTCCGGCAAGTTGTCGATGGCAATATTCCTTTCCACCCGCAATAGAACTTTGTCATAACCCAGGGGACCCTGATAAACAGCCAGTTGCCCGTCATGGATACCCAGGTGCCTGTATTCCTGGTGCATACCGCAAAAGCCGTCAATTTGTCTGGCGATCATCACCTCATCACCCTGAACACTAATTCGCCAACCGTTTTGCCGGGGAAATTTCATTTGCAACCGGTTGTAGTCCAGGCCAATCAGGTCATAAGGCGCAGTCCCCCGGTAATACACCTCCTCATCACCACAGAAAGTATATTCATTAATTTTTTTTACGGTAGTATATGACCTTATCAGAGGGTCCACCCGGCTGCCCGTTACGCTTTCTATAACCGTGGCCACGGGCTTCCTTACCGGATCGCTAACGGAGTTTAATGCAATGTACACCGTAACGGCCACCAGCCCCACCAAAAAAAATGCGGCAAAAATACTGATTATCTTTTTAACCATGACAATACCTCATTCACTTTTTAACTGAATTATTGCCATGTTTTAGTATAAAATAAACATAGGTTGCCGAAAAAGCAACCTACTATTCCTCCACTATTTCAAAATTTGCGTATATATTTTGCACATCATCATGGTCTTCCAGGGCATCCATTAACTTAAGCATTTGCTCTTCCTGTTCGCCGGTGATTACAACCGTGGACTGAGGCAACCGGGTAATTTCCGAATGGATGATTTTTATCCCTTCCACCGCCAAAGTTTCACTTACCTCGTTAAGAATATCCGGCGCTGTGATAACTTCGAAACTATCATCTTCCTCTTTCACATCCAGCGCACCGGCATCAAGCGCAGTCAATAAAAACTCGTCGCTGTCCATATTCAGACCGGATTTTTCAACAACCAGTATGCCTCTGGTGTCAAACATCCAGGAAACGCAACCGGTTTCGCCCAGATTGCCGCCGTATTTGGAAAATAAATGCCGTATTTCACCGGCGGTACGGTTACGGTTGTCGGTCATGATATCCAGCATCACTGCAACTCCCCCGGGACCGTAACCTTCATAAATCAATTCCTCGTAATTTGCGCCACCTAATTCTCCTGTTCCCCTTTTAATGGCGCGCTGGATATTATCGTTGGGGATATTCGCTTCCTTAGCCCTTGCTATGGCGTTTTTCAACCTTATATTGGCCTCCGGGTCACCGCCCCCTTGCCTGGCCGCTATGATGATCTCTTTAGCCAATTTAGTAAAAATTTTTCCCCTTTGCGCATCAACTTTGGCTTTTTTACGCTTTATAGTTGACCACTTAGAATGCCCCGACAATTGATTCAACTCCTTTCCATCTGTTTCATAATGAAGGCTTGGCAGGAAGTTGTTTTTTGTGCAAGCTTTGCAGCGCCAGTTTATCAACAATTTTTCTTACCCGGTCTTCCGCCTGTCCCGTTAATATATATTTGTCTAATTCTTCATAAGCAATGCCCATTTCTTTTTCATCATTTTGACCTGCCCACAGACCGGCGGAAGGCGGTTTGTCTATGATAGGTTGAGGAACGCCCAGGTATTCAGCCAGTTCCACCACCTGCTTTTTAACCAAATTGGCAATAGGCAGCAGATCCACACCTCCATCACCATATTTGGTAAAGTATCCAACCGTTATTTCACTGCGATTACCCGTTCCCACCACCAGGCTCCGCCTTCTGGCAGCATAGTAATATAAGGTAGTCATTCTCAGTCGCGGTTTAATATTGGCTACGGCCAGGTCTTTCTTATACATGTCATAATCTTCGCCGGTGAGCAACTTCACCAACTCTGCAAAAGGTTTGTCCAACTCCACTGTTTTGTACTCTATATCGATTGACTCCGCCAACAACCGGGCATGCTCGGCATCCTGCGGATCACTGTAACAGGGCATGATTACTCCCAGAGTTGTTTCGGGGCATACATTTCGGCATAATGCCGCAGTAACTGCCGAGTCTATTCCCCCGCTCAAACCTACAACAAAACCCCTGGCACCTCTGTCTCTGACCTGCTCTCTTAACCAGCTTTCAATTTTTCCGGCCAGACTGTCAACCATTCTTTCCCCTCCAAATCAAAACATATATGTCAATATGTTTTTATTTCATTATTGCCACATTTATAATCATACAATTCTCTAGCCGAGCAAATCAAGTATTTACCTGCTTATAATTTGTTATGAGGAGGATAATATTTAAAAGCCCCCGGGGATAAATCCGGAGGCTTTCGCAAAATTAATTCCGGCAACGACCTACTCTCCCGGGGACGAACCCCAGTACCATCGGCGCTGGAGAGCTTAACTGCCGTGTTCGGGATGGGAACGGGTGTATCCTCTCCGCTATGGT
>NZ_FOYM01000026.1 GCF_900115975.1 Desulfoscipio geothermicus DSM 3669
ATAACGGTAAAACCAAATCATAAATAATTGAATCATCCACAATATCAATATAGTCAATGAGTTCTCTATCAAAGCCAAGTGTGTTATAATATGACATTGGAAATAGATCCAACTGCATCTTCGCCATAAGTATGCACCTCGCTTGGTAATTGGTAGTTTTCTCGTAAATTACTACCTAATTCGACAAGTGACGGTGCATTTCCTATTTATGGCTGCCTAAAGTTTTAACTTTTCGAACAGACTCGACAAGATTTTTTATTGAAAAATCATAAGTCCGGCCCGCCGTATTGAGTAATAATGTATTTAGCCATCCGGGGGTCAGGCGCCGTAATCCTGACCGGAACCTGCAATTTCTTTTCATATATCCACATAGTCACAAATCCTTTCTTATAAACTAATACTGTATTTCCCAGGGCCACGGGCTATCTACCCATTTCCAATAGCTATGCATGACCGGTGAAAAACCGAAACTTAAAAGCGGTCCGTAAATTTGCTCATAGTTACGTAACGCCTGCATTAATTCATGGTGCGCTTTATTATACATGGCCAGGGCCTGTTGATCTTCGGGATGAGTATCCAAGTATAAATTCAATTCCGCAGTAACAAATTCCAATTGTTGTATTTGATGTAACCATTGCGCCTGGTTGTGATTATCCACTAGGATTCACCTCCATCAATACGGGTAAGGTCTGTATAAATCGGGAAAGAGGGTACCTACTTCCAGGGCCCTGGCAGGTGGGTAAACTGTACCCAGCCTCTGGATAGGAATGTAAGCCCGAGCCAGTTCCATACCCGGGTAGGGTTGGCCGGGATAATACCCCTGCAGATTTTCCGTTTTTTGATTGGACACGGCTTGCACCTGGTTTGGGTTGGGACTTTTGGGGCTATTATTTGACATAGCAAACGCCTCCATTTTAATTCATTGATTAATATTGTTAACATGTTATGCAATTACATGCATTGGTGTTACAAAATGGAAAAACAAATAAAACATTTTATTATTTAATATAGAGGAAAAAAGGAGGAACTGGTGGAATTTAATTGTAAAGGGAGGGATAGTATGAAAACGGTGGCAGTTTATGGTCTCACCGCCGGTACAGGCAAAACCTCCGTGGCCAAAGAAATGGCCGGCTTTATTCATCAGTTCGGTCAGAAGACATTGCTGGTGGATCTGGACTTAAATAAAGGCAATATTACGGATAAACTAGGCTTGAACGAATCACCCAATATCGGATCTTGGTTGATCGAAATCATAAAAAAAATGAATACCTCGCCTTGCTGGGAAATTACTTATAAACCAGAAGAAATACAGCCATTTATACAGCAACATAATTCAGGCCTGCATGTGCTGGCCAGCAATACGAAAAAAAATCTTGATCATTCCCCTTTTTTATTAAGCAGCCTGGAAATAATTATACGTAGCCTGTTAAAATCAGCCTTTGACGTTGTGGTATTCGATACCAACAGTGAAGTGCGCGACTATACCATTGAACTCATACTCAGAGTTGATAAAGTGCTGTTGGTTGTAGAACCATTCGGTTTTTCCCTGCAAAATGCAGAAATGTTTTTACGACTGCTGGTAGACGAAGGAATTAGCATGGACCGGTTCGGTCTAGTCTTTAACCGTTTTCCCACCTTTGCAGAAGATGACCCGCAAGAGATAAGCCGGTCACTTGGCATACCGCTTTGCGGTGTGTTACCCAACTACCCCAACCTATCAGAAAAAAAGAATCAGACCAAAATTCTTACCACAAAAAAGTCAAGCCGTTTCTCTCAGGAGTTGCGGCAGGTATTGGGAAAAGTATGGGGTGATTGATTGCTAAAGGCCAGGTACGGCTCAGAAATTTCTTGCGAGAATATGCTGCTTTTTGAAAAGCTGACTTTTAAACAAACCAATGTTATGGTGAAACCCCACAGGTAGGGGTTTTTTTATTTTTAATGTTTTTTATCAACCCCCATGGCTAACAATATAAGCAAAAATAATGAAGGGGGCGAATTAAATGCAGTTATCACCGGGCGAACGATCCTTGTTGGCATATTTTCCGTCGGACAATGCCGCGGAGGCGGCAGCAAAAGAATTAAAGAAAGCCGGTTATGATACTGTGCAAGTTGACCGCGTAAGCAGGTACGGCGAAACTCACGACGCAGAGATCAACAACGCCCTGATGGGGCGGGCGGAGACCATTACCGGACTGACATTATATTCAGCAGGCACCGATAATCTGGTTGACAATGACAAACGGGTACTGCTGGGTGCCGACCCCTCGGTCAGCGGTTACGGCGACCGTAATTACGGAATTGCCGGCGGCAGGTCCTTTTTAGTGACCGTGGTCACCTCTGATGACATGGCCGACCGGGCGGAGGAAATAATTAAAAAAAACGGGGGTACCATATAACCCGAATAACCCGAGTCAATAATTTAAGGTATCAGGAGGAATTATGATGAGCAACGAACAAAGGGACCTCACCTTAACTGCTGAAAGTTTACGCGCCCGGCAAGAAGTCCCTGTATTGACCGAGACTGAACTTAACGTCCTGGAGTCGGACTACATTGATTCTTTTGACGATGCTCTGGCAGTACTGGAAGATGCGCAACAAGTGAACCCGCCGGATATTCTGGGCCTGGATAACGGTCATCCTTGATGGATGACCGTTTAAATTGGAAACCAGATTTATTATACATAAAGCAATAGAATGCCATGGATTAACATTAATATGTCAAAAACTCATTGATAGGCAGTATTGCTTGTTTTTTTTGCTTAATTTGGTTACAATGGTAAAAGATATTTCAAAGAGAGAGTTGATAGGAGGGCTTACGTTTTGAAACGCGTGGTCAGTGTCAGCCTGGGTTCTTCCGGGCGTGATCACAAAGTACAGGTGGAATTGCTGGGCGAGCAATTCGAAATAGAGCGCCTGGGAATGGACGGCGATTTTGACCGGGCCCTGGCAAAACTACAGGAGCTTGATGGACAAGTCGATGCCATCGGTCTGGGCGGCATTGACGTATACGTTTATGCGGGAAATAAAAAATATGCCTTTAAAGATGGTTTAAAATTAATGGAGACCGTCAAAAAAACTCCCGTGGTGGACGGCAGCGGTTTGAAAAACACCCTTGAGCGGGAGACGGTAAACTACTTACTGCGGGAAACGAATTACTTGAATAAAGACACCCGGGTGCTCATGGTCAGCGCGGTGGACCGGTTCGGCATGGCCCAAGCCTTTACAACCGCGGGGTGCGATGTCACTTTCGGCGACCTGATTTTCGCCGCCGGCATTCCCTATCCCATTAAAACCCTGGAAGAACTGGAGGAAATGGCCGGCAAATTGCTGCCGGAGATGACCAAACTGCCCTTTCACATGCTATACCCCACCGGAAAAAAACAAGAGTCCAGGGATGAGGAAAAGGCTAAAAAGTATGCACAGTATTACCGGGATGCGGATGTAATTGCCGGTGATTTTCATTTTATTAAACGTTACTTACCCGACAATCTGAACGGTCAAATCATCATCACCAACACCACAACGGCAGCCGATGTAGAGTTTTTACGACAAAGCGGCGCCAGCCGGCTGGTCACTACGACCCCGGTATTTGAGGGGCGTTCCTTCGGCACCAATGTCATGGAAGGCGTGCTGGTCGCCCTCCTGGGCAAGCCCTGGGAGGAAGTGACGCCGGAAGATTACATGGATCTAATTGAACGATTGGAATTCAAACCGCGTATCATAGATATGGCAAGTTAACTGACATACATTTTTGGCAGGCGGAGGTTATTATGGCTACACATGAGGAAATAACCGGTAGCTTACAGGCTTTTGGGGAGGGCTACCAAAAGAATAAAAAATTAAAAATAATGAACAAAGATTGGGACCGGGTAATTTTAATCAAAGCAGCGGACGTGGACTCCCAACATACTTTAATACTTAAAAACGGCGAACTTACCGTAACTGAAGGCACGCCGGCAGGTGATCCCGATCTGGTGGTCACGGCCGACAGCGAAACCCTGGCTGACCTTTTTTACGGTGACATTACCCCCACCGAGCCATACATGAACGGGACCCTGGTAATTAAGGGGTCCGAAGATGATATTGTACGCCTGGATTTCATTTCGTTGATGATCTGGGGTGAGTGAGGTGCAGTTAAAAAAAGTCCTCACCCTGCGTACGGTGGTAGCCACCAGCGCCGGCCTGACTCTGTCCAGTTCTACCTTTGTGGCAGCAGTTCAGGTGGCGGGTTTTTTAGCCGGCGATGCAGCCTGGTTGGCCATTCTCACCGGAGGGCTGCTGTGTATGACAGCAGCCCTATGTTTCAGCGAACTTAACGGCATGATTCCGTCAGCGGCCGGCATCCGCCTGTATTTCAGCCGGGCCTTCAATGACCGAACGGCCCTAACCGTGTCAATTCTTTATATGGCCGTTATACTGGGAGTAATTGGGGCGGAAAGTTATGTGCTGGCGGAAATTTTAAACGAGGCACTGCCGTCTGTGCCTCCGATGGTATGGATACTGGTAATGTTTTTGGCCGTCACGGCCATGAACATTATCGGCCTAAAACTGGCCGGCGGATTTCAGGACACCATAACTTACGGACTGATGTTGTCCTTGGTAACCCTGGCTTTCATCGCCCTGGCCAGGGTCGACTTTCATTTGACTGCCCCAATGGATACGGGAGGCGCAATGGGACTGATAAATGCGGTGGCCGTGGGTGTATTTTTGTTTGTCGGTTTTGAATGGGTTACACCCCTGGCCGAAGAAGTAACCCACAGCCGGTTGATATCCCGGGGCATGCTATTGGCCGTTGGACTTTTAAGTATCATATACGCCGTTTTTACCGTGGGGATGACGGCAACGGTGCCGCGGGCCGCCCTGACGGGGTCGCCGATACCACAACTGATTTTTGCCCGTACAATATTAGGCGATATCGGGGTGGTGTGGATGGTAACGCTGACCCTGGCCGCCTCCATTACCACATTCAACGCAGGTTTGATCAGCGTATCCCGCTTTATCTACGCATCAGCCCGGGAACATGTGCTGCCGCCAGTTTTCAGCAAGATCAGCATGCGATTTTTTACCCCGTGGGTGGCCGTATTCACTATATTTATTATCGGTGTCGCCATATCAACAATAGTACTGTTTACTCATCGTTACCTTGTACTGGTGAACATGGCCGCGGCCATGGAAAGTATTATCTACGCGCTGGCAGGCCTGGCTGTAATTGTTTTACGCCGTAAAATGCCTTATGCCAACCGGCCCTACCGTATTCCGAGCGGTTATATCATTCCTGGAGTCAGCGTTGTGGTTTTCAGTATCCTGGCCCTGGCTATATTTGTGACATTCCCGCAGGTCTTTTTTTACCTGACCCTGGGGTTGCTGATTTGCGCCTGGTATGTCAGCCGCGTAGTTCCGGTGATCAAACAAAAGTATCAGGCCAAAAAGTCTGCCGCCCGGAAGCGCAGGCGCCCGATGATCCAGACAACAAAGGCGGGGGACTAACCCCCGCTTCTTTACAATCCCAGCGCACGGTAAACTTCGGCATCTACTGCATTATCCCTGGATAGCTTTCGGCTTTTGCGAAATTCCATTACCGCCCGCTCCATGCCCCCGCCCCAGATACCGTCAAGGGGGCCGTCATAATACCCCAGTCTTTGCAAACGCATCTGTACTTCCAGCACATCCCCGCCCCGCTCGTCCCGCCGCATAGTCCGAAACCGGTCAGGTTGATACATAAATGGATTTCCTATAATAATCACCCTTGTGCCGGGCTTGACCCAGGGGTATATTTCCTCCACATTTTTATTATTCATCCTAATGCAGCCGTGACTGGCGTAACTGCCAATGGCATAAGGTTTGTTAGTGCCGTGAATACCATAAATACCCCATGGAACCGTCAAGCCAATCCAACGGGTGCCGAAACCCGTGCCCCAGTTCCTGGCCCGGCGCAGCACTTTAAAGGTCCCGATGGGAGTGGGTGTTTTGTATTTACCAACAGCCACCGGGTATTGCTTATATGGTTCCCCGTCGGACAGCACAGTCAATTTGCGCCGATAAGTGTCCACCAAAATACTTACCTCCCCCGGGGGTGGCGGCACCTCATTTTCTGATATCAAAAATTGGCTATACACTTGTTCCATTTGTTCCCAAGTTGCTTCTGTAACCACCCCGTCCGGTTCTGCACCCCAGGTTTGCTGGAACTTTTGTACTGCCTGAACGGTACGGGGTCCATAAACTCCGTTGACCTGGTCCCGGTAAAAATTCAGCTTTTTTAGCATTAATTGCAGCAAGCGCACGTCCGCTCCATGCATAGCCGGCTTTTGCAGCTTCAAAATGCGAAGCCCCTCCGTCGCTACCCGGCATTCGGGACACCCGGGCACCGCCCGGGCCGGGCTGGAACAGAGCAGCAGCCCGGCAAAAACTAATACAATAATTATGGCTATATAATGCTTAGGCAAATCGTTTCCCCTCCAACACAAAATCCGCTCTTAGTTTCCCCCTGCTCGAATGACTGTATTCTCCCGGCAATTAATATCATAATCAATGTTCTTTTCCCATACAAATTAAGTAGGACAAACTCTATGGGGGTGAGATAATGAAAGCGGCAATTAAATTTTTTCTCTATATGGGGCTGATTATGATAATCCTGTACACTTCCGGATGTTTTTACAATAACGATGCGGGCAGCGGTAAAATGAAGGAAGAGATAATAACCTTGGAACAACCCGACTGCGCCCCGACAAATGAAGCCACATTACCCGTTATAGCTGATACAACTGAAAAAACTAAAGTTGTACTTTATTTTGCCGACGATAACGGTAATTTAGTGGCAGAACGGCGGGAAATACCCAAGGTAGTGGGCATTGCCCGGCGAACTATGCAGGAACTCTGCCGGGGGCCGCAAAACAGCGCCATTTCTCCCACTCTGCCGGCGGGCACCGAATTGCTGGACATAAATATCAGGGATGGTCTATGTACTGTCAATTTCAGCAAGCAATTGATTACCGCGCATAGCGGCGGCTCAGCCATGGAAAACCAAACGGTTTATTCCATTGTAAACACCCTTACCCAGTTCAGAACCGTGGAGCGGGTGCAGATTCAAGTGGACGGGCGGATAGTGGATTCCATTGCCGGACATATCGATGTCAGCGTGCCGCTGGCGCGTAACAGCGATATTATCAACAGTTTGTGATTTTATATTACATGTATGTCCACGAGCCCCGTGCCAGAGTCTACACGGGGCTCATTCCATTACTGCCACTTCACATGGTGAAACTCAAAATGCACGGGCTGTTGGGCGGAAATATAAGCGGGTATAAAGTCATTATTTTTATCCACGGAAATAATGCTGTCCTCCCGTATTGAACGCAAAATATCCAAAATCGTCTTGGCGTCGCCATATTCCATCTCCGGAGTGACCTCGATGGGTTCTTTATCCATCATAAAGTTATACAGGTTGAGCAATTCATTATAATAGCCGCGCTGCGGGCGATAGGGGATTTGCTCCGAGCCACCGTCGTTGTATGCTACGTTAACGGTGCCGCAATCTCTTTCCTCCCAATAAATCATTCCGGAAGTTCCAAATATGCGCAGGCCAATCAACGGGCGCTGCATTTCCTTGCCGGCACTGTAAAAGGTGAACTGACCGGTTACCCCGCTTTTAAACCGCATATTCACATTTACCACGGCATAAGGGGCAAAATCATCGTCCTGGGGCACCCCGAAAGCCTGCAGCCGGTCAACGGCGCCAAAAATACAGCGCAGGGCGGCAATATCATGCACCCCGGTATCCAAAATCACTCCGCCGTGAAATACCGGGTGCTGGCGCCATTCTTCCCTGGCGAATTTATTTTTCAGCATCTCCTCCGGGAAGCAGGTAACCCGGTTTTGGATAAAGTACACAACATCGCCTATTTTCTTTTCTTGTACCATGGCGCGGATCATTTTAATTTCCTCGTTATAGCGATAGTTTTCCGCAATCATAATCGGCACGCCGTAGCGGCGCGGCAATTCCGCGTGGGCACGGGCCTGCTCGTAATTGGACGCCAGCGGCTTTTCACAGATAATGGCCCGATGCGGCTGAAACGCTATTGCCCGAGCTACATCCTCGGTAACCGAAAAATTTTGCTCAATGGGTACCATGATATCAAAAACGTTGATGTCCCCCCGCGTAAGCAGCGGCCGGTAATCGGTGTATATGGCATCCTCGCCCAGTCCGAGCCGCTGTGCCCACGGTCTGGTTTTTTCGGGCACCGGGTCGCACAGGGCCACAATCTCATATTTATCCGCCAGTTCCTGATAGGCCGGGTAATGCAGGCGTTCAAAAGCCATTCCCGTACCGATAATTCCCACTTTAAGCTTTTCCACGCATTATCCCTCCACTGCATTGTTTAAATTTAGTATGCAGCCTCAAAAGTTAAACTATCCGGTAATTTGTCATTTTAGGGAACTTTTTACCGGTTAAAAGCGTCCCATAAGTGTAACCATCATAACGCAGCTAAGGTTAACAAAATATAGCAATTTACCTGCCCGGCAGGTTTTTCCCTTTATTTGTTGAATTATATTTTTTGCTGATTTAACAGTTATTTGGGAAAAAATTGGGAAACGAGGAAACGGTTTATGGGCAAATGCAAAAGCTGGAAACAAATATTTAAAAAGGGAATGATTATTTCTCTGCTCTGCGCCTCAAGCTATTTTGCTTTTACATCAGCTGCTCCCGCTGCCACCCAGCTGGTGGTGGATAGCAACACCCTGAACGTACGGGGTGGTCCCGGCACCAATCACAGTATTGTGGCCCAAGTACATAAAGGCGATCAATTTACTGCGCTGGATGCGCGCGGCGACTGGTACAAAATAAAGGTAGACGGTAAAGAAGGATGGGTAGCCGGCTGGCTGGTCAATGCCAGGCAGGTATCGGATGCGTCGGCCAAAAAAGCCGTGGTGCAAACAAGCACGCTGAATGTGCGCAGCGGTCCGGGCACCGACCACCGGGTGGTAGGAAAGGTTTATTCCGGTAACACTTTACCCGTGCTGACCACTGAGGGTGATTGGGTTAAAGTGCAGTTGCCCGGCGGGCAAACAGGTTGGCTGGCCGGCTGGCTGGTAAAGATTGAGCAGGCCTCGGCCGGTTCGTCGACCGCCCCGGCGAAGCAGCAACCGGCGGCCCCGGCCAAAGTGAAGCAAGCCACCATCACTGCTTCCAGGCTCAACGTTCGGTCAGGGCCGGATATATCCTACGGCATCGTGTCCAAAGTTAATAAAGACGAAAAGTATACCGTCATCGACTCCAACGGCCAGTGGCTGAAAATCAGCCTGCCGGGGGGAAAATCAGGATGGATAGCCGGCTGGCTTGCCAGCGTCAAAGAAGTGGCTATAACTCCGCCCGCCGCCCCCGCGACCGGTTCTCAAAGCCCGGCACAGAAGCAACAGGTTGCTACAGCAAAGTTAAAGCAGGCTACTATAACTGCTTCCAGGCTCAACGTACGGGCGGGCCCGAATACTTCGTACAGTACCGTCGCCAAAGTTAATCAAGGCGAAAAATACACCGTCATCGACTCGAACGGCCAGTGGCTGAAAATCAGCTTGCCGGGCGGACAGTCGGGATGGATTGCCGGTTGGTTCGCCAACGTCAATGAAATAGCCGTAACTCCGCCCACCGCCCCCGGGCAGGATAACCCGGCAGGTCAATCCGCAGGAACTGTTGTGGCCGTTGTTAAAGATAACCTGGTTAATGTCCGGGGCGGTCCGGGAACCCAGCACGGCATCATCAGCCAGGTCAGCCGGGGCCAGCGTTTCGGAGTGCTGGAACGGGCCGGCGACTGGTATAAAGTCAAGTTGGAAGGCGGTGTGGCCGGTTGGGTGGCCGGCTGGCTGGTCAACGTGGAAAAGGCGGAAGCATCTCCGGCGCCGGGCGATCCCCTCGTGGAAACCGAAGATACCGACCAAAGCGGGGAGCAACAACCCGGCCAACCAGTCAAACTCGATAAAATTGAGGTGCGGGAAGAAAACGAACATACGCTGGTCAGCATTAAGGCCAGTGACCGGTTGAACTACGACATGTTCATGCTCACGAATCCCGAGCGGCTGGTCATCGATCTCAAGAATACGGACCTGGGAGATTTGCCGGCTAAAGTTGAAGTGGATACCAAGGCAGTGGCCCGGATGCGCACGGGCTGGTTCAGCACCGAGCCGCCCGTAGTACGGCTGGTGTTTGACCTAAAAAAAGCTGTGGTTAGCATGGACAAGCTGTCCCAGGACCGCAAGCAACTTGACCTGGATATTTATATTCCGGAAATAGGCAGCTTCCTGCAGGGCCACGTTATTGCCATCGATCCGGGACACGGCGGTAAGGACCCCGGGGCCAAGGGCCCCACCGGACTGCAGGAAAAGGATGTCAACCTGGACATAGCCCTAAAACTGGCTAAATTACTGGCAGAAAACGGAGCCAAGGTGGTGCTCACCAGAAGCGACGATCGTTTTGTGGACCTTTATGAGCGTACGGCCATCGCCGAAAGAAACGGCGCCGAAGTATTGTTAAGCATTCACGTCAACGCTAACCCCAAACAAAACATCAACGGCACCAGTACCTATTACCGGCGAGATGACGGTGATATAGCTCCGGGGGTGAGCCAGGCCGACAACCGCCGTCTGGCCGGCGCCATCCAATCCGAACTGCTGCGAGCTCTGGGCAGGCGCAGTCTGGGCGTGCTGCAGGCCAACTTTGTGGTACTACGCACCTCATCCGTACCTGCGGCACTGGCGGAAATAGCGTTCATTTCAAATCCGGAAGAAGAACAGATGCTGCGACAGGAAACAGTTCGCCTGAAAGTTGCCGAAGCTTTGGCCCATGGATTGAATAATTACTTTGCCAACTAAATAATAGTTTATTGTTGCGGAACCGGCTGACCACCGGTTCCTTTTTACTTCTAAAAATTTATTGCAATAAGGGGTGGTGCAATATGGCGGCAGAGGATAAAATGTATTTTTGGGGAATCTTTTTAAACCGCTCGATATTGTTTTAGCAAAAGTAGTTCAGGGAAAGGATATGAACAATGAAAATCGGCATTACCACCACCGTACCCGTGGAAATTATTTATGCCGCAGGACACGTTCCGGTGGACTTGAATAACATATTCATAACTCATAACCGGCCTGAATCCCTGGTGGAACAGGCTGAATTGGCCGGATACCCGCGCAACGTGTGCGCCTGGATAAAAGGGATATACAGCACCGTACTGGAAAATAAAGATATTCGCACCATCATAGCGGTCACCCAGGGAGATTGCAGCAACACCCACGCCCTAATGGAAACCCTGGAACTGGCCGGGGTAACGGTAATTCCCTTTGCTTATCCCTTTGACCGCGACGCCGACCTGTTGCGCCTGCAGATGGATAAATTGATGGACCGGTTGGGCACCGACTGGACTGCGGTGCAGCGCACCAAGAAATATCTGGATGAAGTGCGCAGCCGGGTGTGGGAAATTGACATCATGACCTGGCGGGACAACCTGGTAAGCGGGTGGGACAACCACCTGTTCCAGGTGAATTGCAGTGACTTCCAGGGCGACCCCGCTAAGTTTGCCCGGGAAGCGGATGCCTTTATCAAAGCTCAACGCCAAAAAGAACCCGACCGCCAGAGCATCCGCCTGGGCTACATCGGTGTACCGCCCATTATGGATGACCTGTATGATTACTTGGAGGAACGGGGCGCCCGGGTAGTGTTCAACGAGACCCAGCGGCAGTTCACCATGCCTTACGGGGTGGATGACCTGGTGGAACAATATCGCCTTTACACTTACCCGTACGGAATTTTTTACCGCTTAAAAGATATACTGGTTGAACTGGAACGGCGCAAACTGGATGGTATTATCCATTATGCCCAAAGTTTTTGTTATCGCCAGATTGAAGACCTTATTGTAAGGCAAAAAATAAACATTCCCGTGCTTACACTTGAGGGTGATAAACCTAACCGATTGGATGCCCGCACTAAAATGCGGTTGGATTCATTTGTGGAAATGCTGAGGTGAGATTGGTGTGGTGTGGAATTGACCTGGGCAGCCGTAACGTCAAGGTAGCCCTCTTAAATAATGACGGTGTGCGCTATTACAAATTCGATACAATAAAATTCTACCGGGAACACGGGAGGCTGGTGAATGGAAAGCTGCAGGTCGACTTGGAAAGCCTGCTTTCAGTGGAAGAACAGATTGACACCGTGGTTAGCACCGGTTACGGCAGGCAGACGGTAAACCTGGCGGGCGCCCGGGCCATCCCGGAAATAAAAGCGCATGTCTTGGGCGCCGCATACGCCACCGGCCTTACCGACTTCACCCTGCTGGACCTGGGGGGGCAGGACAGCAAGGTGGCCCTGGTAAGCGGCGGGCGCATGGTGGACTTTCAAACCAACGACAAATGTGCAGCCAGCACCGGACGTTACCTGGAAAACATGGCGGATGTGCTGGGCATATCCACGGAGGAACTTTCCAGATACCATGAAAATCCCGTGGAACTAACCTCCACCTGCGCCATTTTCGGAGAAACAGAGCTTATAGGCCGGGTTGTAGAGGGTTACAGCACGGCCAGCCTGGCCGCGGGAGTAAATTACACCATTTTTAAACGCATCCGCCCCATGCTGCAAAAGCTGCTTAGCCCGGTGATTGTCTTTACCGGGGGAGTGGCCGCCAATACAGCCTTGCGGAAAATAATCCGCCGCGAGCTGGCAGTGGAAGTGCGGGTGCCGCCCGCGCCGCAGTACGCCGGCGCGCTGGGTTGCTGCCTGGCAGCTCGCCGGGAAGGGGAAAACAGGGGGTAATTTTATGCAATTAACCGTACTGGGATGCTGGGCACCCTATCCCCGTCCGGGGGAAGCCTGTTCGGGGTACCTGCTCCGGGCCGGTGATACCACCGTGATGCTGGAAGCGGGCAACGGCAGCTTTGCCGAACTTGCCCGCCACGTGGATTTTCGCCGTCTATCGGGGCTGGTGATTACCCATTTTCATCCCGACCATTACGCCGACGTGTTTTGCCTGCGTCATGCCATAGAAGGCGCGCGGCGGGCGGACGAAATGAACGGGCCGGTCAAACTGTTTATTCCGCCGGACCCCGCAGATATCTATGCCAAGCTGGCCAGCTATACCGGAGCGTTTGACGTGGTAAACG
The DNA here is from genome assembly GCF_900115975.1 of Desulfoscipio geothermicus DSM 3669. Lineage (GTDB taxonomy): Bacteria > Bacillota > Desulfotomaculia > Desulfotomaculales > Desulfallaceae > Desulfoscipio > Desulfoscipio geothermicus. The sequence continues at coordinate 13,141 of NZ_FOYM01000026.1, forward strand.
TGGAGGAATTACCCGAAACCACGCAAATACCGGGGGTTATAACCAGAAAAGCACTGCTCAACGACCTGGCCCTGTATTTTATACACACCGCGCATTCGCTGCCAGGATACGCGGTACTGTTCCTGCAGAAAGATAAAACCGTATTTTTTTCCGGCGATACCGCTCCCACCGAAGCAATTGAAAGGGCGGCGCAGGGGGCGGGGCTGTTTCTCTGCGAGGCCAGCGGGCTGGATAAGGACGCCGGTTATCTTGCCAACGCCCACATGACCGCCCGGGAAGCCGGCACCCTGGCCCGCCGGGCCGGGGCAAAAAGGTTGGTAATCACCCATTTCTGGCCGGAATACGCGGTAACAGATTTGCTCAATGAGGCCGGCAGAAGTTTTGGCGGCGCGGTTGAGGCTGCCAAGCAGGGGAAAACATATATACTATAAAAATCACACTGAAAAGAGGTAAAATATGAAAAGAGTTGACGGCAGAGAAAATACCGAAATGCGACCGGTAAAAATAACCCGGGGCATAAACAAACACGCGGAAGGTTCCGTGCTGATCGAGGTGGGCGACACCAAAGTAATCTGTACCGCTACGGTTGAAGACCGCCTTCCCAACTGGCGCAAGTTGGAAGGCAAGGGGTGGGTCACCGCCGAATACAGCATGCTTCCCAGAAGCACGGGCCAGCGCTCACCACGCGATTCTGTCCGGGGCAGGCCCAACGGCCGCACCCTGGAAATTCAGCGCCTGATCGGCCGCGCCCTGCGATCGGTGACCGATATGGAAGCACTGGGTGAATATAATATCACTCTGGATTGTGACGTGATCCAGGCCGACGGCGGCACCCGGACGGCGTCCATAACCGGCGCTTTCGTGGCCCTGGCCGATGCCATGCAATGGATGATTGACAACGGGCTGATTCCCCAAATGCCTCTACGTGATTTTGTAGCCGCCACCAGCGTGGGAATATTACAGGGGGAAATTATAATGGACCTGTGTTACACAGAGGATTCCGCCGCCGAAGTGGATATGAACATTGTCATGACCGGTAGTGATCGGTTCGTGGAAATACAAGGCACCGGAGAAGAGGCATCATTCAGCAGAGAAGAGACGGATCAACTGTTAAACCTTGCCCGGGATGGGATAAAACAGCTGATAAACTACCAAAAACAAGTGCTGGGACCGGTAGCTGACAGCATCGGGAAGTAATATACCGGGGGGGGGATGGTAAAATGAAGCTGGTTCTGGCTACACATAACGAGGGCAAGGTCCGGGAATTGCGGGAACTGTTGGCCGGCACTGGATATGATGTGGTTTCCCTGGCTGAGTATCCGCATGTGCCCGAGGTAATCGAAGACGGCGATACTTTCCTGGCCAATGCCGTAAAAAAGGCCCGGCAAGTGGCAGCTGCCGTGGGGGAAATTGCTCTGGCCGACGATTCAGGCCTGGAAGTGGATTACCTGAACGGGGCACCGGGTGTGCATTCCGCACGTTTTGCAGGAACAGGGCACGATGATGCGGCCAACAACCAAAAGCTGTTAAAATTGCTGCAAGGTGTACCACCGGAAAAACGCACGGCCCGTTTTCGCTGCGTGGTGGCCGTGGCCACTCCCGACGGCCGGGTGGAAACGGCTGACGGTAAATGCGAAGGATTAATCATCGACGAACCACGGGGAGAGAACGGTTTTGGTTATGACCCGCTCTTCTGGGTTTCGGAGTATGGCAAAACCTTTGCCGAGCTGGACGGAACGACAAAGAATTCCATCAGCCACCGGGGCCGGGCACTACAAAAGGTTCAATCAATTTTGACCAAGTTGGTCCATAATCCGGCTAATTGATAAAATATTGTTTACGGGGTGGCAAATTTTGCGTATCGGTGTCTTAAGCGATACACACGGTTCTATCAATATAGCTATTCAAGCAATAAATAAAATGGGTCCGATTGACGCCCTGATCCACGCCGGGGACTTTTACAGCGATGCCCTGCATATTAGTAAAAATTTCAACGTGCCGCTTTATGCGGTACTGGGCAACTGCGATGCGGGCTTTAGTGGAGTTGAAGAGTTGCTTATTAATTTGGAAGGATGTAAAATATATATTACCCACGGTCACCTGTTCCGGGCCAAGAGTACCCTGCAACTTTTATATTATAAGGCGCAAGAAACAAGTGCCGGTGTAGTGGTTTTCGGGCATACGCACGTGCCGGTAAATATACGTGAAAATGGTATTCTTCTTTTCAACCCGGGCAGTACTACCCGGCCCCAGGGAGGCAGCAAAGCCGGTTACGGCATTTTAAGCATTGATAAGAATAACATTACCGGAGAATTATGCACCCTGGATTAGAACCGGCGCCTAAAAACTTCATACAGATACAAAAATTTTGTTTTGACTTAAAGAACGCTTTTTTGTATAATAAAGTTGTTCGCTTAAAATAAATAAATTGAACCAATAACGGGCGGGTGTAGCTCAATGGTAGAGCCCTGGCCTTCCAAGCCAGTCGCGTGGGTTCGATTCCCATCACCCGCTCCATTTTTATCTCCCGGTAGCTCAGCTGGACAGAGCAACGGACTTCTAATCCGTGGGTCGGGGGTTCGAATCCCTCCCGGGAGGCCAGAATATGAAAGCCCTTGCATAGCAAGGGCTTTTGTGATTTATTGAAAAATGCGATATAAGCAGCAAGAAATTGCATTCTTAAAGGCAAAATTAAATCATAGGGCAAAATCAGGTCGGTTTATTTGATTTTACATCTTATAATGTTATTTTTACTTATATTTAAGTAAGAACAGGGGAAAAATACTTAAAGAAAAACAAAAACATAGTGAAGGAGGATTCGAGCACTAATGAACCAGCACATTCACTGCATTATCAACAACTGCCATTACTGGTCGCAGGGTAACAAATGCGCAGCCAACGAGATTTTAGTGACATCCGACGAATTTGGTGCAAATCAACCCGATAGAATCGATGCCACCATGGCCAAACAATTGACTCCCCAACCGGCGGAAACTTGCATGGCCACATGCTGTAAGACCTTTGTTCTCAAAGGATCCGGCGACGCCAATGTTGACAGAGTACAGAAAATGTCATAAATATCAATAAGGCCTGGCTTCATAATCAGCCGGGCTTTTTTGTGTGGACAGCGAAGTTTATTTTATTCAATACAGGCAATGCTAGTAATAAAAATTTGGAGGTTTTGCCATTGTATCCGGGTACTGTCAGAGATTATAGCCATGTAAAACACAATTTACGCTGGGATTTGAATTTGGCTACGGAATTCCAGGGAAAAAGGCCGCTGGGTTATAGTTTTGTAATTGATGTTCTGGAAGGCATACCCCGGTTGGCCCTTTACCATATGAAAATTAACTGCAGTATCAGCACTACCGTTACCACCCAACCATCACGCCAATTGCTGCTCAAGGCGCTTTATAATCAAGGGTGGCATTGTGGACAGGATGGGCTTTATCAAATAAACGAAGAACTGCGTTGCTGGATACAGGAAAACCTGTTACAAAATCATAGGCGGTAATGCACCTTGACGCTGGGGACCATCTGTGTTACCATTTAACATGCAGTTGATTTAATAATACATTTTATGTGCGGGCGTGGCGGAACGGCAGACGCGCTGGACTTAGGATCCAGTGGGGCACACCCGTGGGGGTTCAAATCCCTTCGCCCGCACCATTACTATAAGCCTTAGTTGTAAATGACCACAACCTCGATAGTCATTTTCTTTTAGTGCTTATTTTTATGCTTTTCATGATTTTTATGATTTATAGTTAACTATAATAACAAAGAATAATCTCGTTAAACTTCAAAATATTATACAATAATTAACATTATCGTTTTTATTTATTATAAATTATCATTTTATTCTTTTCATTAAAAAAAATTTAAATTATAATAAAATTATGCCTTTGATAATTATATTTACTTTTATTGATAGCGAAACTATAATTAAGTATTAGCAAACATCTTTATATAATTCTAGTTTAATTGCCCGATTTACTCAAGTATTGAAACATGGTTCTTTTTAGTCATTTATATTGAACATACGCTAAATACTGGCCTTTTGATTTAAATTTCAAACAATTAGTTAATTTTTATAATCATCTATATCTAACTAAAATTATCACCTTTTGTTAAAAAATTGAAGCTTACCAGAGGGGGGACCGGGATTGAGTTTTCTTAATGGAGACAAGAGGAATTTTTTTAATGCAGTAAGAGAAATGAGCAGGCAGCCGATCGAATTGTGCTACCAGTGCCAGAAATGCGCTTCAGGATGCATAGCTACCGAATATGCTGATTATTACCCGAATGAAATTTTACGTATGGTGCAGTTTGGCCAAAAAGATCGCGTCTTGAACTCATCCAGCATTTGGATTTGCTCCAGTTGCGAGACCTGCGGCGCCAGGTGTCCCAATGGAATAAATATAGCCGAAGTAATGGATGCCCTGAAAGAAATAGCCATTAGGGAAAATAAGGTAAAAGAGAAAAATATTCATTTATTTCACTCTGTTTTCCTGAATTCGGCACGTGCGCACGGTCGCGTTCATGAGGGCACCATGATGGCCATTTACAAGTTTAAAAGCGGTGATTTGATGTCCGACATGGACATTGGCTGGGAGATGTTTAGGAAAGGTAAATTGCCCATTTTACCTCACCGCATCAAGGCAAAGGGGCAGTTAAGAAAAATATTTGATAAAACCACTGCCCATAGTTAAGTAACATCAGGGCAAGCGCCCATGATTAACTCTTTAAAATAAAACAAAATGTTATTTATTCAGCTGTACAAGGAAAGGAGTTACATAAATTGAAACTTTCCTATTTTCCGGGATGTTCTTTAGGATCAACCGCCAAAGAGTATGACTATTCAGCCCGTTCCGTTTGCCAGGCCCTGGGAATGGAACTCGTTGAGTTAAAAGACTGGGTTTGCTGCGGGGCCACTTCTGCCCATAGCACCAACCACCTGTTATCCATCGCCCTGCCATCACGCAACTTGGCGCTGGCCCAGGAAACAGGGTTGGACCTGGCAGTTCCCTGTTCTGCGTGTTATAACCGGGTTAAAAAAGCCGATTACAATATGCGCCACAATGATGAAATGCGTCAAAAAATAGAAGAAATTGTTGAGTTCAAATACCGTGGACAGGTAAATGTTTACTCATTGTTGGAAGCCCTGATAACTAAAATTGGTGTAGAGGCTATCGCCAAAAACGTTAAAAAACCGTTAAAAGGGCTTAAAGTCGTTTGTTTTTACGGCTGTTTACTGGTCAGGCCGCCGGAAGTAACCTGTTTTGATAACAGCGAAAACCCGGTAGCATTGGACAATATAGTTAAAGCCCTGGGCGCCGAAAGTATCCCCTGGTCTTATAAAACAGATTGCTGCGGTGCTAACCTGGGCTTGACTTCCAGCAATGTTGTACAAGGCATGGTCAACCGTTTATTGGAAGCCGCAAAGGAAGCAGGAGCCATGGCCCTGGTCACCGCCTGCCCGCTGTGCCAGTCCAACCTGGAAATGCGCCGCAAGGAGCGCGGCACCGATCTGCCCGCTTTCTATTTCACAGAATTGATTGGCTTGGCCATGGACTTGCCGGATTGCCGTAAATGGTTCAACCTGCATTTGATTAACCCGAAGCCGCTGCTGCAGTCGTTGTCTCTGGCGGATTAATTCTCGGATATGGAGGTCTGGATTGACATTGAAAAATAATAATACCGATCACAAGAATGGCAATATTGTCGGCTCTGTGATGATTGTTGGCGCAGGAATCAGTGGTATGCAGTCCGCCTTGGACCTAGCGGAAGTAGGGTATAAAGTTTATATCGTGGAAAAATCCCCGGCCATTGGCGGACGCATGCCCATGCTTGACAAGACTTTTCCCACAAACGATTGTTCCATGTGCATTCTTTCTCCCAAACTGGTTGAATGCGGGCGTCACCGGAACATCGAGATACTCACCTGTTCCGATGTAGTGGATCTGCAAGGGGAGCCCGGCAATTTTCAGGTAAAAATAAATAAACGACCTCGTTATGTAGACCCCGACAAGTGCCTGGGCTGCGGTTCCTGTGCGGAAGAATGCCCGGTTAAAGTGCCCAACGAATTCAACCAGCTGTTAAACAAGCGTAAGGCTATATATAAGCTTTATCCTCAGGCCTACCCCAATGCCTATATGATTGATGCTACCAAATGTTTAAAACATAAAAACCCCAAGGCCTGCGGCAAATGTATAAAAGCCTGCCCCGTGGATGCCATAGACCATAGCATGCAAGAAGAACAGGTCAATATTAACGTGGGAGCTATCATCCTGTGCCCCGGCTATGAATTGTTCGACGCAGAGCTACGCGGAGAATACGGCTATGGCGTTTACGACAATGTGTTGACCAGCTTGCAATTCGAACGTATGTTAAGCGCCTCGGGACCCTATGAAGGCCATATCCAGAAAGCAGATGGCAATACACCGAAAAAAATTGCCTTTATTCAGTGCGTCGGCTCCCGCGACGTTTCGTTGTGTCGCGGGTACTGTTCCTCGGTATGCTGTATGTACGCCACCAAGGAAGCGGTTATCGCCAAAGAACACGAGCCCGGACTTGAAACCACCATATTTTACATGGATATACGGGCCTTCGGCAAAGACTATGAGAAGTATTATAACCGAGCTCAAAACGAATACGGCGTCAGGTACGTCAAGTGCATGATTTCCTCAGTCAAGGAACTGCAGCAGACCAAAGAATTGCGCGTAAGGTACCGCACTCCCGACGGGGCTATGACCGAGGAAGATTTCGATATGGTAGTGCTCTCGGTCGGCTTGAAACCCACGGAGGATTCCGTCAAACTGGCCAACATACTGGGCGTGGAACTGAACCAGTACAATTTCTGTCAACTCCAAGACTTGACGGGGGTCCAAACTTCCCGGGAAGGGATTTACGTGGCCGGCGTCTTCAGCGGCCCCAAGGATATCCCGGAAACCGTAATGCAGGCCAGCGCGGCGGCCGGTGATACAGCTGCTTATCTTTCGAAAGCCCGCAATACTCTGGTAACGGAAAGGGAGTTCCCCCCGGAAAAGGATATCGGCGGTGATGAGCCCCGTATAGGAGTATTTGTATGTCATTGCGGTATAAACATTGCCAGCGTAGTATATATACCGACAGTTATACAACACGTTCAAAAACTACCCAATGTGGTTTTTGCCACCAATAACCTGTATGCCTGCTCACAGGATAGCCAGGCAGCCATGAAGGAACTAATTGAAGAGCATAAACTTAACCGCATTGTTGTGGCATCCTGCAGCCCCAGGACCCATAAACCGTTGTTCCAGGAAACCATGCGTGAAGCGGGGCTGAACCCCAGTTTGTTTGAAATGGCCAATATCCGGGACCAGTGTTCCTGGGTGCATATGCAAGAGCCCCAAAAAGCCACTGAAAAAGCCATTGATTTAATCAGTATGGCTGTAGCCAAGGCAGCCACATTAAAGCCGGTTTATAACGTAAAAGTGAACGTAACCCGTGCTGCGCTGGTAATAGGCGGCGGCATTGCCGGCATGACCGCCGCCGGTAGCCTGGTCAAGCAAGGCTACAAGGTCAGCCTGCTGGAAAAAGGCGACCGGCTGGGCGGGGTAGCGCTGCGAATCAAAGAAGGGTTTAACAACGAAAATGTTCAAGGTTATATAAAGGAATTAATTAATATCGTAAATAATAACCCTTTAATTGACCTGTACACCGGCAGCGAAATAGCGGATGTTTCCGGTTACATGGGCAATTTCACGACCAAGTTGACATCAGGGCAGGAAATCAAACACGGCGTGACCATTATCGCCACCGGGGCGGAAGAACAAAAGCCCACCGAATATTTGTACGGGCAGGACGAGCGGGTTATGACCCAACTGGAACTGGACGAAGCCATCGTCAACAATGACCCACGGGTAAAGAGCGCCCAGAATATTGTTATGATCCAGTGTGTAGGCTCCAGAGAAGAAAACCGACCTTATTGCAGCCGTATTTGTTGCACCAAGACTATGAAACTGGCCCTGAAGATCAAGGAAGTCAACCCCAATGCATCAATTATCGTTTTATACCGGGACATCAGAACTTACAGCTTTAACGAGGATTACTACCGGCAAGCCCGTGAAAATGGCGTTATTTTCATTCGCTACGAAGTGGATAACAAACCAGCCGTTGAACTGGCTGGGCAAAACGGCGGCAGTGTTTTGCGGGTCACCGCCACTGACCATATCCTGCGCGAGCCGATCACCATTGATGCAGACCTGGTTACCCTGGCGGCGCCCATCGTGCCGCCTGCATCCAACCAGCGGCTTTCTCAGCTGTTCAAGGTGCCATTAAACCCGGATAACTTTTTCCAGGAAGCACACATGAAATTGCGTCCCGTGGATTTTTCCTCTGACGGAGTGTATATGTGCGGTCTGGCACACGGACCAAAAACTATAGAAGAAAGCATTGCCCAGGCCAAAGCAGCCGCCGGGCGCGCCACCAGCATTCTTTCCCACGATACCCTGGAATCAAAAGGCGTGGTGGCCGTGATTGAGCCCACCAAATGCGCGGCCTGCTTGACCTGCGTCAGGTTATGCCCGTTTAAGGCACCCAGAATCAAAGAAAAACATGTGGCGGAAATAGAGGCTGTAATTTGCCAGGGTTGCGGCACCTGCGCCGGAGAATGCCCCAATAAGGCGATTACCCTGCAAAGTTATAGCGATAAGCAACTGAGCGCCGCGGTGCACGGCTTGTTTGAGCAAGCCCGGTAAATATGCATAAAAAGTCCCCTCTTTTGCTAAATGCAAGAGGGGACTTTAATATTGCCCAGTTCATTCAACACTTACTAGGAAAATTTAGCTATATGCTTGCTAAGTACAATTTACTGAAGCGCTTTTTCCCAGGCCAACCTGTAGACCAGCAAAACTTCGTCGCTGAAAAGCACAAACCTTATTTCAGTAGGGATAATATTTTGGGCAGCAAATTCCTGTACTGAGGCAACGGCAATCCCTGCCGCCTGTTCAATGGGAAACCGGTATGCCCCGGTGCTGATGGAAGGGAAAGAGATGCTCCGAATACCTTTTTCTTTCGCCAGCAGCAGACTGTTTTTGTATGCGTTGCGCAATAAATCCGCTTCCCCGTGGCGGCCGCCGTGCCATACCGGTCCCACGGTATGAATAACATAGCGGGCCGGTAAATTCCCCCCGGTAGTAATAACGGCCTCGCCGGTAGGGCAACCTCCCTGCCTGGCCCTGATCTGCTTGCACTCTTCCAGTATCTTCGGGCCACCAGCCCGGTGAATAGCGCCATCTACGCCACCGCCGCCAAGCAGGCTCGAATTGGCGGCATTTACTATAGCCTCTGTATCTTGTTTGGTGATATCGTCACGTTTTAACAATATCCGAGTATTATTAACCCAGAATTCCACACTTTACACCTCCAGTAATGATAAATAATTAAAAAACACTTTACAGTAATAATAAACTTTACATAATATTATGATAACGCCTGAAAATAATGGAAAGGATGTGCTTTTTATGGAACGTAAAGGGGTGCTGTATAACCCCAAAACGGGTGAAGTATTTATCAACAACCACTTTAATATCCCGCTGCTCATGAAGGAATGGGCCTGACTGTGTAACACCAAGCGGGCCCAAGGCTGGGTCTTTTACCCCGTTAATGACGTAAACACAGATTTGGTACAAATTAACGGAAAATGGTATGTACCGGAGGAGCGCCGAAAAAAATAGTCCCTGCAAAGGTGTCCGTGCAGGGACTATTTTTTTCGGTCAAATAACTTCCTAGTTGCCACTGCTAATAAAATAGCCACTATCACCCCACCAGCCATACTTAAATTTTCGGAAAGGCCAGTTTCAGTGACCAGTAGATAATACGTACCCACCGACGCAAATACCGTCAGCATCATGGGCAGAAATGTTTTACTCATCAATTACAATCACCGGCACGTAAAAAATCTATAACTGCCTCCCGCATATTGTCCCGGTCCACTACCACCTTATGCCGCACCGGACGCCGGTCCAGGGCGCGCAATCCCGGCGGGACCGGCAAGTCGCTGAAATCAGCCAGCATTTGTAGCAGGGCGAATTCATCCTTATCATTTGTATTATCTTCGCCGAGCAGTGCCCGCGTTACGCTGGCGTTAAATTTAAACGGGCTGGCGGTGGATAGTACTATGGTCAGAAATTTATCTCCGGTACTCTCCCGGTATTTGCGGTAGACATGTAAACCTACCGCCGTATGGGTGTCCACCACGTATTTATATTGATTATAATTTTGTTTAATGGAGACCAAGGTTTCCTCATCGCTGGCAAAGTCGGACCAGAACAATTCTTGTATCATGTCTCTGGTAGTACTGTCCACCTCGTACCGTCCGTGCTCCTTTAAATCGGCCATCCACTGCCGAACCCTTGGGGCATCATGCCCGGTCAACTCAAAGAGCAGACGTTCCAGATTGCTGGAAATCAGGATATCCATGGACGGGGAAATAGTCCGTTTAAAAGCCCGGTTGCGGTCATAGATACCGGTGCGAATGAAATCTGTGAGCACATTGTTATCATTGGCGGCGCAGATTAGCCGATTCACGGGCAGGCCCATTTGCCGGGCATAAAAACCGGCCAATATATTGCCGAAATTGCCTGTGGGCACCACGAAATTAACGGGTTCGCCGACCTTTAACCGGCCCCTTTTCAGTAAATCAGCGTAAGCAGAAAAATAGTATACTATCTGGGGCACCAAACGGCCCCAGTTTATTGAATTGGCAGAGGAAAATTTATAACCGTATTTCAACGCTGTTTCGGCCATACCGGGATCACCAAAAATTTCTTTAACCCCGCTCTGGGTGTCATCAAAATTACCCCGCACGGCCACAACGCCCACATTTTTTCCTTCCTGGGTGACCATCTGCAATCTCTGAACCTCACTGACCCCTTCTTCAGGGTAAAACACCACAATAGCGGTTCGGGGTACGTCTTTAAAGCCCTCCAGCGCGGCTTTGCCGGTATCACCAGAAGTGGCTACAAGAATAAGGATGCCCGCGTCTTCTCCGGTTTTTCCCATAGACTGTACTAAAAAATGAGGTAGTATTTGCAGCGCCATGTCTTTAAAGGCACAGGTGGGACCGTGCCACAGTTCCAGCACGCTTAACCCTTCGTCCAGATCCACCAGAGGGGCCACGTCCGGGTGATCAAAACTGATTTCATTATAGGCCCCGTTAATGCACCGGGCAAGTTCCTCCCCGGTAAAATCAGTTAAAAACGATTGTAATATTTTAGCGGCACGGTCCTGGTAGCCAAGACCTGCCATCGCCGATATATCTGCCATGGAAAAGGTCACTTTTTCAGTGGGAACAAACAATCCTCCATCGGGGGCAATACCCAGTTTAATAGCGCCTGCGGATGGTAGGGGTTGGTAATTTCCTCTGGTGCTTTCATAAAACATTTTAATTCCTCCCGCATGTTTTTGCTTATTACATTAAAACACCATTAGCAGGCCGGAGTCAATCAAGATATCAGTTAAAAAGCAACTTACACTGGAGCAACCTCAACCCGGTCAGAAAAAAAACGGACTTATATAGCGGGCTCCCATTTACCGAATACCCGACCGCAGCGGCAGCCATAACTGACATAATGCCTGCGAAGATGCTCTTCTATGCTCAGGATTCGGATGGCGCTTTTAAAATTATAAATACGGTCCCCGCAACCAGGGCAGTTGTCCCCTTGTATAATATGCTTGGCTTTAATTATTGACCACCTGGGTTCCCTCGTTGCGTAAACCATGTAATCGGCAAATCCGAACTTGGTAATTCCGTACCGGTCAAGCACTGCACGGATGGTTTTCAGCATTACTTCCCTGGTTTTTCCGGTCTGCGTGTAAAGAAACGTTTCAACTGCGGTTTGAATGACGTGTTGGTCCTCGGCAGACGGAAATGCTAAGACATTTGCAAACTGCATTTGTAAGTCCTCCAGATTAAATATATCCAATATTGTACAATAATGATTGACATTTTAGGATATTTTGATACGTAACGAGATTTTTTTTCAAGGGCGATATAATTTTTTTATTATTTAATGTTCTGGTAATTACCGATTGACTGGTGCTATAATTTACTCAAACCAATATTTGCCGGAGGTTTTATATGGAAACCCAAAAATTACGGCCGCTGGATAAACAAAAATTATATGACTTAATTCGCACCGCCAGGGGGGAAATAGAAGCCGACATTTATATTCAAGGCGGTACGGTAATCAATGTTTATTCCGGTGAATTAATAAAAGCCAACGTGGCTATAAAAGGCCGGCACATCGCTTACGTTGGCGACGGGGATGCCATGGTGGGGGACGGCACTCGGGTGCTGGACGCCGCCGGCATGTACCTATGTCCCGGGTACATTGAGCCGCATGCCCATCCCTTTCAAACTTACAACCCGATCACTCTGGTCGAAAATGTGATGACCCGGGGTACTACCACCCTGATTTGCGATAACTTGTTTTTTTTCATGCTCATGGATGAGGACAGGTTGATGCATTTATGGCGGGAACTGGCTGAACTGCAGGTAAAACTATTATGGAGTATCCGCCTGGATCCCCAAACCTATTCCCGCGCCAGAATGACCAGGTTTGCACCGGAGGGCATCAAACAATTGCTGGATACGCCCCTGTCCAGGCAGGTGGGGGAGCTAACCGATTGGCCATCGCTGGTAAACGGCCATGTGCAGATGCTGGAAAACATCCTGGCCGCCGGCCACCTGGGCAAACGGGTGGAGGGCCATGCCCCCGGCGCCTCGATGCAGACCCTGAACATGCTGGCCGCCGGGGGCGTTTCAGCCTGCCATGAAAGCATAACGGGAGAAGAAGCGTTGCGCCGCCTGCGCCTGGGCATATATGCCACCCTACGGCACAGTTCCCTGCGCCCGGACCTACCCGGATTGATTAAAGATCTGCTCAGCAGCGGAGTGGACCTGCGGCGCACCATGGTTACCACCGACGGGGTGACTCCCCCGAGCATGGGGCAGGGGTTTACCGATCACATATTGCGCGTGGCCATGCAGGCGGGACTGCCGCCAATGGATGCCTATCGTATGGCTACCATCAATCCGGCCGTCTACTACGGTCTGGACGATGAACTGGGCGGTATCGCCCCGGGCCGGCTGGCTGATGTTCTTTTTTTGACTGAACCAACCAACCCCACCCCGGTGAAAGTGCTGGCCGAAGGCGCACTGGTAGCGGAACAGAGCAGGCCGCTGGTAAAATTCCCTGAACCGCGCTGGCAAGATTACAACATCACTGCCGTTTCCGGCTCCACGGACGGAATAATCCCCCATGACCTTGTTCCCGCCGCCCGAACTGGTGCCTTTCCGGTGATGCAACTGGTCAATCCCGTGATCACCCGTAGACAGGACATGGTATTACCGGCACAAGACAGCCTGGTTGATATAACAGGTAAGCGGGGTTTGCTTTATGCCACTTTGCTTGACCGGAAAGGCAGCTGGGTTTGCAGCGGCATCTTGGGCGGCTTTGCCGATGACTTGGCCGGCCTGGCCTGCTCCAATACCATCACCGGCGACATACTGGCCCTGGGACGCAGCCCCGGAGAAATGCTGCTGGCCGTAAAACGCATGTTTGAAATGGGCGGAGGGGTAGTATTGGTTGAAAAACACCGGGTAATTTATGAATTACCCCTGCCTCTGGGCGGCATCATGAGTCCAGCGCCCGTGGATCAGCTCATTGAGGAATGCAGCACTTTGTACGCTCTGCTGGCGGAGCGGGGCCACACCCACTACGACCTGCTGTATACCTTACTGTTTTTATCGGCCACGCACCTGCCGGAATTACGCTTATCCCCGGCCGGCATTCTTTCTGTAAAGGATAAAAAAATACTGGTTCCCGTCAAATATACCGGCAAACGCCCGGTATAAATTTTGTAATTTAATAGAAATACTGGTATACTAACACTAAAGGTGCTGCAATCCGGGCACAAACGCTTTTTCAGCGGGAGGTTACATAGTGTTGCCTGGTGACATGTCGAAAAGCATTCTAACCGGGCTGAAAACAGCCGCCGCCCCCAATATGGTGCTGGGCGAACCCATTGCGGTGCAGGGAACTACCCTGGTGCCCGTAATCTCAATCACCACCGCTTACGGTGGATCGGCCAACCATACCGGGGGCGGAGGTTTTAAAATTGACCCGGTGGCTGTGGTGGCGCTGCGGGACGGAGAAATAAATGTTTATCCGCTCCAGCGCGGCAATGCCGTGGAAAAGCTGGCAGCGTTGCTGCCGAAAGTCCTGGAACTGGACAATGATGAAGAATAGCTGAAAGCTCGGGGGTGCGGAGGAGGAATGCACATGTCCAACGTAGTAAACCTGGAAAACATTCGCCTGGAAAAACTATTGCGCGAATTATATACCGCGCAAAAATGTACTTTTTTCCTGGAAGACGCCATGGGGCGGGTCATGGACCAGTTTGGGTTCACCGAACAAGAAGCAATTGACATTGTCAAATTACTGATGGAAAAAGGATTGATTTCTACCAGGGCCTTTTTACCGGCAACATTCCTCAGACCCAAGTATATACGTATGTTTCCCGTTGTGCTAACCGCCAAAGCCCTGGTATTGCTTAAGGACAGCGAGGAAAAAAATAAAGGTGAGCAATTTAATTAGCTCACCTGGGGGATTTATCTTCCCCGGAACAGACGTCCGGGTTCGGTTCCACGTATACTTCAGCAGGTTTGATTCGGTAAGGCTTGTAAAATCCTTTGTGCTTGTCGGGCGCAGCCGCGCGCTTATCCGAATCCGCCATTATACCCCCCTCCTTACGCAACATTTGGTTTATTCACTACGGGTCAGGTGAAAATGATTGTGCTGAATTTTTATTGTATGCGCAGCCCCACATTCCGGACAGGTTTTTGATTCACCCTCCCGAAACCGGATTTCGCCGATATGTTTGCCGCAGCAGGTTATTTCAATGCTAAGAATTTGGCCATTCTCGCGAAAGTTTACTCGGTAATCCATTTTTTTGTTGCTCATTATTCCCTCACCTCAATTTACCGTATTTTACCTCAGTATTCTTTTTTTAAACAGGAAATTTCCTGTTAAATTATACCAATTACCTCGATGGCTATTGTTACTGACTCAAGCGCTTCATAAACCATATCGATCAGGTGGACGCAACCGTCACCCCGCCCGAGCAGACCGGCGATTTGCTTTTTACTTTGGGCGCTGGCCGGCCGGCTGACCATTTGATCTAAAAATACCGCGGCCTCCTGGCAAACCGGGTCAGGAACGCGCAATAAAGTGCCCCGGCATTCAGTGACCACTAATTGCCTGTCCAGGACAATTTCTACATTCAGTTCATGAAAAGAATCGCTTAATTGACTGCATACCCGGTAATCATTTACCTCCCTATAAACGGATTGAGCTTTGAACCGGTTGAACAAGTTGGATGTACGCATATGGCCGGCATATTCATGCCACTTCCGATTGACTCGGTGCAGGTTGCTGTAATAGCGGCATGAATCGGCATAAAACTTCTCCCAGTAATTGCTGTATTCCACCGCTGAAGCAAAACCTCTTTCAGTATATAAGAATGTTTCCGCCTGAATAACGCCACGCACGGTATCGGCAAAGACCGAGCGAGGGAATTCTCCCATCCCGGCCAACGCTTCCTTCAACGCCGGGCCACAGTCAAAGTAAGCCTGCACGCCGCGCAGACCGACTATATCCATGTTTGCCGCGGGCGGGGAATAGTTTTCCCAGGTAGCCTCAATAACCGTAAAACTTACCGGGTCTACTTTTAAAAAAGCGCCCACCTCGCAATCAGTGCCGCAATAAACTGTCCGCGCTTCCAAAAAAGCCCCGGGCGCGTCCCGGCGCACCGTGGTCAGCCAGTGTCGCTGTAAAATATTGGACACAGTCTCACTCCTTTAGCACTATTATACTGTAAAACAATCAATTTTTGGCTGATAAATTTACAGCGATATGGAAAAGGTTTATTTCCAGGTATGCCGAATAAAAATATAGCGGGAGGTGATTTTATGAGTTTTATCCAGAAAATAGCGGATAGCGCCAAGCAGTTGAGCATCCGCGCCAGGGACTTCGGCGGCATGGCCGGAGACAAGGCCAAGGACCTGACCAAAAAATCTTCGGATTTGCTCGAACTCACCAGAATGAAGCATGAATTGCGAAAAATGGAAAAGGAAATGGAAAATAACCTGGCCGGTATCGGCGCATTATATTACCAGCAGCAATCAGGCAAGGATAACGTAGAAGAAGAAATGCAAAGGCTACTGGCCACAACCCGGGAGTTAGAACAGGAAATGAAAGAACTGGAAGCGGAAATTGCCGCTATGCAGCCCGAGCAGCCGTTTTGTCCTGATTGCCGCAAAGAACTGCCCGCAGGCGGCAATTTTTGCAGCTACTGCGGCAAGCAAATCTCCAGTAAACAGACGCAGTAAAAATATTTTATCTGGTTATTTATGTCGAGTATATAATTGATAAATTTCTCATGAATCAACTGTCACAGGTCAAAAGAAAGGCCGCTGAATAGGGTAAGACATTAAACCAGCAGTTAAACGAAACAATTTACCGGTCTGCTGAAATTCCTTCTGCAGCGCGCCAAAGAACGAACGAAGTAAAACTAAGCCGCGGTTTTCACCGCGGCTTAGTTTTACTTCTATTTGCATTATACCTGCAGTTCCGGAATATCTCTGTACAAATCCAGGGCTTCGGGGTTAGCAAGGGCATCCCGGTTTTTAACAGGTTCGTTATGGATAATGTTGCGCACGGCCATTTCGACTTTTTTTCCACTGATGGTATAAGGGATATCATCCACGGCAATGACTTTGGCCGGGACGTGCCTGGGGGTGGTATTGACCCGAATGGTGGTTTTGATCTTCTTGATCAGGTCACCGTTTAAGACCACATTTTCAGCCAGCTTGACAAATAATATCACCCGCACGTCATTGTCCCAATTCTGGCCCACCACCAGGCTGTCTTTGATTTCTTCCAACGCCTCCACCTGCCGGTAAATTTCCGCCGTGCCGATGCGCACCCCGCCGGGATTGAGGGTGGCGTCGGAGCGCCCGTAAATGATGATGCCGCCGGTATCGGTGATCTCAATGTAATCCCCGTGGTTCCAGACATTCGAATACATGCTGAAATACGCATTGGTATATTTTTCATTACTTTCGTCATTCCAAAAACAAACAGGCATGGATGGAAAAGAGGACGTACAAACCAGTTCGCCCTTTTGATTAACCACCGGCCGTCCGCTGTCATCAAAGGCATGCACCTCCATGCCCAGGCCGCGGCACTGCAATTCCCCGGCATACACCGGACCGATGGGATTGCCCAGGGCGAAACATGAAATAATATCCGTGCCCCCGGAAATGGACGACAGGCACACATCTTCCTTAATGTCGCGGTAAACATATTCAAAGCTTTCGACCGACAGGGGTGACCCGGTGGACAGGATGGCCTTGAGCGGTGTCAGATCAAAAGTTTCCCGGGGTTTTACTCCTTCCTTTTCTATGGCCGCCAGGTATTTGGCGCTGGTGCCGAAAACAGTAACCCTCTCGTCCTGCGCCATTTTAAATAACGCCTCGGGGCCGGGGTAAAAGGGCGAGCCGTCATAAAGGAGTATGGTGGCCCCCAGGGCCAAAGAACTGACCAACCAGTTCCACATCATCCAACCGCAGGTGGTAAAATAAAATATAGTATCTTCACGTTTCAAGTCCGTATGTAGCTTGAGTTCCTTCAAATGCTGGATTAAAGTCCCGCCCGCACCGTGAACAATACATTTGGGCACGCCCGTGGTACCGGAGGAATACATGATATATACCGGGTGATCAAAGGGCAACTGCGCAAATTCAATTTCCAGCCCGCTTTCCGGCGCCATGAAATCGGCAAACAACACCGCGTTGGGTATAGCGCCCAGATCAGGTGCGGGGTCTGTATAAGGCACCACCACCACTTTTTCCACCGAAGGAATTTCCTCGATGATCCTGACCACCCGTCCCAGTGAATCGTGTTGCTTACCATTATAATAATAGCCGTTGGCTGTAAAAAGCACCCGCGGCTGAATTTGCCCGAACCGGTCCAACACCCCTTTGATTCCGAAATCCGGTGAGCAGGATGACCAGATGGCGCCGATGCTGGTAGCGGCCAGCATAGCAATCACCGTTTCCGTCATGTTGGGCATAAAACCGGCCACCCGGTCGCCAGCGGCAACCCCCAGGTGCCGCAAGGAGCGGGCCAGGCGCACCACCCGGTCAAACAACTGGGCATAGGTAAGGCGCACCGGCACTTGCCCCTCGCCTTTAAAAATAATAGCAGTTTGTTCATCACGATAACGCAGCAGGTTTTCAGCAAAATTCAACTTTGCTCCTGGAAACCAGCGGGACCCGATCATGTCATCCTGGTTAATTACCACACTGTCATAAGGGCGGGAAGCCTTTATTTCACAAAACTCCCACATAGCCGCCCAGAAATCGGCCGAGCAGTTGACTGACCAATCATATAGTTCTGAATAATCAGAAAAATTTTTACCGTATTTATTATTTACGAAATTAATAAATGCGGTCATATTGGCTTTTTGCTTACGCTCTTCCGATGGTACCCATAATGGCTTTTTCATGCAAAAACAACCCCCTCGTTGAATAATAATTTACACATACCGCCCTATTATGTTTAATCTTCTGCATTGTTTTGCAATACCTGTGCCAGCGGCTACGGACTGTTTATACACTATTGGCGGGCCTTGCCTGAAATGCACATTAGTAAACCTGTTTAAAATATTATACACTTTAACCCGAAACTGATAAGTATAGCGACATTTACCTGGCAAAACATTGACAGAGAAAATTATTTTATAAGATAATGTTATAAACTTACGATAATTACATTAAACGGAGGTTTTTTTGTGCAATACATTGATAAAATCAAAGAAATAGTTCGCCTGCTCAAAGAATCCCAAAAAACGCTGGCCCTCACCGGAGCCGGTATCAGCACGGAAAGCGGCATTCCCGATTACCGCAGCCCCCAGACCGGACTGTGGGAAAAGCATGACCCCATTAAAACCGCCAGTCTGTCGGCCTTAAAAAAGGACCCCGCCCAATTTTACGCCATCAACCTGGAACGCTGGACCGCTTACAATAACGCCAAACCCAACCCGGCCCACTATGCCCTGGAACGTTTGGAAAAAACAGGTTTGCTGTTGGGGGTGATTACGCAAAATATAGACAGCTTGCATGTCAAAGCAGGCTCCAACAGGGTTTGGGAAGTGCACGGCCACCTGCGCACCTGCCACTGCATGTCCTGCAAGGCTGAACATGATTTTTCCAACCTGGCGGCCCGTTTCAAAGGCGGGGAAAACCCACCGCGCTGCCTCAAATGCTCCGGTATCCTGCGCCCGGACGTGGTACTGTTCGAGGACCGGATGAACGAAGATTTCTTTCAGGCCACCCAGGTCATTTCGGGCTGCCAGTTGCTGCTGGTGGTGGGTAGCAGCCTCACCGTCTATCCGGTGGCCGGCCTGCCGGGAGTGGCCAAGCAAATTGTGATCATCAATAAAACCCCCACTCCCTGGGACGAAGAAGCGGCCGTAGTAATAAACGAAAGCGCCGGGCGGGTATTTAGAGATATCATGGCGGAGTTGGGAGAGCAACTGCCCGGCGAACTGGGAAACACAGCGGAAAATCACTGATTATGGTTTGATTATGGTTCGTAGATCTAAGTTTAAGATCCGCAGCCAGGGGCAGATGGTCCGAAGCCCGGCTGTCATGGACCCCGGTATCACGGACTTCCCAGTGTTTTGATACGAAAATATAATCTATTTTATATTTGGGAAAATCGGCCGGGAAAGTCAACCCCGCTCCCGCAGGGTCCACCGGCGTAAGCAAAACCTGCATTATTTGTATTTCCGCCGCATCGGGCCGCGCATTAAAATCGCCGGTTAATACCAGGGGTGCTTCATCGTCAGCAATAATGTCCGTAATTGTATCCACCTGCCGTAAACGCTCTTCCTGGTTGAGCCCTAGATGCGTGGTGTAAAACGCCACCGGACGGTTATGCACGACAATTTCAGCGCGTAGGAGGCCCCTTTTTTCGCCCACGCTGGGCAGGGGATAATTACGACATGATACAATGGGGTACGAGGAAACAACTGCATTACCAAATCTGGCCAGACAACCCCATCGAACGTTGGGTCCGAAGAACGCATACATGCCCAGCAACCGGCCCAGCTTATGCGCCTGGTTGAAAAACAAACTGCGGGGGTTACAACAATCCACTTCTTGCAAACCCGCTATTTGAGCTCCCGTAGCTGCGATGGTGGAAGCCACCGCTTTTAAAGATACACTGCCGTCAATACCCAGGCAATGTCTGATATTATATGTTAATACTTTTAATTTCACTTATCTCACCTTGACAAAACAATTTGCAAATAATTGTATGTTGGGCCATCAGGCCCTGCAATTGATATGGAAGACCTATAATAATCTATTAAAACTCGGTTTAAAAAAGTGCCTGTTTGTACAAGGAGCTATGTAAAAATGAGCGTTATTATTCTGGCTATTGAAACTTCCTGTGATGAAACTTCCGCCTCCGTAGTGGCGGACGGCGCGGTTATCAAGTCCAACATTATATCTTCCCAGGTGGACGTACACCGCAAGTTTGGCGGCGTGGTGCCCGAGGTGGCATCCCGCAAGCACCTGGAATTGATTAACATAGTCATACGGGAGTCCCTGGACGCCGCTGGAATCGGTTTCGGCGACCTCAGCGCAGTGGCCGTTACCTACGGCCCCGGACTGGTGGGCGCTCTTTTGGTTGGAGTGGCTGCAGCCAAAGCCATCGCCTTCGGACTGGACATTCCCCTGCTGGGGGTCAACCATATTGAAGGACATGTTTTTGCAAACTTTTTAACCGAAACTAACCCGCAATTTCCTTTAATTTGCCTGGTGGTATCCGGCGGCCATACGGACCTGGTGTTAATCAAGGATTTTGGTGATTATCAATTGCTGGGCGCTACCAGAGATGACGCGGCCGGG
Organism: Desulfoscipio geothermicus DSM 3669; assembly: GCF_900115975.1. Taxonomy (GTDB): domain Bacteria; phylum Bacillota; class Desulfotomaculia; order Desulfotomaculales; family Desulfallaceae; genus Desulfoscipio; species Desulfoscipio geothermicus. The sequence continues at coordinate 34,166 of NZ_FOYM01000026.1, forward strand.
GAAGCTTTTGACAAGGTGGCCCGGGTTCTGGGTTTGGGCTACCCGGGCGGACCGCTGATTGACAACCTGGCCACCGAGGGTAATGACCGGGCCATCACCCTGCCCCGGGCCTACCTGGAAGAGGGTAGCCTTGATTTTAGTTTCAGCGGACTAAAAACAGCAGTCATCAATTACCTGCACCGCTTGAAACAGAAAGGCGAGCCGGTCAATGCAGCCGACGTGGCAGCCAGTTTCCGCCGGGCGGTAGTGGACGTACTGGTGGACAAGTCACTCCTGGCCGCCCGGCAATACGAAACCGATACCATCATGCTGGCCGGCGGAGTGGCAGCCAATCGGCTGTTGCGGGATGAACTTGCCCGCCGGGCGGCGGAAGAACGTCTGCGGGTCATTTACCCTCCGCCGGTGCTGTGTACGGACAACGCCGCCATGATAGCCTGTGCGGCACACTATAAATACCTGCGCGGCGATTTTGCCCCGCTGACACTTAACGCCATACCCAATTTGCAACTGGGATTAGACCGCTATTAAAATGATTTAACATTTTATCCACAAAATAAAGCACAGTCTTTGCTAACATGTTGTAGATAAATTTTTCATATGAACGGTGGCAGTTACTCAAAGCCCTAATTTTACTCGCATATCACATTATTGCAATTTGCCTATTTTTCTAAACTATAGTGATTATTTTATAGCTTGTAGATTAAATTCCTGTGGACAATGTGGATAAGTCTGTTAATAACTTGGCAATTAAGAGGTTTGACCTGTGGGTGACAATTCGAATTTACTAATACAGAACTATGTTGAATCATTAATTTACCGGGGCGCCGGGCACGGGAACATTCTGCCGCTCACTTCACGCTGCAATGTACGCTGTGTCTTTTGCAGCAATTCGTCAAATCCTCCCGGAGTGGAAGTATACAATATCAAGCCGCGTTCTCTGGACCAGGTGCGGCAAACCCTGGCGGTAATGGACCGAAGCCGCCCGGTGGTGATTGGGGAATCGGTAACCAGGATAAATGAAGGAGAACCGTTTACCCACTCCCGAATTGAAGAAATCTTAACCATGATACGGTCAACTTTTCCCCGAACCCCTTTACAGATTACCACCAACGGTTCCCTGCTCGATAAGAAGCGGGTAGTATTTTTGCAGTCCCTGGCACCGTTGACCGTTTATCTTTCTTTAAACAGCGCCGACAAACACCTGCGGGCGTGGGTCATGCGCGACCCCCAGGCCCAAAACGCCGTGGCGGCGGCGAAGCTATTGGGCCGGTACGGCGTTTCCTGGCATGGCAGCGTGGTGGCCATGCCCCACCTGACCGGATGGAATGACCTGCGTAACACAATCCATTACCTGGCCCGGTGCGGAGCGCAAACCATCAGGGTGTTCATACCCGGCTTCACCCGGCTGGCGCCGCCGGAGTTGCACTTCCCTACGGAACTACCCGGACAATTGGACTGTTTTATCCGGGAACTGCGCCCGGATATTGCGGTGCCGGTAACCCTGGAACCGCCGCTGCTGGACGACCTGCGCCCGGAAGTGGCCGGAGTGCTGAGTGATTCACCGGCCCACCGGGCCGGAGTGCGACATGGTGATGTAATAAATACCGTAAACGGTGTTGTACCGGTTTCCCGGGTACACGCCTTCCACCTTGTCAAGGAGGCGTCCGACCCGGTGCTGGCCCTGCGCAGGCCGGACGGCACAAATATTACGGTGACCCTGCAAAAAACGGCCGGAGCCCGTTCCGGGCTGGTAATGGATTTCGATATTGACCCGGGAACAATACGGGAAATTAATAGAGCAATAACCAGGCACGAGGTGGCCAATACGCTGGTGCTCACATCTGCTTTGGCAGACAATATCATTAAAACTTCGTTGCATTGCCGGCAGTCTGGACCGGCAATATACGTTTTACCGGTACCAAACGGTTTTTTCGGCGGATTCATCAAAACAGCCGGGCTGCTGGTAATGGCCGATATGCTGGAAGCACTTCGGACCTATCTAACCCGCCACCCCCGCCCGGATCTGGTATTATTGCCACAAGTGGCCTTTGATCACCGCGGGCGCGACATTACCGGCCGCTCCTGGCTGGATATCAAGCAGCAGTTTGCCTTGCCGGTGGAGATTTTGTGACAAGTGTAATCACTCTTTTTTTTAATTTAAACTTGTGCTATTCTTTTTAAAATAAGATTTATTGCGACTGTGAAAGGAGAAAGAAATTTGTACTGGCAAAAGGAATATGAAACCATGCCGCGGGAAAAGCTGGCAGAGTTACAACTTAAGCGCTTGCAAAAAACAGTTCGGCACGCGTATCAAAATGTGGATTTTTATCGCCGGGCTTTCGACGCCGCCGGTATTAAACCCGAAGATATAAAGTCTCTGGCAGACCTGGCAAACTTACCGTTTACCACCAAACAAGATTTACGGGATAATTACCCCTTCGGCCTGTTTGCGGTACCAATGGATCAAGTAGTTAGATTACACGCATCCTCCGGTACCACGGGCAAGCCCACGGTGGTCGGTTATACCCGAAACGATATCGATACCTGGGCTGATATTATGGCCCGGGCCTTCGTAGTGGCGGGGGGAACAGCCAAAGATGTCGTCCAAAACGCATACGGATACGGGCTCTTCACCGGCGGCTTGGGCATCCACTACGGCGCCGAACGCTTGGGGGCCACGGTAGTACCCGTATCGGGCGGAAACACCGCCCGGCAATTGATGCTCATGCAGGATTTTGGCTCCACCATCCTCACCTGTACACCCTCTTACGCTCTGTACTTGGCGGAAGAAATTGCCGGAGCAGACATTGACCCACAAAAAATAAAACTCCGGATCGGCGTTTTCGGCGCCGAGCCCTGGAGCGAACAGATGCGGGATCAACTGGAATCCAAGCTCAACCTGACAGCGCTTGATATTTACGGCCTCAGCGAGGTTATCGGGCCCGGGGTGGCCATGGAATGCCCGGAAAAGAACGGCATGCATATATTTGAAGATCACTTTATAGCCGAAATCGTAGACCCGGAAACCCAAAAACCGCTCCCTTACGGCCAGCCCGGGGAACTGGTGATTACTTCCCTGACCAAGGAAGCGCTGCCCATTATCCGCTACCGCACCCGGGACATCACCGTGCTGGCTGAACAAACATGCGGTTGCGGTCGCACATTCACCCGCATGCAGCGAGTTACCGGACGCACTGACGATATGCTGATCATCCGGGGAGTAAACGTGTTCCCGTCCCAAATTGAAAGCGTACTGCTGGAATTCGGCGATACCGAGCCGCACTACCTGCTGGTGGTGGACCGCAAGGGCACGCTGGACGAACTGGAAATCTGGGTGGAACTGAGCGACAAGTTCTTTTCAGACAAGGTGCGGGCCATTGAGGACCTGGAAAACAGACTACGCTCCCGTATCCTCAGCGTACTGGGCATCAGTGCACGTATCAAACTGGTAGAACCGCGCACCATTCCGCGCAGCGAAGGCAAGGCCAAACGCGTCATCGACAAGCGGGAAATATAATTAACATGAATTTTATTCTACATAAAGGGGGCGAATAGTATGAAAGTAAAACAAATATCGGTTTTCCTCGAAAACAAGTCGGGCCGCCTGGCCCAAGTAACCAGAGTGTTGGGTGAAAACAGCATCAACATCAGGGCGCTTTCCATAGCTGATACCACTGACTTCGGAATCCTGCGCCTGATAGTCAACAACCCCGATTCCGCTTACCGGGCGCTTAAAGACGCCGGGTTCACCGTCAGCACCACCGACGTAATCGCAGTGGAGGTTAAAGACGACCCCGGCGGGCTGGCCCAGGTGCTGGAAATATTGCAAAACGTCAATATAAACATTGAATATCTCTATGCTTTTTTACAAAAGGCAACCAACGCCGCCCTGGTGGTTTTCCGGGTCGAACAGATTGATGAAGCGATAGAAGTGTTGCAAAAGAACAATATCAGCATCCTGGACGGAAGCAGGGTGTACGCGCTGTAATTCAAGTTTTGGATTATATTTCAAATCCTCCGCTGGCAGTGGAGGATTTGTTTTTTTTCCGGCGAAGTAATGTATTGAATATTCTGCACGGGACATACCGAAAAAATTTTTAAAAAAATTTTTGGAGGAATTCATGTGCCCAAAAACGAATTAAGAAAAAATGTAATTGCCGGGCGTAACGCGCTACCCAAAGAGGTAGTGCGGGAGAAAAGCGCCGCAATCGTCAAACGGACGCTGGAACTGGTTGAATACAAAAATGCCGAAACTGTCATGACCTACGTTGATTTTCGCAATGAAGTTCAGACCGCGGAGATCATCAACCATGCCCTGCAAAATGGTAAACGCTTGGTCGTGCCAATTACCGACACACCCAACAGGAGACTTATTCCTTCACAATTAATCAATTATCCTGATGACCTGACGCCGGGGACCTGGAACATTTTAGAACCGAAGCCGGAATGTGTCCGCCCGGTTGCGCCGGAGGAAATCGACCTGGTCATAGTACCCGGCGTGGCTTTTGACACCGCCGGCAACCGCCTTGGCTACGGCGGCGGTTTTTACGACCGTTTCTTGCCCCTGACCGGAGCGGCAACTGTTTTTGTTTCCCTGGCCTTTGAACTGCAAATAAGGCCAAACGTGTATCCCCATGAGCATGACGTTCCCGTTCACTTGTTAATAACAGAGGAAAGGTTGCTAGACTTTCGCAATATGAGAAAATAAATGAGAATATAATGAAACTTCTCTAAAAGATCATTTTTACCCGGGTGCATTTTTGGCCCGGGCTAATGTAATGTCCATGTTTTGAATTAATGAGAGGAGGGAAAAAATTGGCATCTTGCAAGTGTGAACAAAACCTGGAATCCCAGTACCAGGAACTGCAAAAAGTTTTTGACAAGTACCGGACTGTGCAGGGGGCTTTAATTCCGCTGCTGCAGGAAGCCCAGGAAATTTTCGGCTATCTGCCCGGTGATGTTATGAAAAAGATTTCCCGGGAAATCGGTGTGCCCTTCAGCAAGACCTTCGGGGTTGCTACTTTTTACTCTCAGTTTCACTTGAAACCACGCGGGCGCAACATTATCCGATTATGCCAGGGAACGGCCTGCCATGTACGGGGCGCAGCCAAGGTTTTCGAAGCCGTATCCAACGATTTGGGCGTAGATCGTAATGAAACCACCGAAGACCGGCGCTATACACTGGAAACCGTAGCCTGTCTCGGTGCCTGCGGGCTGGCGCCCGTCATGATGGTCAATGATGATACACATGGCCGCCTGACACCGGACAAGGCCATTGCCGAGATTAAAAAATACGATTAGAAAGGAGGCCTGGCAAACTTGAAAAGCCTGTTGGACAAGTGTTGCGAAAAATGTACCCATGGACCGCAAACCCCCTGCCGGGACTTCATCAAGTGTCGCAAAACAGGCCCCATCTGCCACGATGATGAAGCCTGCCGGCAAAAAAGGCAAAATGCTTTATCCGATATCCATTTAACCAAAGGCTCTGAGAAAAAAAATATTCTGATTTGCGCCGGTACCGGCTGCACCTCCTCCGGTTCGCGAAAACTGGTGGAAGTGTTGCAGGAAGAACTGCAAAAACACGGGCTTACGGACAAAATCAAAATAACCATCACCGGATGTCACGGCTTTTGCGAACAGGGCCCGCTGATGATAGTTGAACCAGATAAGACTTTTTATGTTCGGGTGCAGGACAGCGACGTTGCTGAAATAGTGGAGCAGAACCTGGTGGGCGGACAAGTAGTGGAAAGACTCCTTTATAAAGACCCGAACACCGGCGAACCCGCCGAAACCTATGAATCAGTGCCTTTTTACGCCAAGCAGCAACGTCTGGTACTGCATAACTGCGGGCATATCAACCCGGAAGACGTGGCTGAATACATCGCCAATGACGGCTACGCCGGTTTTGTCAAAGCCCTGTTGGACATGACCCCCGAGGAAGTAATAGAAGATGTCAAAAAATCCGGGCTGCGCGGGCGAGGCGGTGCCGGCTTCCCCACGGGCATGAAGTGGAGTTTTGTGCGCCAGGCGACTGGTGACAAGAAATACGTGGTCTGCAACGCAGACGAAGGTGACCCGGGCGCGTTCATGGATCGCAGTGTGCTGGAAGGCGACCCCCATGCCGTACTGGAAGGCATGCTGATCTGCGGCTACGCCGTGGGTGCCGATGAAGGTTATATTTATGTGCGGGCTGAGTACCCTCTGGCCATTGAACGTTTGAAAATCGCCATTGCCCAGGCCGAACAATATGGTATCCTGGGAGACAACATTTTTAACACAGGATTTAATTTCCATATTAAAATAAAGGCCGGGGCCGGCGCCTTTGTGTGCGGCGAGGAAACCGCACTCTTGACTTCCATTGAAGGCAATCGCGGCATGCCCAGGGTTAGGCCGCCATTCCCGGCCCAAAAAGGTTTATGGGGCAAACCCACCAACCTGAACAATGTGGAAACTTACGCCAACGTACCCTACATTCTGCGTCACGGCGGCGACAATTACGCCAAACTTGGTACTGAAAAAAGCAAAGGCACCAAGATATTTGCTTTGACCGGCAAGGTGAACAACACCGGCCTGGTGGAAGTGCCCATGGGCATGACTATGCGGGACATTATCTTTACCATCGGCGGCGGCATCCAGGGCGGTAAAAAATATAAGGCCGTGCAAATCGGCGGGCCGTCCGGCGGGTGTATCCCGGAAGAAAACCTGGACCTGCCGGTGGACTATGACTCGCTAACCGCCGCCGGAGCCATGATGGGATCAGGTGGCTTGGTGGTCATGGACGAAACCACATGCATGGTTGACGTGGCCCGTTTCTTCCTGACTTTCACCCAGTCCGAGTCCTGCGGCAAGTGCACCCCCTGCCGCGAAGGCACCAAACGCATGCTGGAAATATTGACCCGTATTTGTGACGGTGAGGGTAATATGGAAGACCTGGATACCCTGGAGCGGCTGGGGCGGGTGGTCAAAAACACCGCCCTTTGCGGATTGGGCCAGACCTGTCCCAACCCAATTCTTTCTACGCTGCGTTACTTCAAGGACGAATATATAGCCCACATCCGGGACAAGCGTTGCCCGGCGGGCGTTTGCCCCAACCTGTTGGTTTATAAGATCGATCAGGAAAAATGCAAAGGTTGTACCAAGTGCGCAAAGAACTGCCCGGCAGGGGCTATTACCGGTGAAAAGAAGGAGCCGCACACCATTGATACGGAAAAATGCATCAAGTGCGGTGCCTGCCTGCAGGGTTGCAAGTTCAACGCTATTTATAAAGCCTAAACATATTAACGCAAAGGCACCAACTCTCTGAAAAGGAGGGGAAGAAATTGTCCTATGTATCCCTTACCATAAACGGGGTTATGGTAACCGTGCCCAAAGGGACCACCGTGCTGAACGCCGCCCGGGAAGCGGGTGTGTTTATCCCTACTTTTTGCCACGACCCGAACATCCCGCGCTTTGGCGCCTGCCGCATTTGCGTAGTGGAAATTCCGGGCATGCGCAACCTGCCCGCTTCCTGCGTTACCGAGGCCACCGAGGGCATGGAAGTATATACGGAATCGCCTGCAGTGGTGGAGGCACGCAAAACTATCCTGGAATTGCTTCTGGCTAATCATCCCCAGGACTGCCTGACCTGCGAAAAAAACGGGGACTGCCGGCTGCAGGACTATGCCTTCCGATACAGCGTCAAGGAAGCGGGGTTCAAGGGCGAGAGCAAGGATTACCCGCTTGATGATACCAACCCGTACATTATCCGGGACGCCAATAAATGTATTCTATGCGGCAGGTGCGTACGCACCTGTAACGCCATCCCCGATCGCAGTGTGATTGATTTCGGCTACCGCGGCTTTAACACTAAAATTGTCACCGCCATGGACACCCCGCTGGGTGAATCCGATTGCGTTTACTGCGGTCGCTGCGTCACGGTCTGCCCGGTGGGCGCCCTGGCGTGGAAACCGCTGGCCGGCAAAGGCCGGACATGGGAGATGGCCAGACAGGACGTAACCTGTACCTTCTGCGACAGCGGCTGTGTTTTTGAAGTGCTAAGCAAAGACGGTAAAAACGTCGGCGTGATACCCAAAGCATCTGGTAACGGCCGCCCGCTCTGCCTCAAGGGAAGACTGGGTTTGGAACTTAAATACCTGGATGATCCGCCACCCCCGTATTTGAAAAAGGATGGAGAATTTGCCCAGGTATCCTGGGCTGAAGCACTGGGTCTGGAAGATATTTTAGCTAAGCTGGATAATAAAGGCTAACAAGGAAGGGAGGGATAACTTACGGTGGCAGAAGTTACATTAACCATCAACGGACTGCAAGTGACCGTGCCCAAGGGAACCACCGTACTGGACGCTGCCCGGCAGGCCGGCCTGTTCATTCCCACTTTTTGCCACGACCCGGAACTGACCAGGTTCGGTGCCTGTCGCATGTGCGTGGTGGAAATCCCGGGTATGCGTAATTTGCCGGCTTCCTGCGTCACCGAGGCCACCGAGGGCATGGTGGTGCATACCGATTCGCCGGCAGTCATTGAAGCCAGGAAAACCATCCTGGAGTTGATGCTGGCCAATCACCCCATGGACTGCCTGACCTGCGGCAAAAACGGGGACTGCCGCCTGCAGGATTACGCCTACATGTATGGCGTGAAAACCGAACCCTTCGGGGGCGAAAAACATAATTATCCCCTGGAAGACGATAACCCGTTCATTGTCAGGGATATGAACAAATGCATACTGTGCGGCAAGTGCGTGCGCGCCTGCGCAGAAATTCAGGGTAAGAGTATCGTGGACTTCGCCTACCGCGGCTTTGACGCCAAGATCACTCCGGCCATGGACGTGCCTCTCTCCGAATCGGAGTGCGTGTTTTGCGGTAACTGCGTGGCCGTGTGCCCGGTGGGTGCTTTGCAGGAAAAAGGCCTGCGCTCGGCTGCCAGAACCTGGGAAGTGCAAAAGGTCAAAACCACCTGTCCATACTGCGGTACAGGCTGCAACTTTGAATTAAACGTCAAGGACAACCAAGTGGTGGGCGTCACTTCCTGCGACGGCGACGTCAACGGCCGGGCCCTTTGTGTAAAAGGGCGTTTCGGTTACGGTTTTATCCATCATCCCGACCGTTTGACCACACCGCTGATTAAAAAGAACGGAGAGTTTGTAGAAGCCACCTGGGACGAAGCCATTACTCTGGTGGCCCAAAAACTGGGTGACATAAAGGATAAATATGGCCCGGACGCGCTTGCGGTGCTCAGTTCCGCACGCTGCACCAATGAAGAAAACTACCTGATGCAAAAATTCACCCGCGCGGTGCTCGGTACCAACAGTATCGACCACTGCGCTCGTCTCTGACACGCCCCCACCGTCGCCGGTCTGGCGACTGCATTCGGCAGCGGGGCAATGACCAACAGCATTGGGGAAATTGCCGGGGCCGATTTTATCCTGGCCATCGGCACAAATACTACGGAGTCCCACCCCGTGATCAGCCTGCAAGCAAAAAAAGCCCAGCGCAACGGGGCTACACTGGTGGTGGCGGATCCGCGGCGCACTGAAATGGCTGAACTGGCCAATACCCATCTGCAATTGAAATCCGGCTCAGATATCGCTCTACTCAACGCCATGGCCAATGTAATCATAAGCGAAGAGTTATGGAATAAAGAATTTGTAGCCAATAGAACTGAAGACTTCGAGTCCCTGAAAGAAACGGTGGCCAAGTATACGCCGGAGTATGCCGAACAAATCACCGGCATTCCGGCTGATACCATCAAAACAGTGGCCCGGGGTTACGCCAAAGCTAACAACGCCACTATTCTGTACACCATGGGCGTCACCCAGCATATCTGCGGTACCCATAACGTATTTGCCGTAGCCAACCTGGCCATGCTGTGCGGGCATATCGGCAAGGAAAACAGCGGCGTTAACCCGTTGCGGGGACAAAATAACGTCCAGGGCGCCTGCGACATGGGCGCGCTGCCCAATGTATATACCGGATACCAGGCTGTCACCGTTGATGATAACCGGACCAAGTTTTCCAAAGCCTGGAACGTGGCCGAATTACCGGCCCAACCGGGCCTGACCGTGGGCGAAATGATGGAAGGCGCGGCGGATGGCAAGGTCAAGGGTATGTACATCATGGGTGAAAACCCCGTATTGTCGGATCCGGACGCCGACCACGTAGTACATGCACTGGAAAAATTGGAATTTTTAGTAGTGCAGGACATTTTTCTCACCGAAACTGCGGCCCTGGCCGACGTGGTATTGCCGGCGGCCAGCTTCGCGGAAAAGGATGGCACCTTCAGCAACACCGAACGACGGGTGCAACGGGTGCGCAAAGCCATCGACCCGGTGGGGAACGCCCGGGCGGACTGGGAAATCATTTGCAATATCGCCACGGCCATGGGCTATCCCATGCAATATGCCTCGGCTTCGAACATCTTTGATGAAATCGCAAGCCTTACACCTTCCTACGCCGGTATATCATACGCACGCCTGGAGTTGGGAGGTATCCAGTGGCCCTGTCCTGATGCGGACCATCCCGGAACACCGTACCTGCACAAGGACAAGTTCGTGCGGGGCCTGGGTAAATTCAACCCGGTGGAATACATCCCGCCGGCAGAACTGCCCGACCAGGATTACCCGCTGGTGCTGAGCACCGGACGCCGGCACTTCCATTACCATACCGGCACCATGACCCAACGTACCGGTGCCCTGGAAGTGCATTACGGTGCCGAGCACCTGGAAATCAACCCGGCCGATGCAGCCGCCCTGAATGTGGCCGAGGGCGATACAGTGCTGATGAAATCCCGACGCGGACAGGTGGAAGTAACCGCCCGCATTACCGATGTGGTACCCCGGGGCATGGTATTTACCTCTTTCCACTTCCCGGAAGTGGCCATCAACAAGTTGACCAACCCGGCAAGGGACCCCGTGGCCAAGATACCGGAACTGAAGGTTTGCGCGGTAAAAGTAATAACAGTAAGTTGAGTCCACAACTTTATACTCTTAAGGCCGAAGGTATACAACCTGCGGCCTTTTTAATTTAACGAGCATGTCATTTGTGATATCCTTGTGATGCTCATAACAACTCATATTATTGTTTTTTTTAAATATTTTTAATTTACAGAAGGATTAATTAATTTTTTATAGAAATTTAATTGATAAATAACCAATTGAATGCTCATTCATTCATACAGGAGGTGTTACTTTTTGGTAGATTCAAATAAGGTATGGTTTAAAAGTTATGATCAAAATGTACGCCAGCATATTGATTACCCCGACCTAACCATGCCGCAGTTTCTTGACCGTTCCGCTAAAAATTTACCGGAACGGGACGCCGTAATATTTGCCGGTGTCAAACTATCATACCCAACGCTGGCGGCAATGGTGAACAAAATTGCGGCCGCCCTGGCGGATCTAGGTATCAAGAAAGGCGACCGGGTAGCTATAATGTCGCCAAACTGCCCTCAATATATCGTTGGCTTTATGGCTACATTAAAATTGGGAGCTATAGTGGTACAAGTCAACCCCATGTACGTGGAAAGGGAACTTGAACATGTTTTAAACGATTCCGAAGCGGAAACCATCATTGCCTACGATGCTTTTTACCCACGGATTAAAAACGTGCAAAATGTAACGCAGCTGAAAAATGTTATCCTATTCGCGCTGGGTCAGCCCGCCGGCACAGCAGATGGAAGTGTGCTGAAGGCGGAAGAACTGTTGATGAAATACCCGCCGGAATTCACCCAGGTTCCGGTAAATATGGACGAAGATGTAGCGGTATTCCAGTATACAGGCGGAACCACGGGAGTATCCAAGGGTGCCATGCTGATACATCGCAACATTACCGCCAACGCCCTGCAGGTGGCCGAATGGTTTGAACAACTGGAATACGGCAACGAGAAAGTATTGTGCGTATTACCGTTTTTCCATTCCTACGGTATGACCACGGCCATGAATTTGAGCATAATCTACGCTGCCACCATGATTGTCACGCCGCGGTTTGAAATTAAGCAATGCCTGGAAACTATCAAGGCATACAAACCAACATTGTTTCCCGGCGTGCCCACCATGTATATAGCCATAAACAACTATCCAAACGTACAGGAATACGGCATCAATACCATCAAGGGTTGTATAAGCGGCTCGGCTCCGCTGCCGGTGGAAGTGGCCGAAACATTTGAAAGAATAACCGAAGGCTTGCTGGTAGAAGGATACGGCCTATCGGAAACCTCCCCGGTTACCCATTGCAACCCCATGCTGGGCAAACGAAAAGCGGGCTCCATCGGCATACCCCTGCCGGATACGGACTGCAAAATTGTTGACCTGGAAACCGGCGAGCGGGAACTGCCCCCGGGCGAAGTGGGCGAACTCTGCATCAAAGGACCCCAGGTCATGAAAGGCTACTGGAATATGCCCGAAGAAACGGCCAAAACACTACGCAACGGGTGGATTTACACCGGCGACATCGCCAAAATGGATGAGGAAGGCTATTTTTATATTGTGGATCGAAAAAAAGACATGATTATTGCCGGCGGGTATAATATTTACCCACGGGATATCGAAGAAGTTTTATTTGAACATCCCAAGGTACTGGAAGCGGTGGTGGCCGGGGTGCCGGACCCCTATCGCGGTGAAACCGTCAAAGCCTTTGTAGTTCTAAAAGAAGGTCAGCAAGCCACAGAAGAAGAAATCATCGAATTCTGCAAAGCCAACCTGGCTAAATATAAAGTGCCCAGGTTGGTGGAGTTCCGGTCAGAATTACCCAAAACCACTGTCGGGAAAATTTTAAGGCGCATATTGCGGGAAGAAGAAGTAAAAAAGCAGCAAGTAACTAAAAGTTAAAGAATTGATCAAGATACCCAGACGGAACGCCGAATGTACCCAATTTAAAACCCCATCCGAGGATGGGGTTTTAAATTATATACAACTTTTAACCGGTCTGTCTCACAGGGTGGCCTCAACGCATAGTGTTAGCAAGCAAACTATTAAAATTGGCTAACCTTGCGCTTGAGAGCACCCAGTTCTTCATCATCATCGATAATTCTAACAACGGTGATATTCGTTACAGAGGCAAGGTCTACTTCGTAAGGTATTTTTAAAGGTTCAATGTCCGGTGTAAATAATACCCTTATTTTGGGGCGCATGGAAAACCCGGGCCGGTTGTCAACCACGGCGGCAATTTCCCCGGTATTCAATTCTACCAGGGTACCTACGGGGTAAGCAGCGATGTGGTGCAGGAAAGATTCCACCACCTGGAAATCAAACATATAATCGCCCAGGGCGGAAATCATCTCGTAAGCCTCGTATGCGGAATACGCCTTACGATATACCCTGTCGGCGGTTAGCGCATCATACATATCGACCAGACCCACAATAGCGGAAAATTGATGAATTTCGTCTCCCGTCAATCCGTTGGGATATCCGGAACCGTCATATCTTTCATGATGTTGCAGGGCAACCAGGGCCGAAATGGTATAAAAATTCCTTTTTCGGGTAAGTACTTTATACCCGGATTCGGAGTGTTTCTTAATAACTTCAAACTCCTCCGCCGTTAGCCGGCCTGGTTTATTCAGTATTTCAGACGGCACCAATATTTTTCCCAAATCATGCATGATGGCGCCCATGGCCAGACGGCGAAGAATGTTGTGATTGAAACCCATATGGATGGCGGTAATCAATGATAGAATGCACGTATTGACGGAATGCCCGAAGGTATACTCATCAGTGCTGCGAATATCCACCAGATTAAGCATTATGGTATGATTATTGAGCAAATCATCAATAATAGTACTGATTACATCCTGAATTTTTTCCAGGCCCGTCAAAGTCCTGGTAAAGTGAAAGTCTTGAAATAGTTTTTTGGTAACCTGAATGGCCTGGGTCCTGGTTTTTTCGGTTACAACATCGTCAATCTCTATATCCGGCAAAAATCCATCATCTATATATACTGCAGGTACATTTAATTTGGCCAATCTTTTAATAAACTTTTCAGTTAAAATAGTACCGGCAATCAGTAATATTTGTCCGTTGGCATTAAATACCGAAATGCCGATTTTCATACCCGGTTTCAACCGGTCTGTGGCAACTTTACGCATTAAGAAGATTCGTCCTTGATTCCAATTATTTTAAATTAGTTTTTCGACGATAAACCATAAAATCCTTTTTATTTGGCAGAATTTTTGTGTAAAATATCATAAGAGTATTAGAAGGTTTATGTTCTTCTACACACTCTTATAAAGTAAAAAAAATTATTTATTGCTAAAATAATGTGAAACATGGTACAATAATCTTAACAAAAAATTAATATTTATTTAACATTTATTTAAATAATTTTATCATAATTTGATTAAAGTTCCGGGAGGTGAATAGTCTTGGAATTATGGAAAACTGTTGTACTGGGATTACTGGGTGGCATGGGCTTATTGCTTTACGGTATGTTTATCATGAGCGAAGGGTTGCAAAAAATAGCCGGACACAGGCTGCGCAACATTCTCGGTACGCTTACACACAACCGGTTTACCGCGCTGATAGTGGGCGCACTGGTTACCATGCTTTTTCAAAGCAGCACCGCCACCACCGTTATACTGGTTGGGCTTACCAGTGCTTCCATTATGACATTGAAACAAACTCTTGGAGTAATTCTGGGTGCGGATATCGGCACCACCGTTACAGCGCAGTTGATTGCGCTTAAAATTACGGAAATATCGTTACCTATTGTCGGTGTTGGAGCAACGATTATTTTTTTCAGCAAGCGAGACAAATACAGGCGTATCGGCCAAGTTTTGCTGGGATTCGGGTTGCTTTTCCTGGGGCTAAAAATTATGGCCGACACCATGCATCCGCTCAGGGATGAACCTTTTTTCCGCCAAATGCTGATGAATTCCAGCGATTACCCGTTGCTGGCCATCGCCGCCGCAGCTTTATTTACTTTTCTCGTACATAGCAGTGCGGCATCAGTGGGTATCATCATGATCATGGCCATACAGGGTTTGGTATCGCTACAATCCGCTATTTACTTATTGTTTGGTGCCAACATCGGCACATCATTTACGGCGGTGCTCTCCAGTCTTGGTTCTTCCCGGGAGGCACAAAGGGTGGCCATGGCCCACCTGCTTTTCAAAATAGCCGGAGTACTGGTACTTTTTCCCTTTGTTACCCCGTACGCCAAACTGCTTACCAATCTTACCGCCTCACCCGGGTATCAGGTGGCCAACGCCCATACGCTGTTTAATATAGGCATTGCCATATTGTTCTTACCGTTTATCAACCAGTTCGCCAAGTTACTGGAAAAAATAGTGCCGGAACGCAAAACGGCCACGGAAGAAGAACTGAAACCCAAATATCTTGATGAGAAATTAATCAATACACCGTCAATTGCCCTGGGACTGGCTTCCAAAGAAATCAACCACGCCGCGGACCAGGTACTGGATATGACACGCGCCATTATCACCATTTTTGAAAAGAGCGATATTGATCTATTAGATAAAATTAACAAGAAAGAGGATTACCTGGATGTGCTTTGCAAATCTTTATCTAATTATTTGACCCAGGTAATGCGCCACCCACTATCCAAGCAAGAGTTTTTACGCAGCATGGGCTATATGCATATAACCAATGACCTGGAAATAATCGGTGATATCATTGAAAGAGACATTACTTACATCGCAAGCTGTAAAATAGCCGAGGGATGTAAGTTTTCCGCGGCCGGTTGGGAAGAGATCAACGATATGCACCAGCGCACCTGTGAATTGTTACAAATGGCCAACATAGCACTGGCCACCAATGATGTGCAGTTGGCGGATAAGGCCATGAAACTGTACCCCGAACTTGTTCGGATGGAAAGGCGCTTGCGGGCGCAACACTTTAACCGGCTCAAGGAGGGCAAAACGCTTTCCCTTTCTACCAGTGCGCTGCACCTGGATCTGATTAATTCTTTCCTGCGTATCAGTGAGCATGTCCGCAACATCTGTAATGAAATCATCACCCAGGGGGAAGACGGCGAAGTCCCTTACGGATACCATTCAAAGGAAGATTTCCTTTCCTGTGAAGATTATAACATTGCAGCGAACAATTAACTATAAAAAACATTCTTTTCAAGCCGGGTTATGTGGCCCGGCTTTACTTTTGTGGTTTATTGACTTAAGCTACTTTTTATACCCTTAGGCAAAAGTATGCAGACCTCAACGGATAACATTTTGGAAAAACCGTTCAGATTAAAAATAAAACCACTTGGCTGAATTTTCTTAATTTTTTTAATAGTATATCTTATTATATATATAGGGTCATGCTTGATCTTGCGGACTTATATTATTTTTATAAGGAGGTTGATACTGTGTCCGAAAAGCACTATGCAGTGCACTGGCAAGAAGAAGAGTATATTTACCCGCCACCGAGTTTTGTGGGTCAGGCCAACTTAACCGATCCGTCAATTTTTGAACGTTTCAGTTTGGATAACTTCCCGGAGTGTTTCAAAGAGTTTGCCGACTTGCTGGATTGGGATCAATACTGGCATACCACGCTGGATACCAGCGACGCCCCGTGCTGGAAGTGGTTTGTAGGCGGGAAGCTAAATGCCAGTTACAACTGCGTGGACAGACATCTGGACAAGTATAAAAATAAAACCGCCATTCACTTTGTTCCCGAACCCGAGGATGAGCCGATTGTACACATGACCTACCAAGAACTGTACCGTCGGGTTAATGAAACCGCCGCAGTACTAAGGGACTTTGTGGGCCTGAAAGCTGGGGACCGGGTCACCCTGCACCTGCCCATGACCCCGGAACTGCCCATTACCATGCTGGCCTGCGCCCGGTTGGGGGTTATCCACTCCCAGGTGTTTGCCGGTTTCAGCGGCCAAGCCTGCGGCGAGAGGATCTGGGATTCCGAAAGCCGCGTGCTTATTACCATTGATGGCTACTACCGGAGCGGCAAGCTGCTTGACCATAAAGTCAATGGCGACCAGGCCGTTGAAGTGGCCAAAAAGCTGGGGCAGGATGTCGATAAAATTCTGGTGTGGAGACGTTATCCCGGCAAATATTCGTCGGCGGCTCCCATGGTGGAAGGCCGGGACTACTTCATGGACGATCTTGTCAAGCAGTACCGGGGAAAAATAGTACAGCCCGTATCAATGCCGGCTGAAGGAATTCTCTTCCTCATGTACACCAGCGGCTCAACGGGACGGCCCAAGGGCGTTCAGCACAGCATCGGCGGTTACCTTTCCTACGTAACCTGGATGTCCAAGAATATCCAGGACATTCACCCTGAAGATGTTTACTGGTGCATGGCCGACATCGGCTGGATCACCGGACATTCCTTTATCGTATACGGCCCCCTGTCAGCTGCCGCAAGCACTGTAATCTTTGAAGGGGTTCCAACTTACCCGGACGCCGGGCGGGTATGGCGCATCGCCGAAGAACTGGATGTAAACATCTTCCACACCTCACCGACTGCAATCCGTCAGTTAAGAAAAGCTGGTCCGGATGAGCCCGCCAAGTATAATTATGATTTCAAACACATGACCACGGTTGGTGAACCCATCGAGCCCGAGGTCTGGAGATGGTACTACAACGTGGTGGGCAAAGGCAGGGCAGCCATCGTTGACACGTGGTGGCAGACGGAAACAGGAGGGTTCCTGTGCAGCACCGTGCCCGGCCTGAGCCCCATGAAACCCGGCAGCGCCGGCCCCGGCGTACCCGGCATCCACCCGGTAATTTTCGATGATGAGGGGAATGAAATTAAACCCGGTGAGGGCAAAGCCGGCAACGTCTGCATCAGAAACCCGTGGCCGGGGCAGATGCAGACCATTTGGAAGGACCGGGACCGTTATGTAAGCACTTATTATGGAAAATACAACAAAGACCCCAACAGCAAAGATTGGCGCGACTGGCCCTACATGGCCGGCGACGCGGCGGTGATGTCCAGCGACGGTTACGTCCGCATTCTGGGCCGGGTTGACGATGTTATCAACGTGGCGGGGCACCGGCTGGGTACCAAGGAAATCGAGTCCGCCGCCCTTACGGTTGAAGAAGTGGCGGAAGCCGCGGTTATTGCCGCCAAGGATGAAATCAAGGGTACGGTACCGGACCTGTACGTATCCCTGAAACCCGGGTATGAGGCCAGCCAGGAACTGGCGGTAAAAATTTCCCAGGCCGTTTCCACTGTGGTGGGTAAAATCGCCCGGCCGAGAAGTGTGCATATAGTTCCCGACATGCCCAAAACTCGTTCCGGTAAGATTATGCGGCGCATCCTGGCATCCATTTCCAACCGGGGGGATGTTGGTGACGTAACCTCCCTGGCCAACCCGGATGTTGTCGAACAAATCCGCCGGCAGGTGCAAAGTTAGGTTTTCAACTTTCGCACTAGAAAAATGCCCTCAAACCCTTGGTAAATCTGAAATCTAACAACAAAAACACCCCTCAATCTGGTAAAATAGAAGTGACAAAAACCCATTATACCAAGGAAAGAAGGGTGTTCTTGTGACTTCTATTTTATCAGAAAATACGGCTGCTGAAAATAAGTCAGCCAATTACGTTGCGAACTTTTTCAAGGAACATAAGATCGGCCAAGCACTAAAGCAGTCGAACTTTTTCAAACAGAAAGGCTTTCCTTGCAAAGATCTGCTACAGTTT
>NZ_FOYM01000035.1 GCF_900115975.1 Desulfoscipio geothermicus DSM 3669
CCAGTTTTCACCGAGAGAAGAAACGTAATCCGGGTCGTCGGTCCGGGTGGTGCGCTTCCATTCCTCGTTATACTCCAGGATGGTGAACTTGCCGGTCAGGGCCGCCACCTGGAAGTTGACGCTATCGCCCTGGGTTTCAATGGTTTCCTCGGTCTCGGCAAACTTGCCCTTCATCAGCCACACATAACCGTATGTGCCATCAGATAGCTTCGTCCGAAAACCAAGGGCAACCTCGGGAGATATGTCACTGCTCTTGAACTTGGTAACCCCACCGGAGCGCTCATGGCCAAGCAGGATAGCCCGTTCCTCCGGCGTCAGGTCGGCCATGTTCAGGCTGACCTCGATTTCGCCGATGGAGTTGGCAGTTACGGCGGGCCCGTTGTCGGCAAACAATGTGGCCACAGCTCCGTTGGGGTTAACCCCGAGCTCGGTTACCCCGGGCAACGCTACGGCTGCTTGCCAGCTGGCGCCGCTTGAGGTGTCCGATATTAGAAGCGCGTAGTGGACAGAATCGACGCCGATGATAGCTTTTTTCTTGCCCATTTTTATCCTCCTAATTTGTTAACTGAATTTCATAAACAACTTGGCGCAGTTTTTCCTCTTCCAACCAGGCCTCGATTTTCCGATACGGCAGGCCCAGCTCCTTGAGCTTGTCCTGGACCAGGGCCTCGCTGGCCAGGTCTTTTGTGGCAGTATAAAGCTCAACCTGAAAGTTGCTGAGTTCCACATAATTTTGGTTGTCGGCCATCAGATCCCCTGAGTAAGAGAACTGGTAGGTAATGAACGGGGGCGCGGTGGGTTCTGTGAATTCGCCGTAAGCCACCGGGAGGCCCAAGGTCTTGAGTGCTGCATATAGTTCGGCTTGGGTCATGGACATCAACCCCCGTTCTGGATAATGCGCTTGATGTTCTCCACCATTTGCGGGACGTGTTTGTCATGCGCCGGCCGCAGGTGTGGGAACTCGGGCGCGCGCCCGCCGTTACGAAGGGCATGGCCGAACTCCAGCAAGTGAACGCGGCGATAATGCTTCTTATTCCAGATGACGTACATCCGGCGTCCATGTGCGGCAAGGGATTTATTTGTCCTCACAAAGGTACTGGCGTACTCACCGGTACGCTTGGGGGACAATGCTTTAACGTCCCGCAATACCTTTTTTGCGGTGTCGTCCACCTCTTTTGCAATAGCCTCCTGCACGTCTTCGGTATACTCACGGACAGCGTTCACAATCTCATTGGCCAGCTTGTGGATAGGAATAGCTTTAGCCATCGGCGGCCACCCTCTCGCAGGTCAGGCGGGTTTTTTCGCCCCTGGATTCGGTGCGAATTATGCGGTATGTGATATCGTTATGCTTTAACTTGCCTTCACCCTGGTACTCAAACGAGTAAATCTCAAACATTTTGGCGGGCCGCAAGCCGGACAATGCAGCATTATAATACTCGTTTGAGCTGACTGAAAACTCATTGGCATATACCTTGCGCTCGGTCTCGACCGGGATCTGGTTGCCGATTTCGTCTTCCTGAATGGTGGTGGTGATTAAGTATATAACCTGGTTATGCCTCAACCAGCACCACCTCCACGTCCTTGTCGCCGTCCACATATACCGTACCTTCGGCGGTTTCATACCCGTCGGCAGCCACGGTATAGTCAACATCAATACCGGATTCGTTCACAGTATGAGTGGCGACACCCAGGGAATTGGTGGTCAGCTCGTCGTCACCTATGGTAATGGTAGCACCGTCAATCGGCACACCACCACCGGTTACTGTAAATGTGATGGTAAACCAGGCGTAGTCCACGGATAACGACAGATGTGTTTTTATCAGGTCGTAAGCCCGCTGGAAGCGCTCCGCCTCCGGGTTGTCGTATCCGAAATTTGCCTTGCAGTAAGTGACAACGGCCCGCTTTATCAGCGGGTCCGTGTCAATTACCTTTTCGCTCATCACCCCGGACAGGCCCAGGTCGGCCTTAGCGGCGTCAATCAGATCCTGAATTTCACCGTCAAAATCGGTTGTTGCTTCGCTTATCCTTAGTGCTTTTTTAACATCATCAAGGAGGGCCATGTTAAGCCCTCCCTTACACTATCAGATAAACGTCAACCTGGCTGCCATCAAGGGCGCTGTTCAGGTCAATGGTATTACTCTCCAGATTTGTAGCGCTTGTTGTTACCGTAGGAGCTGTTCCTTCTTTGACTCCGCCTAGATAAGCTGCTAGAACCGTATCATGAGAAAGCTTGTAAGGTATACCAAGTACATCTGTGACGCCTACAGATATGGTGTCCCCCGCGCCAACTAATGCCGGCAGGGTGATTTTTGTCACAGTCCGGAACGCTTTGGTGCCGGATACAGCGTTTGCTCCATTTGCGGCGATGGTTTCGGTAATCGTTTCGCCGGCCATATTTGTGCCCTCGATTACTACGTTCCCGGCCACTCCAGCTTGATTGCCCTGAATCTGCAGCACCCGGGGATAGTCGGGGTTGGTGATGCCCTCGGTTACCTCAGTAGTGGCACCATCAGCCAGGGCAGTGGCCGCCAGTACGCTGTCAGCTGCGGCGGCGGCAGGGCTTACAACCATGTGTGCAATAAATCCCCGGTCGATAGTATCCAGTCCATCGGTTTTTATCCTGCCGCTTTTTGGATTATATCCTATCCTCATGCGTGATCACCTTAACCTTTCTTCACGCGCAGGAAACCGTTCTTGCTGACCACGTTGCCGCCCAGGAATACAGATCCACGGTGAGCAATCATGCCCTGCTTGAACTTGTAATCAGTTGACCGCTGTACTTCCATGTCGCTGAAAATGGTAAGCATGTAGTTTGACAATGGTCCGTAGGCCATGCAGTACTCGCCGGTGGCTGTGGCTGCGTCAGAAATTGCCTTACATGCGCTGTTAATGATAAAGGGTACGCTGTCAATAGTGCCGGTGTTGCCGTTGCTCTTGATATCGTATACTTTTTGGCCTTCCGCGTCGCGCAGGGTTGCGAATGCTTTCAGGTCTTTTTTGTTCAAAATCAGCACAGCGGTATCCTCAACATCCTCGTCGCCACCGAAACTGTAAACGATTTCGTCAAGAGTGGTTTCGTCAATTGCTGAAATTGATATGTCGGTGGAAGCATCAATCGCAGTGGCCGCCGAAGAGAAGATTCCTGCAAGTCGATTAGTTGCCCCAGTACCGACCAGTATTTCGCGGGAAATCTTTTTGCGAGCCGCAACGGAAATGCCTTTCATTACCTCGGCATCGTAGGCGGCCGCCGGCAGCTTTTGTAGCTCCTCGGTGTCCTCAGCGTATGCGGTCACCTTGGCCTTATTGATGTCTGCATAACCAAAGGTAGCTTCGGCTTCGGCATAATCCGCGCCCTCAGTGGTATAGTCACCGGTGCCATAACCAGTCAGGTATGGTTGCTTGAAAGACTCGCCGCCAATAAGGGGTTTGACGTTAACACGGTCAATCAGACTGGATACCTCGTTAAAGGTCGGCCTGATGTCGGTGGCCTGGTGCTGCGGTAAAATAATATTGGAAGACCCTACGGTTACAGCACGGTTTTCTTTCAGCGCTTGACCGCGCTTTTCTGCCTCCTCCTTAACCTTGGCTTCGCGATCCTCAACCTTGCCCGCAGTGTCAACCTTACGGGTTTCTCCGGGATTTGGCTTGTCTCCACCAGCAGCAGGTGCGTCGGCGTCCTTCAAAGATTCGATTACCTGCATGCGGGCGCGAAGCTTTTTCTCTTCTTCCTCCAGGTTACGCAGTTCCTCCTGGATTTTCTCCAGGTCGGCATCTTCTCCAGACTCTAAAATGGCCCGGATCTCCAGTTTACGTGCCTTAATTTCTTCAAAACGTTTTTCGTACATGGTTTTGTACCTCCGTGTTAAATTTTTAGAGATAAGTTTTCGCAATTAGCAGCTTCCGCAATTGCGCAGCCTCCGCCGCTTTTTGTTCCCTCTCGGCCTCCGCCTCAAAGAAACTCCTTGCGGAAATTGATGTATCCTGATACGCCGGGGTATCCACCGCCGAGACGTCCCAGATCTTTTTGAACTTAAGAATGGTACGGGTGCGCGTATCCTTGTTGTAACTGTGTTCCAACACGGTAAAAGCGAAGCTCATCTTGTCAATGTCGCCACGCTTAATCAACTCATACAGGTCGCGGCCTGCAGTTGTATTTGCTAATTTTGCCCTTATCAAAAGCCCTTCATTATCGGGCATTAGCTCTAAAGTCTTGTTCCTGGTCCGAGCCATGACCATTACCGCGTCGCTGTGGTTATACTTAAATGGCACATCTTTCATGTCGGCACCATCCAGGGCACCCCGAGCGATAACTTCATAGTACTTTACGCCATCCCACTCCCACATAACAGTCGGCTTATCATAAACAATAGCTCGGCCCTCAACTATCATTTCTTGCTGGTCGCCTGCTGGCTCAAGCGCCCTGAGTTCCGCAATTCTAATTTCCCTCTTGGCTTTTTCCGCCATCATCATCGCCCTCCCCGATTTGGTACAAGTCAGCTTTATCCGCATTAACGTAGTTTAGCGATACAATACGCCTGTCTCCGCCTTCAACCGGTGCAAGGTTAAATATCTCCCGGGCCTCGTTTATCGTGAGCAACCCCATAGGAATCATTTTTTCAGCCATCTGTACTTTAGTCTTGGTGCTGGCATACTGCAATCGGTTGGCCTCAAAAATTATCTCATTGCCGTGGCCCAGCTCCCGGGCAGTGAATAACTTACTAGTAAACTCCAGCGACATTTGTATGGCCAGTGGTTCCAACGTAGATTCATAAAACGCATCCCATTCATCCTCGGTGTACTTACCCATAACAATGTTTTCATTGACACCAAAGTACCGGTAAACTATGTCGCGCAGTTCCTTCATTTGAGATGCATTTACGATTTTTGGGTCGTTTTTTAACTCCTGATACTCTGCCTTTGCATCCAGGGCTGCAACGCCGCCCGAGTTGTTCATGGTCATATACTCTTGCACAAAACGATCTCGGTTGGCCTTGATGTCAGACTCTTTTAACATACCCTGATACTTGATTAATCCTCGCAGGTTTGCGCTGGTCTTTATAGCTTGAGCAATCCCCTCGTTAGATGTATGGATTGCTTCAAGGGTGGTATCAAGAGCTTCGTTATCCTCCCCGGCCATGTCTGATTTATAAAAATGACGGCGTAAATGAAAAACCTCGGAATACGGTAAAATCACCTGATGCCCGGCACCAAAATAAAACTTGACGTATATTGTCCCGCTTTGGTCTTCCATAAACTCAGCCAAGCTGCAGTTAACCGGCCATATGGCTTTAAGAGTCATGCCGTCCCAGACAGGATATGCAAAAGCGTTATTATCAATCATCAGGGTGGTTATAAGCTTGTATAAAAAGTCATAGGCGCTCATGTTGGGGTTGGGCCTTATCTGCAAAATCCTTTCAATTTGGCCGCCCACTGGAATGATCTCATTTCCAACGCGGCGAATATGCTTGGCTTTGAGTTTGGCTGCGTTCCTGGCGATGGCATCCACAGCCGACCTTACCACATCAGCTTCATAAGGGTCGCCACCCCAGGGCGAAAATGTTGGCGAGTATCCGTTTAACATTTGCAGGCGGGTGAATCCGGCCTTGTTTTTTACCCAGCCAAATATCATTTGAAATAAACTGCGTTTTTCTGCCAAGTAATCACCACCCTATCAGGCATACGTCATTAAAGAATTATTCCATGCTCTCTTGATGAAGTTGTTCGGCGTTGGCTTTCATAAATTCAGATACTTTTATATAACCTTCGGAATTGATCTTTTCGGAAAAACCGCGATACTTGACGCGGGCCGGGTAAACCTCTTTAAGCTTTCCGCTGTCGTCAAAGTCAAAAGTTATTGCCCACCCAAAGGTGTGCAGAATCATGTTTATCCACCATAGAAAGCCAAGCGTTCTAAACTCTTCCCAAGATTTACGTTCAACCATATATTTATCCCCCTATCAGGCCTTTGTAGTCTTCCAAATTGTTAGTTAAAACAGTGTACGCAATCAAAAGAGCAACAGCTGGATCTATGCGCTGGCGCTGGTTCTTGCCCTTCACCGGCCGGATGTTTTCGTTTTTATCAACCTCGACCGCCACGTTTGTAAGTGCCCATTTCACCAAGGGATTGTTGTTATAGTTAATGCCATTTGCGGCCAGGTCGGCCTTAAGCTCCTTCATCGGTGCCGAAAGGGTACGGGCACCCATGATTACCGGAATGAGGTTCTCCTTATTCGTGTAACCAATTCGGTTCTCCATATCCTCTACCCACGCCGGGGAGTTCCAGCTATCGTAGCCGGACCAGTAGGCGATTATGCCGTATTCATCACGCATTTTTAGAAACCAGTCAGTGACGTATCGATAGTCGACCTTGTTGCCCGGGCACGGCGTAATCAGTCCTCGCTCAGCCCACTTATCATAGGGCACCTTATCCTCTTTACTGCGCTGCTCGATGGTGTCAGCCGGCATAAAACCCTGACCAACAAAATATTTTTGCTCGCTTCCCGGTTTCATTATTAGTATACCGGCAAAGGTCAGGTCGGTGGTGGCTCCCAAGTCAACCCCGCCAATGCCGTAGCAGTCGCGCAGTTCCTCGATGTCGAATACTTCCTCGTTATTGGCTTCTTCGAAAGTTAGCCACTTATCTGCCGTTGTTTCACGGATATTAAAATCCTTTGTTAGCACCGTAGGTAAAAAGTTTTTATCATGCTTTGCCCGCTCCACATTGGCCGCTAGTTCTTCATAAGACTTGATTGTGCCCAGTCCAGGGTTAGCCTTCTCCCATGCCCGGAAGTCGGTCCACTCGTTGCGATCATCAAGTTCGTAAATAAAAGCCAGGAATCTTTCGTCCTCGATAACGCCATCCAGGACCTTGCAGGCATAATCGTAAATGTCATCAAAAATACACTCCCGAACAAAGCCGGCTGTGGTTATCATGTCAAGTAGTGGTTGCTCTCTGGCGGCCATAGACTGCTTCATCACGTCATAGAGGTTGCGATCTTTTATAGCGTGTAACTCGTCCATAACACAATAATGGGTATTCAAGCCATCTAGGCTGTTGCTGTCGCTGGCCAGGGGTTCAAATTTCGAGAATGTCACCGGGAAGTACAAGTCAGTCTTACGTTTCTTTATATGTTTTGAAAGCGCTGGCGATTGAGAAATCATATTAACGGCCTCGGTAAATACAATACGGGCCTGGTCCTTTTTTGTGGCCACCGAATAAACTTCGGCACCACCTTCGCCGTCGCCAATAAGCATATAATTACCGGTTGCTGCCTTCTCTGTGCTGTTATGCGTTACAGTCATTCTCTTGCCAGCTAAATATAAATTGTCCGCATTATCCACACCAATGCACTTGGTCGGCACTGTGTCAACTTTTTTAATGTTCACAATGGATTTATTTGCCATTCTAGAACACAGTTTATCTTTTAGCCGATCAAGCTTTCTCTGAAGCTTAAAACAGGGGTTTGTTTTATCGCAATAAAAAAGGACTGAATAAACAGTCCCTGCGTCTTTTCCATTGCACTTTGCGGTTTTTTCTCTGATACTGTGCTTTATCCCCAAGCTTAAAAGCAATTCACTGAAGCCATCAATTATTACCTTACTCTTTTGGACAAACTCACACTGGCCGCGTTTTTCAACATAACCGTCAGTGTCCATTAATCCCCTTAACAATTCCATCCGCTGGTCAACTGATGACATTAAATACATCTTAGGGATATGTTTATTGTTTAACAGATTCAATGCCCTTAAGTTGCCTTGAAGCGACAAATTTGTATATGGAGGTATTTCTAAACCATGCCTTCGGGCATAACCTGTCATTTTCTCACAAGCTAAACACTTATTGGTTTTATAATTAAAGTTCTCAGATTTAAGATGTCCTCTAATACAGTATTTGCTTTTGTCGTTTGTAATCGTTACGGTGCCTGCTTTTTTGTCGGTTTCTCTTTTTATTAAAACATATCCAGCTTTTTTTATTTCATCAAGTATTTGTGAATCTTGCCAATTAATTGTTATTCTACCGCTACAACTTGATCCGTCCCCTAACCAAACACCAAGAACATAGGGGTCTATAGGCAAATTAGCGCGCGGAAATTCTATAGCTTTATTTATTGGCACGCGGTATTTATATTCAATGCCTTTTCCATCTTTTCTCACCCTAGCAAAATCCTTTGCCATTTCCTCAGTAGTTATATTGAAATAGCCATTGCCTTCTCGGTAATCAGTTCGTTGTAATTTCCTTGTGCCTTTTAATTTGCGTTTAAGCATCCTTCTACTGTTCTTGGTTATTACAGTCCAGACGTGTTCTGCATCTGCGATTATTTTTTCGCCATCTTCAAATTCTACCTCATAGCATGTATGGTCATTAAAAATTTCAGAAGTAAATTTTATTCGAGCCGGCTTTCCATCTGCGCCGTAAATATAATCACCAACGTTTAACTCGCCCATAACTTTCCAGCCGTCAGGGGTTATAATTGGCGTATCAACGCTCAGGGCTTTACCATTCTTCCGGGCGACACAAGTAAATACTTCCCGGCAACGCCTTACCCCTGTATCCTTATGAACAAATCCATAAACAGCCTGTATTTTAGCTTTCTGGAACAATCCCAGTTCGACCGGCTTTCCAATCCACTTGCCCTTTGAGTGTTTGCAGAATTTCTCTATGAATTCAATCGGCTGGTTTGCCTTCTCCAAATCAAAAACCCACGGATCACGTGGGTTGTTAAGTTCGTCAACAAGTTTTTGATATTGCTGAACCAGGCGCTTACAGGCGACTATTTCGCCGGACTGAATTTTATTCCAATACTCGAGAATATAATTCGGCTGACTCATTTCCTCGCCTTCTTCACAAACTCCATCAGTTCATCAGCTTCCGTCTTAGGCTTGTCTTGCGGCAACAGATCAAGGATCTGTTTGCAGACAGTTGAATACCGTTGAATCATCGTGCTGTATGACTTGACGGCCGGGTGCTCACGGTTGTACTCGTAATCACCCTGGCGAAATATTTCCACCGGCCCCTCTCGGTCGATAATCTCCCGGAGCTCACCCAGGGTTGCACGCATGAAGGCGGCCTCCTGAATGAGACCCTCGGCGGCTCGTTTTTTATCGTCGGATAAGTTCTTCGTTATTCTTCTAAGTTTTAGCAACTCTTTCTTGATTGCTTTTTGTTTCGCTTCCTGCCTGGAAATCTCCATGCGTTTCACCACCTTTTAGGGGGGTCATGTGCGATATTATTCCGAGGTTTTTGAAGGTCCCCAGCTCGGTCCCTTGATGCCTAACCAGATTTTCTGACCGGGGGGGTGGTAAATTCTAAAATTTTTAAGGTTAATCACTGACAACCAAGTCCCCATTCTCATCAAACCTCAATCCCTCTGCCGTACTCGCCCCACCATGTTCACGATTGTGGCAATTAAGGCAAAGATACTCCAGGTTATCCCAGTTCAGCGTTACGTCCGGGTTGTTGATATTCTCCGGCGTAAGCTTGATCTTGTGGTGCACAATATGCCCTGGCCGCGGACACCGCTCACACAACCCGAACACACTGGCGATGTATGCCTCTCTGCATTTCAGCCAGGCCTTGCTTTTATAAAACTTCTTTGCAAATGGCTTCATCGAAAAACACACCACCGGTGCGGCCGCTCAACACGACCCCAAATCAAAAGCCGCCCCCTGGGCGGCTTCCCTATGATACGATAATACCACACTTTCCCGGCAAAACAGTCTCAAAAAAGTCTCAGCTCGCATTCCTGTGCGGAAACTGGCCCGGCAAACATTCATAAAAAGCCTCTACCACATAAATCCGCATCCGGTAAAAAGTTGCCTTACTTACAAATAAATGGTTCTCCCATATCACCCGGTCCGGCTGCACTTTCTCCAGGTACTTCTTCCTTACCAGTTGAGCATACTGCGCATTTTCCTCCCGCAGCAGCTCCATCACCCGCCTAAAACACTGCAATTGTCTGAGCCGATCCTGGATGTCCTGCATAATCTCCGCCCGTCGAACCGGGTATTCATCCATAAACTCAACCCACCTGGCCTGGCGGCTGTCCAGATTCCCGCCGGTTACAGGCGCGCCGCTTAGGTTACTCATCCACCGTGGCGGCGATGCGGCCTTGGTGTCTAGCTTCTCAAGCTCCATTTGTAAATTTTTGATAGCTATTTCAAGCCTGGGTATCGAGTAAAGCCACGCCTCGACCCGGCGGAAATCTTCAGCCTTCATGTTAACACCTCCCAAAGATTACATGCTAACCGCCTATCATTACCAGCATCTCATCCAGCCAACCGTACACCTTGAGCAGCATCGCCACAAAGATAATAGCCGCCACCAAATCGATTATCGCCGCCGTTCGCTCTATGTTTTTGGTTAGTTTATCATTCAAGTTGCTACCCCCTGTTTCTCTTCCGCTTGCCCGGGTGATCAGGCCCAGGCAAGCCCGGTGAAAGGTTCTTTCGCATTTTCTTTGGAATGTGACGTTACAAATATTCTTTTGGCACCTTTCGATAGTCAAATCCCAGGCACTCTTGAATTATCTCTACCAGTCCGCCTATATAATATCCTTGCGGGCAAAGGTCCTCACCGATTCGGTGGCAAGGCATGCAGGTACGAAAGGTCTCAAGATGCCTGTCCCACTTGCCAACCACCAAGCGGTACCTTTGGCCCGGCTTGATTTCGCCGCCGCATTCAGTACACTTGTGCGCCTTTTTAGCAGTCAAAAAGTCCTCTCGGTAAAATTCTGGTGCTTCCGCATCGCACAAGTCCACGCTGCAATTGCAGGATATACTCATTATTTTTACCCCCTTGTCGCATAATTTAACTAATGCGTAATTCGATATACTGACTTCTCCACGGGGTTAGTTTATAACCCGTAATTCTCCCCAAAATCCTCTATGTGGTCATACATAAAATCAATTAACTCATCAAAGAAAATATCATCATCGTGCATCTTTATTATTGCTTCTTCAATTTCTTTTTGAGTGAATTTAACTAGCCCTCGATCTTGCAAGTGCTCAAAAACAAACCTTATTGTCTCTTTTACGGCGTTCCGTGTAGTAAGTTGGGGAGGTATTAGAGCTAGGCACACATTGCAACTACACCCGATACAATCCATGCCTTTGTTTTGTCTAGCCATTTCTTCACATTTTTGGGCATCCTTTATTTGTTGTTCATTCATCATTTACATTCACTCCTTCACATTTTTTTTAGCTAGTGCACATTTTAAACAGAGTGTGTGCCTTACACCCTCCCCGTACTCCCAAACCCCTGGTTTCCACGCTCACTGCCGGCCAGCTCGTCCACCTCGACCAACTCCACCTCCGGTATCGGCGTGATGGTCAGCTGCGCGATTCGCTCGTACGGCTGCACCGTGTATGGCTCACCCGACAGGTTTACAAGCACAACACAAATCTCCCCGGTATACCCGGCGTCCACCGTTCCGCCCGGGCAAAGTATCCCGGCGACATTCAGGCTGCTGCGCCCCCGAATGTCGCCGTAGTAGCCGGGCGGGATCGCCATGCATACGCCGGCGCCTATCTTGACCCGGCCGTCGGGTGGTAGTTTAATCGGCGCCGGTATATTCGCCCGTAGGTCAAACCCGGCATCGTGGATGTATTTGCGGTACGGCCGGCAGTTGGGGTTTAATAATTTCACCTGAACTTGCATTTTTAACCTCCGCTCCAGCTTATCAATTACCCATAACGTATAGCGCAAGCCGTCCACCAATTCTTCCGCAAGATGATACAGGCGCTCAGTTATAGCTGCTGTACTCTGCTCCAGCGGATGCCCGTACTTGCTTTGTCCCTTCGCATCCTGCTGGTCAAGCAAGGCATTTATCTGATCCCGGTAGTTCATCCTACCGCCTCCTTTTCAGCCAACCCACTCCACTCATCAATAAACGTCATGACCATCCAGCACGCCCCTTTAAGCCTTACCGCAGCCCATACGCCGGGATAAACCTCCAGCCACCCGGCGCTGGTCTTGTCCAGCCGCATACCCACCGCCAGCTGGGTGTTTATTTGCGCTTTAAGCCTTCGCAGTAATTTTTTACGGCTGGCCCGAAACTCTGACCGCTGGCAGAAGCGTTGCCAGGCGTGGTCTGATAACTCTACCTGATAGGGCTTTGGTCTAAGCACCTTTGGCATATCACCACCCCCGCTATTCAATTTTTGCCCCCTTTTTCAGGTTACACTCCGGACAAGATAACTCCAGGTTGTTTAAGTCCCATTCCGCCCCGCCTTCACTAATCGGCACTATATGATCAACGTGATAGCCGCCTTTTTTATTCGGCACCTCTTTGCCGCACTTCATACAAATACCGCCATCACGCTCATAAATAACGCGCCGTACCCGTTGCCAATCCGTAACCATCTTAAAATCTCTCACACATCGCGGGCCACAAAATGTTTGCTTTGGAGGTGGTACTGGCTTCCCACACCAGCGACATAGGTTGTTGCCGTGTTCGTCCTTGCGGTACGGGAAGCGTTCCCAATTAGGTATTTTCTCTCTACCCGACACGATTAAACTTCCTCCTGATCTATTCGCTTCCTGATTCCCGCCGGCAGATGCGCCCGGGCCCTGGGTATGACCGTTTTACCGGTGCGTAGGCCGGCGGGTGGAAGCTGGGGCGCCAGGGCGGCCATGTGTTGCTCCCTGGCTTGCGCGGCCATTATTCGGGCTGCAGCGATACTGGCCCAAAACACTTTCCAAATATCCATAGGCTCACGCTCCTAACACTCAATCGGTTTAATAAGACTAAAACCGCTTTCGCTATGCCACCAATTTGCAAAGTCAAATCCCACCTGAGTCAAATCAAAAAGCAGTTGTCCCAATCCTTCAACCGAATTTAGGTTTATATAATTATCATCACAACCCAACTTTTTGAGCACATCCCTTGTCTCATCATCAAGAGGAACATAAACGTAATAGCAAATCTCGCCATCAGCATCATAGTCAACGACTTTTGGATGTAATGTGTTGATTAGGTCTACCTTTTCTTGGTCTGTCATTGTAACCGCTCCTTTCCTGACGGTCCACTTGACAAAACCGCGTTACTTGAACGCATTACTTAACACGCAAGGCTTGTCAAGTTATTCCTCCACAAACTCAATTCCCGGGTATCGATACAGCAGCATCTTTCGCTTGATAGCGTACTCTTTGGTCCGGTACCCCTTTGTGTCGATCACCACCACCCGGCCGTTATGGTACCGGACCAAAAAGTCCGCCCTATATTTGATTGGTCTCACCCAGTTCCCGTCCCGATCCCGGAAGCCGGGCTGAAGTTCAAACTCTGGCTGCAGTTCAAAGTCAACAATTTCGCCGGCCCGCTTGAGCAGCTTCAGTTCCTCATACTTGCGGGCCTCTTTTCGACTGTCGAAGGTTATACCATCCACGGTCGCCTTCCGGGACCGGTACTTGCTTTCCCGTGGCGGAAGCAACCCCAACTCCCGGGCCCGGGCCTGGCTGATCCTGGTCACGCCGCCTTCCCTCGCTTCTTCCGCGACTGCTTGGCCCGCTTCGGCACAATCGCCGCCGGCTTTTGTACCGGTATCAGTTCCTCGGCGCACCGGCGGCACATGGTTATGTGGTCGCCGGTGTCACAGCCGCACATGATGCATTTAGCCATGCGTTTCACCCACCTTTTCCAGGTTCTCCGGCTTTAAGTACGCCCGGTGTGCGTACGACGGACCATACTGGACCACCGCCCTGCCTCGGTACTCGTACAGGTACATGCCGGTCTTGCCTTTATTTTGGCCGCGCAGGATGCGGACGCGGTCGCCTGGTTTAGGCATCATATCTCGATCACCGTTTCGCTAAACGCCTTGGTTATCCGCTGCAACTTGGACTTACATTGATCCCGGTAATTTACTGTTATAAGCCTAAAACCAGGTGTTAATTCCGGCGATAAAACCTTTTCTATACACTCAACCTCGGCAATTAGTCCTTCTTTAAGCTTTATCGCCTGGAATATGGTCAACGTTTCAGTTCCCTTAGCTTTACCTTCTTTGGTCTCTTTACCGGCCTTATCTTTGACCGGATACTTTTCAAATCCCATATCCCCACTCTCCTTTCGTTTCCGGGTAAGGTTTAATGCAAATGGCTTTTTCTCGCTGGCCTGTTTCGCTGGCCCGTACTTGGCCAGTTCCTCCGGGCTCAACTTATACGTCACCACCGGCCCGTTCGCCGCGTAACCGTCGCCTACACTGCTGGACTCATGCGGTAGTCGACACCCAAGGCGATGTTTTGCAATACTGGTGTTATGGCCGCTCTGGCTCATGGATGCCACCTCCGTTTATTAGTTGCCCAATATCCCTCCCGGCCGTTCGCTAATCTTCCCTTCCCGCGCCAGGTGCACTAACAGCAGCAGCGTTTCATACTGCGCCCTTCCCCCGGACCCGCGCAGCTGCTCCGCTATCTCCACCAGGCCGGCGCCCGCGTTCCAGAGTTCCACCGCCCGGGCAATGTCGCTGCGCGTCCAGCTGAAGTCAAGTTCTTCCAGGATGATCACCCGCTCTTCCCGGGAACGGATGCGGGGCGCTGCCAAGCCGTCATGTGCCGGCACCGCCTGGCCAAAGCAGCGCGTGGCCCGCAGGTGCTGCACCCGGACGCGGGGGTTCTCGGGTTTAGTGCGCATTGTGTGCCTCCGGTTCGGCGGCGGGGTCGAGAAAGCGGAGAATATCATCATACGCCGCCAACCTGCCGATAAAGTACCATGTATTAGTTGGGTCTTGGTTTTTGCTCCATTTTTCCCGCATTTCTGCTACCGCCGCCCGTATTCGCGCACGCTCTTGCCGGGCACCTTTGGTTTGCTGTACAAATGTAGGCCAGGGACCATTTTCAAGTTGCTCAATCAAGTTTTTGAAGTATTCATCATCAGTGCCCCTATTCTTCCGATCCTTTAATCGTTCTCTTGCTTGCTTTAGTTGTTTTTTATCTGGTTTGTAAACCATCACTCCCGCCCCTTTCATCCAGGGCGGCAAGGCCAGGGCGGCAAGGGCCTTTATTAATGCTTTTGTTTCGTCGCTTAATTTATCAGTGTACTTCATATTCAGCAAACCATATTAACGCAATCATTGGCCGCCTCTGCCACCTTCTCCAGCTTCCGCACCCGTTCCAGCATCTCCCGGCCTGCGTCGGCGGAGAGGGCTTGATCAATCATTTCCGTCCAACTCTTATGCATGATAAACGGGCCATAATATATCTGTTCCAACGCTTCCCACATCACCGCGCATTGCGCCTCCAACTGCTCCACCTTCGCCCGCAGCTCCCGGTTCTCGGCTTTCAGTTGAGCGTTTTCGGTCTCCAAAACAGCTACTGTTCGCATGATTTCGCCTCCCGCTTCTCCCGCCAGGGCTTGCTTGCGCTGATGCATCCTTCCCGGGACCAAACGACCAGCCCGGGGCATAGCTCCCGGTAATGCCGGATGCAGCGCAAGCACTCGATACAGACCTGGGGCGTTTCGTAATCTGCGCCTGCCATGGGATCACCTCCGAAATTCATGGGGTCAATTTCTACCACGGTGGGCTTGTTTCTTTAAAATTTTTAGTTTCACGATCCGCTTTTTTGGCTTCCAATTCTCGTAAATACCCTTCATACATCTCGGTTTGCTCATCCAATTTACGGAAATACTTCATTCGGTGAAGTTCAGCATTTCTTGACCAATGGCAGGCACTACATAGTGGACGAGTATTACTAAAAACGTCCTCCCCGCCATCTTCCAGTGGGATAATATGATCTAGTTCAAAATGCGCTTTTGTTTCGTTCTCATACACCCCACACCAATGGCAGCGCAGCGGACCAAGTTCGCGCCATCTTCTCATATGATCGCTGTTCTTATTACGCCGATTCTTACGCTTGCCTTTACCAGCCCACTTAATAAACCGTCCACATTCATTGCAATACAGTCCGGCACCATGTATTTCATGTGGTTATACGCGGTATGATTTGGAATTACAGAAACGGCATTTTATCTCACTCAAACGGCAACTCTCCTTCCTTGAACGGCACTTCCTCGGCTACGAGTGGCCGCTTGTTTGGATCCTCGATGGTCAGGTATTTTTTGTTAAAATCAAGTCCAATCTGACACAACGGTCCTTTTCTGTTTTTTAGCACAGCCACCCGTAGTTCTTCCGATTCGCTTTTCTGTGCCTCAGGCTTATCAATATCCGGCCGCCATAGGCCTAACACAAAGTCCGCTGCTTCTTCCACCACCCCGGAATCCCGGGCCATATCCATGGTAATAGGCTCGGCCCCGGTTTTGCCGCTGCGGTTTGTTTGGTGCAGGTACAGTACCGCCACGTCTAGTTCTTTAGCCAGTCTTTTTAGCTGTTTAGCTAACTCACTGGTAACTTCATACTGTGACCCGCGTTCGCCACGCATTCGCCCCAGATAGTCGATACACACCAGGCGCACCGGTTCATGTACCTTTTCTGTTTCGGCCACCTGAATAAACTCGCGCAGGTCCTCGTAAGTAAGAAAATCTTCTTCAACGATGTAAACCTTTTCAAAATTCATCCCGACCAGCTTTGCAAGTGACCTGGCGTTTGCGTCGCCAGCCCTAACCGCTTTTTCAATAGCTTGTCCTTCCTGACGCACTGTTATCTGGGCTGCCCGCTCGTATATCTGGGCCAGCGGCTGCTCCAGAGAAAAGAACAGGGTGGGCGTCTTTTGGTTTAGGGCAACACTCCGGATGACGTTTATTAAAAAAGCTGTTTTGCCTACTCCAGATCTGGCCAGCACCTCACATACTTCTCCTGGGGCGATGCCCCTTATCGCCCGGTCGATAATCGATATCCCCAGGTTAATTTTGCGCTTTTCAAGTTCCTGCACGTACTCCTCGTACTTTGCCCGGGCCTCCTCTATGGTGTATATTTTGTCTGCAGTGATCTTGGTCTCTTGCTTTTTCTTAAACCGGCATCGGTTATCACAATACTGCTGCAGGATCTGGTCATTACACCCATAGTCATATGGCCTTTCGATAGCCTGGTGGATCGCTTTTTCGATGTCCTTTTCTTTCAGCGGTGGGCTGTTGCGCTGGTTCCAGGCCCGCATGATACCCATAATCATATCGTCAGCCAGGCCTTGCTTACGCCAGTATACTGCCAGCCTTA
This sequence comes from Desulfoscipio geothermicus DSM 3669, assembly GCF_900115975.1. GTDB lineage: Bacteria > Bacillota > Desulfotomaculia > Desulfotomaculales > Desulfallaceae > Desulfoscipio > Desulfoscipio geothermicus. The sequence continues at coordinate 17,101 of NZ_FOYM01000035.1, forward strand.
AAGCACAGTTATCACGCATCCCCTGACCAACACCGTCCATGATAGCATAGTAGCACAGCTTAGCGTCTTTAGGTTTGGTCAGGGCCCCCGCCGGCAACCGATCATCCTTCTTTTCTTCCCGTATGGACTTCTGGAAAAGTTCGGCCAATTGGCTGTTATAGCTTATTTCATCAACTGGTTCTATGGTCCGGGGTTCTTTAGCAAGTTCTAAGATATCGGCAGTTTCTTTATGCAGTATCTCCATCGCGTAAAGCGGTATCTTGTATAGCCCAGTCTTACTGTTAATCGTGTTGCTTAGCCGGAACAGGCGTACCGTGTCATAAATACTACTGTCGTAATTAATCCCCTGGAGCAATGCGGCAGCCATTTTCTTAAATCCGACCGGCAGGCGCGGGCTGGCATAGCACCCAAACATCGATGTCGGGATCATAATGTGAAAACCTTTAGCGCCGGAGAAAAAACACTTCACTTGCTGCAGGTCAACGTCATATGCCGCAGCCAGTCTGTCAAGTACACGCCGGGCATTATCGTGAGCTTGTTCCAAATTCTCATCGTCAATGTCGATAGGAAACAGGTCGGCATAAACCGGGCCCTGATAACCGGCCACCGTTTTTTTGTTTTCAAAGTGCTGTTTAAATGCTTCCGGGTATCTGTAAACCGTCCGGTAGCAGTCGGTTTTTCCGATAGGCACCTTAAACTTGGTAATGTTAACGATGTTATTCCGCTTATTGACGCCGCCTATAGCAACGTCACACCAGCAGTAATCGGGGTTTTTCATGCTTCAACATCTCCAAACATCTCCCTGGCGTCCGGGAGATTGCACACCTTGGCCGACTCCCCCTTAACTTTGGGTTTGAGAATGCCCTTCAAGTACAGCAAAGTGCTCTCTATTTTTTTGGTCTTTAGCACCCAATTAAGTTTTTCGATTGCTTCAAGGACTTTATCGTACCCTTCTTCGTTATAAAGGCGACCAATGAACGGATAGTCTCCCTTGTTCGGAGTGACTCCAGGGATCTCTCGGTACTTTTCCACGAGTTCGGCAATGAGTTGCTGGTTGTTCGGAGGACCATCCCCTGATGATGATTTATCATCATCTTTATAGTTAGTTTCGTTTTGTTTTAGTTTAAATAATGTGCCCCTCTCGTTGCCCCCGCTGTGTGCCGTTCGTTGCCCCTCCTGTTGTCCCTCTTGTTTCCCCTGCTGTTGCCCCTCCTGTTGTCCCTTTTGAACAAACGGGATTATTTCATATTTTCCGGCCTGATTTACTCGGTTTGATTTTTTGTAATTGATCCTGCCAGCCTGGATAAGTAGTTGACGAGCTCGATCGAACTCTTTTCTACTAAGTCCAGCCTTGATCTGTAGCAAACCGTTTGGAACAGTAAATTCCTGCTGCCACCCAGTCTTATTACAAATGGCCATCAGTTCGTACCATAATGCAATTGCACTGGCAGGAAGCTGGTTTACTTCCTTCCATTCGGTGAATGCTACAATCTCTGACAGGTAGTTCATATTAACTCTCCTCGCGATTTTGTCTTAAGTTTAGCCAACTCGTCTGACGACTTCCCCTTTTAACGCCCTTTGATACTCCACCACCAGCTCGTCCACACGCTGGCTCTGCCGCAGCAGCGCCGCGAAAGGCTTACGCGGCATCATTTGGTCTCATATTACCCCACCTCTTCCGCTATAAAATCAAACAATGTCGGCATATTGATTTCTGATTCAGTTGCCTGAAGGTACCCAACACCATCCCGGAAATAGTCAGTGTTAAGTTCAATACCATATCCTTTGCGCCTCATTTCTATGGCCACCACGAGCACCGTAAATAATCCTGCAAACGGGTCGAACACAACTTCCCCGGGATTGGAATACCTGTTGATAATCCGTTCAACTATATCAATCTGCAGCGGGCAAACGTGTAATTGCTCCCGCCGTCTGCTTTGTGACGTGTTTAGTGTTTTTATCCGGTTGATATCATCCCAAACACGGTCAGTCCAGGACCCCGGCGCAACCACCATGAACGATGCCGGCAAGCGGCCGTCTTTATCCAGTTTTTTAGCCAGTTCCACGTGCTCATGGTAGTCATATACGGTTTCCCGGGAGAACTTGCGGTAAACAGCCTGTAGGTTTTTAATGGGTATCGTCGCAAGCTCTTCTTTTGATAAAAACCGGTCTCCAGATGAACGCCAAAAAGCGTGTGCGTCAATTTGCCACTGTGCCCTGGTATATTCCTGCTTGGTCTTTTTAACCGGAGCATCGGCATAAGCTTTACTGGTATCGGTCGGCAGCTTGCGAAATAGCAAAATATACTCCGGACACCCTACCCCCATCTTGGTACCGTCTTTACATTGCTCCGTCCAGCCCAGCCGATAAGTCTGGTTATTTTCTCTGACAACATCCGTAACAACGGTTATTCTGCCCATGTATTGGAAGCCATGTTTTATAAAATGAAACACCGTCATGTCGGAAAACGGGTCTACTGTAGGCATCCCCGTCCCTGTTGCATTGCCGTAAAGTATCCTGTCTTTAACGTGTATCGCGGCAACGCGCCCCGGTTTCAAAACACGTAAGAGCTCGGGGGTTAAAAAGTCCATCTGTTTAAAAAACCTGTCGTTATCCTCGTTGTGGCCGAAGTCGTTATAGCTTGGCGTGTACTCATAGTGGTTGGAAAACGGTATTGATGTATGGATAAGGTCAACGCTGTTTTCCGTCATTCGTGCTGTTTCCAGAACGCAATCGTTATTCACCGCGATAAAATGTTTACCTTTAATCTCCACACGCTTCACCCCTATACTCCGGGTCAGCTTATCTGTGACAGATGTACTTGAGAGCCCGTATTTTTTAATAATCGTCGTCATTTTCTCCACCAGGTAGTTGTGCTGCTCCCACTTCTTTAGCAGTGCCTGTAGTATCTGGCGCTCGCTTTCGGTGTAGATAATGTCAATGATGACCTTCTCTGTCTGAAGGAAACGGTAAATCCGATGGATTGCCTGAATAAAATCATTGAACTCATAATCGATACCCAGGAAAATCGCCCGGTGACAGTGCCTCTGGAAGTTGCAGCCGCTGCCGGATAGTTCCTTCTTTGTAGCGAACAGCCTGATTTTGCCCTCTGAAAAGTCGATGACGCGCTGCTCCCGGGTGTCCAGGTTCTGACTGCCGTAGATGTCCACAACCCCGGGAATAGCCTTCTTAATGGCGTGCCGCTCCGCTTCAAGGTCATGCCACAGGATAAAATGGTCATCCGGGCTTTGTGCAACAATCTCGGCCATCTTGGCTACCCTGGTACCAATACTGTCCCGCTTTTCTTTCGCAGCATCCACAAGAGAAGCAGCAGCATCACGGAAAAGTCTTAACTGTCCATCACGGTCAGCGCCGGCAGTCCTATGGTCAACCGGCACTTCGTGGTACCGGACTTCCAGCGGCGGCAGGTCATAGCCCTCGTCAGAGTATCCCAGGTCAGACGGCTTGGTAATAAACAGCGCCCATGTTGAGAGCCAGAACCAAAATTCATCCTCTTTGTGTGGGTATAACGTTAAGTTATTGGCTTTGGTGCTGTCCCGCTGGAAAAACCGCGTCAGTGCCTGGCCAGTATCCATTACCTCCAGGTACCCGGCGTAATGGATAAGCTCCTTGTACCTATTTGGGCTTGGTGTGGCCGTGGATACCAGCTTATACGGCACGCCCTTGAATTTATTGAGAAATGTTTGATATGTCTTGCTACCGAAACTGCGTAGTACCGATGCTTCGTCTAGTGATGTGGCTGTGAAATACTTGGGGTCAATATCGCCGTCCCGTACCCGTTCATAGTTTGTCAGCAGAATCCGGCCGGAAGCCTGCCGCACCTCTTCCATGTTGCGGACATATAGCGGGGCCTCCATGCCCAAAAGCTGCACCGCATCCCGGGTAAACTCTTGCTTCACGCCCAGCGGCAGTACCATCAGGGCCCTGCCACTCATGCGCTCGGTTACAATGCGGCAAAACTCCAGCTCCTGCACCGTCTTGCCCAGGCCGAAGCTCTCGAAAAGTGCCCGCCTTCCACCCTTAACGGCCCAGCGAACGGCGTCTTTTTGGTGGGGTTTCAGGACCGGATTTATATCATCAAGTGAAATTTCAAAGCCGGTTTCGGGAGCAACTTCTATTTTTGATTTAAGGAACTCTAGGTAATCCAATTAGCTTCACCTCCGGCCGTACCCATACCGGCGTTGTACTAAGCTCCAATTCTTGTGGTGTCATTTTGCCACCTCCGGCGGCGGAATCTCAGCCCCGCACTTTCCGCAAACCCATACTTCGCTACTATCCGCGCTATACCAAACAGCACCGCAATTAGGGTATTTGCGTGCTTCCATCACTCCGCCACCTCCGGCATCTCGTCCCATTCGCAACCATCCAAAAGGCGGCCTGCCGCTTTTTTACCCAGCTTTACAAAGTGTGTCCCATGGGCTTGCGTCGTCTTGTACTTGGCACTATCCCACTGGTCTGGCGGTTCGCACTCCCGCCATTCTCCGTGCTGTTTAAAGAAGAACGGCACGCCCGCAGCCTGGCACTGGTCCCGCAGGTTCCGCACCCAGTCCGGGTGCATGGGGCGGGCGCCGGGGCCACTTTCTCCGCCGCAGATCACCCAGTGGATACGGCAAAATTCGTCGTTACGGTGTATCTTTGGCTTTCCTGTTTTTTCGTTATAGCCATGCGCCCATCCCGTAAGGGCATCAACTTTGAAGTCTAATCCATGTCCGTTCGATCCTAATGCCAGTTCTCTTAAATTCATCGGCCCCAGCAGCGGCTCACAACTCACAAACCGTACCGCTGCCGGGGTTTGAAGTAGGATTGGTATGCGCTCGTCGGCCTGCTCCTGGTTTTCAGCGGTGACGCCCAGCCAAACATGCGGATATTCCTTGGGCCACGCTCCCTCAAAAGTTCCCAGCCAATTTTCCCGATACCAACTTATAAACCGCGCCATCCGTTCCGGGCGCTTGGTTAGCACTATAAAGGTGTGCTGCTTACAGCTATGCATGTGGCCAAACACACGGGCCAAAAATTCAAACGGCACTTCCGGGTGAAACAGATCATTCCACACCGCCCACACGGTCGGCTTCCGGCGTTTCAGAGGCAGGTCCAGGTTCTCGCACAGTATCCGTATCTGCCCATTCCAGCGGCCTTCCTCTGTGGTCAGCCCCTCATACCGGGCCCGGATCTTGTTGTTCTGTTGGTGCGACCTCATGTGTGCCTGGGCGGCTGCCCAACAGTTGGTGCAGCCCTTGGAAACATATGAACACCCTTCTACCAGAGACCAGGCCCGATCCCAGTATAAGCCTTTAGCAATGCGTTTCGGATTAACCATCACCCGACCCGCCTTTCTTGCTTAAGCAAATGAGCTACGCGCTCCATTTCAACAAACCCATAGGCTACCGCCATTTCAATACACCCCTTGCAGGTCTTGGCGCATTCACGGCATTCATCCGGAGTAATTTTGTGATCATGCACAAGTCCGCCGCGGCAGACATGCTTTTGAATAAAGTGCTCACATTCAGGCACTGGCTCATGCCCACTTACGCACATGTTGCCACCAAAACCAAGGAAACAATTTTTGCATTTACTCATCACCCAGCCCGCCTTCCCAGCAGAAAGTTTTTAACTTTCACATGGTCGTCGGTGATTAAATCAGCAAAACCATACATCACATCAAACTCGCCCTTAGGGAAAGACATTTGCCATATAACCAGCTTCTTGCCGCACCCCTTGGCGTACCCTGCTTCAAGGTGAGCAGACTTGCCAGCGGGCAGAATAAGCACCACAGCGTCGGCCCAATCAAGCCATTTCTTGTCCTCCTGGAAGGCCCTCTGTGAGCGTTCATCCTCAAGAAAGTTAATCGCGTCAAGTTCATCAAGATTGCCTAGCTCTGAGTAGTGGAAAACAAACCTGCCCCTGCTGTCATCGGTAAAGTCGTCAACCTCAAGCCCGGCATCACGGAGCATCTTTGCAAATGCTCTTACTAATTCCTCATTCTTCCATGATGAAGCTATGTATATCTTCATCACCCAGCCCGCCTTCCCAGCTTCAGCACCCGCCTCCGACCGGTATGCCGATGCTTCAGATGCAGAGCATCCGGCAGATTCTTTACCACTAACCAGTTAGCCGGTTTTAAACGGTGCTGCTCTATGATAGCCATCTGCCTACGCGTTGGGTTTTTGCCTCTCATAATTTACGCTCCTTTCCCACCTTAGCTTTTGCTAACTGAATATATTGGGCTGTAAGCTTTTTAAGGTGATCATCCTGATCCCATGCGGTAGGATGAGTTGTTGCAGTGATTTCATCCATTTTCCGCGCAAGTTTGTTTAGCCTAGATACCCATTCATCAACGGTCAATTCTCACACCACCTCGCCCGGCACACCCCGCAATACCAAGTAGCCGTACAGGCCATGCACTGGTCATTGTCTGGCCGCAGCCATGGGCAGCGTTTGCCGCAGGTTGAACAATTAGTTGGCATATTATCCCGCCCCCTCGCACTGGCGGACATCGGCTGCCCGCCGGGCTTTGAGTTATGCAATGTAAGTAGGTTTGCCAGTTAGTTGTTGTATCTCCGTTTTAAACCGCTGGGCATGGCTATTTTCTGAAGAAAGGTGGATCAGCCATATCTCCTGCACCCGGCTCAGATCGTTGGCCCTTAAAAACTCCTTCACATTATCCAAACCAAAGTGCGTTCGGATGATCCGGTTTTTCAAATCCACCGGTACCGTCCCGTTGGCTACGTTTTCCCTCAGAATATCCAGGCTGTGGTTCGCTTCCAGCATCAAATGCGTAAGCCTCCGGAAACGGTACCGGCAGTATGCCGTGTCAGTCAGATACAGCAGTTTATCTCCTGCCCGGTTGGCCAGCAGAAAGCCCAGCGGCTCGGCGGCATCGTGGACCGTATCAAAGGGCAGTATGGTCCAGGTGCCCAGCTTGAATTGTTCCTTGGCCTTCACCGGCTTAATTCGGTGCCCGCTGATACCCAGGGCCCCAATGGTCCCAAGGCTCATGTAGCAGTCAATCCCGGCCTTAACCATGTCTTTTACGGCCTTGGCATGGTCAGCGTGCCCATGGCTCACAAGGCAACCGGCCAAGCTTGTCACCTGATAGTTAAGTCCCCGCTGTATCTGTTTGTAGTTGATCCCGGCCTCCAGCAGCAGCGGGGTCTTGCCATCCGTCACCCGGTAGCAATTCCCCGTGCTGCCGCTGGCCAGTGCGGTTATCTCGATCATCTAAAACCCGGGGCCAGCGGCGGCTACCTGCTGCTCCACCGGCTCCGACTCCTGTCCCATCTCAGGCGGCGATTCCCCGGTTTCTTCACTGGAAATGTCGTATTCCACGTCAATAGTTTCCTTATTTGCCTCATTTGCGATCTCGTTTGCGACCTCGCTTTCCACATCCCCATCTCTGTCAGTGGTAAGTACCGAAATCATGTCGGTTGACAGTATGCCGTATTTTGAGAGAAGCAACCTGATCACCGTTTTCATTGCCATCTCGTCAAAGTTGGTTTTCCAGGCTGAATTGGACAAGTTGTAAGACTTGCTATAGCGTTTGGCATGTGCAGTTACTTCCTCTTTGGTCATGTATACGGTTTTAGAAAAGCCGTTTAGAAGTTCCATATAGGCGAAATATCCCTGCGGCTTTTCGCTGGTGGGCTCGCCAGTGAATTCTATTTGACCGGTCAGGATGTTGCGTTCAACCTTTATGCCTTCGCGAATAATACCAGCATTCAGAAACTTGTATTGGCCGGTCCTCATTGCCAGCTGAATGTAACCCTTATACCCCAGCTGGAATTGGGGAATCGACACACCCTTGGACTTGTAAGGTACGATATACGCAAATCCAAGCTGTTTGTTGATAGGGAGTTTCAAGGTCGCGGCCTTCAAGGCTTCCATGATAACCGCGTTTGGATCACACTGTTGCAGGTATTTGTCTGATCCGTACAAGTCGATAATTGAGGCGATGAAAGGCCCGGCGTTCTCTTTTAGTGCGTTCTGAAATTGAGTCTTGACGCTTTCTACATTCAATAACCCCTTGAGTTTTTGCATAGGCGTAGTTTTTGTCGCTGGTTTGTTACTCATTTACACAGCCTCCCTCATATCCAATTTGCTTTCAGTTTCCGGGTACTCCACCCGCAGCTTTTTATCCGCCTCGCTGACAATTAGGCTAATAACCTGGGCCCGGGTCTCGATCAGCTTAGTGACAGCCTCCCTGTTATCCACAAATATAGGAGCCGTAAAGCCATAATACTCCGACAGGGTATTGATGATATCCAGGCCGACATTGATGCGGGCCGCATTATTCAGGCCGCTGGAATAAGGTACGCCGTTGTAAATGGTTTCGCAGCACTCCACCACGCCGCCATTTACCTGAACATCGAACAGTTTGAACCTGGCGAACTTAAAACGGCTGTTGATCTTTTCCTCCAGCAGGTTCACCTTGGTCCGGATAAACTGCTCGGTCAGGTATAACTCACCTTCAAGCTTTTCAAACTCAGCCGCCAGCCGGCGTTCCTGTTCTTTTAGTTCCTCGATGCGTTTCTGACCCATGTTGAAGCGTTCAATGTCGGCCAGGGCGCTTTCCGCTTGCCTGATTTGCTGTTCCAGGTACGCAATCTCTTCCCGGACTCGCTGAATCTCTTCACGCCGGCCGCCTTTCAGTGCAGCAATGGCCGCCTCTAGTTCTTGCTTCTGATTCAGCGCCTGGACATAAGCCGGATCGTCGGCGTAGCCATCCATGGCCTGGCGCAGGGATTCAACTTCTTTTTGCAGGCTATTGACCGCAGCTTCCGCATCTACCAGCTTGGCCCGGGCGTCTTTGAGTTTCTTTTCAATTTCTGCATTTTCAGCCACCAGTTCACCGGCCTTCGCTTTCAGTTCCTTGCCCTGGGCGGAAATAGATTCAAGCCGTTCAGCCTTTTCACGATTAAACCGTGCCAGCGCCTTCTCCCTGGCCTCGGCCAACTTCTCCGCCGGCAACGGCTGGCCGCAGGTGGGGCAGGTGTCGTCCTGCTCGAAGGTGAACTCCTGGGCGTTTACCCTGTGCCATTCCTGCCGAAGCTCGTCCATCTGCTTTTGATAGCGCTGCGCGGCTTCCTGGTTGGACGCCAGGGACCTTTCCAGGCTCTTGATGTCGCCCTGCAGGTTATAGAACCGTTCCCGGGCCTCGTTGAGCTGCTTTTGCTGTTCCTGTACCCAGGATTCGTACTTGCTCCTGTGTTTGTTTTTAATCTCAAGCAGCTGGCTTTCGACCTCGCGTAAAGCCTTGGTCTTCTCCGCAATCTCGCCGCCGGACTCGATGCGTGCAATTTGCAGTTCCTTTTCCTTTACAGCCTCTTTAAGTGTGGAAATTTTTTGCGCAGTTTTTTCCGGGTCAATGTCGGTTATATTAGGCAGGTACTGTTGGACCTCGTCGATCCGGACCGGGATCCGGTCGAGTTCCTTGTTTATCTCGGCCCGCCTGGCGGCTATGACTTTCCGGTGATCCTCCAGCTTGCGGCCCTGCAAGATGTCCGGTAGTCTGGAAAGGCTTTTGTCGGAAGCAATGACTTCCTCATCTGAGATGTCGCCACAGACTTGAAGCAGTATTTTGCGGCGGTCCTGCCAGTGGAGTTGGGTATTGAAATAGAGGGGATTTGTGAGGAGCTTGAAAGCCTCCTCATCAGCGATATCGGCAATGCGGGCGGTATATTCATTTTTCTTCACCGGTACGCCGTCGATGTAATAATCAGTTGTATGTCCAGTGAAAGTTTTCTCTGCGCTACCGCGCTTTTTAGTCCACTTTTCGGCGTAGACCTTGCGCAGGGCTATTGTGCGGCCGCCGATATCGAACACGCCTTCCACTTCATGTTCCAGTCCATGGAAAGGCTGGCCATTTTGATCGAGGGTTTTGATATCGAAGTCCTTACGGTTCTGGCTGTCCTTATCAAAAAGGAGCCAGATGAAGGCATCAAACAAAGTGGTTTTTCCTGTTGCGTTGTCGCCGTATATGTCAATGTTGCCACCCCGAGTGTCCAGGGTGAAGCTCCGAATACCTTTGAAGTTTTTAAGGCTGAGCTTTAAGATTTTCATAATATATGGACCTCCTTTTTAAATCCCCCCCAGCCCGCCCACCTGTTGAGAACAGGTTGGGCCGGGGGTTAAACTTATGCACTCTTCGCAAACTCTTCCTTTGTAGTTACGCAGAAGAAGATTACTCCTTTATATTCCTTTTGCGCCCAGACAGGGAATTCGAGTTGGTCTTCATCTTTGAACACTGCTTGTCCCGGGATTTGCTCTAAGTCACGCAAGGTTTCAACTTGCACTGTAATCCTGCCCTACCGTGATAGCCAGCGGGTGAACTATATCTTTTACCGCGGCCTCTGCGGCCTTAATCGCGTTTACAGCATCCAAAACTTTGCTCACGATGCACCTCCGTTATAAAAAGCACTCCCAGCCGGCTCCGGGGGATGCCTCGCTTTCTGTGTATTGCCACCCGGCCACTAAAACCGGCTGGGCGCCGGGTGGGCTAATCTTTTTGGCACCAGCCTTCATGAATAAGACAAAGATATTCGTCTCTGATCTCGTTTAGCTGGTCATCATCTATGGTTACCTGCCCGGTGCGAACCATCTCCAGGGCAACTGCATACCAGGCGTGTATGGCACCGGCTGCCATGCCTTTCAGATATCTATCACTATGCCTTGCCCAGTCATGGGCAAAAATCATGATGTATTTATGCATAATATTCAGCACCGGATTTTCCATCGTGGGGTCCAATTTTATCCCCTTTCCTTGCCACGCCATGGCCCGGCGTGGTAAAATGGGTTTGGGTATTTATCTGGCCGTTTAAAGAACGGCTCTATTTTTTTGCCCGTACACCACCCGCTCTTCGGCCACCATCGCCGGGGCGGGTTTTCTGTTTCTCTGTGTTTTTAGCTCTGACATTGCCCACCACTTCAGGGTTTCTATGGCCAATTCCAACTCGCCCAGTTCCTGAAGTATCACTTCCAGGTCCGGCCTTTCGTCTTCGTCTATCACCCCATCAGCAGAGATTTCAATTAGCCGGTCACGGATTTTTTTAACGTCGTTGTATTCCTTGATCAAGCCAAGTACCGCAGTTGCCAGGTCCTTTTCCGGTACACTATGCGCATATTTCTGCCCGATCGGGCACTGTTCCGCGCAATACTTTGCGGCCAAGCGGGGTTGCTGGTATGTTTCAGACATATTAAGGACTACATCCGGTGGCGTAAGTGTATGGCCATTTTCATAATTTACCAGTGTCCGGCTGCCTATATTAAGTTGGAATGCTGCACCTTCTATGCTTAACCCAGCCAGCTTTCGTGCACTTTTAAACATTGTTTTCACCCCCTTCCGGGTGTTTAATAGTAAGTAGAAACCACCCCTTATTCCCTCCACCCCGGCTGCTGGTACCGGTAGCCGGGCATGCTCCCGCCTATACATCCCGCATTTTTATGGCAATGTCATGTAGTGCGTCTGCGATGGCCATGAATGCGCATTTGCCATTTTTATAACCCCCGTCCCACCACCAGGCGCACGCATCCATGACACACTGCGAATTTTCGCCGTCCATGTCGGATGCAATCAAGATCAGCGGGCACATCTTTGTTTCCGGCATCATTTCACCCCGCTTTCATATCCGGATAAAAATCTGCTTCTGTTTGGCCCGGTACTCAATGTACCTCGCAGCTTTTTTGGCCGCGTCGTGGCCGGCATAGGTTCCAATTACAATGCCTCTTCCAGTCCTGGTATCTTCGGCAATAACCGCGTACCCATGTCCCGCCGTAGGCTTGGCGTATACCCGCAGGTTTTCGGGTTCGATTGCTTTGGTCACCGCATCCACCACCCTATCAGCCATAGCCACAGCGGCATCATCAGTATCGCCCCCAGGATCCAGGCCAACACCTGCAGCGGCACGCAGCGCTCGGCCCGCCACCGGCGTTTCACCGGACGGCCCTGCCGACTGCGAAAAACTTGGCCTTGGCCCGGATTTCCCGGCGTCTCTGTAGCCATCTCCATCTTTTCCAAATGCACCACATGTGGTCACCTCCCTTGGATGGCGTTTCTTTTTTGGTATCGCGGCATTGCAACCTTGGCTTCTTCGATTGTGATGCTGGTCAGCGTAAGCACTCTTAGGGCTTCTTCAACCGTCGATGTTTCATATGCAAGCAGCTCAATGATTTTCCTAACGACATCGGCGTTTTGGTGGGCTTCGCGCAGGTCAGCGTTGATATATAGCCGGCGTTGCTTTTTGGTCTGGCTGGCTGCCAGTTGGCGCAATCGGTCCAGCTTGTCTTTTTCGATCGCTACATAAAGCTCTGACATTTTCGTTTCACCCCCTCCTTGTCCATGCGTTATCCAGCAGTGGTTAATGGCCCCTCCACTGTCCCGGCCCAGTTAAGTAACTCTTTTGCCCGGTAACGGATTGTTTTTTTCTTTTTTCCGGAAATAATAACGTAACAGTTAGGCGGCAACTTTTTTTGGATACGCAGTTCATCCAACTTCCAACGGCTTATTTTTAGCAGTCGGGCAGCTTCAACCGGTGATAGCATAGGATCAACTTGTTTTATCTCAAGTTCATCGGCTATGCGTGGCACCGGGTTTTGAGGTTTGGGGGCCGGCTTGCCGCAGGCCGGGCAGAATCTGAATTCCTCAGGAAGCTCATTGCCACACTTGCATTGCATGCGATCACCTCCTTTGGCACCGGTGGTATGCGCGTACCTTAGCCGGTGCCGGTAGTATCGCTATCCGCCGCACCGTTAATTGGCACAACTCGCATTTCTCTTTTAATGGCCTCAAACAGTGCCTGTCGCCCTTTCTCGTTATATACAAATGTCTTAACTTGCTTATCGCTATGTGGAGACTTATCTAGAATCCACTTTCCGAACTCAGAAGTTTTTAGGTTTAGCTTATTTGCTACCCGCCCAACCTTATTTGCAGATACCCCGATTTCCTCGGCAATCTCGGTGGCTGTAAAGTGAATATCAATCTGCGGCTTAGGCAGGAGCGCCTTACCCATGATTAATTCGGTAGCCCCAGCAATCAACAATTGAATGGATTCCGGTGATAGTTGGCCCTTAAAATCTTCGGCCATCTGTTTCATAAGCCGGGCTTGCCGTGTTTTTGCGTTACGCAGCCGGGCTTCGATTTCGGCCTGGCGGAGAGAATTATCTTTAGGAGCCGCTAGGGCTTTACTGCGAAAGTAGTGGTTAACGAGTTGCCGCTGTACCTGCCAAGCCAGATCGTCGGTGAAGGATTTGACCAGCATCAAATAGCCGGATTCGGTAAGGAGCACTAATCCATTGGGAGCTATGATGCCAAACTCAGTTTTAGCTTCGTACGAATTTCGTACGAAGTAATCATCGCCTTTAATAAAGTGATGTTTGTTCTCGTTGAAGTTCCTCCTTGCCGTTCCTTCTGGCCGCCGGTGTAACTCATCAATGTCCCGAAATGTTACTACCCGTTGGCCGTGGTATTCCTTGACGGCCATTTCGTGATGTTGATCGCCAATGGTTAGTTGAACGATTTTAGCCATGTTACACCTCCTAATTTTCTACCCCGGTTGCATCCACCACCACTTGCGGCCCCAGTGGCTTTCCGCACCCTTCGCAGTAATATGCTGGTAGGTTGCCGCTAAAGCCGCAGTGGGGGCAGGTGTAGGTGTGTTGGGTTGCTATGATGGTCACCTTCCTTCTGTGCCGGTAGGCTTGTTTTTATTGCACGCTATCTCTTCTTGGAATCCATGCGACATATTTTCTAAAAAAAATATATCCTCGAATTTAATCTCTGGGAAAACCGTCAAAAGTTTAGCAATAAACTTTTGACCGGGCTTGCTTCGTCCAGTCTTTATCCTCCATAGCAACGAATAATCTACACCAATTTTGCTTGCCAACTGTGAATCACTAAGAGATTTATCTGATTGAAGTTTTTCCAGGACATTGATCTTGATACCGATACCCATATGAGCCATATATACTCACCCCCTGCTTGGCATGGATTCCTTGCAATAAAATAATAACATAGGCTTGGAATCAATGCAATACCAAATAACGATATTTTTCTATTTTATTGCATTGCATACTTGCAATAGTTATAATGTTTTTAAGTGGAGGATTTGCCTAATGAATATTAATGGAGATTTTTCAAAAATATTAAAAAAGCTAAGAGAAAGGGCTGGCTTTAAAAGCCAATCTCAGCTTGCTGAAGCTAGTGGGGTAGATAACTCAACAATTGCAAGATTAGAGCGTGGAGAAACCAAACCAACGCCTGATACACTTAAAAAACTTGCCCCACATCTTAATGTAAATTACGATTACCTCATGGCTTCCGCTGGCTATTCTTCTCTATCTGGGGATTTTAAAATCTTAGGGGAAACTATAAAGAATACAAATATGCAACTAATAGAAATTATTAATAACTTGCCTCTAAATGCTAGCACCGACAAAACCTTGGAAGCCATTTTTAAAGCAAACAAAATGCTTAGAGAGATAAACACTCAGTCCAGAGAAGTCTATTCTAAGTTACTAGAAAGAAAATTTAACAAGAATGAGCAACAACAAAAAGATGCAACAAAAGTCCCCATCCTCGGCACCATCCATGCTGGCCTCCCTCTCCTAGCCGAGCAGAATTGGGAGGGGCAGATCGATGTGCCATCGGACATAAAAGGTGACTTTTGTCTCCGTGTCGAAGGCGACAGCATGATATACGCCGGGATTCTCACCGAAGATATTGCTGTTTTTAAACAGGCTGATTACGCTAACCACGGTCAGATTGTGGCAGCTGGCGTTGAGGATGCTTCATGGGAGGCATATTTGAAATTTTACATAGAGAAAAACGACCGGGTATTTTTGCGTTCTGCCAACCCAAATTATGAGGATATTGAATTTGGACCACAGCACCGGATTATTGGTGTTATGGTAGGCCTAATTAGAGAAAGTGCTCCTTCCCTGGGGGACTACCAAAACTTGCTCCAGGTTAAGGAATATGAGGACAGGCAGTGGATGGAGGTTATTGAAATTGCGTCATCAAACGGTATGGAACCAATATTTGTTAAGCAGATTATTGAAACTCAAATCGCCATGGCTTCGCACTTTGCAAAAAGTAAGTCACCGTAAAGGTGGCTTTTTTATTTCGACAAAGTTCAATAATATTTTTAGAAGGGGGTGTAAAACTGTCAATTTGCTGCTTAATTAATAATCAAAGGGGGTTATTAATTTGAAAGGAAAGTGGTATTTGCAAACCTGGTTTATTTGTTTAATGTTTGCGCTATGGTCCTTTTATTTACCGGTTATTATCGGATTGGTATTATTATACCTACAACATAAAGAGCAAAGCGCTCTTAGTGCCAAATATGGTGAAATAGATGCATTAGACGAAAAAATAAGCAATAAGATGGATGAGATAAGCCTTCATGAGCAGACATTAGCAAAACTTGAAGAGGATAAACAGGAAGCTATAAGGGTAATGGAGAAAGAAAAACAAGAAAAGAACTCCGAACTACAACAAGTAATTAATAACTTAAACAAAGAAATAAGTGTGTTACAAAAGGAAATAGATGCATTGAACAAGGAAGCTGTGGTTGCTTCCTATCAATACTCTATGTATGAAGGTATTTCATCAGAGGAATGCAAGAATAAGCTAAGCTTACTTAAGGTAAAAGAAAAAGAGCTATTAAAAAATAATAATGCAGTTAAGGTTTCATCATCAGAAACCAAAAAAGAAATAAATAACAATATCAAGCAAATGCTTAGATGTTTTAACGCAGAATGTGACAATATTCTGCTTGGGCTAAGCGCTAAAAACATTGACTCCCAGCGAGGGAAAATTCAAAAGAGCTTTGAAACTTTAAATAAAATTTTCTCTACCGATGGAATAGCTTTAACGGAAGAGCTATTACAAATAAAATTAGAGCAACTAAATTTGGTTTATACATTTGAATTAAAAAAAGAACAAGAAAGGGAGCAACAGAAGGCTATTAGGGAGCAAATGATTGAAGAAGAAAAGGTAAGAAGAGAAATAGAACGTGAAAAACAGAAAATAGAGAAAGAAGAGAAGCAATTTAAGAATGAAATTAATAAGTTGATGGCTTATATGCAAAAATCGCCTAGCGATGCTGAAAAAGTACTTTATATTGATAAGATTAAAGAATTAGAAAATAAGTTAAAGCAATTAGAAAATGATAAGGAAAATATACTTCAAAGAGAGCAAAATACCAGAGCTGGTTATGTGTATGTTATATCCAATATTGGCTCTTTTGGTGAAAACGTATATAAAATTGGCATGACAAGAAGATTAGAGCCAATGGAAAGAATTAAAGAGCTAGGCGATGCTTCAGTGCCATTCCCATTTGATGTGCACGCAATGATTTTTTCTGAGGATGCCCCAGCTTTAGAGGCCATCTTACACGAAACCTTTAAAAAATATGAAGTAAATAAGGTCAATAACAGAAAAGAATTTTTCAAAGTTCCGTTATCTGAAATTGAAAGAGTTGTTAAAGAACACCATAATGCTACCGTCACATTCACACTAGTTGCCGAAGCAGCAGAATACAGAGAAAGTCTAAAACTAACAGCATAGCGGCATTCATGGCTATCAAGGTCTTTATGGTGGACTTATGTAGAAGCAAATCCATACCAAAAAGGGTTTTAAAAAGTCCCCGTTCGTCAGACAATTAAAGAGTTGGGTAGTACAATACCAGAAGATTTACCAATAGTAGAAAGTATTAAAAAGATAGAGCGCAAAGTGAAAAATCAACTTGAAGGAGGAAGTACCAAGAAAAAGAAATAATAATCATGTTTTTATTTTCCCCGGCCCAGGCCGGGAATATTTTTGCTCAATAAACCAAACATAAGCTTTTGATTCACTACTAATTATAATTATAATTATAAAAACCGGAGGTGATACAATGCCCGGGCACTTGGAAAAGCGCAACAAAGGTTCCTGGACAATCGTAATTGAAACAGGCCGCGACCCGGCCACCGGCAAGCGAAAGAGACTTTACCAGGCATTTAAGGGCACCAAAAAAGAAGCCGAAAAAGAGATGGCCCGACTCATTACTGAGATCGAAAAAGGCACCTATATAGATCCCTCCGATATGACGTTTGGCCAGTTTGCAACGATGTGGCTTGATGATTACGGAAAGCTTAAACTTGCTCCCACCACATACCGGCGCTATAAACAAATAATTGATCTTCGCGTGGTTCCCTGGCTGGGTCAAATACAGTTGGACAAGCTAAAGCCAATACATCTGCAGCAGTTTTATAAAAAAATAATTGAAGGTGGAAGGCTCGATGGCCGAGAAGGGCAACTCTCCGCCGGAAGCATTATTTATCACCAGCGCGTAATACACCGCATCTTGGAGGCTGCATATAAACAAGAGTTAATCCACCGCAATGTTGCCGACCTGGTGGAGCTTCCTCTGCCAGAAGATGATGACGAGAAAGAGCAGGTTGCAATACTTAATAGCGACCAAATAAAAGAGCTTGAAGCCAGTCTTAATTCAGGCCAGTATTACACACTTGTTTTTGTCGGTATACGCACAGGTTTACGCCGAGGGGAGCTACTTGGATTACAATGGAGGGATATTGACTTCGACAAAGGAAAGCTAAGCGTCAGGCGGTCTCTATCATACACCAAAGAAAAAGGGATATTTACAAAGTTACCTAAAAACAAAAAAAGCCGGCGAACCATTGATATTTCGCCAGAAGTAATAAATGTTCTAAGAAAACATCGTACAAAACAAAAAGAAAAATTTCTTTCCAAAGGAATAATACAATCTGAAAATCATTATATATTTTGCCAAAATGATGGGCAACCCCTGCACCCAGATACAATTAGCAGTTGGTTTCCGAAATATCTCGAAGATATAGGGTTGCCAAAATTGAAATTCCATTGCCTGCGCCATACGCATGCCAGCCTATTACTAAGCACAGGTGTAGATATAAAATATATATCTGATCGCCTGGGCCATAGTAGTATTAGAATAACCTATGATATATACTCTCACCTGATTCCAGAAAAAGAAAAAGAAGCTGTTAATAAACTTGAAGAATTACTTAAAAATTAAGAACTACCTATCTGGATAAAAGTAAATTTATGGCAAAACAGACGATGTATTTAAATAGGTTTTTTAGGTGTTTTGAAAGTTTGGGCGACGTTTGGGCGACTTTTAGGAAAACGGCCTCCGGGAATAAACCCCGGAGGCCTTGCTAATACTGGAGCCGGCGAGGGGATTTGAACCCCTGGCCTGCGCATTACGAGTGCG
>NZ_FOYM01000042.1 GCF_900115975.1 Desulfoscipio geothermicus DSM 3669
TCACCAACGGGCCACTGGGCACTACTGACACCACGGCTCCCACCGTGCAGTCCAGCACTCCGGCTGACGGTGCAACCGGCGTATCTGTGAGCGCTGACCTGACGGTTACCTTCAGTGAAGCAATCCAAAAGAGTCTGGCCACTTCGGACAACTTTATACTCATCGCATCCGACGGCACTGTTGTGGACTGCACCGTATCAGCAGACGCCGCCGGCGAAATCGTCACCATCAACCCGGACAGCAACCTGGATGCGTTGTCGGATTACATTCTGATAGTCAGCACCAATGTCAAGGACCTGGCCGGCAACGCGCTGGCCGCGCCATACGTGGTCAACTTCACTACTGCTTAAAACCGGGCGGCCTTCGGGTCGCCCCTTTGCTTATACATAAACACTAAAACCGGGAGGTAATACCGTGAATCAACTGCCCCAGATAACCATAAACGGCAAGAAGTACACCATGCCCAAGCCGAAAATCAAACTCTGGCGTCACCTGATAAAGTTCAATGAGGCCCGGGAGAACGGCGAGCTTGAGGGCGAAAAAATGCTGGACGAAATGATCGACCTGGTTGTTATAGCCTTCAACAACCCTGATGTAACCAAGGAAGCCGTTGAAGAAAACGTGGGGTTTGAGGAACTTGCAGTTCTGTTCACTTACATTAACCAGCATGTAAGCGCGATAGCTGGCCAGAAGGCGGCGCAGTTCCCAAACGGAAAAACTCCGGCAGGGACATAAGCCACCTGTCGGAGTATCAAAAGACAATATATTATTGCTTAAATTTTTGTAAGGCTTTTGGTAAACTCCTGCACGAGGTTGACAATGAAGATATGGAGGACTTTTTTGATTTACTTATAGTGGTCGAGTTGACCGAAGATAAACGCACTGCGGGAGAAAAACCTGTGCGAGTTTATGCGGACCAGGTTGGTTTAATATAAGCACTCTCATAAAGAGGGTGTTTTTCTTTTGGGGGTGGCAAGTGTGGCGGAGACAATCAGGGGCATCAACGTAACAATCGGAAGTGACACAACGGGCCTGGGTAAGGCCCTGGCCGACGTAAACAAAAAGAGCCGGGATATTCAGTCCGAGCTACGCCAGGTAGAGCGGCTTTTAAAGTTCGATCCATCCAACACCGAACTCCTGGCACAAAAACAAAAACTGCTCTCCGACGCTATTGCCACTTCCAGCGAAAAGCTGGAAAGGCTTCGTGCCGCCCAGGAACAGGTAAACGAACAGTTCCAGCGCGGTGAAATCAGCGAGGGCCAGTACCGGGCGTTCCAGCGGGAGATCGTAAAAACGGAACAGGCACTGCAAAAACTTGAGCAGCAGGGCAAAGGAGCCAAGAGGTCACTTGCCGATTTGGCCAACACCCTTAAAGACGCTGGCGATAAGCTTAAAGGTATTGGACAAAACTTATCCTTAACTGTAACAGCTCCCATTGCTGGTTTTGTGGCCCTGGCCACTGAAGGCACAAAAGAGCTCCGTCAGGAGTTTGCAAAACTGGAAACCAACGCAAAGTTGGCCGGGGTTAGCCTTGCCACCACCGACAAGGCCATGCGCGAGTTGAACGCTGTCACCGGCGAAACCGACTCGAATGTTGAAGGCTTATCAAACCTCATGGAAGCCGGGTTTGATGACCAGAACATGGAGGAAATACTCAACAACGTGGCCGGGGCTGCAATCAAGTTTAAGGACACACTAAAGTTCGAGGGTATCGCTGATGGCCTGCAGGAGACTCTAGCAACCGGTGAAGCCATTGGACCATTCGGAGAGCTTCTCGAGCGTCTTGGAGTGAATTTGGACGACTTTAACGCCGGGCTCCAGGAAGCCACGGAAAACGGCACCCAGCAACAGTATGTGCTGGATGTCCTGGCCAAGCATGGTTTGGCAGATGTATATGAGGCGTACAAGAAAAATAACGCTGAGTTAATTGAAAGCGCAAATGCACAATACGACCTGCAGCAAGCCCTGGCTGACCTGGGTGCATTAATTGAGCCGATTGTAACCCAGATTGTAAACAAAGTAGCGGAACTGTTGAATTGGTTTAATGGATTGAATAGTGAAACCAAAAAAATAATCCTTGTAATTGGTGGTCTGGCTGCCGCAATCGGCCCATTGCTTATAGTAATCGGTACATTATCCGCCGCCATAGCTGCTATTTCAGCGCCAGTAGCCATAGCCGTGGGAGCTATTACTGGGCTTATTGCGATTGGCGTCTTACTATATAAAAACTGGGATGAGATAAAGGAGAAGTTGTCTGATATTTGGGAGAGCATCAAAGACACGGCCGAAGATATTTGGGACAACATAAAAGATACAGCTGCAAGCATCTGGAATAACATTAAAGACTTTTTCAAAAAATGGGGCGATGAAATACTTTTAATCACCGTTGGCCCGGCTGGTTGGGCCGTACTGCTGGCCAGAAAGCTGGCTGAAAACTGGGGTAGCATCAAGCAGGTAGCCCTTAGCATCTGGAATAATATTAAAACTGGCATTAGCAGTATTTGGAGTAATATCACCGGCGCTGTAAGCAGTGCAGGTATAAACCTGTACAATACGGTTCGTGGCAAGCTTGAAGATTTATGGGGCTATATAAAATCCATTCCGAGCAGGGCGTACAGTTGGGGCCGCGATATTATTGACGGGCTAATTGACGGTATACGTTCGCTTCATATCCCCATGCCTCATTTTGATTTTTCAGTAGATTGGAAAGAAGTAGGCGGAGTGAGTTTTCCAGTACCTGATGTGGATGTTGATTGGTATAAACGTGGCGGCATCTTTACAAGCCCACAGATTGTGGGTATCGGTGACGTTCCAGAAGCGGTAATGCCTCTTCACAAGCTGCAGCCAATGCTTACAGAGGCCCTTGTTGCCGCGGTAGAGCGCATCAGCCCTTCTGTCCAGGCAGCGCCGGTGTTTGCCGGTACCGCGGGGTCAGGCCAGGCAATCAATGTCACGCTCACGCTTGACGGCGCCGTGCTATCCCGTCAATTAGTATACCTGAACCAGAGCAAGCTGAGGGGGCAAGGCCGATGATCACCTTCAAGGGTGTGCATGCCAACGCATATAAACTGGCTGTGCGGATAAAAAAATGGGCGATGGTTCCCTCTTTAAGTGAAAAATATGTTAGTGTACCCGGCCGCCACGGGAGCTATCTTTTCCCCGGGAAACGCAATGACCTTTTGATAGATCTTGAATGTGGGTATGTGGGTAACAACCGGGAGGATATGCATGCAAAAGGATTGGAAATTAAGGCCTGGCTCTACTCCGAAGAGCGCGATGTCCTGTCGTTTGATGTTCTTCCCGGTAAGCATTTTGTAGGTAAACCAGAGGGAGAAATTGACCTTGAGCCGTTTTTTGCTTTGGGCAGGTTTGATATCACTTTCCGTTGTGAGCCGTTTGCCTACGGGGAAGAACAGCAAGACAACTTTGTAAATGACTCAATAACCGTAAACAACACCGGGACAGCGGAAACGCCGCCGGAATTTACAGTTACCTTCACAGCGGCGGCAAGCGAGTGGAAGGTTACCTTGGGCAGCAAATATGTCAGGGTGGTGCGTGATTTTCAGGTTGGTGATATTCTTGAAGTCAACTGTGCCACCGGAGCGGTACTGGTCAACGGGATACGTTCGATGCTTTTCCTGGACTGGCAGAATAGCGAATTTTTTACCCTGGCGCCGGGCAATAATGACTTAACTGTTTTGCCGGCCGGTGTTTGCGCTACGGAAATAAAATGGACCCCGAGGTGGTTATAAGTGGGAAATTTAAAAGTTATTACTGATGACATAGAAAGCCAACCTCTCAATGAGAATTTTGCGAATAACTGTGCCTATGGCGTTTCATCGAACGGTACAGATGACTACGCCATAACCCCTGTACCAGCACCTATTTCCTACATTGCAGGTCAAATGTTTCGGTTTAAAGCGGATGTGGCCAACACCGGGGCTTGCACGCTGAATGTCAACACCCTGGGCGCGAAGGCTATCAAAATGGAAGACGGCTCTGACCCGGCAAATGGCATGATCCAGGCCGGAGCCATTGTGACGGTGATTTATGACGGCACTTATTTTAGAATTCCAAACAGCGGTCTTATGTCGCATTTGGCCGAAAGTGCGCCACACCAACAGCAGGAATTATTATACCTCACTGACCCCATCTCCGGCAAAACCTACCGCTTTGGAATAGACGGCTCTCAAAACCGTATGTATTACGAGGAGGTGGTCTAATTGGAATTACTCCCTAACAGAGACGATGCCCTTAATTCAACAGTCAGGACGCCAGTGACCGGCGTGGCTACTGTGATTGCAACCGCAGCGGAAATTTTTGCTGGTGCGTCCCGTTTAGCCGGAAGGCGGCGAATGTTGATCAAAAATGAAAGTGATAGCCTGCGCGTTCGCATTGGTAGTGCCTCTGTCACCCAGCAAAACGGATTTCCCATTGAGCCGGGGGCAGTGTTGGAAATTGAGTTTGATCCTGAGACTGACGTGCCTATATATGCCATTTCAGAAGGTGCTGAAGTTGAAGTGGCGGTTATGGAGTATTAAAAATCAGGAAGGAGTGAGTGGTTATGCCAAAATATAAAACTACTATTGAGACTCAAGAAGAAAGCATATTAAGAGTGACTTGGGAAGATGACAATGGCAATGTAATTGTATCGGGTGAGAAAAAAGTCAAAGGCGGCCAAGGCGAGGCAAAGAAGCTTGAGAAAGCCTTCGCCAACGACCTAAAAAAGAACTTCGCAGAGAGGTTCCCTGCTCCAATAGTGCCGCCGGGGTTGGAAGATGAGTTGGAAGGCGGTGGCGCATAATGAAGTACGTTAGTGGGCCTTACACCCAGGGGCAAATCGCAAGGAATATCATCGAAGCAGAAACAGCATTAACAACTCGCTGGCTTAATGGCGGAGCGATTACCGACGCTGCCGAGCAAAAGGATTGGCAGAAACGAATTGAGGACTTGAGCTTTGGCCGCAATACCGTGATGTTTGGAACTAGCGCGGAGGCAGCTGGCTACCCGGCGGTCATGGTCCGATTCCCGGCTATTTCCTTAGAGAGATTCGGCTTTGGTTGGCCAAACCAGGTGCATCCTGCATTCATCGTGAACGGGCAGATACTTCCGGAGGTTTGGCTGGCAAAATTCAAGAGCGCATACGTGGGCAGTGTCGGCGTGGATGGTGGAGTTGTTAGCTTGCGGGGGCTTGACCCAGGAAACACTAAAAACTTTGATGATAATTTAAGCTATCATGCTAATATGGGTGCCGGGTTTCATATGCAAACAATGGCCGAACACGCGTTAAAGGCTTTACTTTGCAAGAAGCAAGGCTTTTGGCCAAGGGGAAATAACAACTGGGGATCTGATGTGAGTGTTCCGTCTGAATTTGGCTCACCTACCCATAAGTATGATGACACCAGAATGGGCAGGACGGCAACCGGAAGCGGACCCTTAGCATGGAACCATGACGGCACCCCTTTCGGCCTTGCTGATGTAAACGGAAACGTCCGCGAGTGGTGCGGCGGCATGAGGCTGGTTGATGGAGAAATTCAGATACTAGAAAACAATGACGCAGCGGATAATACTGCAGACCAAACCGGCACTGGCAATTGGAAAGCTATCCTGCAGGACGGCAGCCTGGTAGCACCTGGTACTGCTGATACATTGAAATACAATGCCACTAATCCTGATGGTAGCGGAACTATAGAAATCGCCACTGCTGTGACAAACCAATCTGACGGCACCACCTATGCAACAAACTCATTTGAAACAACAGCTGCCGCAGCTGGCGTCACGGTACCGGAGATATTAAAGCAGTACGCGCTAGCCCCTATCGATGCCGACCATGGTGGCGACAGGCATTATATGCGTAACTTGGGAGAGCGGCTCCCTTTCGTTGGTGGCTCTTGCGTCTTTGGCTCGTCTGCGGGTGTTTTCTACCTGTACCTGTACCGCGAGCGGACGTTTTCCTCTTGGGATATCGGTGCTCGCCTGGCTTTTTGTAATCTGTAATCTGTGAACTGACTATCTGGTTGGGCGGGCGACAGCCCGCTCTCTGTTTAATAAAGGGGCGTGGAACTACGGAAGATTTCAAAATACTTCAGAAAACCTATGACATGATTGAGTACGGGTATACTTGCTTGCGCCAGTTTCCGAAATCCGAAAAATTCACGCTGGCAGCCGAAATAAAGGATACCATGATAAGGCTTTTAAAGTTAATAATCCGGGCTAACAAGCGGTATTACAAAAAGACTACCCTCCAGGATATCGATATTGAATTGGCGACACTTAGAGCATACATAAGGCTGGCAAAAGACTTGAAATTCTTACCCATAAAAAAGTACGAGAACTGGAGCAAGATGTTGAGCGAAATTGGCAAAATGCTTGGCGGCTGGATTAAAAGTGCAAAGAAATAAAAATTTAGGGTATGCGCCGTTAGCGGCTCCCTAACGTTGGTGGCAATTGCGACAATGGCTCGAATGCGGGTGTTTTCTACCTGAACCTGAACAACGAGCGGACGAATTCCAATTGGAATATCGGTGCTCGCCTGGCTTAAGCCTCATAAGCCAGAAGGCGTTAACCCAAGGGTTAGCGTCCAGTGCATGAGGAAAAAGGGGCGCATATCCTTGCCTACTGCCTGATTGGGCAGGCAAAAAACTGAATTGCCGGGGAGGCAGTTAGTAGCCATCTTGTTTGGTGAACGGTGTCACACCCGGCACCTTTTTATAAGGTGGTGATGCATTGAAGAAACTCAAAGGGCTTTATGAGCAGATTTACGACTTTGAAAATCTTCACGAGGCATACAGAGAAGCCCGTAAAAACAAGCGGTACCGGGACGAGGTTCTTAAGTTCAGTGCCAACTTGGAAGAAAACCTAATCCAAATCCAGAATGAGCTGATTTGGAAAACTTACAGCGTCAGCCGGTACCGGGAGTTCTTTGTTTATGAGCCCAAGAAACGGCTCATTATGGCCCTCCCGTTCAAAGACCGGGTGGTGCAGTGGGCCATTTACCGGGTGCTAAACCCTTTAATAGAACGCCGGTACATTTATGACTCTTACGCCTGCCGGGTGGGCTATGGCTCCCACAGAGCCGTTAACCGGCTGCAGTGTTGGCTGCGCAAATTGGAGCGAAAGCATGACCGCGTTTATATTCTCAAGCTGGACATTTCAAAGTATTTTTACCGTGTCGACCATGATGTTTTGATGAAGATATTAAGGCGGTTAATAGGTGACGAGGATCTCCTTTGGCTGTTGGAGGTCATTGTTCGCTGCGAGCACACAAACTTTGGCCTGGTCCTGGGGGACCATGTTTTTGATGGTGAACGTGTCGGCGGTGTCGGCATGCCAATTGGAAATTTAACCTCGCAGATGTTTGCAAACCTTTACTTGAATGAGCTAGACCAATTCGTAAAGCACACCCTGCGGGAGAAGCATTACATGCGGTATATGGACGATGCCTTGGTGCTGCACCCCGATAAAAAGCACCTATGGCAAGTCAAGCAGGAAATCCAGCGTTTTGTAGAAGATGAGTTGCACCTGGTGCTCAACAACAAGACCACCGTCCGGACGATTAACCAGGGCGTGGATTGGGTTGGGTACCGGGTTTGGAGCACGCACTGTAAGTTGAGGAAATCGACCGCCTACAAAATGAAAAAGCGGCTTAAATATTTACAAAAAGCCTATGCGAGGGGTGAAGTAAATTTTGAGGATGTAGACGCAAGTGTGCAAAGCTACATAGGAGCGCTTAAACATTGCAATAGTTATAAATTACGCGAAAAACTTTTTAATAGTCTTGTTTGGAAGAGAAATTAATACACATTCGGATTAAAATGTGCAATAACTAGACGCCTGAAGGAGGCGTTATTTTTATGCTCTATATTTTTAATCAAGAAGAAAAACTTCAAGCAGTTCTGAACGCCTCAGACATGCCCGGCAGATACCAGGAAGTATACCAGTATGACCAGGGGCACCAGTATGACACTGGGTTGCAATACAAAAAATGGTCAGACAAAGACCCCTGTCCGTACTGGGACGCGGTGCACCGTGAGGCACTCAACGGTGAAAATACTTTCACCTTCACGGTTCCAGCTGGCCATCCATTCGCGCAATATGTGACCGAGGGAAACCTAGTAGCGTTCAAGGACCTGGACGCTGACTTCCAGCTTTTCGAGATCAAACGAGTGACTGACATCCACGGAGACGGCCTGACCCGCACGGCTTTTTGCGAGCACGCTTTCTATGAACTCTTGGATGATTTCATTGAGGACGTACGTCCTACCGACACAAGCGCCAATTTTGCACTGACGCAGGCCCTTTCCGGTACCCGCTGGGAAGTCGGCACCGTGGCTGACCTAGGCACGAACAGTACGAACTACTATTATGAAAATGCTCTATCCGCCGTACAAAAAGTTGTCTCCGTGTGGGGCGGGGAACTCCGTTTTCGCGTGGTTGTCACCGGTGGGGTCATTTCCGGCCGGTACGTTGACCTGCTGGCCAGGCGCGGCAAGGATACCGGCAAACAATGGGAATATGGCAGGCACATACAGAGTATTGAACGCGAAATTGACCTGACCACCACTAAAACAGCCCTCTATGGCCGGGGCAAAGGCGTTGAAACTGAAGCGGGCGGCTTTGGCCGGCGGCTGACTTTTGCCGACGTGGAGTGGTCTGTTGCAAACGGTGACCCGGTAGACAAACCCTTGGGGCAGGAGTGGGTAGGGGACCCTGATGCGCTGGCGCAGTGGGGTCGTCCAGGCGGCAGGCACCGGTTCGGGACATTTGAGGATTCCGAAGAAACTGACCCGGAAGCTTTGTTGCAGAAAACATGGGACGAATTGCAGGAGCTCAAAACACCGCGGGCGACATACCGGATGACCGTACTTGATTTGGAAAGGTTGTCTGGATACTCTCACGAAAAGGTTCGCCTGGGCGATACAACCCGGTGCATTGACCGCAAGTTTTCGCCTGAGCTTCTGGTTGAGGCCCGGGTGATTGAAATTGACCGTGATTTGCTTCGCCCGGAAAATACGAAAATCACCATGGGCAATTTCTTCCCCACGTTGGCTGATGATGTCCTTGTGCAGCGGCAAATCAACCGGACTGTATCGGCGGCGTTCAGCCCAAGCACCGGCAAGCTGGCTACCGCGTGGCTGGATGGAAAAATAGACGTACTCACCAACCAGCTTCAGGCCACAACATCAAACTGGTACACGGACGACAACGGAAATATCGTATTTGAAACCCAGGACGGCACCGCAGCCATGATGCTGACCGGCAACGGGTTTATGTTGTCGAACGAAAAGGATGGAAACGGCGCATGGATATGGAGGACGTTCGGCACTGGTGATGGCTTCACGGCGGACGAAATCAATGTAGGCGAATTAAATGCAGCCCTGGTCAAAATAGTCGGGAACAGCTACTTTTATTGGGACGGTGACTACCTCTATATCGTTGACCCAGCGGATCAAAACAAGCAGATCCGCCTGAGCAAGGAAGGTATCCGCTTCACCGGTGACGGCGGCCAGACCTGGACCGTAGCAATTAGTGTTGATGGGATTATGGCTGATGCTATTAATGCGATAACCCTGTCGGCCATAAGTGCCAATTTGGGCGAAATAACGGCGGGATATTTAAAATTTCAAGATCCAGGGGTGAACCAAGGAATAGAACTGTGGGCCGGGACAGTATTAAAGCTTGCAATTGGTTTACTATCAAGTGGAAAAATTGGGGTAAAGATTGCAGACGGCGAGGTATATTCCACAATAATTCGAAGCGGTGCAGAGGGTGCTACAACCTATGTTGCATTATTACCCGATAACGAGTTAAGTGGATTTTATGAAGGTAAAAAAGTTTTTGAATTGGTTTCAGGTGGTTATAATGGAAATATTTCAGTTTATGCAAACGAAGGCTCCAGTGAAGAACGTGTCAGAATGTCTGCTGATTATGGTAGAGACGGTGTATCTTATGGTGTAATTCAAGAAGGTTATAACTCAACCGTAGGTGTCGGTATCAAGGGACCATATTCAGGCATATGGGTCGATCCCGATGGAGAAATAGAGATCGACCCATATGATGGCACAGGAAAATATTGCAAAGTTTTGGGCAACTTTGCTGTAATTGGCGGCGCAAAAGATGCGATTCAAGAAACACTAAGCTATGGACAGGTACACTTATCAGTCCGTGAAAGCCCTGATGTGAGATTTGTCGATGAGGGAAAAGGAGAACTGGTTAATGGTGAATGCAAGATTAACCTAGATCCAATATTTTTAGAATGCATTGAACCAGACGCAGAAAATACCCCATGGTTTATTCGTTTGACACCATATGGTGATTTTTGCTTGAAAGTTGATAAAATCGGGGCTGATTATTTTATAGTTCGTCAAGTAGGCGGCGGAACTGATAGTGGTCAATTTGTGTGGATTTTGTCTGCTGTTCGCAAAGGTTATGCTGGTAGACGATTTGAAAAAGAGCAGGACCCGGCCACAGACCCGGTTTTAACTTCAAACTGGGAAGACGAGCTTATTTAAAAAAGGGGGTATATCTATGCCAGGCAAAGGGCGAAGATCAAGCGCTTGGGAAGATATATGTATAGACAAGGATAGCGGAGAGCTTATAATTACCAGACAAGAACGCCTAAACATAAGAAAAGACACTGTCGATGTAAACGATTTAAAAAAGCAACTAAATAATGAGTTGCGTGGCATAGTTAAGAGAATCAAATCTTTAAAAGCACGCGCCGAAGAGATAAAGGAGATACAAGCAAAATTAGAAGCAGGGCCTATTGACCCTGCTCATTAACCGAAATTTTGATAATAGTTTCCTGTTTTTCAGCATCCCATTCAACCTGCGCGCCCAATGGCTCCGCTATCCACCGGGCCGGGAGAAAAGTGCGGCCATTTTCAGCGAACGGGGCAACGTCCATTTCAACTGGTTCGTTATTCACCAGCATGGTTTGCGAACCGAGTTGTAAAATTTCAGTGGCATTTTCAAATTCAAGTGTAACGGTTTGAGTGGAACCGTCCCATGAAATACCACTTTCGGTAGCACCAAGCGCATATGCAAGGTAACGGACGGGGACAAAGGTTCTTTCTTCTTTAATTATTGGCTTTACATCCATGGTTTTAGTTTCCATGGTGCCGGAATCGCTTGTAATTGTATAGGTTGGGCTATTAAGCGCAAAAGTGGTTACTGCAAACGAAGTAACAGGCTCTTTAGTCATTTCCTCCGGGGAATATTTACTTGTCCAGGAGTCGGAATTGCTATCATGATGAACGGGTGGGTTTCCAAGGCAGTCGGGCAACCCGGAAATAATAGCTAACATGGCATTGTCTTTATATTTTCCATAAGTGTAGGTGTGCACCGTGTTATCTGGTCCTGCGGCTGTAACAGCAATATCCGTTTCTGGCCTATATTGGTTGGTCAGTTCAAAAACAAAGGGGGTTATTTTTTGACTTGCTGATGTTGGGCTTTGTGGTTTGACGGTGAATTTATTAATTGCTAGTTCTTCATTATCGCCTCTGTAGGTGTATGTTGTTACCGAGCCTTCAGACACATAAACCAGGTCAATAACACTATGGGTAATTAAATCGGTGCTCCATTTGCCGCCTATTCTAATTTCATTTAATGCATCATGAGGTATGACCGCAAACGCCGGAGCAACATACACAACCATCATCACCAAAACCAATGCCAGCGCAAGTTTTTGTTTTAACATAGGCATTCCTCCTTTGAGTAAATTTTACCATAGGAGGTAGTAGTGTGCCATATCATTAATTGACAGATTTATCGGGTGGAATAGGTATATCTTTACACGAATAAGCGCCATCAGGCGTCTTTTTTATGCCCGGGCCCGCCCCGGGCGAATACATAGCGGGAGGTGGGGGTGGTGGACCTGGCCGATGAAATCATGGCTATTAAAATTGAGCAGGGCAAGCACGCGGAAAGGCTGGATGACCTGGAGGAATACCAGCGGCGACAAAATGGCTCCCTGCAGCGCGTTGAAGGGAAGGTTGAAAGGATGTACCAAATGGTCATCGGGCTTTTGGGCGGGGTGGTGGCTTCGCTTATTTTATTGGTCGTAAATTTGGTGGTGAAACCGTGAAAAAATGGTTTGGCAACGATGAGGATGGCCTCAGCATCCAGGATGTTATCGCCCTGGGTGCTTTTTTGTCATGGCTCGGCATTAGCGGGGCGTTTGCTTATTTTGCGATTGTCGGTACGCTGACCGATATACAGGTTAACTTTTACAGCACCTTTATTTGGCTGCCCACTACTGTTGTGGGCGGCGTGTTCGGGGTGCGGGCCATCGGTGGGCTGATGACCAAGCGGCAAAGCGGATATAGTCAAGTACCATATTATGGGGAGGATGCTTATGCAGATTACGGAAACAAACCTCCAATTTAAGGAGCTACACCCGCGCAAAGCAACGCAGCGGATTATTATCCACCATTCCGCCAGCCAAGGCGACGAGGATGCGGCCACTATTCACCGCTGGCACCTTGACCGTGGATGGAGCGGTTGCGGATACCATTTCATCGTAAGGAAATCCGGCGAGATTCAGCGCGGGCGACCGGAGCGTATGGTTGGCGCTCATGCTGGCAGGCAAGGGAACTGGAATAGTATCGGCATCTGTGTAGTGGGGAACTTCAACATTGAACGCCCGACCAAGGAGCAATTAGACTCCCTGGTGTGGCTGATTGGTCATCTGGAGGACAAGTACGGCCAACTGAAAGTTATAGGGCACAGGGACGTTATGGCCACTGATTGCCCGGGGAATTTGTTTCCATGGGAGCAGCTACGGGCTATGGTTCGGGGCAGTGCTCAGCCGGCCCAGGACGACGTGAGGCTCACTATAAACGGTAGGCCAACACAAGTGCCTTTACGGGTAGCAAATGGCCGTACTGAGGCATTGCTATCCGGGCACTGGGTACAGTTGCGGGACTTGGCTGGCCTGCTGCAGGCGGAAATAGGTTGGGATGCTGATACGCGGACCGTCAATTTTATTATTAAATAGGGGGATTATAATGGAAAACATGACTTTTGCGCAAAGCATCATGTACCTGGTCATTTCGGCGGCCGTGGCGATCGCCGCAGAATACCTGCGTCGGCGGCTGGGTGTTGAGCGGTTGAAGCAGATCCAGAAAGAATTAATCCTGAAGCAGGACCTGGCTGTGGTGGCTGTTAAGTATGCCGAGCAGGCCTGGCGGAACCTGGACGGAGAATCTAAGTACGAAGGCGCTTCTGAATGGTTAGCCGAGGCTCTGGAGGCACGGGGGATTCATGCTGAACCGGAAGATATCCGGGCGCTTATCGAATGGGCATTGCGTGAGATTAAAGACCAACTCGGCGAGGAATGGGCCAAGGTGAGCGAAGCATGAACCTGGAAGAGATGCACGCCCTCCTGGCCAGGGTCCGCCACCTGGCCGAAGTTGGCCTGGCCGTCGAAGACCAGCGCCACTGCCGACAGCTTTTGTCGGAGATTTGCTTGTCGTGTTCGGAATATGTGGTAAAATAAGTTTTCACCCCTCCCCGGGGCGTCGCCCGGCCGAATGGCGGCCGGAAAAATGTCGAAATTTTTGTGTAGTTATAATATTGCAGTAGTGGTAAAATGTCGTTTGGGAGGTAAGTTATGAGTAAAGTTTTTAACGCCTATATTGATGAAGCCGGTGATGAAGGTTTTACTATTCGAAATGGTGAATGGAAAAGTAGTAAATGGTTTATTATAAGCGCATTGGTTGTGCCTGAAGAGTTTGATAGGGATTTAGCTTCTGTAATTGATGATTTAAAAGATGAGTTCAGGAGTAAAAACAAGTTGAAGCCTTTGCATTTTCGATCTTTAAATCATAATAGAAAGAAGAAAGTGATTCAAGAAATTGTTAATAAGGGACATTTTAAAATTATTGGTATTGGTATAAATAAGACACGACTAATAAGTACGGACGTTTTAAAAAATGAAAAACAATTTTTATATAACTATGCAACTAGGTATTTATTAGAAAGAATATCCTGGTTAGTTGATGAATATAAAAGAAAAGTGAACCTAATATTTGAACACCGCAGAAATACTTCTTATAAGGAGTTGGATAGTTACATCCAAAGCTTATTGAATTAAGTTGTCAAGGTGTTGACACTTTGGGAATAAATAACAGCTCCCCTATTAGTCTTTTATAATATGTTTCTGGTGAGCCCTTGAGGGTCATTAAAACAAAGTGGTGCCGTTAGGGAAGTCTTGACGGCCGGGGTCCCCGCGTGTGGTACAATTAGATACCCGACGTGGGGTATAACCCTGAACATGTTCCCGGAGCCACCCCGTCGGTAGTTTAAACTAACCACACGCGGGGTGGCAGTCAAGACCACCACTTTGAACCATAATTTAGTTGTTATGCAACAGCTTTCGGGGCCGGAAGCAGAAGTTGCTCCTGGTTAGGCACAAAGAATACTTGTGCCGGTGTTCTACCCCTGGTACGACGGCCCCGATGTGGGCGTTGCCAGTTGTAGTAGCGAAGATATTGGTCCAGGTCTAACTGGAGTTCCTCTATAGAGGTATACTTTTTTCGCCTCAAAGCTACCTGGAAAAATTCTTGGTACAATGTTTGAATAAATCTTTCCGCATAACCGTTTGTCCAAGGGTGCTTTACCTTGGTGGTTTTATGTTTAATGCCGTGAATAAGGCATGTAGCTCCAAAATGGTGGTCATAAGTGGGTTCTGATGAGCCATATTCTTTGCCGTTATCCGTAAGAACCCGTTGCAATTTAACGCGCATATATTCATAGTTATGATTTACATATTTTAGAAAATCAGCACTGGAATCAGCTGTTTTATCGGTATATAGCTTTGCCCAACCAAAACTGCTATGGCAGTCAATACCGACCTGGACGTAGACTTTCCCAATGCCGGCCAGGCGACCGATTAGCTTCCCGTCTTGGCTCATGAGGTACCCTGGTTGGGGGGCATGCACGTGCCGGTGCTGGCTAGCCTCTTTATCCAGTTCCCAAGCGGTTTTCTCCTGCGGGGGTTGCAGGGAATCAATCCATTTAAGGCGTTTTTTCCTGGTATTTAGGTCGTTGCGCTTGAGCACGCCATAGACAGCGGTTTCGCCAACTAAAATAGCGCCATTTTCCGGCAACCTTAGCTCATCGCTGATCCTCTTTGGTCCATAAGCCGGGTGATCCTGAACAAAGGCTAGGATAGCTTCCTCAACGTCTGGAGGTGTCTGGTTAGGCCTGATGGTTGGGACACGTTCTTTATCATGTAATCCGTCCTCGCCTTGTTCCTTATATCTGCTTAAAAACTTATAGAAAGTGGTATGGGACATTTGGCATCGGCTGGCTATTTCGCGACGGCTATGAATTTTTCTGCTATCAAGTATCATCGCTTGCCTTCTGCAGCGTAATACGGTAGGATGAGTATACACAGTAGTTCCCCCTTATCTTGTTGATGTAGCAATTACCATTATAAGGGGAGTACTGTGGATACTCAACCATCTGGGACAACCCCGGGTGGTTGATTTGTTTTCCCAGTGTGTTCCAATTTGTCAACCCATACTCAACTTAACACACGCTTATTAAATGACCCTCAATGTCAAATAAGACCAGGTACGC
Organism: Desulfoscipio geothermicus DSM 3669; assembly: GCF_900115975.1. Taxonomy (GTDB): domain Bacteria; phylum Bacillota; class Desulfotomaculia; order Desulfotomaculales; family Desulfallaceae; genus Desulfoscipio; species Desulfoscipio geothermicus. Next base: position 15,586 of record NZ_FOYM01000042.1, read on the forward strand.
TATTATCATGGAGACCGGTGCCAAAGAATCAATTAAAAAATTTACAGATTGTCGATAGTTTAGCAAGTGCAACTTTCGAAGCTTTTGAGCCAAATGAATTTGGAGATGTTGAACCAGCCTATATTTTGAAAGCGAAAAAATATTTCTACGTGAGAAATGGAAATTTGTTTAGTTATGGCTTAAAGTTGTTTCCTGATGCCGGAAACAGCAAATTCATCCAAAAAGAGTACCCTTGGTTGAGAAATCTTTAAGAAAATTTTATTAAATTTTAAAATATCTGTTTACAATTTAGTAAAAAGAGATATAATAACAGTAACAGGCTAGCGCGGGGCAAATGGAAGGTCGCCTTAGTGGCGGCAGCGCTTTTTAGCGTGGGTTCTTCCTCCCGGGGTCTGTTTTTATTTTGTTATGGTTTTCAAAAGTAGTGAAAACTTTTCAGGCCGCATATTCCCCCGACCGTCAGCGTCGTGTACTTCACCCGGCCCCAGCTCCCAGGCGGCAGCCAACCAGCGCCGCCTTTTTCTGTGCCATTCACATTGCCCCAAAACAAACCAGCCCCCGGCAGGCACTGCAAGCACACCGGGGGCTGCGTATACGGGGCGCTTCCCACGTATAGCATCCCCAACCCCGCCATTTTTATGCAAAGCAAAACGCCCCATGTAGGGGCGTTAACCACTGCTTCAGACTATGGCATTGCCCGGCAAACATTAGACCACAAATTTTACTTCTCTTTACCGTAAAAGCCGCCAAAGAAAGGGAACCCAAAAAATAGAAACAGCAGTAGTAAGAGTGGAAGAAAGCCCCCGAATCCGAAACCAGGAAAGAATCCATGCCCATAACCAGGCTTTCCAGGTTTATAACCAGGCTTTCCAGGTCCATAACCATACCCCATAAATACATACCTCCTTGTTAAATCTGTCGTTTGATGTTCTACAATATTCAAATGCCGTGGAGAATGTTACCAATTTATATAAGCCAAAAGCGCCCCTTGTGGAGCGCTCCTGGCTGCCTTATTTACTTCCCGGCTTCATAAGAGTAACCGCCGCCAAAGAACCCCATACCAAACACCAGCAGTATCAGCACCAAGAACAGAATTGAGGCACCACCGCCACCACCGTAACCATAACCCATTAACACATTCCTCCTTTGCAAAGGATAATTTTGGCTTGCCGATTTATAATATTCAGCCAAAGAGGAAAGTGTTACCGCTTTGTCGAACCTTCCTCCGACGTGACCACATGACCATGAATCCTATTAAATTACAGATAGAGCAATAAAGTTTACATATCTGAAAGGAAAATTGTGGGAAGTGGCGAAGTATATCACCGGTGATGTTATGGCGGTACGGAATAGATTAAAATCTATCAGGCATCAGCACGAGATGAATCAGAAGGAGTTTGCCCAGTACCTGGGACTATCAGCATGGTCATATAATCGATATGAAAAGCAAGTTATACAACCGTCGCTTGAAGTAGCTCTGGCCATAGCCGAACGATTAAAGCAGCCAGTTGAAGAGATATTTTACCGTGAGTCCAGCGAATAAGCTGGGCTTTTGCTATTTTGATGGATTGCATTTCCACCAAATAAAATTTAGAGGACAAGCAATTTTTTTGCCGTGCTGCATATATTGAATTATCAACACACAAAGGAGGAAGCCGAATAATGGAACTGGCAGTAAGTTGCCCAACCCGCAAAGATATGCAGGTGATGGAATCGGCGGTGGACGTTTTCCTGAGAACAAAACACGGCGCGGCCAGGAATGTAATGCACTCAGTCCTGCGGTTGATGATGGATAAGTACCGGACCGATAGGATGGTTCTTAGCCGATGCTGTGTCAGCAGGAACGGAAATTATGTGCGAGTAATGGCAAAAAACTATATCACCGGCCGTGAGTGCCCAGGGTGCGGCAAAGATTTTATGTGTACTGAAGTAAGCATCGTCAGCATATTTGAGGGCAGCGAAGCGGACAGGGTATGCTATGGGTGTTCTTGTGGAGAGATATTCGGGAGAGTGGAGGCAAAAACTTAACCCGGCATTAGCCGGGTGTTTTTGCTTTCTAATGCGTCGCCCAAACGTCGCCCAAACTCTCAAAAAACCGCTTCAATATGCATATATTTGCATAAATAAATATATTTTAAAAACCGCGTCATTACTGGGCTTTTTCTGATGCCGGCCGGGGCAGCAGATTTCTTTTAACGCACTCGTAATGCGCAGGCC
>NZ_FOYM01000037.1:0-30733 GCF_900115975.1 Desulfoscipio geothermicus DSM 3669
ACCATAGCGGAGAGGATACACCCGTTCCCATCCCGAACACGGCAGTTAAGCTCTCCAGCGCCGATGGTACTGGGGTTCGTCCCCGGGAGAGTAGGTCGTTGCCGGAATTAATTTTCAAAAGCTCTTGGACTAAAACCAGGAGCTTTTTCTACTAAGGGTCAGACTTAAACTTATATAAACTAACTGTTTAAATGCTATATATCGATAATATAGTTAGTTTAAAGAAGTTTAAGTCTGACCCGGAAAAACAGCCCCGGCGGAATAGCCGGGGCATTAACATTTTACTGGAGCCTCGTCTGGCAGGCGTCGGGATTTTCTCCGGGGCTGCAAACGTAGATGACTTCGGCAGCGTCGGCTTCCACATGTTTGCCGGGGTACCTGCTTTTAGCCTGCGCCAGCGCTTCATCCAGGCTGCTGGCGTTAATTTCAATACACTCCCTCCCCGGACCTCTTACTGTATACTTGTTCAAAACAATCACCTCCCAGAAAATAGCTTAACCAGGGTAGGTGTTTTATTTTCATCCCGCAAAAAATTAATTCCCACCAAACACAGAGCCAGGGGACAGACGTTTCTTTTTGTAAAAAAGTTGTCATTTTACCATCTGCTTAATCTTAAACCATATAATGCCATGAAAAGTAGCCTGTCCCCTTTTTACTCCTCTATGTAATACAGGACATAAGCTCTTTCCGGGTCCTGGCGGATTGTTTGCATGACTTCGGGCGATACGGAGATCTCGCCGACAAAATTAAAATCTTCATTAATATCGAAGTCTTCCAGTTCGAATACCCTGTAGCATTCCAGCACGGCATTGGGGTCATGGGTTTTAATGTTCATGGCCAGGTATTTTTCCCTGGCTTCATCCATGGAATCAGCAAAAACAACCCGCGTATTGGTAGTATGTTGCATGTTTTTTTCAACCTCCCTAAGTATATTATAAACATAGGTTACACTCATTTTGAAAAATATGCAATATTTTCGCCAGGCAGTCGCATGCAGGAAAATAAAAAGGCCGGCAATTCCACGGGAATAAGAGGTAAATATATGAAAGTCTTCCAGTGACACATTTATTTGGACAAGTGTTAAAACGTGTTCTATAATGATTAAGTAGAATGTATTTCAATGTGTAAAATAACTATTGGGAGAGTAAAGCCAATGGAAGGCATGGTGTATAGGACAAAAAAAAAGAAGTTTATCTTCTGGCAGAGCTTTTTTTTTATATTTATCGTGCTTATGGCCGCTTATGTTTTGCTGCAGTCACCCATTTTTACCATATCCAAAATCAGCGTCCGAGGTAATAATTCCCTGACTGCCGGGGAACTTATAAAGGTTTCCGGTATTGTGACGGGCATGAATATTTTTAAGGCCGATTTGCAAACCGCCGTAGAAAAAGTGAGAGTTTTACCGGTTGTTAAGGACGTGAGTATCACCAGAAAATTGCCCGACAACGTAATAATCGAGGTGGAAGAACGCGTATCTGTGGCTTTGGTGGTGGCGGACGGACGTTTTCTGGAACTGGACACCGAGGGCTATTATCTGCGCGAGGGGAGTGCGGCGGCCTCCGGCCTGCCCGTAATTACCGGCATGCCGGTACAGGTGGCGGGACCGGGGCAACCCGTAAGAGGGGAAGGACTGAAAACCGCTTTGCGGGTGGTGCAGGAACTGCCCGCCGGGTTGCGGAAAGAGCTGTCCGAGGTGCATATCGGCAAGGACGGGATGGTGACCCTGTATACCCTGGATGGGATACAGTGCCGCCTGGGTTTGCCCGAAGACGTGGCTGTCAAAGGCAGTTACTTTTTGCAGGTGCAGCAGGAATTGCAGGACGGGCATAAAAGTATTGAGTATGTGGATTTCTCTTACGTCGGTTCGCCGGTGGTAAAGTACAAGGATTAACGGGATAAAAGTTGGGGGTTCGGAATATGAAAACCAAGTCGTATTACTGGGTGATGCTGCTGGTGGGGCTGGTTATGGGCATTATTTTAGCCGTACAGTTCCGGGTTACCAGGCATATCACCCAAAATACCCCGGCGCTGGACAGACCCATAGCCCTGGCGCAGCAACTGGACAAGGCCCGGGAATCAAGGGACCGGCTGCAGGTCAGGGTGGATGAGTTGCGGGCCCGTTTGGACGAGGCGGCGGCCGGGCCGGAACTGGCCCGGATGAAGGAGGAACTGGACCGGGCGCGCGAAAAGGCGGGCATGACCCAAGTACAGGGGCCCGGTGTGGAAGTAACTCTCAATGACAGCAGTAAAGTGCTGCAGCCCGGGGCAAATCCAAATTTATACGTACTGCATGATGAGGACGTGCTGCGCATTTTAAATGAATTGAAGGCGGCCGGTGCGCAGGCCATTTCCATAAACGGCCAGCGGCTGATTTCCACCACGGAAGTGCGCTGCATCGGACCGACTATCCTGCTGAATAAAAACCAGCGCCTGAGCCCGCCCTTTGTTATTTCGGCTGTCGGCCATCCGGACACGCTGGCCAATTCATTGAAAATGAAAGGCGGGGTGGTTGATTCTCTTCAGTTCTGGGGTATCCAGGTGGATGTCAAAAAGGTTGACGAAGTAACCGTACCCGCTTATACCGGCGGCCTGGTTTTTGAATACGCCAGGCCGGAAAAATAGATAGAGGGGAGGGCGGTCGGTGTCCCAAAGAACAACTGTGTATATATCCATCATGCTGGTGGCGGCGATCCTGGGAATTATGTTGGCTGTACAGTTTCGGGTGGTCAACCGGTCGCCCGGCGGCATTTCCGCCAACCGGGCGGAGGAGTTGCTGACCGATTTGAAACAAATCAATCGGGAACAGGAAAATTTAAAAAAAGAAATTGCCGACCTGAATTACAAGCTTAATCAGGTTAACAAGGGCAAAAGCGAGGCCATTGAAGCTTTGCGGGGCGAACTGAACAAGGTGCGGATGAGTGCGGGCCTGGTTACGGTTACCGGTCCCGGGGTGGAAGTGGTGCTGGATAACCCGAAGAATGAGACGGAGCCCGGCATGCCTCCCGGGCTGTTTATCATCAGGGATGAAGACCTGCTGAAAGTGGTCAACGAATTGTGGGGCGCCGGGGCCGAGGCCATTTCCATCAACGGACAGCGGATCATTGCCACCAGTGAAATCAGGCTGGCTGCGCCTTTTATAAATATTAACACCAGGCGGGTGGTGCCGCCTTACCAGGTGCTGGCTGTCGGTAACCCCGATACTTTGGTGAGCAGCCTGGAGTTGCCGGGCGGGCTGGTAGAATACTTGCGCAGCCTGGGTATTGACATAACAGTGGAAAAACACGACGACCTGACAATACCGGCGTATGCCGAAAGATAATAATGGAAGCGGGTGACCAGGCAATGTGGTTGGGGATAATGTTAACTGCTACGGGTTTGTTGATCGGGCTGCTGATTGGGTTTAACATTCCGGTTATTTTGCCCCAGGATTACGCCAAGTACATGTCCGTGGCGGCGCTGGCGGCGCTGGATTCGGTCTTTGGCGGAATCAGAGCGGCCATTGAGGATAAGTTTGATCATGGCATTTTTGTCACCGGCTTTTTCAGCAATGCCCTGTTAGCGGCGGGATTAACCTATATCGGTGACCGTCTGGGCATTGACCTGTACCTGGCCGCCGTGGTGGCGTTCGGTGTCCGCCTGTTTCAAAATCTGGCCATTATTCGCCGTCATATTTTAAAAAATAAAATTACCTAAATAAAAAGGGAATTTTTACTGGGTGTTGAATTTTACAATTTAAGTAAAGAATGGTTGAGGAGGAAGCCTGCTTGGCCGGGACAGATAAAGATATCGTGGTTGGTCTGGACATCGGCACATCCGGGATTGCCATAGCCGTGCTGGAAAACGGCTGCGGGGCCAAACAGGAACCTTTGGGTTATGGTTACAGTCCGTCCATCGGCATTGAAAAGGGCCGTATAGTGGACATGGAAAATGCGGTAAGCGCTGTTAAAAGTGCGCTTGCCGGGGTGGAGGTTTTAGAGGGGGTTAATACCGGCTCCGTTTACGCCAGCATTGATATGCCGGGCATGGTTACCGGGCGCGGTAAATCAAGGCTGCAATTTGTTGGTAAGCGGAGGATCACCCGGCGGGACTTGCATGAGGCGCGGCAACAGTTGTGTCAATCTGTTTTACCCGCAGGTTATGCAGTCGTGCAGGTGACCGGTATACAGTTTTTTCTAGACGGGAGGCCCGTCAGCATGCCACTGGGCTGCAAGGTCCGGGAACTGGGCATGGAGGCTACGATCGTGGCTGCGCCCGGCGAGCAGGTGGAACAGGTCCGGCGTTGTCTGCGCAGCGCCGGTTTGCGGGCAATCCAAACCGTGGCCGGACCGGCGGCTGTCACCAGGGCCGTGCTTGCCGGCGTGGAACAGGAACTGGGTGTGGTTTGTGTGGATATCGGCGCCGGCATGACCAAAGCTATATATATCAATTACGGCCGGCCGGAGCACATGTGCATTTTTCCCGTGGGTTCGGGGCACATTACCGCCGACCTTGCGGTAGGCCTGCACACCGGTATGGAAGAGGCGGAATCAATTAAATGCCTGTACGGTCTTGATCCAATTGCCGGTCATATAAATGTGCAAAACCTGGCGGGCGAAAACCTGCATGCTGTCCCGGGTGAACTGGTGCACAGGATCATCAGGTCACGAGTGGAAGAAATTTTGGATTTTGTTAATCAATTTATCAGACAATTGAGATTAACTTCATCGCTGCCCGGCGGCGTTGTAATTACCGGGGGCGGCTCCCGGCTGGCCGGGTTGCCCGAACTGGCAAAGGAATGGTGGGACATGCCCGTGCGCAGGGGGATACCCCGGGCCGTACCGGAAAAAGGGCGAGATGATGAAACATACCGCTATACCACCGCCATCGGGTTGGCCATGTGGGGAGCCGGTCAAAGGCCGGGGACCCGCATGCTGAAACGCGGCATGGAGGGAGGTATTGTGGGTCGTTTCAAAAGCTGGTTGCGCTAAGATTTACCGTACATAACGAAATTTCTGATCCCCGAGAAGGAGGATTTTTAAATGCTGGACTTTGAATTAGAGCTGGATCAATTTGCTAACATCAAGGTTATCGGAGTGGGCGGCGGCGGAAATAATGCCGTCAACCGGATGATCAGTGCCGGGCTGAAAGGGGTGGAGTTCATTTCGGTTAATACCGACGCCCAGGCTTTACAAATGGCCCTGGCCAGCAACAAAATACAAATCGGCGCCAAGTTGACCAAGGGGTTGGGCGCCGGGGCCAATCCCGATATAGGCCAGAAGGCGGCGGAAGAAAGCAGGGACGATATCGAACAGGTGCTGCGGGGCGCGGATATGGTTTTTGTCACTGCCGGGATGGGCGGCGGCACCGGCACCGGCGCGGCGCCGGTGGTGGCGGAGATTGCCAAGGAAATGGGTGCCTTGACCGTGGGCGTAGTGACCAAGCCATTTACTTTCGAGGGAAAAAAGCGGCTGCTTCAGGCCGAAATGGGCATACAAAATTTAAAAGAAAAAGTGGATACTTTAATTACCATTCCCAATGACCGCCTGCTGCAGGTGGTGGAAAAAAATACTTCGATCATCGAGGCTTTTCGTATCGCCGACGACGTGCTGCGCCAGGGCGTCCAGGGTATCTCCGATTTAATTGCCGTACCGGGCCTGATTAACCTGGACTTTGCCGATGTTAAAACCATCATGAAAGAAACCGGTTCCGCTTTAATGGGTATCGGCAGCGCCTCCGGCGACAACCGGGCCGTGGAATCAGCCCGGGCAGCCATTTCCAGCCCGCTGTTGGAAACCTCCATTGAGGGGGCCAGGGGCGTGTTGCTAAACATTACCGGCGGCACTTCCCTGGGGTTGTTTGAAGTGAATGAAGCGGCCGAAATTATTGCCCAGGCGGCAGACCCCGAAGCAAATATCATATTCGGGGCGGTCGTTGATGAACGTATGGAGGATGAGGTAAGGGTTACCGTAATCGCCACCGGATTTGACCAGAAACAGTATACCAGGGCCCAAAAGAAAAAGACCGGCGACGACAAGATGGAAGTAAAACCGTTTACCACCAATGATGACCTGGACATTCCGGCCTTCTTGCGCCGGAGATAATGTCGAATGGAAATGCCTTGTAGTTGACAATTAATAACAAAATTTACCAGCCACGGCATGTATAATAAAGCCGGGGCTTTTATTTTTTCTATATCATAAACGCAAATTGCGCACCATATCATGTAACAGAGGACTTTTGTCCTTACAGGTGGGAAAAGAATGCCATCTTATGTAGTTTATGTTGACCAGGTGTTTGCCGGCAGTCTGGTTATGAATTTAATGATTCTGTGGGTGACGGCCAAACTGGGCAGGGTGGCGGTGCGCCGCCGGCGCTTGCTGGCGGGGGCGATGGTGGGGGCCGTTTATTCGCTTTTTGCCTTTATCCCGGCTCTGGAAAATTACCTGGCCCCCGGTTACAAGCTGGCGGTATCCGTGCTGATGGTGGCGGTGGTTTTTTTGCCCGGTCCGCCCAAAAAAGCGCTCACGCTGCTGGCCTATTTTTATTTAAGTACGTTTGCGTTGGGCGGTACAGTGCTGGGCATCATCAATTTTATGCACGACAAAGTTTCCGACGGCCGGCTGACCGGCGTCATGCAGGCCGTGGACACTTATTTATGGTACGGGATTTTACTGACGCTGGTTGTTTACTGGGCCTTGGGCGGGTTACTGCCGGCGGCCCTGCGTAAAAGGTTGATGCTGCCGCTGTTGCGCGCCGATCTGGTGGTGCGCCGGGGGGAGCGAACAGCCTCTCTGTCGGCACTGCTGGACACCGGAAACAGCTTGACAGACCCCCTGACCGGCAACCCCGTGATTATTGCGGAGTATGAGGCATTAAAGGATATTCTGCCGGATAAGGTGCGCGCGACAGTGGAAAAGCATGGTCGGGAAGAGGCTGCCGCCGTTCTGACGGAACTGGGCGAAGACTTGATGCAGGGTCATTTTCGTATTATTCCTTACCGGTCTGTGGGCCGGGAAAACGGCTGGCTGCTCGGCTTTCGCCCGGATGAGGTGGAACTGCGGCATGGCGGTAAATTATTCAAGACCGATAAAGTGGTGGTGGCCCTTTACCATGATTGCCTGCAAGGGGATACACCGTGCCGGGCGCTGCTGTCGCCCGCGCTTTTGGAAACCGGTATAGCGGGGTAAGCCCGTGTTGTGCCCGCGCAGGCCATTAACGCTAAATCAGGGGGGGAAATAATTGATACGCGTTTGGAAATTAAAGTTGTTCTTACGCTTAACCATTTTGAACATACTGAACCGGCTGGGCCTGAAGTCGGAAGTTTACTATGTCGGCAGCAGTGAAGCCCTGCCGCCCCCGCTGACCACCGATGAAGAAACCTACCTGATTGATAAACTGGAATCAGGGGACAGTGCCGTGCGCAGCGTGCTGATAGAGAGAAATCTGCGTTTGGTGGTGTATATCGCCCGCAAGTTTGAAAATACCGGGGTGGGGATCGAGGATCTGGTATCCATCGGTACCATCGGTTTGATCAAAGCCGTCAATACCTTTGACCCGGCCAAAAAGATCAAGTTGGCCACATACGCATCCCGATGCATAGAAAATGAAATATTAATGTACCTGCGCCGGAATAATAAAACCAGGACGGAAGTTTCCTTCGACGAGCCGTTGAATATCGATTGGGATGGCAATGAATTGCTCCTTTCGGATGTGCTGGGTACGGAAAACGATGTGATATGCAAATATATAGAGGAGGAAGTGGACCGCAAACTGCTGTATCTGGCCCTGCAGAAATTAAACAGTCGCGAAAGAAAAATAATGGAATTGCGCTTTGGGTTGAACAGCGGGAAAGAAAAAACGCAAAAAGAAGTGGCGGATATGCTGGGAATTTCTCAATCCTATATATCCAGGCTGGAAAAGCGCATCATCAAGCGATTAAAAAAGGAAATCAACCGCATGGAGTAAAATGGGCGTTATACTTTTTCAAACGGCATGGCCATGTATAATTTAACAAGCCCCAGGTAATAATGAGATTGAATTAACGGATAATAACGGGAAAGGGTGGGAGGGAGTCATGCTGGTCAACAAAGTAGAGATTTGTGGCGTAAATACATCCAAACTCCCGGTACTAACCAGCGCCCAGATGAAGGAACTGTTCATTGCCATGCAAAACGGTGATACCTCTGCCCGTGACCGGTTGATCAACGGAAACCTGCGCCTGGTCCTGAGCGTCATTCAGCGGTTCACCAACCGCGGTGAATACGTGGATGACCTTTTTCAGGTGGGCTGCATCGGTTTAATGAAAGCGATCGATAACTTTGACCTTTCCCAGAATGTTAAGTTTTCTACTTATGCCGTGCCCATGATCATCGGTGAAATCAGGCGTTATTTGCGGGACAACAACCCCATCCGGGTAAGCCGTTCCCTGCGGGATGTGGCTTACAAGGCCCTGCAGGTGCGCGACAGCCTGGTGAACAAGCATTCCCGCGAGCCATCCATCAATGAAATCGCCAAGGAATTGAATATGCCCCGGGAAGATATTGTTTTTGCCCTGGATGCCATTCAGGAACCGATTTCGCTTTTTGAACCGATTTTTCATGACGGCGGCGACCCTATATTTGTGATGGATCAGATCAGCGATGAAAAACACCTGGACTTGAACTGGCTGGAGGGCATTTCTATTCGGGAAGCCCTGCGCAAGTTGAGTGACCGGGAAAAGTTAATATTGACACTGCGCTTTTACGAGGGCAAAACCCAAATGGAAGTGGCCGAAGAAATCGGTATTTCCCAGGCCCAGGTTTCCCGCCTGGAAAAGGCGGCCTTAAACCACATGCGCAAGCATGTGTGAATTGGTGGCCGGTGGTCTGTGGTCTGTGGTCGGTTAGTGGTTAATGATGTATAATTGAGTTGCTGGCGGGCGGTTGCCTGTAAATGAATAAACGTTGTCAGGGTATATTTCTGTGCAGGGTTTTGCAAGGAGGTGGGCGTCGTGCGAAAATACCGGCTGCTATGTATTTGCATATTGGTATTACTTGCCGCGACGCCGGTTCACGGGACGGCCATATGGGATGAAGAGGTTGTTTACACCTATAACCCCGATAACCTGTATTACGAAGAAGAATCAACTTTCGTACACGCAGCTGAACCATTTGACGGGGGACAGGCAAAAAAGGGGACAGGCTACTTTTTCGTTCTTTGAAAAAGTTGCCTGTCCCCTTTTTTGCCTGTTTGCCTGGCACCGGGCCGGTAAAAGGGGACTGGCTCCATTTTCGTTTTTTGAAAATGGTGCCTGTCCCCCTTTTACCGGAGCCAGTCCCCTTTTACGGTCTGTCCCCTTTTTTTCCGGTCTTTTTTTATGTTCAGATTTAGTAAAAGCCCTCATATACATATTTATGGGGGTGTCTTACGTGGTTAAAATATCCGATCTGCGGATGCGCGAAGTGATCAACATAGCGGACGGGCGTCGCCTCGGCCCGATCAAGGATATAGATATCAATTTGGAAGAAGGTCGCATCAACGCCATAATATTGCCGGGGCACGGCGGCGGTGGCGGCAGGTTCATGGGTTTCCTCGGGCGCGAGGAAGAGATTGTGGTGCCCTGGCAAAAAATCAGAAAAATCGGCATAGATGTGATATTGGTTGATTTATCCTACAGTGTGCGTGGCGCGGAACTGCACGGCGGTGTCAAAGAAACCTGGTAGAATGCAATTACTTATTTATCGCGGCGCGGTTTTATCATGTGGTTATTTAATGTTAAGTATACCAAAAAGGGGACTGGCTCCTTTTTCGCTTTTTGAAAAAAGTGCCTGTCCCCTTTTTGGTTTTTTAATGTGACGGTCCCCTGAATTGATATTTTATGATAAACAGCCGGCGCGTTAGCAAAAATAAGCTAAGCAAAGATAGTAATATTTCTGGTTCCGTTTTCCTTTTTTATTTTTAAAACAAAATTTAGTATAATTTCTTTAGCTTCAATACAATATATATTGCTCTTACTGGACGGTGAAGGCCATGCGATGCCCGTACTGCGGTAAAATGGACAGTAGAGTGCTTGATTCCCGGCCGGCGGAGGATGGTAATTCAGTGCGCAGGCGCAGGGAGTGCGGTGACTGCGGCAAGCGGTTCACCACTTATGAACGGGTGGACGAGCTTCCGCTAATGGTGGTGAAAAAGGATGGCCGGCGGGAAACTTTTGACAGGCAGAAATTGCTGGCCGGTATGATAACGGCTTGCCAAAAACGCTCTGTGCCCACCAGCCTTTTGGAAGATATGGCGGGTGAAATAGAACGGGACCTGAGGAGCACCATGGAGCGGGAGGTGCGGAGCCGGGATATAGGGGAGCATGTTATACGGCGTCTGCGCGATCTGGATGAAGTGGCGTACGTCCGCTTTGCCTCGGTTTACCGCGAATTCAGGGACGTGCAGGGATTCATGCGCGAGATTGAACAATTGCTGAAGAAAAACGGTGAGTTCTGAAAGATGATGGACAAGCACAGGTCAGGAGAGTTTAAGATAATTAATTTTATAAATAAAGAGATAAATTTGTATTAGAGGAGGCTGCAAAAATTGTTCAAAGTTATCCGTAAACGAGATGGTCGGGAAGTACCCTTTGATGAAAGCAAAATTACCGATGCCATATTCCGGGCCGCCCGGGCGGTAGGCGGCGAAGACCGGCAGACCGCTATGGAACTCACCATCGAAGTGCTTAAAATACTTAAGAAAAAATACAATGGCCAGACCTTCGGCGTGGAGGACGTGCAGGACGTCGTGGAAAAGGTGCTCATTGAAGCGGGTCACGCCAGAACGGCCAAAGCATACATTCTTTACCGGGACAGTCGCACGCGGATCAGGGATGCCAAGAGCGACCTGATGGACGTTGTGGAGGAAATTCTGGAGGAGACCAGCAAGGAGAACGCCAATATCAGCAACTCTCCCTCGGCCAAGATGCTCCAAATAGCCAGCGCGGCCAGCAAGAAATATTACCTGACCCGGCTGATCCCCGAGGAATTTTCCCTGGCCCACCAGCGGGGGGACATCCATATTCATGATTTGGATTTTTATGGAAAAACTCTCACTTGTATCCAGATCCCTCTTGGGCGGCTGCTGGCCGAAGGGTTTGACAACGGTCACGGGTATATCCGCCCGCCCAGGCGGCCTGCTTCGGCCACGGCGCTGGCGGCCATAATCCTGCAAAGTTCCCAGAACGATATGCACGGCGGGCAATCCTTCGCCTTTTTCGACCGGGATATCGCACCGTACGTAGAAAACGCCGGCGACGACGAGACCTACCAGGCAATGGAAGCGCTGGTATATAATCTTAATAGCATGCATAGTCGAGCCGGCGCACAGGTGCCCTTCAGTTCTATAAATGTGGGCACCGAAACCTCCGAGGCGGCGCGCAAGGTGACGCGCAACTTGCTTTTAGCATACGAAGCCGGCCTGGGCCGGGGTGAAAACCCCATCTTTCCCAATATCATATTCCGGGTGCAGGAAGGGGTAAACTTAAACCCGGAAGACCCCAATTACGACCTGTTCAAGCTGGCCCTGCGGGTGGCGGCCAAGCGGCTCAACCCCACGTTTAGTTTCATGGACTCCAGCTTCAACAAGGAATGGGGCGACCAGGTGAGCTATATGGGCTGCCGCACCAGGGTGATGGCCAACCGCCGGGGCCCGGCGGTGACCGACGGGCGGGGCAACCTTTCTTTCACCACCATCAACCTGCCCCGGCTGGCCATCAAGGCGGAGCGGGACCTGGAAAGGTTTAACCGTTTGCTGGACGACATGATGACCCTGGCCATCCGCCAGCTGTATCACCGGTTTGAAGTGCAGGCCAAACTGAAAGTCAAGGATATGCCCTTTGTCATGGGCCAGCATTTATACATGAACTCCCGGCACCTAGGGGATTGCGACCCTATTCGGGAAGCCATCGTGAACGGCACTCTTTCGGTGGGCTTTATCGGGTTGGCCGAGGCCCTGACGGCCTTGACCGGTAAACATCACGGCCAGGACAAGGACGCCCAGGCGCTGGGGCGGGAGATCGTCGCCCGCTTGCGGCAACGGATAGACGAGGCCTGCGAAGAGTATGACCTGAACTATACGCTGCTGGCCACACCGGCGGAGGGTTTGAGCGGCCGTTTTATCGCCATGGACCGCAAAGAATACGGAATTATTCCGGGCGTGACCAACAAGGAGTATTATACCAACTCCTTCCATGTGCCGGTCGACTTCCCCATCTCCAGCTTTGACAAGATCAGCCTGGAGGGGGTTTACCATAAATACTGCAACGCCGGGCATATCAGCTACGTGGAAATGGCTTCGCCGCCGGTACACAACCCCGAAGCCATGGAGGCCATCGTCCGGCACATGCGGGACAGCGACATGGGGTACGCCGCAGTGAACTTCCCGGTGGACTTCTGCACGGGCTGCAACACCCTGGGGGTAATCAACGAGGACGCCTGCCCGCGCTGCGGTTCCACGGCCATCCGGCGGGTGCGTCGCATCACGGGCTATCTCAGCACGGTGGACCGGTTCAACGACAGCAAGGTGGCGGAACTGAAAGACCGCATCGTGCACGAGTTTTAGTTTCCGGCGCACCTCCGGTGCCTCCGGTGCCGGGTGTTGATTTGAATGTCTGGGAAAAAAGGAGACTGACAAAAAAAGGGGACTGCTCGTAAAAGGGGGACAGGCTCCGATTCGTTTTGTGAATCGGTGCCTGTCCCCCTTTTACGCTTTTTCCGGTGCCCTTTTCCCTTTTTAGCCCCTGCGCTTGCATGTACTGCGCGGCAGGTTTTCGGGTATCCGGGTTGAAATGTAATTGCGGGGATGTGAGCATAGTATATATACATATGCTAAGAAAAGGAGTGATTCGGTGCCTAATACAGATAACTTTCAATTACCGCAGGAGTTCTTGATAGTGGGAGCGGCAGTAAAAACAGGTTTGTTTGACGCCGTAAAGGATAACCCGTGTGATTTGCAAGAACTTGTTGCCAGAACGGAATGCGACCCCAGGGCTGTATGGACGGTGACAGAAGCGCTGGTGGCCCTGGGATACCTGACCTACGAGGGAGATAAGGTCAAATTGACCCAAGAAGCCCACGCCGTTTTTTATGAACCCGGCCATGAAAAATATACGGGCTTTTCATTTATGCATACTTATAATTTAATTAACTCCTGGATGCAGCTGCCGGAGGTAATGAAAAGCGGCCAACCGGCGCCTAAAAAGAAAAGCCCTGAAAGGGCCCAAAATTTTATGGCGGCTATGAAACACCATGCCTCTCAAAACGCTCCGTTAATTGCCGAATATTGTTTGCGGGGCTTGCCGGCCAATGCAAGGGTTCTTGATGTAGGTGGCGGTCCTTTAACCTATGCCATGGCATTTGCTGAAAAAGGGGCGAAGGTCACTGTACTGGATTTGCCGGAAATTGTTGATATGATGCAGCCCCAACTTGACCCCTCTTTGCCCATCCGCATGGAAAAGGGGGACTTCACCAGGGGGTTGCCCCGGGGGCCTTTTGATCTGGTTTACCTGGGCAACGTGTGCCACATCTATGGTGAAAAGGAAAACAGGAAACTGTTTCGCGATGCGGCTAAGGAACTTAAAACCGGCGGCCGTTTAGCCATCAACGACATGATCCGGGGCACCGGCCCGCGGGCCGCCCTTTTTGCAGTAAACATGCTGGTCAACACGTCTTCCGGGGGAACCTGGACTTATGAACAATATAAAACTTGGCTGGAGGATGCCGGGTTAACGGCGGACCCCTGGGTGGAGGTCGGCGGCAGGCAATTGATTTTGGCTGTGAAACGGTAAGGAGATTTTGGGGGAGCGGAGGCCGCGCCGCACCTGTATGCCCGTACCGGTAAGAAACCGTTGGTGTCTCCTGTATTGAAAGACCTGACGGTAAACCTTGGTGAAGTTTTTTAAAATTTAAGAGTCTGTCCGCAAGGAATATGCAAAGATATGTAGAAATGGATAGTATTATCACCGGGTGCAGGCATAATGAACCCGGTGATTTTTTTTAGTCTGGATTTATTTGTGGTTTGATACTTTAAGAGGTTGTTCGAAAAGTTCGCGCGAGACACACGTTCGATAGGTGCCAGGTGTTGAAAGTTGCAAAATCTTCGATTTTCAACTTTCAACACCTGGCACCAAAATATTTTTGTTTTATAGGAGGCTCGCTTTGCACACGTACATCAAGTTGAGGATGGACCCGTCCTCGCCGGCCATACCCATTCACTACAATTATCTTATCCAGTCGGCTATTTATGCCGCGTTACCGGAGGACATGGCCGCCCGTCTCCATGACGGGGGCTTTCAAAGCGGCAAGCGCAGCTTTAAAATGTTTTCCTTTTCCCGGCTGCTGGGCAGGTTTTCCCTCGATCGAACCGCGGGGACCATTGCCTTTCCGGAAGGGGTGTCCCTGGTAATTACTTCACCGGACACGGAATTATTTCTTTCGCTGATCAACAACCTGCTCACAAAAAGTTCCGTCCGCCTCGGGCAATCCCTTTTTTATGTGGAAGAAGTGCGTTTTGATGAGCAAAAAGCGGAGGGTGATGTTTTGACTGTACGCACTCTTTCACCGGTGGTGGTTTACAGCACCCTCCTGAGACCCGAAGGGGGCAAGTATACCTGCTACTACCAGCCCGGGGAAAGGGAGTTCGACAGGCTGATCACGGCCAACCTGGCTAAAAAGTACGAGGCCTTCCACGGCCGCCGGGCGCCGGAGGGGGAGATCCGGGCCCGCCCCCTGAACAGGCCCCGCCTGCACGTTACGTCCTACAAGAATACCGTGGTGAAAGGTTACACCTGCCGCCTGAGGTTAAACGGCCCCCGGGATCTTCTGCAAATGGCCCTGGACGCCGGCCTGGGGGGAAAGGGGAGCCAGGGGTACGGGTGTGTGGAGAAGGTTCTCAATAGTCATGGTCTTAAATGCTGTAAAAAATGATGTTGTTTTCGGTAGAAATAAAGTCTCACAGATATTGCGGGGGAAAGGGCAAAAAAGTTAGTAAGCGTGCTTTATATTGTAGAATTATGTCTAAGTTTGCTGGAAAATTTTACTTAAAATTTTTTAAGGTTTATGTTATTTTAAAGTAAAAAATAATTTTATAGTTCTTTTGTTTTGTTACATGTACCTTATAAGGAATTTAAATTAGTTTTTTTGCTTTGTATTTTATTCTTCCTAGAAGGATTATTAATTAATTTAAAAAGGTGGTGAAATGGGTGTTTCTAGAGAAATTGATTTCTATTGGTGAACCTTTCCTGGCCCACGGTATGACAGCTGCCGAGATCCTCCACCAGGTTACGGATGTCTCAACTGACGGAAGGTTTCTCGAAAATGTTATCGTTGTTGAGTTAGCTCGCGAGGAAGATCGACTGAAGTACGCTACATTGCCCCTCATGACCTGGGGAGAATACAATGAAATAGGGGGTAGGGAAAAAAAGAAAGGCGGCAAGAAAAAAAAGGCGGCATTCGTAGCGGATACCGCTCGCGGCCTGGCCCTGCCCTATGCTTTGGCTTCCGGTGGCAATCCTACCGTGCCCCAAGGGCGCTACGGGGTAGCCGTATACCCGGCTTACCCTAATAGTGTATCTAAAATGACGACCTCGAACGAGGTGGCCAGGTTTCTCCGCAAGAGGCTGGATAAAACCCTAAATTTGCCTGTAGACATAGTTGGAAGTGATCTAGAGGCCATTGCCGGGCAGATTAGCGACCTGATGGAAAAAGTAAATGCAAATGTGGTTGCTAAAGAGAACCAGGGATATACCTTGATAGCCATAGTATTTCCTGAGGACGACGAAACTTACCTTTATATGGACAGAGCACCGGTGATGGGTGATCGCCGATACATCCTGGTAGGAGAGAGCGAGCTTTATCCCGGCAAGTATATTGTCGCCGACGTTGCTAAGTTAGAGAATTGTTTTTGGGAGTCCAAGATGGCCGAGGGGATGGAAAAGGGACGGCGGGAAAAATGCTCAATCTGCGGAAAGCAGGAAGAAGCGGTTTCACCTTATTGTAAAGCCTGGAACTGGCTGAGTTACACTTGGGATGCGCCCCTTTCGGAGAGATTTCGGGGTGATAAGCCGGACCTGTCCGGAGCAGTGGGGGCCTTGTGCCGGTCATGCTATTCGTCCCTGATTATGGGGGCAGGTATTTTTAGTGAGATTTCAGCTCCCCTGCCATATTACCTGACCAGGGAGCTTTTTCTTCCGGTAGCTTCAGCAACCGGTAGGGATTCAGCCAAAAAGTCCAAAACCAGGCTTCCAGCCATCCACGGCTGCGCCCTCGTTTTACCTTTCCGAAAAGGAATAGACGTTGCTGAGAGCGGAGAGATGCTGAAGGAAGCCTTGGATGCCTTTCGCAGTAAAAACATGCGCAAGGGCAAAAACGACCTGGCCCTTGCCGCCATCACCGGCTTTGAAGCTGTTTTACCTGGTGACTTCAACAGTGACGATTACCGCCTGACCATCGTCTACTACCAAGCATCCCAGGCCGATGTTCAACTGCGGGCGGTGATTGAGGATGTGCTGCCTTCCACACTGAGAATTCTAGCCGACTATATGCCCCAGGTGGCCGACGAAGCGGCGGAAGTCAAACGGAAAATAGCCGTTACAGAAACCGACTTCATGGCGGACAATTACCGCTCTTTATTCTATATCTTAATCAGGGCCTATGGCGGCGGCTACCTGTGGCACACCCTGCGCTCTGTTTTAAACCGGCGGCCGGTAAACAGGGAAAGATTTGTGCGGGGGGCTGCTCTGCGCATGAACGGTTATGCCGGCCGGCCTGACGACAGATCTTTTTGGGGTTTAAGGGAAGAGGTGGCTTTTTACCTGGCTTTCGGGAAGTTTTTAAACTTCTATAATAACGAGATTTTAAAGGAGGGTTCCACTGTGTCAGACTGGCGCCAGATGCTGGACAAGATCGCTAAAACAGCACCTGATCAATTGACTTTTAGTAATGTGGAAGAACTGGGCTTTGCCGCCGGGTACCTCACTAACCGTTTTGGGCGCTGGTACTATTATAATACTGGCGGGAACAAGGAAAAAAAATCAGAGGGAAAGGACTTTATCAAACACCGGGTAATGACTTTTGGTTCCAAGCTAACGCCGGACATGGTCTGGCGCAAGGCCCTAAGCCGCTTTCAAGAATATGCCGTTAAACTGGACATCAATTTGCCTGATGATTTTCGACGTCGCGCCGGGGTAGTGGAGAGCGAATTCAGACGCCTGCGCCAGCAGGTGGAAAGAAACCGGGATGAGTTTATGGGTGCCTTTTGGAGTGGCTATATGCTGGCTCCCGAGGCTGCTAAAGAGGGGAGTTAAAACAACAGCGTATCTTGTTTTTAATTATAGTTAACTAATTACTGTGTACTCAAAAAGTTTGCAAAATCTAACACTATTTAAGAGGGGGACTATTTAAATGGCAGTTTCCAGCGGAGAAATTTTATTTGTCAAGGCTGTTAAGGATGGGATACCCAACCGAGATCCTTTGAATGACTCAGACGCCAGGCGTATTTTCGGGGAGGACGACGGCAGGATATCACTTTCCGACGTCAGCATTAAAAGGGACGTACGGGACTATGTGCTGGCCAAGTACCCGGATGGGGGCGGTAAAGGCGGCCGCTACTACGTTTTCTGCCGAGAAGAGAGAACGCCCGATGGCAAGCTGCTGGGGCGGAACAGTCTGGCGGATGCTATTTTGGAAAGGGCGGGCCACAAGGAGCACCCGGACAAGCCTGCAGCTTTGCTGGAGTCCGCCTTCGATATGCGGGTTTTCGGCGCGGTTTTTAGTGTGTCCAAAAAAAGCTTTCATAAGACCGGCCCGGTGCAGTTTGGCTGGGCTCACTCTATGCACCCGGTGGAAACTAGGTATGTCCAGGGAACAGTAGTCATGCCCAGTAGTGATGTGGGTGATACCGGCAAAGAGGAAGGCAAGGAACAGGGTACCATTTGGACCACCTATACCTTGCCATTTGCAGTTTTTGTCATGCCGGGAGTGATCAATGCCTCCATTGCGGAAGAAACACAAATGAGCGAGGACGATCTGGAACTGCTGTTAGAGGGACTCTGGAAGGGCACCCTGCACAGGCAGGCCCGCGGCCGGGGTATCCAGCAGCCGCTCTTGTTAATTCACGTGGAATATAAGGACAAGTTTTTCCGCATCGGTTACCTGGAAGAATATCTCAACCTGGAGCCGGGGCGAGACGCCTGGCTTGGTGGACAGCCGCCCACTTCACTGGAAGAAGTAACCTTGGACGTTTCAAAATTAGCCGAGCTTATTGGCAGTAACGGCTCCCATTGTGACAAGATCGCCAGGGTGCGCTGGATAAAAACTCCGGGTTTAAGGATAAAAGGTAAATTGCCGGGGGAAGAGTGGAAAATGTGGTAGGCACCTCGTGTAAGGAGGTCAATAGAAAGTATGTATGACCAAGTGCTGGTTTTTAGCATTAAAGGCTCCCTGGCTCATTTTCGTCAACCCGATACTACTGCTACCCATGCCACCTACCCCTTTCCCCCCAGGCCCACTATCCACGGCCTGTTGGCTTCGGTGCTGGGTATAAACTTTGATGAGGAAGCGGGAGCGGCCTTTTTGAATGAAGAACATTTTGTGGGTCTGTGCCTATTGAGGCCGGTGCGTACGGTCTGCGCCCAAATGTCCATGCATGGGAAGGGCTTCACCGGGGGCGGAGGAGATTCTTTTAACCGGCTGACTACCATTGAGCTGGTGGTGTCTCCTCACTACCTGATATATTACACCGGTAGCAGACTGGGTGAGCTGGCGGAGCGGATCAGAGCGGGGCAAAGCGTTTACCACACTTACCTGGGATCGGCTTATTGCCTTACTTTCCCCATTTTCCATGGCATATACCCACTGATGGAGATAGCGCCTGGGGAAGGTGAGTATTTACCCTTTTCCTGCGTGGTACCCCAGGGGGTTATTCAGGAGATTTTGGTTGAGTCCGGAGGAAATTACGCCGTGGCCAGGGCCCTTCCCTACCGTCATGCCGGTGGCCGGGTTTTCGAGCAGACGATGAATGTCATTTACGAAACAAACTGCAGGTCCCTTAAAGTAAAGACTCAAAAATCACCGGAAATTGACTGTAAAATACTAAGGTTGCCCGAAGGCAAGGTGGTGTGCCTGTGGTAAAGGGCCTTCCACTGGATGAATGCATTGCCCGCCCGGCCGATGGAAACAAAACATACCCTTTAAAGGAACACCTGCTGGCCGTGGCTGAGGCTTGCGGCAACCCGGCCGGAAACCGTCCGGAGCGGCTGAGGTTTCTGGCGGGGCTGTTGCACGACGCGGGAAAAAGCAGCAGGCGGTGGCAAGAATACATTCAGGGAAAAACTAAAAAAGGCGTGCCCCATGCCTATGCCGGAGCCATGTTCTTTGCAGCTGTTTTTGCCGATCTTCTGGAGGTCTGGCGACCGGCCAGGCAGGAAAGAAAGAGTCTGTGCCACCTGGCTGTCAACCTGACCCAGTTCCTTTACAGCCACCACGGCAGGATTGAAGACATTAACGGTGATTTTCCACCGTGGACGGGGAGCAATGCACCCATTGATATTCTGGAGGTGGACGTCCCGGGCATAATTAATCTGATCGCACCTTACTTCCCGGAAATAGATGACTGGCTGCATATGTACATCAAAGAACCACAGTCTCTGGTGGAAAAAATATCATCCATAGCTGGTCCTGACTGCTGGCCCAGGTGGACAACTGAGATGTCCACCTGGGTGGAAAAACTATTAAGGGACGGAAACCCGTACGAGTTAGGGGCACGCCTTTGCCTTCAGCAAGAGAATTCCCGCCTGATAACCGCCGACCGCTTGCATGCCGGAAATTTCACTGCTGATGAGAATAATTACCTGTCACCGACCCAGGCCGTCTCGGCCTGGGACAGGATTCGGCAGTATTGCAGCGTACGCAGAAGTGAAATGACCGGGCAGGCCGACCAATCAATCCTGGAGGTTCGGGATAAATGGCGGCAGATTGCGGTGGATAACTTCCTGAAAGAACAGCAGGAGAGAATTTTTACCCTAGAACTGCCTACGGGTTACGGCAAAACCATGACCGCCCTCTCTGTGGCCCTCCAAGCCGTTGCAAGGGGCCTGTGCAGGAGGATTATTTACGTAGCACCTTACCTTTCTATCTTGTCCCAGGCTGCCCTGGAAATAAGGAGGGCCAGCGGGCTTCCTGTGCTTACCCACCACCATCTCTCTGCCCTTCAGGGCTTGGTGGAGCAGGAACTGGCGGAAGATTTGCTCCTAGAAACTTGGCAGGTGCCGGTAGTGGCCACCACTTTCAACCAACTCTTCCTGGCCCTCTTTCCTTATCGCGCCCAAAATACCCTGCGGTTGGCCGGCCTGAGGAATGCCTTTGTAATTGTTGACGAACCTCAGATCATCAACGCTGACGCCTGGAACCTTTTCCTGGTGCTGGCTGAAGCTACAACTGCCGAACTAGGCGCGAAATTTTTGTTTGTCACTGCAACTATGCCCCGTACCGACGGTGGAGTTTTTGGCCGAGTAGTTTCCCTGGGCCGGGCTGAACCTGTTTCAAACCGCTACCAGGTGGAGACCGGTGGTACAGAGGATGAATATTCCCTGGCGGAGAGGGTGCTTAAGTCCTATCATATTTGCGGTTCCACGGCGGCCATTTTAAATACCGTGCAGGACGCCGCTGGAGTTTACCAGCGGGTGCGCGGTGAGTTGCCAAAAGGCGAAGTGCATTTTCTCTCCGGGCGGATGACGCCCCTGCATAAAAAAGAGAGGATCGCCGCCATCAAATCCTCCTTAGAGAACGGGGGTGCCCTGGTTGTATGCACCCAGGTTTTAGAGGCCGGGGTGGACTTAAGTTTCAGAGAACTATTCCGGGCTTTGCCGGTGATTCCGTCTCTGGTGCAGGCGGCGGGGCGCGTAAACCGGCACGGTGAAAGTGAGAAGGGCGAGCTTTTTCTCTTTGAATTTTTGCGCGGCGGGGAAAAGAAAACCAGGTCTTATGTTTACAGGGACGGGGAGCAGCGGGAGATAACCGACATCTGCCTGGCTGAAAACAAAATGTTTGACGAAGCTACAGCCGAACAACTTGTCCGCCGGTATTACCAGATGTGCTTTCAGCGTAACACCCGCCAGGCGCTGCTGGAAAAAATTCTGGAAGGCGCCCGGGGCTACTATACAGCACCGGCGGGGCTGAGTCCCTTTGGTCGACAGATACCTCAATACGGTGTCTTCGTGCCACTCGTTTTTGGCAAATTGCCTCCGGAAGTGGACCTGGCCATGAAAAAATTTGGCTGCCGCAACCCGGACGAGATCTGGGAGAGGTATGCTGCCAGGGGGTTTTTGTCCTCCCTGGAATATACTGATAAAAAGCAGTTCGTGGGTCTGATGCAGCACTTTATCGTCCAGGTGCCTGAGGAAACAGCCAGGGAAATAGGGGAGCCAGTGGAAAACAAAGCTATTTTGCGTATCAAGGTAGATTCGCTTTACTCCAGGGAAACAGGTCTTTCCTTTATTGCCATAGATGATGAAAAAGAGATCTGGTTTATTTAGTTGCGTTTAATTAAAGACTGTCATTATGAAGACTATTTATTAACCGGACTTTGGCGACAAATATTTCCTTGTCTTGTGATACAAGGGCTCTAGTGCCTTACTTTATTATGTAGTAGCGAATATTTTTCATTTGCCGCAAAGGCGGAGGGAGGACCTGTGCGTATAGGGTGAACCGAACCGGCTCGACCGGGAAGGGAAGGAGTGAAACACATGACAATAAAGAAGCTCACTTTTCGCTGCCGCGTTTTGACGCCCATTTTCCTGGCCGGTGCGGACGGGGCAAAAGGTGACGCAGTTCCGGAGTTGCGTGCCCCTTCGCTGAAGGGCGCCATGCGCTTCTGGTGGCGGGCCGTCCAGGCCGAAAGTGATTTGGCGCGGTTGAAAAAAACAGAGGCCGGGATTTTTGGCGGAGTTGGCGAGGAAGAGGGGAAAAGTATCTTCAGGATCAGGATGAGTGGGAGGGCGCTCTTGCAAACCGCTAATTATCAACTGCTGCCGCACCACAGCGGCGGCGGGGATTGCTTTTGCGCGGCAAAGCAAGGCGGCAGGTGCAAAAAGGGAATGAAGCGAAGCGCCATTTCTCCGGGGCAGGAGTTCTTTGTCAAATTCTTTTACGACCGGCCTCTTGTGGCATTTCCCCCGGAACGGTTGCGGGCTCTTTTCACTTTAACTTCAATCCTTGGCGGGCTGGGCAAGAGAAGCCGCCGGGGGTTCGGCAGCTTTGAAATCAGCGGTGTCGATGACCGGGGGGTGGGAAGAGAAACAAGCCTGGAGTACATTATGGAACTGCTGAACATCCTTGCGCCGGGCAAATACCGTATTGATAATAACAGTATAGTGTTAAACGACGCCTTTAACGGGCAATATCCCTTTATCCGGGAAATAGCCATCGGCAGGCAATGCGGTTCGGCGAAGGAATTGCTGAAAACCATCGGAAGGGCTTCTCACAACCATGATGAAGACTACCTCGGCTTTGCAGGCCCAAAGGGGCGGCTGGCCTCACCGGTCTATGTCACAGTAATATCCGGACGCGGCCGGTTCCGGCCCGTTATCACTACGCTGAACACCGCGAGTGAAAGACCCCTGTGCGGGAACATCGCAGTGCAACAAGCTTTCAAGGTGGCGGTTTTATGAAGTATTTGTTTCTTTTCAGCATCAGCCCGGTGCAGGACTTCATTGTCCAGGCGCGGAAGACGCAGGACCTGTACGCCGGCAGCTTTATCCTTTCCCACCTTTGCCGGGTGGCCGCGGAGAAGGCCCGTATGGTTTACAATGCGCGCATTATCTTTCCGCATCTTGCCAATGAAGCCCTGATAAACCGTTTTCTGGCGGTGGTGGACGACGGCGATAGGGAAAGAAACCTGGCCATGGGCCGGGATCTGGAGAATACAGTGCGGGATACTTTCAGGCGGATGGCCGGGAAAATCCTGGCAGGGATGAAAGTGGCCTGCACCCCTAAATTTCTCGAAAGTTATTACGACCAGGTAAACAACTTCTGGCAGATATTCTGGGTGTTTCAGGAATACCATAGTGGGTGCTATGCGGAATCATACCGGAAGGTAGAGCGGGCTCTGGGAGCGGTGAAGAACGCCAGGCAGTTTGCCTCCTTTTCCCAGGAACCGGCGCGCAAATGCTCTATCACCGGCGAACACAACGTCCTTTTTTTCCGGGAGGGCCAGGATAAAGGCTTTGTCCCCGATTTTGCCGTGCCGCTGCCGGCCGGGTTGCCTTTAAAATACCTGGATGAACGGGAAAAGCTGGGTGCCATTGCCTTTATCAAACGCTGTGCTGTTAAATATTTTTTAACTGATGAGTATATCGGGAAATTCCCCTCCATTAAATATACGGAAGAATTCCCATCCACGGCGGATATCGCCCTGATGGACGTGCTGCACAGGTGGCTCCAGCCGGCGGTGCTGAAAAATGTAAATGCCGCAGCCCTATTTGACTTAAAAAACAAAAGGCCGCTACCAGCCCATTTATCCCCTCTTGAGCAGAGGGAAACACAGAAGGCTTTTGAGTTTTTCCGGAAGCGGGACATCTACCTGACACCTTACTATGCGGTGATTCTTTTCGACGGCGACAATATGGGCAGGTGGCTTGCCGGTAATTTTCTATCAGACATTAACTCCTTGGAGGAATTTCAAAATGAGCTGAGCAGACAGTTGGGTCTGTTTGCTGAAGCTGCCCGGCGAGAAGTCCTATCCGGACCCAGGGGAAGGACGGTTTACGCTGGAGGTGACGACTTTCTCGGTTTGATTAATGTGAAGCATTTATTAATTGTTTTAAAAGAACTCAGGCGCCGGTTCGACGAGATCGACGTAGGTAAATATACGGACAACAAACTTACCTTTTCAGCCGGTGTGGTTGTGGCCCACTGGAAAACTCCCCTGGGCGAGGTATTGAGCCGGGCCAGGCAAATGGAAAAAGCGGCCAAAACGTTGGACGGGGATAAGGACGCCTTTGCCCTGGCTGTTATAAAACATTCCGGTGAAGTGCATGAAACTGTTTATAAGTGGCGACATGACGGTAACTGGACGGTGGACTTACTGGCCGGGCTTGTGGACAAGATAACAACCGGCGGAAATGACGATAAAGAAGCTATGACAGCAGGCCCGGACGCCGCTGGGCAGGAGTTTTCCAACAACTTCATCAAAAGCTTAAATCGTGAATTCATCAAGTTGATGGATGAAGAAGGTTGTCTGTTAGAGGATAACCTGATCCTGGCGGAAGTTAACAGACTTATAAAGAGGTCCTGCCTCCTCCGGAAAAAGCCGGGCGAGTCGCCAAAAGCATATGAACTGCGGAAAAAGCTGGCCGTAAGCAATCTTTATAAAAATGTCGAAGGCCTTTATTACGGCAGCCGCAGTTTGAGAAATTTCCTCTCCGCGTTAAATCTGGCGGGTTTTCTGGCCGGGGAGGTGAGATAAGATGATTATTCGCTTGAATGCGTTGGACACTCTTTTCTTTCGCGATGGAAAACCTTTTACCATGGGTGAGGGCTCCTGGGCCTCCGGTAGTTTTCCGCCGGCCCCTTCCGTATTTTACGGGTCGCTGCGGACCGCTTATTTCGCCCGGCACCCCGAAGATTTCAACAAGGCAAACCGGCCCGGCGATCCTACTGCCGCTCTGAAGATAAGAGGAATCTACCTGCAAGTGGGGGACCAGATCTGCTTGCCTCTGCCGGCCGACTGTGCCGGGTTGAATGAGGAACGAGGTAAAGCCTTGCTTCTGAGACTTGCAAATGCACCGAAAGCTTCCTCCTGCCCGGTCCCGCTGGTCTTGGAATCGCCGGCCGGGGAAGAAGTGGAAGCGGTGGAGGGCGGCGTGCTGGATTGTTTCTCTCTAATTGATTATCTTAACTTGAAAGAAGAGGAATTTTATTATTATAAACTTTCGGAATTCGTTCTGCCGGAGCCCAAAACCGGCATCGGGCTCAATAAGATTACCGGGACGGCTCAGGACCATATGCTTTACCGGGCGGCCATGTGGCGGCTTGAGTCGCCGGTGCGCACGGGCTCCCAAAACCAGGTGGTTTCCTTCCTGGTGGAATTTACCGGCCTGAATTTGCCGGAAAAGGGCATTTTGAAGCTGGGCGGAGAAGGCAAAGCCGTTTACTACGAGACCCTTGGGCCGGAAGAGGGGGAGTCATTATTCTTTGCCGCTCCGGAGCTGCGGGGTGGCAGGTTTAAATTGTACCTGGCCACACCGGCCATGTTTGCCGGCGGCTGGCTGCCCGGATGGTTGGACGAGGAATCTCTGACCGGGTCATACCGCGGTCTGGGCTTGAGGCTGCTGACGGCGGTTACGGGCAAGTATATATCCGTTGGCGGGTTCGATATGCGGGAAAAGAAACCGAAGGTGATGCACCGTGCCGTACCAGCCGGCAGCGTCTACTATTTTGAATTGACCGGCGGTGATCCGGGCGAAGTTGTTAAGGTGTTTCACCGGGCCAACCTGTCGGATTATTGTCCCGAACAGGGTTTTGGCCTGACTTTGGTGGGAGGTGTGGGAAATGATTAAGGTAATTACCACTGTGGGAACATCCCTTTTTAACAACTATCTGGAAAGCAACAGGGATATCGAAAACCCTCTAAAACACTTCAAAAATAAACCGTTTAGGGAGTATCGTAACCTTGCTCCGAGAGCCAGGCAAGTTAAAGAGAAAGTCACCCCATGGGCTGCAAAAAGCATTGAAGCGTCGGCGGAAATTAAAAGCCTGCACAAAATTCAGAAAAAACTGGCCGAAAGTTTGGATGTCTACCTTTTGGCCACGGATACTGCAATATCGGCTCTGGCGGCGGAAATCATCCAAGACAGGTTCGCTGGAATAAAGGATTTCCGGGTGAACTTTAACCTTGGCCACGATGTAATTGGTGGCCTCCAGGTGGATAATTACAGGTTGTTTGTTAAAACAGGCCTGCCCAACCTGGTGAAAAGGATCGAAAAGATTGCCGATAGCTATTTTGGTAATGTTGTGTTTAATATTGCCGGTGGGTACAAAGGGGTTATTCCGTATTTGACAGTCATGGCCCTTATCAATAATTGCGATATTTATTATATCTTTGAAGAATCCCAGTCTGTAATTGAGATCCCCAAAGTGCCGCTGGAAATAAACTATTCGGTATTTGCTAAATACAGCGAGGAGATTGAGCAACTGGAAAATGGTATTGAAAAATACGCAAAAGAAAAAAACAAAAATTATGTCACTTTTTCCGAACTAGAAAAAACTGGGCTGGTGGAACAACTGGAAGGCGACATGGCCTTTTTAAGCCCCCTTGGCTATATCTTTTTGGATAAGTACAGGAGAAACTATTTTGAATTTTACTGTAGCGACGAGGTATGGGAGGAAATCAACAAGCAAAGGGATATCCAGCGGATCCTTGCGGAAAAGTTTAATGAACATATTATCCGGCAGAGCAAAACGGAAACCAAGGGTGTGCACCGGGTATATGACGACGGCAACAATCCCAACAGGATTTATTATTTTGAATATGGAGACAACGTCTATATTTATAAAACGTTCCAGGATGAAGAAGCCGCCAGGGAATTCATCAAAACCCCATTGAAACGGGAAGAGGTAATAAAAAACGCTAAAAAAAGAAAGTGGGTGCTGGCTAATGTATAAAACAGCGAAGCCTCTGTTTTTTATTTGTGAAACACCGCTGCACGCCGGCAGCGGGAATGACCTGGGCATAGTGGACCTGCCGCTGCAGCGGGAAAGGCATACTGGATTCCCCAAACTGGAGGGCTCCGGCGTCAAGGGCTGCATCCGGGAAGCTTTTGAAGAAAAGGGCCAAAAGGGCGAGTTGGTGGTCGGCGGTGTAGAAATCAGCGGAGAGGATGAGTTTAAAAAAGCTATCGCCCTTGCCTTCGGGCCGGAGGAAGGGGACAAGCATGCCGGCGCTCTCGGCTTTACCGACGCCAGGCTCCTGCTGTTCCCGGTGAAGTCTATGAAGGGTGTCTTTGCCTGGGTCACCTGTCCCAGGGTGCTGGAGCGCCTGCGGAGGGAACTGGGCCTTTGCGACATGAAACCGGACTTTGAAGTGCCTCCGGCGAACGCAGCGCCTGCCGGTTGTAACCTGTACTTCAGGGAAAATAAAATTATCCTGGAAGAATATACTTTTAAAATCGACCATAAAGATGACCCTCAATGTACCGCTCTGGCCCGCTGGTTGAGCAAGCAAGTGTTTCCGGACGGGAATATCCACGGCTACTGGCGCGGGAAGGTGGAGAAAGATATCGTGGTACTTTCCGACGACGATTTCCGCGATTTTGTAAACCTCTCCACCGAGGTGGCAACCAGGACGAAGATTGACAATAAGACAGGTACCGTGGCGGAGGGACATTTGTTCACCGAGGAGTACCTGCCCCAGGAGGCAGTGCTTTATTCACTGGTGCTTTTCGGCAGTATTTTCAGTGATGACAAAGGTGTATTTGTGCAAGGGCGGCAGTCCGGAGGTAGTGGAAAAGACGATGAGGTATTGCAGGATTTTATCGCCGGCAACATGCCCCGGGTCATTCAATTAGGCGGCGACGCCAGCACCGGCAAAGGTCTGGTCTGGACAAATTTTTGCCGTTAAAGCGGAGGTGTGAATATGCCGAAGGAAAACACTGTTATAAGGGAGATTGAGCAGGGCCGGGCCATTTTTGCCTACGATAAGGTGAATGAGGCTAAGGAAAAGTTTGCCGAGAACGAGAAAGAGGGGAAGAAAAATCAATCCAAGTACAAGGCTTATACCAAAAAAATTCCCATGTTGATCAAAAACAACGGTCTGGGGGCCACTTTTGCCTTTATTAAAGCGAAGGGGGAACCATCCTATCAGTTGATTTACGAGCAGGTTGGCCAGTGGCTGGAACGATATGACGGGGAGACTTTCGGCAAGGGGAAAGACCTGGCCGGGGTGTTGGTATCCCTACCCTCGCCTGAATATAGGGCGATGACGGGTGAAGTCCTGGCTTTGTTCAATTGGATGCGCCGTTATGCCGAAGGCCTGCTCGAAGGGGATGAAGTGAATGGAGATTAAAGGAAAGATTAAGAAATTTAATGCTGAAAAAGGTTTTGGATTTATATCCTACCAGGAAGAATGTAAACAAAAAGATATCTTTTTTCACATATCAAATATATTGACTAAAGAGCAAAAGCCGACCGAAGGGCTTGAAGTGTTGTTTGTTCCCGGTGAAGGAAGAAAAGGGCCGGAGGCCCAAAAAATAAAAATATATGGAGGTAAAGCGGAATATTCGGGCTATTTTTTGCCTACGGACACTTCAGAAATCCTGGAACCCTTTGCTGTGGACAATGTATCTCTTTTTTTAAACAAAGCCGCTTATTTCGACGGGAAAAAGTTTTGCCACCGGCTGGACCGAAGCGGCAGAGAAATACGCTTGAAGTCTGGTCGTTTCGACAGCATACCCTTTTCCCGGTTGCTTGACCGCCGTAAGGATGCTTTAAACAAATCGGGCCTTTCTCACGAGGTCAGGGAAATGTCTTTGGACTGGCGCCTGGCGGTTGGTCTAGGCGGCGCTTCGGTGCATGAAACAGCCATGACCCTGCACCATGTTTACGGCATACCTTACCTGCCGGGCAGCGCAGTCAAGGGAGTGACCCGGAGCAGGGTGGTGGCGGAATTATTTGAAAATGAGGAGGGGGACAGGCAAAGGGGCGCTTTGGCCGATCCCGGTTTTTGCCTTGTCTTCGGTAGTCCGGAAGACAGCATTGCGGGCGCGCGCCGCGGGATTGTGCGTTTTTTCGATGCTTTTCCAATCTCCACTCCCGCTTTCTGCCTGGATGTGATGACCCCACATTACAGTTCTTATTATACCGGCGACAAGCCGCCTGCAGATTACCACAACCCGGTACCGGTACCATTTTTGACGGTGGAAAAAACAGACTTTATGTTTTTTGTGGGAGCGGAGGAGACGGAAAATACACCTATCGTCGGCGGTGTATTTGACGGCAATACACCCCTGGCGGTTGCTGTCGAATGGATGGAACGGGCGATGCGGGAGCAGGGAATCGGGGCCAAAACGTCCGTAGGATATGGCTATTTTGTGTAAATCCATACCTACCTGGTCTGCGGTTTGCTATTGAACACTAAAGCTTGAGGAAGGTGATCAATATGGGAGTGGTATCCATTTGGGGTAATAAATTTGACATATATCATAGGGGCAATTAAAATGGAGGGCCGGGAAATCAACGTCAGCGGCACCCTGGTATGGTACTACTACATCTGCCCCAGAGAAGTATGGTTAATCGGACACCAGATCAACCCGGACGAAGACGATGCCAATGTCAGCCTTGGCCGTTTTATTCAGGATTATTCCTACCCGCGCGAGCGCAAGGAACTGATTGTAGGTCACAGCAAGATGGACGTATTTAGAGTAAGCGAAGAAGGACTGGTTGTCGGAGAGGTTAAAAAGAGCTCCAAATACCGCAACAGCGCCCGCATGCAATTAGCGTTCTACCTGAGCGAATTGAAACAGCGCGGCATTAAGGCCATGGGCGAGCTACGCTTTCCCAGAGAAAAGCGCAAAGAGATAGTTGTACTGGATGAACAAACGGAGCGGGAACTGGACAGGGTGTGCCGGGAGATACTGCGCATACTTTACCTGCCCAGGCCGCCGGAGCCAAAGAAAATTAACTTTTGCAGGAAATGCGCCTACGCCGAGTTTTGCTGGTCATAGTTTTCATAAATGTGCGGGGGATGTTTTACATGAAAA
This sequence comes from Desulfoscipio geothermicus DSM 3669, assembly GCF_900115975.1. GTDB lineage: Bacteria > Bacillota > Desulfotomaculia > Desulfotomaculales > Desulfallaceae > Desulfoscipio > Desulfoscipio geothermicus. Next base: position 29,747 of record NZ_FOYM01000037.1, read on the forward strand.
AAACCCTTTATAGGGAAATATTCGCGACCATTATTACCAGGCCTTTGACGAGATAGTAGGGAATCCGGATTTCGCCTTCCAGGAGCGCAGCCGGCGCCCGCCTAAAAATTACATGAACACATTAATCAGTTTCGGCAATTCCATCATGTATACAATCTGCCTGAGCGAGATTTATAAAACGCACCTCGACCCCCGTATCGGTTACCTGCATGCCACAAACTTCCGCCGTTTTACCTTGAACCTGGACGTGGCTGAAATATTCAAACCAATTATAGTTGATAGGTTGATCTTTACATTGCTCGGGAAGAAGATGATTACAAAGAACGATTTTGACCGCTTGACGGAAGGAGTAATGATGAAAGAAAAGGCCAGAAAATGTTTTGTGGAGAATCTGGACGAAAAATTAAAGAAAACAATCAAGCACAGGGATATCGGACGCCAAGTTTCATACCGCAGATTGATCAGGCTGGAGTTGTATAAGCTGGAAAAACACTTGATGGGGGAAAAAGAATACCAGGCTTTTGTAGCCAGGTGGTAAATAATATTGGAAGGTTGGTGAAGTTGACCTGTTTGTCATCTTGGTTTATGATGTTAACCAGAAAAGGGTGGCTAAAGTCCTGAAAAAATGTCGCCAATACCTTAACTGGGTTCAAAATTCGGTTTTTGAAGGCGAGATTACCGAAGCGAATTTAAAAAAGTTAAAGATGGAATTAGAAAGAATTACAAAAAAAGATGAGGATTCAGTAATATTTTACTATCTGAGGACTACGAAATATTCATCAAGGGAAATAATGGGTTTGAAAAAGGGCGGAGATGAAAATATAATCTAAAACGAAGCATAGAACAGTAAAATTTATGTCGTCTATCTCCAGTAGCGTATAAACGCCGGGAGATCGACGACGCCCCCGATTTTATAAAAGCTTGTGGTATGAGGCCCCCTGGAATATTAACACCATAACCCCGATAGCGCTCCTAATTTAGAAGCCT
>NZ_FOYM01000037.1:32069-33141 GCF_900115975.1 Desulfoscipio geothermicus DSM 3669
CTTCGTTTTTAGCCTACCTATGAGGAATTGAAACAAATGTTTACCTTCATATAACGCTTGTCTACAATATCAGTTTTTAGCCTACCTATGAGGAATTGAAACTAACAATGCACATAGGCCGGCAGTGCTAAACTGGGAGTTTTTAGCCTACCTATGAGGAATGCATATTCCGACGTAAACCGTCCACCTATTACGAAATAAATCATCCACCCATTCCAATTTAATTCGGCCACCCATTACGATCCATTCCGTCCACCCATTCCGAAACAAAACGTCCACTTGTTACAAATCAAACCGTCCACCTGTTACGAATTATCCGTCCACTTTTTTATACTGGTAGGAACTGGTGGACGGAATGCCTGGAACTGGAATTTTAGCATGCAGTGCGGCGCAGGGCAACATCCCATGAAGGGTTTTCCCTCCTCAAGCACAAATACTGGCCTAAAAATGCAAAGGAGGGAAAGCTCATTGTCCAAAAGGAGGTTGTCCATGCGTAAAATCAGCGAAATCTTGCGTCTAAAATCCATGGGCCTGGGCGTGCGCCAGATTGCCCGCAGCCTTGGCCTGGCCCACAGTACAGTGGGCGAGTACCTGAGACGCGCTAAGGCCGCCGGGCTATCCTGGCCCCTGCCCGAGGGAATGGATGAAACAGCGGTTGAAACGCTACTATTCCCCGGCAATAACAGTCCCGGCACCAAGGGCAAAACCGAACCCGATTTCAACCTGGTACACCGTGAACTGCGGCGCAAGGGTGTAACCTGTAGATCGTAAAATAGAATTGACCCCCGATCGTCAAGTAAAACTGACCCACCCTATGATAAAATCTCCCTCGAAAGGGGGATGTAAAAGAGGTGGTAAGCATGTACAAATGGCAACGTATCAAAGCGCTGCATGCCCAGGGGGTCAGCATCAGGAAAATAGCCCGGACACTGGGTGTATCCAGGAATACCGTCAGGAAATACCTTAAAGAGGCCAATCCGCCACAGTTTAAAGCCAGGGAGTATGAAAAACAACTGGACCGGTACCGGGAAGAAATCCAGGCCATGCTCGATAAGGGTTATATTGGCACAAG
>NZ_FOYM01000015.1 GCF_900115975.1 Desulfoscipio geothermicus DSM 3669
GCGTAGATCTTGTTATAGTCAAGCGCATGGGAATAAAGTCGCTGTTTATCGGATTTATTGGCTCCCTGGTTATTTCAGTTGCCGGCTTATTAGCTATTCGTACCCTACATTTTTAAGGTTGGGAGGTTTTAAAATGCTGAGCAAGTTAGCAGAAGAGCTGTTGGCCAAAAATCAACTGGAGGCTGTGAATACATCCATTGACAGAATTATCCTGGCAGTGGACGGTTCTGCTCCGGCTATTGAAGCAACTAAATATGCAATTGGTTTAGCTAAACGGAACAGCTCAGAAATAATTGCTATATTTGTCGATCCAGATGGAGAAGACGCAGTCATCCCAGAAAATGAATGGGAGCTGCTGGCTAAAAAGACTAAGCGAGTTCGCTATGGATTAGCAGGCTTAAAGCTTGCCCATAAATACGGTAAAGCATACTGTATAAATGTGAAATTGCTTCTTTTAAGCGGCAATCCCGTGAAGCAAATCATTAACGTTGCTGAAAAAGAAGGAGCTGACTTAATCATTACAGGAGATACCGGCTTAACAGGAATTAAAAGAATAGCTTTAGGAAGCATAGCTGAAGCTGTAGTTGAAGCATCTGACGTTCCTGTTCTAGTTGTTAAAGGGAGGAAAATATTGTGAATTTATACCAGTTTCATATTTTTAAAACAGTGGCTGATAAAAAGAGTTTTTCCGGGGCTGCACAAGCCCTTTTTATCTCTCAGCCGGCAGTCAGTATGCATATTAAATCTCTGGAAGACCATTTTGGTACAAGATTGTTTGATCGTAACACCCAACAAGTAACTATCACAGAAGCTGGTCGTATTCTATATGAATATGTGGAAAAGATCTTGTCATTGCTGGATGAAGCAGAAAAAGATATTTCCGCTCTTACCGGCTGTATACGAGGCACCTTATCGGTAGGAGCAAGTTTTACCTTGGGCGAATACGTGATTCCGCAAGTTTTGGGGTGCTTTAAAAAACAACATCCCCAGGTAAGGGCTTTACTAAAAGTGACCAACACAGAACAAATAGTTAAGCTGGTGTTAAAGCAGGCGCTGGACTTAGGGCTTGTGGAAAGTCGCGTGGATAACTTTGAATTGATTGTAAAACCTTTTATGAAAGACGAACTGGTTGTTTTACTTCCCGTCGACCATCCCTTGGCTGGTAAGAAGTTTATCTTAATTGATGAACTTGTGGCGTTGCCTTTTATCTTAAGAGAACAAGGGTCGGGTACAAGGAAGATAACCGAAGATAGATTAAAGGAAGCAGGTATAAATCTATCTGAATTAAACGTGGTTATGGAATTAGGAAGTACCGAAGCAGTAAAGGAGGCTGTGGAAGCCGGGTTTGGTGCAACAATTATTTCTAAATGGGCAGTACAAAAAGAATTGAAGTTGGGTACTCTCGTTTCGGTTAAAGTCAAGGAGGTTTCTTTAGTACGAAAGTTTTATGTAATTTATAATAAAAACAAGTTCCAAACACCGGTAGTGAAGGAATTCATATCTTTTCTGAGTTCATTTTGCTTTCAGGAAAATTCAGTCGAAAAACTTGCCTAGGAACTTGGTCAAAAGGTCTATTTTTAAAGGCGCGAATTGTTCATCGTCAAGATTACCTTCTACCTTCTGTCTGACTCGATAGTAAAAAGAGTTTTTAGGAATTCGCTCTTGCCGATTGTCCATATCGGCAAAGCTTAGTTGTTCGTCTCTATTCCCGAGCGGTTAATGGAAGAAATCTTTGATTAAAGGCGAAATCCCCTTTCTCATGTGAGAAAGGGGATTTCTTGTAAAGCCCGTAATGACCTACGCTACAACCACTATGAGTATCTGCGTAGCCCACGACAATCTTTCGACTACCGCAGACCATTACGATACCCATAATGATCTTTGCTCGACTATTATGGATACCTGATGAGCCTGCAGCAATCTCTCGACTGCTGCAAACCCAAACAAAACTCGACAACAACACTTTAACATGTTAAATTGTAAAATTTTTCGGCACCCATAATAATCTTAGCTCGACCGGTAAACATCCCTTGTGACCATATGACAATCCTTCGGACTGCCATACAGCCTGCCGGAACATTTACTGATCTGCCCGCCGGCTAATATCGAACCAACGCTGATCCGATATTAACCTTTGGCCGACTGTTACAGAGCCTTTATGACCCTGTAACAATCTTGGCTCGGCCATTACGAACCTTGCATTTATATAGTGCCCGGTCTAAACAAAATTATAACTGCCAATTATTAGAAATTTTATGCTAAATAAAGCCGGGTGTACGCTAAAGAAAAAAAACGCCCCTCTTGAGAGGCGTTATTCCTCCATCTGCTTGGCCAGGAAAGAAGCCGCCGTTTCCGAAAGTTTTCTTTCCAGGTCACCCATTTTGGTGTCCTCATTGGAAGTGATGATCACAGCCCCGATGGCGTCGCCGTTGGCCACGATCGGGGAAATAACGCTGTTCTTAAACATCACCCGCTCATCAGCGGTAAAACTGTGTTCCTCTTCGATAATCTGGGTCTGCCGGTTGTTGATTATTTCTTCCAGCATGCCCCCGATGGGCTTTTTCAATAAATCTTTTTTATAACCGCCGGACACGGCGATTACCTCATCGCGGTCGGCGATACATACCACGTGCCCCAGGGCCTCATGCAGCGAGTCGGCATATTCCTTGGCAAATTCCCCCAGCTCGTTAATGGGCGAATATTTCTTTAAAATTACCTCCCCCTCACGATCCACGTATATTTCCAGGGGCTCGCCTTCACGAATACGCATGGTACGCCTGATTTCTTTCGGTATCACAACTCGACCAAGGTCGTCTATCCTTCTAACAATGCCGGTAGCTTTCATGAGAGCTTTAAACCTCCTTTATTAAATCTTGTTTTAGTAATATCCTAATTTTGACCAAACCATTACAGGAAACCATTGCAAAAAAAAATAACCCCTGCCAAAAGCCAAACTTATAAAAACAATTTCTAATTAATAAAATTTAAAAACCATGGCCGCACTTTGACCCAATAAAACCTGGAAATATCAAAGGCATGAAAATTGCAGTAAAGTATGATAAAATTAATAAAAAACCCGCCTTGCGGCAGGTTTTAATTTTTCACGGCGCTTATTGCACCACAACTCGCACCGCAAATCTATATCAACATATATTTGTTACAGGCAAAGGAACTTCTCACCCTGGTGTCTAATTTTTATATTGTAATAAATTTAAAAAATTTAGATGCATTTTCTTTAATTTCCTAATAATTAATTTTTTAATTAAAATACATAAATCAATCTTTAAAGGAGGGATAGCTTATCAGCAAACACTGCATTCATTCTTTTAAAGCGTTCGGCTGAACGTGACAAGCAGATGTAAAACCCGGAACCTTGAACAAGAAAGGAGAAGAAATGTTGCTACAAAAAACCCTTAGCAAAAGCAACAAAACCGACCTGTATCTGGATTTGGTCGAACTGACCAGCGGGCTTCTCCTGGTGGGATTCTTGTGGACACACATGCTATTTGTAGCCACCATCTTGATCTCCCAGGACACCTTTAACAAATTATCTGAATTTCTTGACACATATTATCTTTCTTACATCGGTATTCCATTTATCATTGTCATTGCTCTTTTTCATTTTGTCATTGCCGGCCGCAGAATTCCCACCCGGATACAGGAGCAGCGCATTGTCTGGCGGCACGCCAAAATGCTGCGCCATACCGATACCTGGACCTGGGTTTTCCAGACCATCACGGGCATGGCCATTCTGGTGCTGGGCGGCATCCACGTGTGGATGATTACCACGGGGTGGCCCATCCGCGCCATAAACAGCGCCGAGCGCATGGAGTCCTTCTGGTGGTTCTACCTGGTACTGCTGATTGTGGGTGAGTATCACGCCGGTTTCGGCATTTATCGCCAGTTTGTCAAGTGGGGATGGTTCCCCCGTAAGCCCATCGGCTACATTTCCAAGGTCATAACCGCCATTATTCTTGTCCTGGGGCTGGCAGCAATGGTTGTCTTTGTCCAGTTAGGAGGTACCCTATGAGCATATACCAAACACACATGACAGACGTACTGGTTGTAGGCGCGGGACTGGCCGGCGAAAGAATCGCCGTGGAAGCGGCTTCGCAGGGACAGGATGTTATAATTTTGAGCCTGGTTCCCCCCCGTCGTTCCCACAGCACAGCGGCCCAGGGCGGCATGCAGGCTTCACTGGGCAACTGCGCCATGGGCGAGGGAGACAATCCTGACGTGCACTTTGCCGATACCGTCAAAGGCTCCGACTGGGGCTGTGACCAGGAGGTGGCCAGGCTTTTCGTAGAAACCGCCCCCGTAGCGGTGCGGGAGATGGCTGTCTGGGGCGTCCCCTGGAGCCGTGTGGTGGCCGGTCAAAGGACCCTCCCCGACGGCCGGGTAATTGAGGAGAAAAAGGAAAAAGAAGGGCTGATCACCGCCCGGGACTTCGGCGGTACCGCCAAGTGGCGCACCTGTTACACCGCGGACGGAACAGGTCATACCCTGCAGTACACCATGGACAGTATGGTCATTAAGATGGGCATCACGGTCCACGACCGCACCGAGGCCATTTCCCTGATTCACGACGGAGAACAATGCATCGGCGTAGTGGCCCGCTGCCTGCGCACCGGCGACTTGCGGGTGTATATCGCCAAGACAACGGTAATTTGCACCGGTGGCTACGGCAGGTTGTACAGCGCTTCCACCAACGCGGTGATCAACGAGGGGAACGGCATGTTTGTCGCCCTCAATACCGGCGTGGTCCCCCTGGGCAACATGGAAGCCGTGCAATTCCACCCCACGGGCATGGTGCCGGTATGGATTCTGATTACGGAAGGTGCCCGGGGTGACGGCGGTTACTTGCTGGATAAAAACCTGGACCGTTTCATGCCCGACTACGAACCCAAGAAAAAAGAACTGGCCTCCCGGGACGTGGTTTCCCGCCGTATGACCCAGCACATGCGTAAAGGCCTGGGCGTGGACAGTCCCTACGGCCCGCACCTGTGGCTGGACATCAGGCACCTGGGAGCTGAACATATCAATACCAACCTGCGGGAAATCGCCAACATCGCCCGCAATTTTGCCGGCGTCGACCCGGTAAAGGATTTAATCCCGGTTCGACCCACCCAGCACTACAGCATGGGCGGGGTGCGCACCAACAAGGACGGCGCGGCTTACGGGCTGCGCGGCCTGTTTGCCGCCGGCGAAGCGGCCTGCTGGGACCTGCACGGTTTCAACCGCCTGGGCGGCAACTCCCTGGCTGAAACCATCACCGCCGGCCGGATCATCGGTAAGAAAGTGGCCGAGTATACCAAAGATGCCACGATTAATTATAACTACCAGCTGGTCGACGATGCCGTCAAGGAACAGGAAAACCGCATCAAGGCCCTGGTCAACGGCTGGCACGGCAAGGAAAACGTATACGAAATCCGCAACGAGATGGAAAAGAACCTGATGGATTACGTGGGCATTTTCCGCAACGGCAAAGATTTGCAAAAGGCTGTAGACAACCTGCGGGAAGTTTACCATCGCTCGCTGAAGATCGGCCTGCGTTCCAACGGCGAAGGACCTAACCCCGAGTTGGCCCAGGCGCTGCGCATGCCCGGCATGGTCCGGCTGGCGCTGTGCATAGCTTACGGCGCGTTGATGCGTACCGAAAGCCGCGGCAGTCACGCCCGGGAAGACTACCCCAAGCGGGACGACACCAACTGGCTCAAGCGCACCCTGGCTTACTGGCCGGAGGGCGCGGACCTGCCCGAATTGAAATACGAACCGGTGAAGATCACCGAACTGCCGCCGGGAGACCGCGGTTACGGCGAATCCTCGGCTGAATCACAAGGAGGCAAAAATGGCTGATCGTGAATTAACCTTTGAAATATTTCGCTATAACCCGCAAAAGCCCGAAACAAAACCATACCTCCAGACCTACAAGCTGAAAGAAACCACGGGCATGACCGTATTTGTGGCCCTGAACATGATTCGCGAGGAACAGGACCCGTCCCTGATGTTCGATTTCGTGTGCCGGGCCGCCATCTGCGGTTCCTGCGCCATGATCATCAACGGGCGGCCCCGGCTGGCTTGCAAAACCCTGACCAAGACGCTGCCGGCCAAAATCAAACTGTTCCCGCTGCCGGTGTTTAAACTGATCGGCGACCTGTCCGTGGATACCGGCACCTGGTTCAGGCACCTGTCCCTGAAAACCGAAAGCTGGATTCACACCAGCAAAACATTCGACCCCAAGGCCCAGGAAGAACGCATGGACAACAAAACGGCGCTGGAAATATACGAGGCCGAGCGCTGCATCGAGTGCGGCTGCTGTATTGCCGGCTGTGCCACCGCCAACATCCGGGAAGATTTCCTGGGCGCCGCGGGCATCAACCGGGTGGCCCGCTTCATGGTCGACCCCCGGGACGAACGCACCCCGGAACAATATTTTGAGGTGGTGGGTTCCGAGGAAGGCGCTTTTGGCTGCATGGGCCTGATGGCCTGCGACGACAACTGCCCCATGGAACTGCCGCTGCAGATGCAGCTGGCCTTTGTACGCCGCAAAATTGCCAAAATCGGGCTGGGCGTCAAGGAGAAAAAAGGCGTCAAACTGGCGTAAGTCGGTGGCCGGTCGCCGGTGGTCAGTGATCGGCAAAAAATATCCCTTCCTTGTATAATTTCCGGTAAATCCCTGAATAATAAACGGGGTAAATAAATTATACAAGGGAGGAATACCATGAAAACAGGAACCCGCGAAGCAATGGTGCTCAGTGAAGTATTGCGGAGCAACGCCTGCATGATCGACCATTACAACCTCTATATGACCGGCTGCCAGGACCAGCAACTGCGAACCATCCTGGACCGCCAGCAAAGACATACCCTGGACAGTTTTCAGAGGCTGATTCAAATGATGCAAAGCCACGGTCTGGACACCAGTAACATTCCGCTGCCCACCACCATGTCCGTCACTGCGGGCGGCGCACAAACCACCACCGGCGCGGCCCAGTACGGCACTCAGTGGACCGGCCGGCAGTACGGCCAGCAAACCGGAACCACGTCCTACTCAGCGCAGTACACCGCCGGCAGTCCGGCCGTGGGCACCCAGATGACCGCCGGACAGCCCGGAACCCAGGCACCCACATTTAACGACCGGACTATTTCCGAGGGCGCGCTGCTTTTCCACAAATCCGGTGCGGAGATCAATACCAGGGCCGCCCTGGAAAGTTCCGAGCCGCACATCAGAAACGCCCTGACTAACATGGCCCGCAACTGCATAGAAATGTCCTACGAACTATACAATTACATGTCCCAGCGGGGCTGGTACCAGTTGCCCACCACCCCGCAAAACTTTGTCACCCACTCACCCACCCAGCAGCAATACCCCCCTCAATAAGGGGGGGTTTTATTTTGGTCAAATTATACCACCTCATCAAGCAAATAATTAATCACCAGACGGCATCCACCCAGCAAATTTCCGCTTCCATACAGGAACTGACCGCTTCGGTCAACAAAATCAAACAGGTACTTCGTTAACTGCAATAATAAGAAAGAGAATAAATTATTTAAATTTAAAAAATAATTAAGAAATTTAGACATTTTTTTGACATTGTGTTTCTAATTATTATATAATTTGAGCAATAACAACAAACCGGGCAAACCGTTCGAAAGATCGGGACGCAAAGCTATGGGCCTAAGGTTATTAAGCTAAGGTCGCCTGGCTGCTGAAATAACGTGCAGCTATGCCGTTTTTCAGCCGGCCACCGGGACATACCCCGTGGCCTTTTTTCAACTGCGCAGTGTTTTTTTATCCATAAGGACTGGAAAAACTTTTTGGGGAGGAGGGATACTTACATGACCAGCGAAAAAAAATTAGCCAAACTAATCGATGAATTACTTGAAGAGTATATGGGGACAAAATATAAAAGAACAGATGATAATAGTTTACCGGCAACAACAGCAGAAAGCCCGTCAATAAATGATAATATCGAAGCAAAAATGAATAACCGGTTAAGCAAAAATTTTTTCAATAATAAATACTCCGATAAATATAATGCTGAATCGGCAAAACAGCTCCCCCCCGGCCTGGTATGGGTAAAAAACAATGAAATCCACGTTCAGGGTCTGCCGGGCCAAAACATATTCCACCCAGGAACCTGACTGTCGAAAAAATACAATTATTAATGGAACATATTAAATTAGCCCAGGAGTTTTTTTTGCAACTGCAGAATGTTTCGGCTGACGTTTACGTAGATTACTCTTTCAACAGCATTATCGCCGCCACTAATAATGTATATATTGCCGACAAAGGATGTTTCAACAGTAAAATTACCGCGGGTGGAAACATCTATATCAACGGTATAATCCGGGGCGGAGAGGTTAACGCCAAAGGAAACATTTTAGTAAAAGAAGCGGGCTCCGAAACAGGATCCAAAACAATTCTACAAACTTCTTCCGGTAAAATAAAAATTTTTAATAAGATATATGACGGGGTAGTTGTTTATATAAACAACCGCCTACTAAAAATTACAGGCACCATGGGTCCCGTAATTTTTAGTAACGATGACGGCGAACAAGTGCAGATAAAATATTTATAAACAAGAATAAGGGGGGTAATTAAGATAAACGGTTTGCCAAATCACCTGTTTTTTTTACAACAATTGATTGATGCCATACCAAGCCCGATTTTTTATAAAAACGCCCGGGGTTTGTACCAGGGTTGCAACAAGGCTTTCGAAGCATTTACCGGTTTAAGCAAAGAAGAAATTATCGGTAAAACAGTTTACGATATTGCCCCAAAAGATTTAGCTGAAAAGTACCACGAGATGGAAGCGGCATTGCTTCGGAAACCGGGTGTACAGGTTTATGAAGCTTCGGTCCTTTACGCGGACGGCACCAGGCATGATGTCATCTTCAACAAGACTGCCTACTTAAACCCCGACGGCACCGTGGCCGGGTTGGCGGGAATAATTCTTAACATTACCGAACGCAAGCAGGCCGAAATGGAAATCCGGCACATGTTGAGATATGAAAAAACCATAGCGCAAATTTCATCCCGTTTTGTCAGCAAATCGGATATCGACGTTTCCATTAACGATTCTCTTGCCGATATGGGTACTGTAAGCGGCGCGGACAGAGCCTATCTCTTTCTCATACGGCAAGGGGGAACCGTCATGGATAATACCCATGAATGGTGCGCCGAGGGCGTAAGCCCGCAAATACATAATCTGCAAAACCTTCCTGCGGATATGTTTCCGTGGTGGATGTCCAAGCTGCGTAAGGGAGAATTTATTCACATTTCTGATGTTTCCAAGATGCCGGCAGAATCAAAAGCTGAACAGGAAATATTACAGAACCAGGACATTAAATCGCTTCTGGTGATGCCTGTAGTTATAAAAGGAACACTGGCCGGATTTATTGGGCTTGATAATGTTTCCACAACAGGGGAGTGGAGCAACCATAACTTATCTCTCCTTCGCGTGTGTTCCGAGATATTGGGAAATGCCATTGAACGCAAGCGAGCTGAAGATACCATTTGCCAAAGCGTCACCCACGCGAAGGCTCTGGCCAGCATAAACGCACAGCTATATAGCGACAACCTGCGCCAAATGCAAACCATTACCGCGCTGTACGCCAGTGCCCAAAGGCTGGCGCAAAACCTGAACCAGCGGGAACTGGCCGAAGAGATTACCCGCACCTGCGTGGAAGTTTTCGGTGTAAGACTGGCTTGGCTGGGCAGGGCCGAGGAAGATAAAAGCGTGCGATTGCTTGCACATTACCCATTAGATAGCAAATATCCCCAAAAGCTCACCTTGCGCTGGGATGATTCGCCCCAAGGCCGGGGTCCCACCGGGCGCGCCATCCGCTGCGGTTCCCCGGTCGTTTCAGATGATATCGCCAGCGCCGCGAACAACACCCCGTGGCGTACGGCCCAGCTTGCGGAAGGTTTTTGCAGCAGTGCCGCCTTTCCGCTTATCAGCCAAAACGTAACATTGGGTTCTTTAAACCTCTACAGCGACCGCTCCGGCTTCTTCACCCCGGAACAAGTCGAACTTATACAGACATACGCACACCAGGCAGCCATCGCGCTGGAAAAAGCCCGGCTGCTTGAAGAGACGGAACGCCGACTCAAATATTTACATGCCCTACGCCGCGTAGACAAGACCATTAATACCAAACCGGACCTGTACGTCACCTTCAACGTAATTCTGGACCAGCTTATTGAACACTTGGGCGTTCACGCCGCCGACATACTGGTGTTAAATCAACACGCTCAAGTTTTGGAATATGCCGCCGGCCTGGGGTTCCGCTCCACAACCGCGGAAGGTTCCCGCCTGCGTCTTGGCGAAGGATACGTTGGACAGGCCTTATTGGATAAGCGCTCCATTCACATTTCAAATCTACCTGAAATGGGAACCGCCTTTTTGCGCGCCCCGCTGCTGGCGAACGAAAACTTTAAGGCATATTTCAGTATTCCGCTTATTATTAAAGGCCAAATAAAAGGTCTGCTGGAAGTTTTTCACCGCGAGCCCCTTTATCCCGACCGGGATGGACTGGACTTCATGGAAACCCTGGCGGGACAGGCGGCCATAGCCATAGAAAATACCGCATTACTTGAAAACATTCAGCACACCAACCAGGAACTCCGGCTGGCCTATGATGCCACTATCGAAAGTTGGGCCCGCATTTTAGATATGCGGGATAAAGAAACCGAAGGGCATAGCCAGCGCGTCGCCCGGGCGACGGTACACCTGTCGCGCGCCATGGGGGTCCACGAAGCCGAACTGGTGCATGTTCACCGCGGGGCTCTGCTCCACGACATCGGCAAAATGGGCATCCCCGACCACATCCTGCTCAAGCCCGGCCCCCTGTCCGACGAAGAGTGGGAAATCATGCGTCGCCACCCGGTTAATGCATACGAGATGTTATCGCCTATCGAATACCTGCGCCCAGCCCTGGACATCCCCTATTGCCATCATGAAAAGTGGGACGGCACCGGCTACCCGCGCGGGTTGAGAGGCGAACAAATTCCACTCTCGGCACGGATTTTTGCTGTAATCGATGTATGGGATGCTTTGCGTTCAGACCGCCCCTATCGCCCCGCCCTGCCCGAAAACAAGGTATATGCATACATCCGCGAGCAGGCCGGGAAACATTTCGATCCCGGGGTGGTTCAAATGTTTTTTGAAATCGACTGGCATCAGCTTTTAGATGAAGCCAACCTGGCAATTGATCCTCCCCAAGCGTTACTCGCTCAATATTAATACCCAACAAGGGAACTTTCCACCTCGCCCCCGCGTCAGCAATATTAAAACCTGAAAATGGGGGGGCATGGATATGTTTACACGGAACACGCTGTATGGATTAGTGATCGGGTTGCTGGTAACCATAGCCCTGCTGGCGGGCATATCGGTAAAGCCTGAAACATCAACCGCCGGTGAACCGGCCACTTTCTCATCATACACTGAACTGGCAAGTTACATAGAAAAAAGCACCGAACAGGCCCGGCAGTTCGGCATATGGTACGGGCGCGACATGATGCCGGGCGGGATGCCGGAAGTAAAGGCTCTGTCCGGGGCCAGGATGATGAAGTCCGAAGCAGCGGCGCAGGATACCGGGGCCAACACCGCCCCGCCGGATTATTCCTCGACCAACAACCAGGTACAGGGTGTGGATGAAGCGGACATGGTAAAAACGGACGGCAGTTACCTGTATATCACCGGCGACCGCAAGTTGTCCATCATCCGGGCCTATCCGCCGGCTGAAGCGAAAAAAACAGCGGAAATAAAATTTTCCGGACAGCCCGTGGAAGCTTTTATCAACGGGGATACCCTGGTGGTTTTCGGCAACGGACCGGAACCGGACCGGATGTTTGTGCACCAATATAATGTTACCGATCAGAAAAAGCCGCAACTTATTCAGGATACGACCTGTGACGGATATTACGTAACATCACGGATGATTGACAACTACGTGTACGCGGTGGTCAATACCCCGGTAAACAGCTATGAACCCGCAAAAGCCGAAAAAGAAGAAGTCGTGCTGCCAAGAATCACTACCAACGGCAAGGTGCGGGTCATCCCACCGGGGGAAATACATTATTTCAATTACCCGGACTATGCTTACCGGTACACGACAATACTGGCCATCGACACAAAGGGCACAACAAGTTTACAAAGCAAAACTTTCCTGACCGGCACATCCCAGCATATATTTGCTTCGGCTGAAAACCTGTACCTGACCGGCATCAAAACACCCGATTGTGCGCTTTACACTGAAAAATTGCTGAACGGCCTGGCTGAGGCGGTGCCCGACCATGTCGCCGCCCAAATAAAAACCGTGCAGAGCTCGGGGCAAAACTACAGTGAAAAGCTGCAGCAGGTGGAGGAAATACTGGACCGGTACCTGAACAGCCTGGATTACGAGAAGGCGCCGGCCCTGGAAGAAAAAATAGGGGAGTACCGGGACAAGTGGCAGCGGGATATGGCCCGGGAACGCAACAAAACCGTAATCCACAAGCTGGCCGTAAAGAACGGCGGCGTGGAGTACCTGTGCCGGGGCGAGGTCGGCGGGCATGTTCTGAACCAGTTTTCCATGGATGAACACAACGGTTATTTTCGTATTGCCACCACCTCGGAGGGCTTTCTCTTTACCGACCTGCCCGCTACCCGAAACAACCTATACGTACTGGATGAGAACCTGCAAGTAACCGGTTCGGTTTTGGGTCTGGCTCCCACGGAAAGAATTTATTCCGCCCGGTTTATGGGTGACCGGGCCTACCTGGTTACCTTCCGGCGCATTGATCCGCTGTTCGTCATCGACCTGCAGGACCCGCACAACCCCAAAGTGCTGGGCAAGCTGAAAATCCCGGGCTACTCGGATTACCTGCACCCGTATGATGAAAATCACCTGATCGGCATCGGCAGGGAGGTGTCCGTCGCCCCCGCACCCGATTCGCCGTCGGCGCAGCCAAGGATTTTGCCCCCGCCGGCGCGGGAACTGGGGATAAAAATCGCCCTGTTCGACGTGTCCAACCCGGCGGCGCCCAAGGAAGTGGCCAAGTACGTGGTTGACCGGGCCGACTCCGATTCCCCGGCTCTGCGGGACCACCGGGCGGTATTGTTCAGCCGGGAAAAGAACCTGCTGGCCATCCCCGTCAGCTACGGGTCGCCTTACAGGATCATGGTCGAACCGGAAATCTGGCCCGGCTACCCCCGGTGGCAGGGTGTGTTTGCATTTACAATATCCCCGGAAAAGGGCATCAAGCTGAAGGGCAAAGTGGAACACCCGGGCAACCCGTCCGCTGACAGGTATTACAACTACAACGCAGTTGAACGATCCCTGTATATCGGCGACGTACTTTACACAATTTCTCAGCAGCAGTTGAAAATGAACGACCTGGAAAACCTGCGGGAACTGAAGACAATTAATTTGCAGTAAAGCATGCTGCCTGCTCAATTTCAGCAGAAGGAACACTTTCAGGGTGTTCCTTTTTGTTTTTTGCACCGAGAATAAAAGGGGGACTGGCACCGTAAAAGAGGACTGGCTCCGATTCGTATTGTGAACCGGTGCCTGTCCCCCTTTTACCGGATCCAGTCCCCTTTTTATATATACTTTCCATAAAAAGCAGGAACGAACTGTGTGATCATTACAGTTAATCACATAAACAATACGTTTATCGGTTATTTCTCCATTTTCGTTTACCCTGTTCTTGGGAACCACGAAGAGAGATATCCCCTTGGTACCCGGTGCCGCCCCTTCAATGCGGGCCAACAACAAATGAATAATGTTTTCTGTCAGGTTGTGGTCACCGCCGGTGATAAAGCATTTGGTTCCCTTAATTTTATAAACGCCCGGAGTATCTGTCGGGTAAGCCTTGGTGGTTATATCACCCTCTGCACCGGGCATCATTGATGATGTAAGATGCTTCTTTTAAAGATAATGTTGGGTAAATGGTGACGGTCACACCACCGCCATTGATTATGGCAAAGTCCGCCTGGGTCCAGTATGGACTGTTATGCGCCATTATCGCTGCCCGCTCTTTTTTTTCAAAACCAAGGGCCAGCAACCCACAAGCTATGCTTTCCACCCTTTCCTGCATTTCCCGGTATGTAAAGGAGCCATTGTTGTCATTATGATACAATTCAGAGTTAAATAGTTGTGCCTTTCGAACTGAAAACCTGCGGCAGGTGGTATAAAAGCACTCACTTAAAGTTGGCAGACGGTCTTCCCGCATTAGTCATCCCACACTTTCTTAAAAATGATTCCTGTTGTTTTTCGGCAGATTTAATTCAAGATGTTTTTACCGTTTACTCCTTAAGGGTTATCAACCATTTTTATAATTAGCCAATTTTTATAATAGTGTAAATTATTCGACACTAATACGGGCATTCCTTTCGATTCGAAATATTCGATTCGAATTTTTTATTTAAAAATTCAATTATTATCACATCCTGACTTTATTGCCGCCCAAAGTGCATGTGGTACGTAATAATGCAAGTTGACAAAGAAAAACATAACGGTTTAAACTCAATCTAAATATCAAGTGTAATATTTTTATAGTATGAAAGGGGACTAAAATGCAGGATTTTACAACATTTATTTGTTACCAGCTCAAAATGACAATGAGAAAAGTTGAGAAATATATAACGAGTCATCTGAAGGAATTCGGCATTAACTTCCCTCAATCTTTGATTCTATTCTGTTTGCTGGAAAGAGAAGGGTCCACCCTGTCCGAGATAGGCAGCCGCGCTCAAATCGAAAATTCTTCTCTGACAACCATGGTGGATAAATTGGAAAAAGAAGGACTTGTGGAAAGAAGGATGGATGCACAAAACCGCAGGGTAACCAGGCTGTTTCTTACGGATAACGGCCGGAGGCTGGCGGAAGAGGTTTTTGCCGCGGGACTGAAATTCAACCGGCGTCTTAAGAATAACCTGGAAGGCTCAGAAGACAATTTAATTAAAGCATTGAAAACGATATCAAAAAGCCTGGACTAGAACTGTTCCCCTACAGGCAGTACACCTCAACAGCACTTAATAACCTGTTTGAGGCACGGCTGTTATCATCGACAGCCGCTTTTATTGATTTATGTTATGAAAATGTTAAATGAATGTAACAGTTTTGTAACATTAGTATGTTATTATAGAAAATAGCATTAACCAAGTGCAATCGTTCCTTATTAATCAACATTAATACAAGATCCAATAAAAACTAAAAATCTTATTCAGGCAGCTCTTATCAAGAGTGGTGGAGGGAAAGGCCCTATGAAACCCGGCAACCCGTCCGGCACTGAACCGGACATGGTGCTAATTCCTTCAGGACAAGTTTGTCCTGGCAGATGAGAGGTCGTTAATGTTAATTAACCCTTTCCATCTGTGAAGGGTTAATTTTTTTAAATATATTATCTCATCACAAGGAGGACAATAATGACAGAAAAGAAATGGGGTTTTGAGACTGTAGCGCTGCACGCCGGTTACCAACCGGACTGCGAAACACTTTCCCGGGCAGTACCTGTTTATC
This sequence comes from Desulfoscipio geothermicus DSM 3669, assembly GCF_900115975.1. GTDB lineage: Bacteria > Bacillota > Desulfotomaculia > Desulfotomaculales > Desulfallaceae > Desulfoscipio > Desulfoscipio geothermicus. Next base: position 15,505 of record NZ_FOYM01000015.1, read on the forward strand.
AAACCACATCATATGTTTTTCGGGATTCAGAACACGCTGCAAATTTATTTGCTTTAAAGGAAACGGGTAACATCTACAGCCGAATTGGAAATCCAACAGTTGAAGTACTGGAAAAGCGCTTAGCCGCACTGGAAGGAGGCGTAGGAGCTCTCGCCCTTTCCTCCGGTCATGCCGCCATATATACCACAATATTGAATATTGCATCGGCCGGTGACGAGATTGTATCCTCAAGCAGCCTTTACGGCGGAACGTTTAATTTATTTACCCATACCCTCCCCCGCCTGGGTATTAAAGTTCACTTCGTGGATCCCGGACGGCCCGAAAACTTCCGCAAGGCTGTCTCTGACAAGACAAAAGCCGTCTTCGGGGAAATTATCGGCAATCCCAGGTGTGATGTACTGGATATTCAAGGGGCTAGTGAGGTGGCCCATGAAGCCGGCATACCGCTCATTGTCGACAGTACTTTTACAACTCCGTTTTTATGCCGCCCGTTTGAATTCGGCGCTGATATTGTTGTTCATTCCATGACTAAATTTATTGGCGGGCATGGTACAAGTATGGGCGGCATCATAATTGATTCAGGAAAATTTGATTGGGCACAAAACGATAAATTTCCGGGATTAACCAACCCTGACCCCAGTTACCATGGAATTTCATATACAAAAGACTTAGGCCCGGCGGCATTCGTCGGTAAGGCCAGAGCGCAGCTTCTGAGGGATATAGGTGCTTGTCTGAGCCCCTTTAATGCCTTTTTGATACTTCAGGGTACGGAAACCCTTTCTTTAAGAATGGAACGACATGTCAGCAATGCACAACAAGTGGCCAACTTTTTAGAAAATCACCCCCAAGTTAACTGGGTGTCTTATCCGGGACTCAGCAGTCACCCGTCCCATGCATTGACTAAAAAATATTTGTCCAGAGGCGCCGGAGCGATAATGACATTCGGCATTAAAGGCGGTTTGGAGGCCGGCAAAAGATTTATAGAAAACTTACGGATTTTCTCCCATCTAGCCAATGTGGGTGATGCAAAATCCCTGGTAATACACCCGGCTTCAACGACCCACAGTCAACTATCTGAAGAAGAGCTATTAAAGGCCGGCGTCTCTCCGGACATGGTTCGTCTCTCCATTGGCCTGGAAAGCATCGAAGATTTATTGGAAGACCTTGACCAAGCTCTTGGAACCTGGAATTCGCAAAAGTAATTTTCCAAAAATGATCCTTGAACGAAAGTACAGGAAATACCAGTTTAATACCGACATAAGGGGATGTTCTTATGCCAATTAAAATACCGGATAATCTTCCTGCAGTGGAAATTCTTAACGGAGAAAATATATTCGTAATGACCGAAACCCGTGCAGTTCACCAGGACATTCGGCCGCTAAGAATTTTAATATTAAACTTAATGCCAACTAAAATAATTACAGAAACACAATTGTTGCGATTGCTCGGCAACTCTCCCCTGCAAGTTGAAATAGAGCTTTTGCGAACCAAAACACACGATTCTAAAAATACTCCCGGGGAACACTTGGCAGTTTTTTACAAGACTTTTGATGAAATAAAAAGGGAAAAGTTTGATGGCTTTATTATAACAGGCGCACCGGTCGAACACTTTGAATTTCACCAGGTGGATTATTGGGATGAGCTGAAAGAAATAATGGAATGGTCAAAGCATAATGCAACCTCAACGTTTCATATATGTTGGGCGGCCCAAGCCGGACTTTATTATCACTTTGGCATTCCCAAACATAAATTGACACAAAAGCTATTTGGCGTGTTCAAACATCATGTCAATAAAAAAAATGTCAAGCTTCTCCGGGGTTTTGATGATGAATTCTATGTTCCGCATTCACGTTACTCGGAAATACGCCGGGAAGATATTGAACAAGTTCCTGAACTGGAAATACTTTCGGAATCTGATAAAGCAGGTATTTACCTGGTAGCCACAAAAAACCGCCGGATGTTTTTTGTAACAGGGCATTCTGAATATGACCCCCTGACTTTAAAAAAAGAATACGAAAGGGATATACAAAAAGGAATTAAAATTTCGGTGCCTCAAAATTATTTCCCTAATGACGACCCGAAAAATACTCCGATAGCTAAATGGAGAGGACATGCCCATTTATTATTTTCCAACTGGTTAAACTATTATGTCTATCAAGAAACACCATACAATTTAAATGAAATATAATAAAAATACATTTTCCCGCCCACCGGAACACCAATTCTTTATTTCGATATTATTACTGGATTTTTGCCCGGTTACTGATTTTTTTTAACCGGGGCACTTTTTTATGCCGGGCGGCATAAATTATTTACCAACAGTTTCCTTGTAACAGGGGGGTGTATTATGAGCACGCATAAAGTTTGGCTGCCGTACAACTATGTGCCGCCGGGCGGGCACAAACTGCCACCGCTGCCTTACCCCTACAACGCCCTGGAACCGGTAATCAGCGCCACCACCCTGCGCATTCATCACGATAATCACCATTTATCCTATGTTGAAGGGTTGAACAAAGCGGAACTCAAGCTTGTGGAAGCACGGCGACAGGGCAACTTTGAACTGGTTAAACACTGGGAACGCGAATTGGCCTTTCATGGCTCGGGCCACATATTGCACAGTATCTACTGGACGATAATGACCCCGGAAGGTGGCGGGCAACCCGGTTATCAAATACAGCATCAGATAATTAATTATTTTGAGAACATCTATATATTTATGGACCAGTTCAGCCAAGCCGCCATAAATGTGGAAGGATCGGGCTGGGCGGTGCTGATTTGGCAGCCGGCCTGGGGACGTCTGGAAATACTGACCGCCGAAAAACACCAAAACTTGACCCAGTGGGGCGGTATACCCATTCTGGTGCTGGATGTTTGGGAACACGCCTACTACCTGGATTACAGGAATAAACGCAGTGATTATGTAAAAGCGTGGTGGCAGCTTGTAAACTGGGGAGAAGTGGAAAGACGGCTGCAACTGGCCATGCAAGCCCAACTACAGCTAACTTTGTATAATATTTTGGGGTTAGAAAGCCTGCCCTAATAAAAAAGCCTTGGCTCTAAACCAGGGCTTTAACTTTTTCTATTCCCTCAATGATTGTTTTATGACAAAATTCAGCGGCTTTGGCTCCCCGCTGCAACAGTTCCAACAACTCCTCCGAACCCAGGGCGGTATCGCCCAGTTCACGCGGGACATCCTCCAGCAGTAAAGCCAGCGCCCGTGGTTCCCGCGTCAGCTCAACAAAAACAGCTTCCGCCAGTTCAAAGTCCGCCAGCGCCCGGGGCATTTCCCAGATCCGGTGGTCCCCCCCGGGCCCACCCAAGCAGCGCACCCACGCACCGGCGGCGGCCGCCAAAGTCTCTTCCAGCAGTGCCTCCAGCATGGCCGCGCTTTCCCGTACTTGCGGCCCGGCCGGGGTATGCCACACCACCCGGGCCTTTTTCCCGGCGGCCTGCTTTTTAACCGCCAGAAGCGTTTCCAATAGCCACTTTAAATCGGCAAATGCACCGGTATCCGGCAGCCAGCGGGCCAGGTCGCTTTGCAACAGGTTCAACAGTGCACCGTATTCACTGCGATCCAGTAAAACTTGTACCAGGTCATCCCGGCCGGCGCACCGGCTAAGGGCCACGGCCTGCTTTTTTTAGCGACAGGCGGGCCAGCAACAGCAGGAGGTCGGCCCGCTCAGCCACCGGACCCGGAGCCTCGGCAAGGCCGGCCAATTGCTTGGCCAACCAGGGTTGTTCCGCTATTGCATGTTCATCCGGCAATTTTTCAAGTGCAAAGTTTTCGTTCCGGCACATCGCAACAATTTCCCCTTTATTTTATTTATCAACCGCCAAATAACCGATTTTTTTTCCAAAATAATATAGCCGTACGCAGGATGTCAATGGACCCGCGCCCAATTTTTTTCACAAGCAACGCCGTTTTAGCCCCGCCGAAAAGTACCCCGGACCGGCGCATACAAGTGCTTGTCTTGGGGATAATATCTTCGGAAAGGGGCTTGTAAAATGAGCGTATGGCGTAAAAAACCCGTGGAACAGGTATTGGCAGATAAAAAGAAAAATAAACGCGGGCTGGTACCCACCCTGGGGGTGGCGGACCTTACGGCCCTGGGTGTCGGCGCCGTCATCGGCACCGGCATTTTCGTACTTACCGGGGTAGCGGCAGCCAATTATGCCGGCCCCGGGGTAGTGTTCTCCTTTATTCTTTCGGGTATCGCCGCCACTCTGGCAGCCATGGTTTATGCCGAACTGGGCGCAGCCATACCATCCGCCGGCAGCGCCTACACCTTCTCTTATGTTTCCCTGGGAGAAATTATTGCCTGGCTGGTGGGCTGGAACCTGATTCTGGAGTACCTGGTGGCGGCCGGCGCCGTTTCCATCGGGTGGAGTTCATACATGGGCGACTTGCTGCAATCCGTCGGCATTACTTTGCCTGCCGCCTTTACATCCTCCCCCTTCGACGGCGGAATTGTAAACCTGCCGGCAGCACTGATCGTACTGGTGATTACCGGGCTGATTATCACGGGCACGCAGCACAGCACAACGGCCAACAAAATTATCGTGGTGGCCAAGTTGGCCGCCATAGCGCTGTTTATCGCTCTTGGGGTGCAGCACATCAATCCCGCCAACTGGCGCCCGGTATTGCCTTATGGCATTTCCGGGGTGTTCCACGGCGCCGCAATAGTCTTTTTTGCTTACATCGGCTTTGACGCCGTAGCCACGGCGTCGGAGGAAGTTAAAAACCCGCAGCGCGATTTGCCGCGCGGCATCATCTGGACGCTGGTCATTTCAACCCTGCTTTACATAGTCGTAGCCGGCATATTGACGGGCATGGTCAAATATACCAACCTGAACACCGCCTCGCCGGTGGCAACCGCATTGCTCCGGGCGGGCATTCCCTGGGCCTCTGCCCTGGTTTCCGTGGGTGCCCTGGCCGGCCTTACCAGCGTGTTGCTGGTGGCCATGTACGGGCAAAGCCGGATATTTTTCGCCATGGCCCGGGACGATCTGTTGCCCCCCATTTTTGACTGGCTGCATCCCCGCCTGCGCACGCCCGTCTGGGACAGTATCATCATCGGGGTGTTGGTGGCCCTGATCGGCGCTTTTCTACCCATCGGGCTGGTGGCGGAACTGGCCAATATCGGTACTCTTACAGCATTTATCGCTGTATCCACGGGGGCGATTATCCTGCGCCGCACCAATCCGGATTTGCGCCGCCCGTTCCGCCTACCCTGGATGCCGGCCATACCGGTATTGACCATCATTTCAGCCGGTTACCTGGCCATAAATCTGCCGCCGCTAACCTGGGTGCGTTTTATCGCCTGGGTTGCCATTGGCCTGGTTGTATATTGGTTGTATGGATACCGGAAAAGCAAACTGGCACGTGAATCCCAAGAAGTATATGCAAGCCGGGCAATGCCCGAACCGGCCCGCAAGCCGGAAGATGGAAAAAAGGTTTAAAACAGCATCCGAACGAGATTTCCCAGCAAGTATAGCATTGTTATTGCGCAAACCCCGTAACCCATCAAGTATTCCACTACGGTATCTTCCCGTTCCAGGTTGTTTGTTACCCTGTCAATAAACCCCGGTTGATGCCTGACCTGCTCCCGGGCCGGAGATTGCGGGGTTACTTGATTTAAAACCGCCGCATCAGTCTGCATGTTCGGCACCGCCTTCCCCCGTAAAATAACAGCCACCCTATTATGGAACGCGTGTTTGTTTTATTATAGCCCGGGGCATGTCTTTCGTCAATATATTTTTTTTTGCAAACATTTTTTGTGTGTTTGTGGTTGGGTATTGGTATTAATTGCCCTGATCGCCGAATGCGCGTGCGTTTATTTTACCGGAGTAGTTTTCTTCGGAAAACACCTGTAAACCCTCCCTTATCAGTAGGGCCGCCGTGCACCCGCAACCGGGGATTTTTTTACCGGAAAAAGTGCCGTCGTAAATCATATTGCTTCCGCATGACGGGCTGCGTTCTTTTAACAGTGCCACCTGCGCGTTGTTTTTCCGGGCAATGGCCAGCACTTCCCGGGCGCCCCGCACAAAAACGTCTGTTTTATCCTCACCCCGATTGGTGATCACCCTGGCCCTGCCGTCCAGGACATCAAACCCGTCACCCCCGACAATTTCATTGGGGTCCCGGGGCACAGGCGCCCCGCCCAGTACTTCCGGACAGACGGGCACGGCCTTGCCTTCTTCCACCAGTTTACGCAGTTCGGGGTAATCAAACCCGTCACCGGAATACCGGCATTTTTCACCGGCCAGACAAGCGCTGATAATAATCATCAAATCCACCCCCATAAATCAGGTTCAATTTCTGCCGCCGGCGCATCTTTTTTATGGCTGATTCCCGCCGCATGGCGCTCTTTTTGTCCGGCAAGTTCAAGGTAAACCAACTCCACCGGTAGCCGCGACCTGGTGTATTTACTGGCCAGGCCGCGGTTGTGCTTTTCCAACCTGTTTGCCGGATCGGCGGCATAACCGGTATAAAGTGTACCGTCGCAGCACTTTAAAATGTACACGAAAAACATACGACCTCCGATTTCTTACTCCAGATGATAGCGACAGTTGACAAGTAAAATAAGATAAAACCTATTGACCTCCTATTTACTATATATTAATATATAAATAAAAGGAGGGATATACATTGCCGCAAGTTAAATACAAGTGCTCTAATTGTTCAGCGGACTTTTTGGTTAAGTACATACTGATTAAACCCGGAGAGGTAAAATGCCCCCAATGCGGCAGCGCCAATGTGCAGGAAAACAAGAATGCCGGGTGCGGCTGCGGCGGCGGGTCGAGGTTTACCTGAGGCTAATTTATAAAAGCACGGAAGCGGTGCTTCCGATCGGAAAACCCCCTGTTAGTAAAATACTACAGGGGTTTTAAATTATATATAGATAATAATTCCTATATATGGTAATATATTACATATACCATATGAGGAGAGTGGTCCCATTGATTGACCTGGTGGAAGAGTATGTCAGCTTTGATACTTCACCCCTCATCCCCGCCCTGAATGAATTTGCAGAGCATGTACGGGAAACTCTGTCAGGCATTAAACATGCGGATTTGAACGACAGGTTGATGCTGGAGGCCAAAATATACGGCAGTCTAATCCAAATACTGGATAAATACGGGCTGAGGTCTTTCGGCATGTCCACCGCAATACAAAAATATTACAGCTATTTCGTAGTGGAAGTGTTAATCAACGACCCCGAACCCCAAATAATAAAAAAAATTAAAATACCACTCAAGTAAGGGTTTCCGGCGGCACCTGCACAGCCGCCCCGACATTTGCCGGGGCGGCTGATTTTAGTTGTCTATCTGCATGGCTTTTACGGTAACATAGTCGGTATCCCCAATACCCTTTACCGAAAGAATGTCCTCCTTATCGTTCCAGGCCAGTTGCACATCAACCCCGCCGGCATAATTGATACTGCCTAAATCCACCCTGGCCTGCCGCATCCAGTCTTCTGTAAGATGCACAAACACCAATTCAAAGCCGTTGCTGCGAAAGAATTTAAAACGGGAATCCCCCACCAGCTTATAAAACACTGTCACATCCTTGACATCACGATCAAAGATTTGCCCCTCGGTTAATTGAAAATTTATCTTACCTGCCAGTTCATTATCATCAGTTAACAAATCCGCTATTTCTTCAAACACGCAATCACCCCCCTTGAAACCCATAAAATATTTACCAGCGGGATGCGTAATATCCTGCTGTATTTCAAACAAAACAACTACCGCCGATAAACTCCCTGATGATGGAATTTGACGGCACTTCTTCACATGATATGGGTACGAAATAACTCAGAAACCGGCGCAACCGTCGCGCCACGGCATATTCGCGGTTTTCCGGGCCGACCATGTCCAGCACGGGCTCGGCGTAGCCCTTTAAAACCGCCAGTTCATAAACCAGCGCCGAATTAAACATAACATCCGCGCTTTCCTGGAACGGGAAAATATGCCGCTCCTCCCCCCGCCGCACCGAAGGCCAGCGACGCATGGTTTCCAGGGCGGAATAACCGCGGAAATTGTAATCCCGTACGATGCGCCGCAAAATGCGCAGGTCGGTGGTGGGAATCCGGTTGTGGTTATCCAAATTCAACTGGGTCAGCGCGCTTACATAGATTTTAAACTTGCGCCCTTTGGGAATGGAAGAGGTGAGTTCATCATTCAGCCCGTGAATCCCCTCAACAATCAGCAAATCACGGTCCTCCAGCTTTAAGAACCGGCCGCTGTTTTTTCTTCTGCCGGCCTTAAAATCATAAACGGGCAGTTCTATCTCTTCTCCCTGAACCAAGCTGATCAGGTGTTCGTTAAACAGTCCCCTCTCTATGGCATCAAGGGATTCAAAGTCGTATTCGCCATTTTCGTCCTTGGGCGTAAGTTCCCGGTCCACAAAATAGTCATCCAGGGAGATGGGTACCGGCCGAATGCCGTGAATGCGCAGCTGCACCCCCAGGCGCTGCGCAAAGGTGGTTTTTCCCGACGAGGAAGGTCCGGCAATAAGCACTATCCTTATCCTGTCAACGTCCCGGGCAATCCGGTCGGCTATTTCCCCAATTTTCTTTTCGTGAAACGCCTCGGCCACCCGAATAAGGTTGCTGCCCCTGTCCTCTTCCAGCGCTTTATTGAGTTGCACCACATTGCGCACCTCGAGAATTCTGCCCCATTTTTCCGATTCATAGTAAATGTTGGCCAGCTTGCCCTGCTCAACGTAATCGGGAACCACCAGGGGATTCCCCCGGCGGGGTAATTCCAGGATAAACCCGGGCATATAAAACCGCAGGCGAAAAACTTTCAGGCAGCCGGTGCCGGGTGCCATATTACCGTAGGTGAAATCATGAAACCACCCGCAGGTGTGAATTTTAATGGTGGAAGATTTGCGGTAGCGCAGCAAATCCAGCTTATCCAGTTGACCGGAGGCACGCAACAGGCTCTCCAGTTCCTCTTTTTCAACCCACCGGGAAATGATGGGTTCATCGGCCTGCACAATTTCAAACATCCGCTTTTCAATGGCCGCTATATCGGCGCTGCGCAGCGGGCGCCGGTAATTAATTTCGCCATATAAACCATTTCCCAGGGTGTGTTCCACCCGGACCTCGCTGCCCGGCAGCACCTCACTGGCGGCCCGCACCAGCAACATTACCAGGCTGCGCGTGTACACCCGCATGCCGTGTTCACTTTCCAGGTCAACAAACTCCACGGTGCTGTCCTTATCCAGCACCGAACGCAGACCCTTTAACACATTGTTAACCAGTGCCGCCACCACGGGGGACCTGCGGGGTGTCTTGTCGTGCGACAGTACTTCCAGAAGCGGGGTGCCCCGGGGCACCTCTCTGGTCCCGCCACCCGCCAAAATCACCCTTACTATACCGGTTTTATTTTCAGCAGCTTTTATATTTTGAGCCATAAGCAACACTCCGCAATTATATTTGGGCCATTTATATGATTTAATTATATATTTAATTCCACATAACAGGCTATAATCCTTGTTTTTATGTTTCACAAATCAACAGCCTGGCCCTGCTGCTGCTTTTTAGTCAGGCTTTTTTACCGTTCACCACAATTAAACGACCACTTAACGAATAAATATTGCAAATAAACCAATTTAATTGTATAAATATTATAAATATTCTGTCTTTATTTCAATAGCAGATGCATTTTTGATACTCAAGGAGTGAAAACTCATGACTGATACGCTTTCACCAAACACTCTGGTCCTGCAGGTGCGGAAAATGGAAAAAGCCTTAATAACCCATCCCAACGTGGCTGACGCGGTAGTCATACCGCAGCATTCGCCGGCGGGTGAACAGAGAATAAGGGCTTTTGTGGAACCGGCAGACCCTCCGCCGTCGGCAGAAAGCATTCTGGCCCATTTTAAAAACGACTGGCCCGACATACAGGTACCTGTTGACATAATATTCAAGAGTATCCCCCGCACGCCATCCGGCAAGGTTATCAGACAACAGTTGTTGGATTCTTAAAGTGTGTGTTCGAAAAGGAGCACGATAGATACGAGAATTTCAAGGCGGCGAAGGCTTTGAGGAGCAGAGCGTATATATAATACGTGAGCACCGTAAAAGCCGAGCCAACGTAGAAATTCGACGTGGATTTCGCGCGGACTTTTCGAACAACCTCTTAAAAAGTGCAGTAAACCCCAAGCGCTACGTCACACCGGGAATGCCCGCCGAAATTTCGGCGGGCACTTAATATTAAAGACCAAATTCCGCTGCCGTAAAAACCGGCTGCACCTTAACCCCCATTTTTTCCAGGGCTTCGGCGCCCCCCTCCTGCCTGTCCACCAGGGCAATTGCCTTAACCACCTCGCAGCCCACTTTCCGAACCGCTTGCACTGCCTTGATTATTGAACCTCCGGTGGTGATTACGTCGTCCACCACCACCACCCGCTGTCCCGGCTTCAAGGGAGGCCCCTCTATCTGGCGCATGGTACCGTGCTTCTTGGGCTCTTTGCGCACAATAAACAGAGTAAGGGGCATGTTCCGCTGGTAGGCCGCCACGCCAAGGGCTCCCACAATAGGGTCGGCCCCCAGGGTTAACCCGCCCACCGCGTCCACTTCATCGTCTTTAATCATGTCACATATGATGTTGGCTATCAGGTACGCCCCCATGGGATTGAGCGAAACCTTCCTGCCGTCAAAATAATAATTGCTGGTCTTACCGGAGGAAAGCACCACCTGCCTCCGTTCGAAAGCCTGCGCATCCAACAGTTTTTTCAGCTCTTCACGATTATCTATGTTCATACACCTCCGCTATATGGCGATGGCCTTTCTGCAAGGAAGCCAGGCGGCACAGGGCGTCCATTTTCTCCCTGTCCCCGGCCCGGGCCCGCCGCAGAGCCGTTTCCAGCACAGTAATGGAATGGTCGTAATTCTTCCGGTCCACCGGGTAAGGGTGCCCGTCTTTGCCGCCGTGGGCGAATGAATAACGCACCGGGTCCTTATAGCTGGCCTGCACCCCGTACACAACTTCACCCACCAGGGCCAGGGCCCGTACGGTAGCGGGGCCGACTCCCCCGGTAGCCAGTATTTGCTCGTAATCACCCGGCGCCAGGTCGTAAAGCCGGCGCAGCGTTTTTTCTATTCTACCGGCCTGCGGCACCGGGTGACCGGCGGGCAAGTGCAAGGTGGCCAATTTTTCCCGGGGCAGCGCGGCCAGCTTTTTCAAGTGGCCAGTTATTTTTTCGGGGCGCTCACCGGTCAAGTAAACAGAAACATCACGGGCGCCGCTGCTTTCCCGGGCCACCATGTTAAGCACCTGCGGCCCGCGGGCGCCGCAAACCGCTGCATGTGGCTCCTCAACGTAATTATGCAGGTTATCACTTAACCAGTGGTAGCGCCTGGCCCAACCATTTTCACCGTTCATGCCTTGCTGCACCACCGCCCAGTTTCCATCACCCGTAAATATGAAAAAATGATGGTAGATTTGATAACCGTCCTGCACGGCAGCCGAATCCACCTTGGCGCACATCCGGCTGGCGTATTGCAGTGCCGCCACATGGTCAGGTAGGCCATACCTTTCGGTATATGTCTCAATTTCCAGTGGCGTCTTACGTGAAGTCATGGCCTTTCCACCGGCAAAAAAGACGCCCAATTCCCGCTGTCTGCCTTTCGTCCCCTGCTTTAGGGCGCCGCACAAAACCGTAGTTAAACCGGAAGAATGCCAGTCAAAACCAACCACACAGCCCATGGCTTGAAACCAGAACGGGTCTGCCATACGCCGCAACACTTCCCGCGGCCCGAACTCCTCCACGACGGCTTCCACGATGGCCGCGCTCAAGCGTACCATTCTGTCAAAAAGCCAGCGGGGGCAATGATGCCCGTGCAGGGGCAAATTAGCTATGCCGGTTCGCATTACCTTGCCTCCCCAAACATGAGTTTGGCTAATTCTAACCCGTTCCGGTCAGACTGTCAAGGCATTTTTCAACTATTTTACTTCCTTAAGATTAACATAAATAGCATTTTCTTTTTCATTATATTCCGCAGCAAAATTTCCTTTCTTGTCTTCAATGTTAAAATATTTGAATATACCCCTGGCGCCTATTTTGTTCTTATTTAGCATCATGCCTCCTTCTTTGACTCCCTTGACGCGCAATTGCTTGGTATCTTTGTCATAAGCCACCTCAACGCGATCAGTATTCAGCTTATCCGCCAACTTTCTGCCCAACCTAATATGATGTTTAGTGAGAGCAACGACATTTTCCCTGGATGATCTCGGCCTGTAAACTTCAAAACCCAATTACAACCCCTCCTTGAATTAATAAATAGTAATTCTGTTTCCTCATTTTATTTCTGAGCAAAAGTTTAATTTATATCTATATAAATTATTATCATTTGAAAGAATAACTAAACACATTTTATAAATCTATCAATGAAAAATCAAGTTAAAAAAATAAAATCCTGCCGTATAACAGGATCTTTTGTTGAACAATTTATTTTCACTTAACATATGAAAAAAAGCCACACACATACCATGTAAAATACATTATATATCAATAAATTTATCTCAACTTAATGGGCAGTTTAACGTCATACCCGGGACAACCTCGTGCATCCCCCTTTACAGTGAGCTACGGGACGAAGCATGTATTGCTTCCTTAACATTACTTTCACCTCCTTATATTATTAATATTATGGTATCATATGCAGTTTAAGAAGTAAAAACAAACACGATACACGAAAGACCGGCACTTGCGCCGGTCTTTCGCATTACATCTTTGGTTTGAAAGTTTCACATTTTGTCTGATCCGAATTACTGGCGGAACTGGAGTTGTTCCTGTCCACCTGGATCATCGGGGCATGGCACTCCACAGCTTTGTTATAATCGCATTCGGTTACCGAACACTTAATACTGGGCATTTAAATCACCTCCGCGTTTTATAATGCCCAGGTTTAAAAATAATATGCAAATTTTACAAGTTTATAAATTTGTTTTAATATGGATAATTAAAGCCAAAAAGCAGAAAATAATAGTATAAATTAAATTACCGGCCCAGATATAGGCCGGCAATTTCGCTAAGGAGTCGGCTGCTGGTTTGTTACCTGCGGAGTGGCGGGCTGTTGCCCTTGAGCAAGGCTTTGCTCGTAAGCGGCAATCATTTTCTTGACCATGTTACCGCCCACCGCTCCGTTCAATCTTGAAGGCAAATCGCCGAGATAGCCCTGGTAGTTTTGAATACCCAGCTCGGCAGCGGTTTCATATTTGAATTGCTCCATTGCTTGTGCAGCCTGGGGGATCAGTTTTCTGTTGGTTCTTTGTCCTTCTGCCATTTAAATAAAACCTCCTTTTGTTGTTTTGTTATTTTATCTTGCAGTATTATGATGCCCCCGATTACATGGAGTATGAGTGACACTTTTTAGCGCCGGTTTTAAATAGTAGCGAAAAGGCCCAAAATAACCAGGCCCGCTTTTTTTTCTACACCCGATTTTTTTCAAAAATAATGCCCCCTAAATCATGGGGGCACTATTTTATGGCACGGCTTAAATTTAATTATGGTAGCTTTAGTTTTTTTGTTATTTATCCTGAATTCTCTTGGTTAATATTCGCTTGCTCCTGAATTAGCACCTGCTGCTCAAATCCGTGGTAATACTGCCGTGCGCCGTTGCTATGCTCATTTAGTTATCATTTTTACTAAATGGAAGGTTCTTGCAGATTTGTGTCGTATTTTATAATTAGGAACATTATTTTTAGATAGTAGGGGGTAAGCACATGAACAAGCCTGTCATTGCCGGAATAGCTGCTTTACTATTACACGTATTGTTGATATTTGGCACCCCGGGGCCGGTTGCAGCCCTGGAACACCATAAAAGTATTTCCGTAAACATCGATGGCTTACCGGTTTCATTTGACACACAACCAGCCATCCGGGACGGGCGCACCATGGTTCCTTTCCGTGCTCTGGCCGAAGCCTTGAATGTTAATGTTACCTGGGACGCTGCCACGCAAACAGTCCGTGCAAAATTCGATAATACCTATATTAAACTGCAAATCGGCAACCCCCGTGCTTATCGTAATAATTTAGCCGTAACCCTTGATGTGCCGCCGGCAATATCCGGTGGCAGAACATTAATCCCCCTGCGGTTTTTCAGTGAATCATTCGGCTGCAAAGTAAAATGGGACAACACTGCATACGAAATAAATATAACTTCCCCGCCAAAGACTATGGCGGTAATCGGCTTCTATGCCCTGGGCGACAGCGAAACCAGCAGTTGGCGGGACTTATTTACCAGGAATTACCCGGATACAAGCGAAGGAAATACCGGCGCGCTCAGCGGTCTGGCGCTGGGCTGGTACAGCCTGGACGAACAGGGAAATCTGCTGACCCAAAGCAAAACAGGCTGGCAAAGGCCGGAGGGCTGGGAAAAAGTCCTTCAAGTCGCCGGGAGGTACCGCCTCAACAGCGAAATGATGGTGCATTTGACCGATAAGGACAGTACGATCTACAACCTGTTAAACAACCGTACAGCAGTAACCGGGGCCGTAAACGCCATTAAAAAGGAAGCCATGCTTTACCATGGCGTGAACCTGGACTTTGAAGGCCTGGGCTGGCGGGATGACGACGATAAACTGATTACGGTTAAAAACAACTTCAGTCAATTCGTTACTTTGCTAGCCAATGAATTAAAAAAAGACAACCACAATTTGACTTTAACGCTGCATGCCCCCAACAGCGCTTATCAAGGCTACGATTACCAGGCCCTGGGGAAGCAGGCTGACCGGATTATCATCATGGCCTACGACTACGGCACCAAACCCGAGCCCGTTGACCTGGTCGTTGAGGCCGTAGAAAGGGCCCGGTCCGTTGTCCCGTCTGAAAAGCTGGTGCTGGGCATATCCATACCCAGCGAAACGCCGGAAAGCCTGCTGATCAAGATCGGTATAGCCAAACGCTACAACTTAAACGGCATAGCCCTGTGGCGCCTGGGCCTTTTAACCGACGAAATGTGGAAAATAATCAAACAAAGTTCAACTCCGAGGACGGTTCTCAATGTAAATTCGTTAGACTCAAAAAATTAAATATTTTTAATCAAACCTCAGAAACTTTTTTGCTTTTCAACCGGACAAATGTCCTAAATGTAAGTATTTATCGACCTCCAAGTCAGTAAGTTTTTGGAAATAAATTATGTTGTTAATTGGTTAAAATAGTTAATCAAATGTGATTTCGTGGTGCCCTTGTCCTGCATTTTTCTCTCCTTATTTTGGAGATTTGGGCAAGGATTACCTTATATCTCTATTATTAGGATTTTGTCTTGCAAGGACAGGATTTGTCTGGGTATTTTGGCCGATTTTGAGCTATTTTAGCTGCATATCCCCCTTTAACAATCACGGTAAAAATATGGTTTTTTGCAAAATCCATCCAGGCTTGCAAGAAAGATCCCTCACCCTCCGCTAGCCGCCGGAAAGAAAATAACCTCGTCTCCGTCAATTAAGTTATACTCTTCCCCCACCATTTTCCCATTCACTGAAACAAAATGAACTTTATTCGCCGGTACTGCTAAACGTTTACGTAAATCTTCAATTGTCTCTCCCTCATTCAGTTCAACAGGACGAAATTTACTAAAAGCGGGATAATTAAAAGAAAGGATCCCCAACAACTTAACTCTCACCTGCAACTTCGTTGATACCTCCTTTTTTACTTTAGTGTATTGACGACTAAGCATATAAAATTAATCCAATTTCAGTCAAGATAGTCATCCAACTTTATATCGTTATATTCGGGAATGCTAATTTTTTCAAATCTTTCTGCAGGCAACTCTAACGGGATGGTAGCATCAATCCCCATTTTATCGCTTATCCCATCATTACTGGAAGGATCTAACTTGTTTCCCATAGCTCCAGTGACTATAAAAACGTCACGTCCCGCCTGGCAGCGGGTTGCAATCGCCCATTCCACGTCTTCCGGATCAAAAATATTGACGTCGTGGTCCACCACCACCACATGCTTTACTTCACTGCAGCTGGCTAAGGCAGCAAAAATTGCGTTTTTAGCTTCACCTTCATGTTTTTTTTCAATAGAGATTACCGCGTGATAACGGCAGCTACCACCTAATGTTAAATGCACATTTTTAACGGTAGGTACCGCCTGCCGGACTATTTGTAGTAGAACGGCTTCCCGGGCAATTCCTCCTACAAGAACATGCTCGCGCGTGGCGGGAATAATTGTATGGTAAATTGGCTGCCGGCGGTGCGTAACCGCCATTACTTCCACCACCGGCCTGGGACTGGCCGGGCCATAGTATTTTGGATATTCCCCGAAAGGCCCTTCAACTTCCCGGACCCCGGGTAGAAGCCTTCCTTCTATTACAATTTCCGCCCCGGCCGGTACCTCAAGGTCTACCGTTTCGCATTTTACCAACTCTAAAGGCTGCGGTAAGAGGGCGCTGGCAATTTCCAGTTCGTCCACCCCTATTCTGGTGGTCGCCTGAGAAGCCAATAACACTAATGGGTGAACTCCAATAGCAAGGGCTATTTCCAGAGGCCGACCTTTCTGCTCGGCTTTTGAAAAGAAATGCCACAAATGACGAGGTAAAATCAATATCCCCAGTTTATTGGGACCGGATATTTGCAGCCTGTGAATAGAGATATTTCGCACTCCCGTGTCCGGGTCTTTAGCGATTAATATAGCTGCCGTAATATAGGGTCCGGCATCCTTAGCATGATGCGTTGGAATAGGAAACATTTTAAATAAATCTATATCCTTGTTAACAATACATTCTTTTACCGGAGCACTATTTGAAGAAACCAACCGACAAGGAACAGGGTTTTCTACAGCAGCTGCAAACTTATCCAGCATCCCCTCGACAGTGGTAGACATCGCGACTGCGAAAAGCCCTCTTTCCCCGACCAACCCCGTAACTACCGGCATTTCATATCCTTTTACCCGTTCAAAAAGCAACGAATATATGCCATCTGCTTGTTTGCCCAGTGCAGCAATTTCAAACACAGGATCTACTTCTTTTTTTATCCGCTTTAACTTGCCTTCCCTGTCCAAAAATGCCAGCCAATCCCGCAGTGAATAAGCCACCTTTTACCCTCCCGTCTGTATAATTAATATGCATTTTTAAGAATCCCCAAAATATCTTCCCGGGTTGGCACACGGGGATTAAATTTTATCATTCCGTGCTTCAAAGCTGTTTCGGCTATTGCGGCAAGCGAATCTTCTGAAATTCCAATCTCTTTTAACTGAGTTGGTAATCCAATATTTTTTACCAGTGTTTTAATCGCCCGTGGGGCTAATGAAGCGGCTTTATGCAAAGATTTACCTTCAATATGCTCTCCCATAGCGCGAGCTAAATCTGTAAATTTGTCGGGTTTTGCCATCGAATTGTATTTCATAACATAGGGTAACAACAAGCCGATTGCTACTCCGTGACTGACGTGTACATGTCCGCTCAAAGCTGCTCCTATGGAGTGGGTTAACCCTAAGAAAGCATTGTTAAAAGCCATCCCTGCCAGCAAACTTCCCAAAGCAACATTGGTTCTGGCCACAAGGTCGTTGCCATTGGCCACCGCGGGCCTCAGAGAAGCGCTTATTAACTCTACGGCTCTTAATGCCAGGATGCTTGAAACAGGCGATGCAATTGTAGAAACGTATGCTTCTACCGCATGGGAAAGGGCGTCTATACCACTGGCCGCCGTTATCCCTGAAGGGGCGGATATCATCATCAGCGGGTCCACAAAAGCGACGTCCGGAGCCAGATATTCACTGGTAATAGTCACTTTTATATTTTGTTCCCAGTCCGAAAGCACCGCAAAAACAGTTACCTCGCTGCCCGTGCCTGCCGTTGTGGGTATGGCTAAAAGCGGTACAGTGGGCTTGACCTTTACTTTATTTACTCCCGCATAGTCGCCAATCTTCCCTCTATTGTCGTGAAGCACCCTTATCGCTTTTGCAATGTCAATCGAACTTCCTCCACCCAGGGCAACCAAACAATCGGGCTTGAAGCGGCTCATAAAATCAGCAGCTTTGTGTACAGTCTCTAATCCCGGATCCGGCTCCACCTCACTGAAAACCTCAAACGTTAAGCCACTTCCTGTTAGTAAACTTTTTACTTTATCGACCAAACCCGACTTCACAATTCCGGGGTCGGTAACCAGCAACACCCTTGCGCAACCCATATCCCTAATTGCACCGGGAAGATGCTGAGAAACTACACCGTTTCCAAAAAGGACCTTTGTTTTTACGGCAAAAGAAAAATTAAAGTCAAGCATTGCAATAACCCTCCCCAAATAGTGTAAGTTTAATCTAAACCAAGTTCTTTTATTTTAGAAGGTAACGGTATCCCTTCCTCACTCCAGCCCCGGTAAGCATAATACTCCGCAAGCATAGCTTCTAATGGGGGAAGGTTTTCAGCCGCTCCTCCTGCGCCCCGATTTTGCCTGAGAATTCTTTCCGGCAATATGTCATCTTTTCGATTTACACCGCAAGAAATATTAAAAAGCCTCTTAAGGTTAAAAATACGTTCGCCGCAGCGAAGCAGCTCATCCACCGAATAACTTAAACCAGTTACCTTGTTCAACCAGCCGGTAATCTCGGTCAAGTTAACTCCTCCGAACAATAAGAACTTACAAACTGCAAGGGAATCCATTACTGCCATCAGGTTTTGCGACTTTGCCACCAGCTCTCCTTTACCTTCAACGGCAAACCGGTCTTCAACCGCGCTTATACCTATTTCAGGCATTGTCATATTCCGCTCGAAAATATGACTAAATGCCTCCAGGTGGCATGCCCCACGATTAGCGGTAGCGTACCCTAAAGCTATGCTGTTATAAGCCCTTGGGTCATGAGCAGGAAATCCTAACCCTTTTGCCTCTATTGCAAACTCAGCAACCTCTTTGCCAAAGAAACGTCTAATTGCCGGGAATCCTTCCGCCAATAGGGAGCCAAGTTTACCCTCTTGATTCGCAATACAATGGATCATCTCTATGAGGACTTGCGGATCTCCCCAACGCAACTTTAGACCGCCGGTGAATTCCTCATTGATAAATCCCCTTTCAAAAGCCTCTATAGCAAAAGCAATCAGGTTACCGGTATCAATGGTGTCAATACCATACTTGTTGCATAATTCGTTTGCATAACTTATCGCTTCCAAGTCATCTACCAAACAACTTCCACCCATTAATCCCAAGGTTTCATATTCCGGCCCCCCTCCTTTTACTCCCGCATAGGGGCCTTCTTTAATATTTACTCTACGGCCGCAGCCGACAGGGCAACCGGCGCAATGATATCTTCCAGTAAGCAAAGTGTCGGCCATCTTCTGGCCCGAAATTTTTAAAGCACCTTCCTCCCACTTGCCCCCGGTCCAATTGCGAATGGGAAGATCCCCCGTCTGCTCACAGGGAATAACCAGACCTGCCGTGCCAAACAGTCCAAGGACCCTTGTCTTTTCTTGAATTCTTTTCAAAACAGGCTTCAAATCTTCTCTTAAGCCGGCGGGATCACTAACTGGCAGTTCTCGCTGCCCATATACTGCGATAGCTTTAACCCGTTTGGCCCCCATAACGGCTCCTAAACCACACCGGGCCGCAGTCCGCCCTTCTTCCCCGTCAGTAAAAATGCCGGATATTTTAACCATCCGTTCACCGGCGGGTCCGATAGTACATACCTCGGCCTTTTGACTGGTCAGTTGTTTTAGAGCCGTTGAACATTCATAAGTGTTTAAACCCCACAAGGAAGAAGCCTCTTTTATTTCCACCTTTCCTTCGTTTATCCATATATAAACAGGTTTTTCCGCATTACCCTGCAGGACAAGGGCATCATAGCCGGACTTCCTCAGCATCCGGCCCCATCTTCCTCCAATGCTGGCTTCTCCCCAAATACCGGTTAAGGGCGACTTAGAAACAACGCTGTGCCTCCCGGATGAAGGAACCATTGTTCCTGTAAGCGGTCCCGTAAAGAAACCTAAATTGTTTTGTCGACCCAAAGGCTCCACCCAAGGGGAAACATTCTCGTATACGACTCTGGCCCCCAAGCCGCTTCCACCAATCCAATTTAATAATTCCTTCCCTTCTATTTTTTCTACCCGCTCTTTCCTGTGCTCTAGATCTAACCATAATATCTTGTACTCGAAGCCAGACATTTTATCACCTCTATTTTGCTTCATCTAATTCTGCATAAATCAGCCACCCATAGCAAGAAGCATTATCTTTACGGCCTGCCTGTTTCCAACTATACAATCCATCCCAACAACCCTATCATTTATTATTACAAGCAAGTCTTCCGGCCTATATTCGAATTTATTATTGCTATTTACTTCATCTAAAACTTCTCTCAATATCCAATCGACGTTAATTTCCTTGTAGTCTACTTCTACACATCTTGTTTTTTCCCCATTTTTAAGCTTTAGTGGAGGGTATAACTCTAAAAAAAATTTCACTTTTCAACATCCTTATTTTAGGCTGATTAAAATACTAGGTTTACCCTCAGTCCGGCCAATATCCAACTGATAACCAAGACTGCTCAGGATCATAGTAAGCAGAATAAAGGGGATTAATCCCTTTATGATACATAAAGTAACAAACCATACCCGACAGGGGCCCCAGTAGGACAAATCATTTACTCATCATTAAAATCACAATAATCCAGCCGCAGCTAAGGCAATTATAATACTTTTACCTATTGCTATACTCGTAACTGGTGGGTCTATATATGAATTAGTTCTAACAATCCAAAACTTATTAAACAAACTCGCTACAATAGCTGTCACTGCCCCTAGCACTGCTGCCCAAATAATAGCATTAACAGTTCCGTTTCCTTGAAGTGCGGCTAAACCTGCCACTATGACGATATGATGCCACGGCAGTCCATTAAATCCCATCTGAAGATAGATCAGAAACAACAGCGCCAATCCGAAGGGTATCAGCACATCGCCGATTTTAGCAGCAGCTACTCCCCCTGCTAATCCGACTCCACACCCAAGTACTACAAGCAAGCCCAATTCTTTACTGCTAGGCCACCAAGTTTCACCTTCTCCACCTTTCCTACGATTAGTACGCCATTTCGAATCAAAAAGCAGCCTGGCCAACCAACCCGTAATGACCACAGATAGCGCTACAGTATCAGTGGGGAGCGCCAAGCTGGTGCCTACACGTTCCAAAACCATACCGATAACGCCGAATATTCCACCAACCAAAAGAATATCTGGTCTACCAAAACCGGACAAGGGTTTGAGTATATCTAACCCACTTTCTATAGCCCCTTTTGACCATGCATAGGCAACGGCAGCCGCTCCGCCGGCATACACAATATGCGCACCGAAAAGCGGGTTAAATGCAATATCCCATACTAATGCGGGTTTACCAGTTACAAGCCCGGCCAGACCGGCAACCATCAAAACAACACCCCACAACGTAATGGCCGGGAGGGCTCCCATAGCTGCTCCCAGTATACCCCCTCCCAGGGCTCCAATTACCATTAAAGGTTCAATACCCATTTTGTTAATCACTCCCATAGTTAAAAAATGTTGTTTTGTAGTACGGGGTTTAAGCCCCGTACTACATTAAAAATCCTATAGAACGTCATTTCCGTAGTAGGCGCAAAGGAAGATTTTCTTGATTTCTTCCAGAGTCGGCACTCGCGGATTGGTCGGCGTACTGCCATCGTTCATGGCATTCTGAGCAAGCATATCTATCTTCTTCAGGAAGTCTTCCTCATCAATGCCCGCATCCTTCAGGCAAGTAGGTATGCCAAGGACTTTTTGCAGATCCCGGATCGCTTTTATAAATTTAGCCGTACCTTCATACGTATCAGTCGACTCAAACCCAAATGCCCTGGCAACATTAGCATAACGAGCTGCAGCCGCAGGTGTGTTATACTGAACCACATATGGTAACATCATCGCGTTAGCCCGGCCGTGCGGTACTCCGTACTCCGCTCCGATTTGGTGCGCGGTACTGTGTACCAGTCCCAGGGCAGTATTGGTGAAGGTAAATCCCGCCATCAGGGATGCGGTATGCATTTTTTCCCTTGCTTCTTTATTATTGCCATTGGCAAACGCCAGTGGTAACCACTTATAGGCCATGGCAGCCGAACTCAACGCAATGGGGTCAGTCACATCAGAAGCGTTTACTGAAACGTACGCCTCGACAGCATGAACGATGACGTCAAAACCGGTATTGGCGGTAACTACCGGTGGCATTGTGGAAGGCAATTCAGGATCGCAAATAGCAATGTCGGGCGTGACTTCATAGGAGAGGGTAAATTCTTTGACATTAGGTTGAACATCACGGTTGGTAATTACTGCGGCAAGTGTTACTTCAGTAGCGGTACCACTTGTAGAAGGAATAGCCACATACCTGGCCTTATTTCTTAGCTTGGGCACGCCGGTAAAAGGAACAAAAATTTGTTCCCAGGATACATCGGGATGCTCGTAAAAAATCCACATGGCTTTACCGGCATCGAGGGCCGATCCGCCACCTAAACCTACGATCAAATCCGGCTGGAATTGTTGCATCACCTTGACGCCTTTCATCACCGTTTGACGGGAAGGATCCGGTTCTACTTCATCGAATACGGCGCTTTCAATCCCAGCTTCAGCCAGATAACTCTTTACTTTTTCTACAAAGCCGAGCTGCTGCATTATTTTATCTGTTACAATTACTGCCTTCTTACCTTCCAGCTCTTTAAGATATTCAAGACTGCCCCACCCAAAAACAATATCTCTTGGAACACGGAACCATTTTGAATAACCTGACATGAAATCTTCCCCCTTGTCTTTTAGAATTTTTCAATTCCTTTTGGCATACGTCCACTTAAAAGCTGTCCTGTATAAAATTCTTTACGGTAAATTACCACCCCCCTATTTTTGATAATGTAGGATGTTATTCTGTTATTATCCAATAATAAACACCCTACATTATCATTTCTTTAGTATGGTTGTTTTTCCATCAAAATGATCCCTTTACTGGATCGCAAACTCAAGGTCCAGCTCTTTAAGTTTCTCAGGGGTGGGTAGGCCGGTCTGTTTGTCCCAGCCCATGGCCTCATAATAAACATCCAGCATTAAATCCAGATTTTCTACCTTGGCTCCAGCCGATGGCCCATTAGGAATAGCTTGGGCAAATCGCTTGGGAAGTTTATCGTCCTTGCGGGTAAAGCCTTCACGGGCGTTAAAGCACCGTTTAAGGTTCCACGAACGCTCTGCCGCCGCCACCAGTTCTTCTGCCGTTACGTCCCATCCGGTGAGGGATTTTACAATCTCAGCGTAGAGCTGCGGTGTGATGCTATTACCTTCGACACCCCAGGAGTGGAAGATACACGCCCCCAGGATTTCGCTAACTTCACCCTGTAAGGCAACATACCGGTAGGAGACGCCTCTCTTCGAGGACTCTTCCTGCGGCCCTTCAGGCCACGAGGGCAGGCCAAATTCTTTCATACCGCAGTCAATTTGAAAGTCCCAGGTACTGGCCCAGTTGGGGTGCATGTGACAGGCTCCCCGCGGGGAAACGGCATATTGAATAGCCAAAGACTTAGATTCGGAGCGTGGCTCGTGGGCCGGCAATTCAAGGCCCTTTACATGGATGGCCGCTTCTTCGGCAGCCGGGCCAAGTTGTTCTGCCATGCGTTTAACACCCTGGGCCAGCAGGGCGCCAATTCCTTCTTTGTAGGCGATCTTTTCTACCAGTTTCAGCATTACATCGGCATCGCCCCACCGTAAAGGCATTCCATCTGTATCCTTATCGGTCAGCAATCCTTTTTCATAACATTCCATGGCAAAACCAATACTCATACCTGTACTGATTGTATCCAGGCCGTAAACATTGCACAGGTAATTGCCTTTAATAATGGCTTCAACGTCATCGATTCCACAAATAGGCCCTAACATATCGACTGTTTCGTATTCCGGACCTTCCATGGGCGGTGTGGAATACTTCCCGTTATTCACCGAGGTGTAGCGGCCGCAGGCGAAACTACAGCCGTAACAGGCCCGCCGTTTGATTTGATATTTCTGGTTGATTAGTTCGCCGGAAACTTTGTCGGCTTTTTCAAAATGTGCTTCCTGGAAGTTCTTAGCAGGAAGGATTCCCAGGCTGTTGTTTAACGATACCAGGCCGACTGTACCCAGAGCCGGAATAGCGTCAAAGATGTAACTCTTTAACCATTGTTCCGCCTTCTCAATGGCCTCCGCAAATTCCTTCGGGCGTGCTACTTTAATACCGCCACTGCCGTTTACAACAACTGCCTTCAAATTTTTGTTTCCAAATACTGCGCCAATACCGCCGCGACCGGCAGCCCGTCCCCTGTCATTTATTAAAGCGGCATATAAAACGCCGTTTTCCCCTGACTGCCCTATAGTAGCTACGGAAATTTCAGGATCGTCAAGTTCATTTATTAAAGTGTCTGTGGTCTCTTCAACGTTCAGACCCCACAGGTGCTTGGCAGGTTTGATTTCTACCTGGCCGTCTTTGATAAGCAAATAAACGGGATCGGCTGCTTTACCTTCTATGACTACAAAATCAAACCCCGCGTATTTAAGCTTGGCACCGAAAGCCCCCCCTGACCGAGCCTCGTTCCAGGTACCTGTCAAGGGCGCCTTGTAACAAACCTCATAACTGCCTCCGCTGGGACAAAGGGTGCCGCTCACGGCTCCGGTAGCAAGTACCACCTTTGCCTCCGGGGCCAAAGGGTCAATGCCGCCGGGCATTTCCTGATAGAGCAGTTTGGCTGCATAGCCTGTACAACCCATATACTTGCGCAATTCTTTCTCATCCAGCTTTTCTACCTTTAATTCACCGCTGTTTAGGTTAACCCGCAATAATTTACCTGCAAACCCGTACAACATTACTTAGCCACCTCCCCCTTCTAACCAATCTTAATTGCATGGGCCATAGCCCAAAGCTCCCGGCGCCTGGCTGCAGCTTTGCCCGCATCTTCGTACTTAATGGCGTCATGCGGGCAATGCCCGGCACACGCCGGTGAACCGCCACATAAGTCACACTTGGCCGCTACATCTGCTACTTCATCAATTCTTAGCACACCGTAAGGGCAAACCTTTACACATGTGCCGCAGCCTGAGCAAAGATCTACATCCACTTCCACAGCGTCAGTAGATCCGTTTCGATTGAGTGCTCCGGTTGGACAAACGTCCATGCACAAGCCACACTGCACACATACTACCGGCACATCTACCGCCGGCTCCCTGCGAATCACATACACATTGCTGCGTGAAGGATTGATTTCGCCATACTTCGTCAACGAACACCACATTTCACAGCGATGGCAACCGGTGCACAAAGACGGGTCTACAGTCAACACTTTTGACACATGCAGTCACCTCCAAAAAGTAGCTTTACTTTTTATTACAGGTGGAAGGCAGTAAAACAAAAGTACTCCCTCCCACCAAAAAGCTCTAATATTTGTTAATCTAATACAGGTTCTCACCCAGACGTCCTTCATAACTTCTGGTCAGCAGTTCTGCAGCCGCTTCCCTGGTCATCGACCGCTTGGACCAGCCGTAAAAGGCTGTAATCCATGGGCTCTCTACCATCATCTCAGTTAACATTGGGATATCTTCCTTTTTTCCTAAAGGTGCCCATGTAGTGGAAAGACCAACATCCTCTATCAGCTGTTTAACCGCATATACAGCAGCCTGAGCGGCCTGGCGAACGCTCATACCAGAGGTATTCTGACCTAAAGTCGTCGCAATGCGAGCCAGTTTATCTATGCAATGTCCCATGTTATACTCCATCGCGTAGGGCAGGGCAATCGCACAACCAACACCATGCGGTACATGGTATACAGAACCTAAAGTATGCGCCAAAGCATGCCCCTCCACGATACCTGGATCATTAAATGCCATGCCGGCCATCATTGAAGCATAGGCCATCTTGACCCGGGCTTCCAGGTTATCCCCTTCGTAAACGGCAACCGGTAGGGCCTCTGCTATCAATTCAACCGCCTTAAGTGCAATTGCATCAGTAAGCGGGTTTTCCTGTCTTGCCATCATCGTCTCGATAGCATGCGACAGAGCATCAGCACCCGAAGAAGCAGTAACTTTAGGCGGCATACTTACGGTCAGGGTAGGATCCACCAGTGCCATATCGGGTAAAATGGTCGGCGTGGCAAAGAAGCCTTTAATATCGTCTTCAGCAAAGGTTATAACAGAATACATCGTACATTCAGTACCGGTTCCGGACGTGGTGGGAATGGCAATAATAGGTACACCCTTTTGGGGGAAAGTTGTATTAACCAAATAATCCTTAGTTTTACCCGGCAACACCAGGAGTTCAGCAACTACCTTGGCAATGTCAATAGCACTTCCGCCACCCAGACCAATAACAAAGTTACCGGCTTCCTTACGAGCAAAATCAGCAGCCTGGTCACACACCACATCATCCGGTTCGGGTTTACCCTGGTCAAAAACCGCTGCTTCAAATCCGTCTTTCTTGAAGGCCTGAACTACCCGATCTGCGATACCCGCCTGAGCTACGCCGGGATCGGTTACAATAATAGCCTTTCCGCTTATACCCATTTCTTTTACATACAGGCCAATGTTGTCTACGGCATTTACACCAAACACCACTTTTTGAGGAGTATAGTATTGAACCACTTTGAGCATTGGGAACATAAAAACACAACCTCCTTAACTTAATATTTTCACCATGAGACTACAGCTGCCACAAAAGTAAATACCAATGAATCTACTTTTAGCTTTTATCTATCTGAATTCACCTCCTTTGGTTTCTTGATTCTTACAAAAAGTGTTTGTTTTTATGGTTACGGTTATCATACAATAATTCTAAAAATTTTAAAGCTTCTGCCTTAAAAGGGGCACGAAAGAAACAAGAAATTCTAAGCGGCAAAGGCTTGGGGAGCGGAGCGTATATGTAATAGGTGAGCACCGCAAAAGCCTAGCCAACGTAGTGGTTCGTTATGGTCTCGCAGGACTTTTTTAACATTCTTTTTAAACATTTTTTTAAAAATTTTAAACCTATCCGGTTATTGTGATAACAAGACAATCTGGTATAGGGGGCCGGCTTCTAACTCTAAACCGAACCCCCATTAACGCACAGTATATCAATCAGTTTATCAACCAACCATAATATTTTTCTTTTGAGCCATTTCGTAAGCTACGTCTAGAATATAATCTTCCTGACCGCCTACGATCTTACGACGCCCCAATTCTAACAGTATATCCCTCGGATCTAATCGAAACTTTTCCGCCGCCCGGTAGGTATGCAGGAGGAAACTGGAATAAACCCCGGCATAACCCAAAATTATCGAGGAATTATCAATCACCTGCGGCCGGCGCATCATGGGCTCCAACGTGGTGGCAGCGTCCATGATTTTGTAAAGATCCATATCTACCTTGTAGCCCGCCTTTTTAAGAGCTGCCACCAAAACCTCTGTGCAGGTGTTGCCGGCCCCGGCTCCAAGGCCGCGCAGGGTACCATCCACCACTGTTGCCCCGGCGTCCACCGCTGCCAGAGTGTTACCAACGGCCAGACCGAGGTTGTTGTGGGCATGAAATCCCACAGGAACCTTAAGCACAGAGCACAGGTAGCTTACCTTTTCTTTCACTTCCGACGGGATCATAGCCCCGGCGGAATCTACCACGTAAACAACGTCTGCGCCGTAGCTTTCCATTAACTTGGCCTGTTCGGCGATCTTTTCTTTGCCCACGGTATGGGACATCATCAGGAAACCGACAACTTCCGTACCCATTTCTTTTGCCAGTCCCATATGCTCTTCCGAAACATCTGCCTCAGTAACGTGAGTAGCAATGCGAAAAACTTTTACACCTGCTTTTACGGCCGTCCGCATATCTTCACAGGTACCAATGCCGGGCAAAATCAATGCTGCCAGCTTGGCTCGCTTCAGCGTCGCGGCTACCGCTTTTAGATACTCTTCGTCCGTAGCCGCAGCAAACCCGTATTGGAATGACGATCCGGCAAGCCCATCACCGTGAGTAACCTCGATTACGTCCACGCCTGCCTCATCCAGGGCTGCCCCCACCTGAGCCATTTGCTCCGGAGTAAACTGGTGAGCCATAGCATGCATGCCATCCCGCAAAGTAGTATCCATAATTCTAATGTGAGGCACAGCTTCCAACCTCCTTCCGGTTGTAGACGCCCAGCAAACGCATGGCCATTAATTCTCCCACCCGTACAGCCGCTGAGGTCATTATATCCAGGTTGCCCGCGTAAGTGGGCAAAAAATCTCCTGCGCCGGTAACTTCGATGATAGTGGTTACTTTATTCCCTTCAACAAAAGGTTCCACCCGCAAATGATAACCGGGCACATATTCTTGAATTCGCCTTACAATGTCGTGCACTGCAGACCGAATCAACTCTTCATCCGGATTTTTAACCAGGGTATAGATGGTGTTATGCATCATAATTGGAGGATCGGCAGGGTTAAGGATGATGATCGCTTTCCCTTTCTTTGCTCCACCCACAATTTCCAAGGCCCTGGATGTGGTTTCGGTGAACTCGTCAATGTTCTGGCGTGTTCCCGGCCCGGCACTCTTGCTGGCAAGAGACGCAATGATTTCCGCGTACTGCACACCTGCTACCCGGTTGATAGCGGCAACGATGGGCACGGTGGCTTGACCGCCGCAGGTAACCATGTTCACGTTTATGGCTTCCAGATGTTCATCGACATTTACAGCCGGAACCACGTAGGGACCTACTGCAGCGGGGGTCAGGTCAATAGCAATTTTGCCCGCTTCCCGTAACAAAGGCGCGTGCTTAAGGTGAGGTTTGGCGCCAGTAGAGTCGAAGACTATTTTAATGTCCGGTTCCTGTAAAACTGCGTTGATTCCTTCGTGAGAAGCCTTTATCCCTAGTGACTTAGCCCTGGCCAGTCCTTCCGACTCCGGGTAAATACCTACCATCATAGCCGCTTCTATGTATTTACTGCGCAGCAGCTTATACATCAAGTCAGTCCCGATATTGCCCGGCCCAACGATTGCCGCCTTAACTTTTTCCAAAACAAAACCCTCCTCAAGTGTCATGCGTTGTTTATTCCACGAATCTGGCTGATACCGATCCAAGACGATCAAAGGTTGCATGAATCACCGTACCGGGTTCAACTGCAACTGCCTGGGTTAATGAACCGGAAAGCACCACCATTCCAGGTTCTAGGCTTAAATTGTAACGGGCGATAGCATTGGCCAACCAGGCCACCGCCGCCGCAGGATGTCCCAGCACTGCCGCCCCCGCACCAGTAGCAACAACCTGCCCGTCTTTTTCCAGTGCCAACCCCAGTAAACGCAAATCCAGTCCATCAACGGGCATCAATGCCCCTCCAAGAACAATGGCTGCCGAAGAAGCATTGTCGGCGATGGTATCTTGAATCTTTATCTTCCAGTCCTTAACCCGGCTATCAATAATCTCCAGTGAAGGCATCACCCCGGCAGTGGCTCTTAGTACATCTGCCACAGTCACGCCGGGCCCGCACAAACGCTCGCGCAGCACGAAGGCTACCTCTGCTTCTACCCTGGGCTGGATTAAACGCGAGAGGCTCACTGGTTCCCCTTCGAATACGACCATTGAATCCAGAACGTGGCCGTAATCCGGCTCGTGCACTCCCAACATCTGTTGCATGGCCTTGCTGGTCAATCCAATCTTCATTCCCACTACCTTTTGCCCACGGGCCAGCTTTTGTTCTAACATTTTGAGTTGGATGTTGTAGGCAGTGGGAATGTCCACTTCAGGCCATTCCACAGTAAGGGGGTTAGTGGGAATACGGGTTTCCTCAGCCCGCAGCAGGCGTTCAGCCCACTCCTGAATTCTGTTCTCCATTATGATTTTTTTCACCTCTATTCGATAATATAGAACGGTGTTTATAATTCTCCGTATTTATTTAGCGGGCGAGTTTAAACTCTCCCGCGCACCTCAAACCGTAGATCCGCCATAGGAGCATCAAGAACGGCGCGTCCCACATCAATGACGTCCAAATCCGTTTCCAACAATAACGGCAGGTCGCGCTCCGTTACTCCCCCGGCAAAGGCAAGGCGTACCTTTTCTCGCCAACCACCCTTCCTGAGATGAGTGGAAAGCTTAACTACATCCTCGACCATTCCGGTATCCACCATCAGGATATGGGCGCCTCCTGCAATGGCCAGCTCAGCCTCGGCAGCAATTTCACCCCACTCACCTTTTAGCTGAATAATCTTCTGTCCCGGCATACCGGCTACTGCTTTCAGGGTGGCCGCGATACCGCCCAACATTCGAACATAGTTTTTATCCAGATATATGAAAGGGGGTTCCGCAATACGCGTATCGAGTCCCCCCAGCGACGCTGCCCGGCGTAATAAGAAGCGCCAGGGTAGAGGAAGCTTCTTCCACCCACCGCAGACCACCTGCACTCTGGGGGAAAGTACAGTGCTGAAGAAGTGGGCGGCAGTGGCCACACCGGATGCCTTCCCAATCCAACCGGATATCCGGTCTTCTGCCACTGCCAGGCTAACCGGAGTTCCCACCAGTTCCAATAAAGGGCTGCCGGGCAGAACCACCTCTCCCTCCTGCACCATCACCCGTACCTGAAGTTCTAGTTTCTCTGCTTCCTGGAGGGCCTCATCCATACCTGCCGCTACCACTGAATGGGTCGGCACAATTTCCGCCCGGCAAAACGCCTTCTCCAGGCCGTGAAAGATAGTCCAGCGCAAGTCATCAGAAGGGAGAATGCACTTTTCCACAGTCCCTTTATACCCTCCTTCAATTTTCTCTTATTTTATGACCTTACCCGGGTCAACACCTCTTTGTTTCAGCCACTTGGGCAGTAGTTCTTCGTTCACCTTGCGGGAAGCAACGGGGGCCCTCTGCAGTAAGTGTTCGCCTAAAGAACGGCTTACATTCAGGGCACCGGAAGCTCCGTCAAAAGCCAAGATTTTATCGGTACCCGCCACCCGTTTGGCAAAATCAACCGCCGCTTCCAGGTCTTCAGAAACCAAGGCATGTTTGGTGTAGCTGAGATTTTGCGGATCGCGGTTGAACAACTCCGCCTGCTCCCCCCCCACTATAATGGTAGGTATCTGCTCGGTAAAGAAAGCGCTAGGATATCCTCCCCAGGCATAATTATGGACGACTACTTTAATTGCCGGGTTAACCGGAGGAATGTCGTTAAGTAAGGGCTTGCCGTCTTCGCCGTAAAATGCCTCGGTATACCAGGTGTAGGGAGGCAACGGGTCGTCCAGGTCGAAAAGGTCGCGGTTGGCTCCTACAAAGTTTGCGTATATAACTCCGGCGGCAAACACGTACGGTACCGGGCTGGGAAAATCCAGGACAGTGATGGCTTCGTCAATCTCTCCTAAAAGGGTCATCATCTTGCCGTAGTCCCGGCACCCCAAAAAGGTAACCCTGTCATTAAGGGCGTACAGATCGTTGTCCGCGTCCACCCCCACAACACCATTAGGTGACATGGTCAGAAAAACCGCACAAGCAAACTTCTCTTGCACAAAAGGTGAGTCGAAAATGGACCGGGCTACAAAGTTGGCTGCCCGCGGCCCCAGGTTTTGGTGATAAGTGGAACGGGTTTCAATCCGGGCATAAGACATGCCAAAGGGTTTAACGGCCCTGTCCACCTGGCGGTGAAAGTGCACTTCGCGCACATCGCTGTTGTGGGCGTGTATGATCCATCGGGCGTCGTATATCTTCTTGATCCCGTAAAGAGTACCGATCTCGGTTTCAATGGCCACTCCCTCGTCCACTGGAGCCACGCCGGCGGCTTTGCCTGCATAGTGTTCATCCAACCCGAAAGATTTAATGTACTCCTCGCTCTCCCGGAAGCGCAAACCCACTCCTACCCGTAAGCGGATATCCTTACAACCGGTACGCTCCTCCACCGCGTCCCGAATAACTTTGAGCATTTCTGCATAAGGCGCACCGCCTAATAAAGTAAACCCGTGGTGGGAACCCAGAATGTTTACTGAATCGCCGGGCTTGATCATGTCCAGGTCTACTTTTTCCAACTGACGCCGGGTAGCCTCCCGAACACCCTCCAAACCGCGCTCGCCCGGGTAGATCACCGGAGAAGCATCCGGGAAGAGGTCCCGTACCAGAACGGAAACCATATCCGGCAAATCCACGGCCCGCTTGCGCACCAACTCGGGGGCAACACCATATTGAGAACGCCGCGGCGGTAAAGGTTTAATCGGCTCACGCAACATTAGCGTTTCCTCCTTTCATCGGCTTCTACCAAAGCATCAAGCAATTTACGATCTTCATTGAAATAGAAGCCACGCCGGGCATATTTCTTTTTAACTTCTTCTGAAATGTCCCAAACCGTTGGCGTAAGACCGTACCACTGGTAACCCCTGGCCGGGCGCTCCGGTACAATTCCCGCCGCATGCAATAACCGCAGCACCGGCTGAATACACTCCACCTTGCACCCGGTTCGCACCCCTGTCTGCCGGGAAACCTCCTCCGGCGATTTTGCCCCTTGAAGAACCGCCGCTGCTACTTCCTCGGCTCTAGTAGCCGTACAGTAGCAAATAATCTGCTCTGGATGCAAACGCGCCCTCCGGCAGAGATCGATTACAGCCCCCCTGTCCAGTCCTTCCAAATTCGTTTGTACTACCCGTGAATGTTCACGGTGAACCATAGTAATAGCCATTTCCGGACAGCGCTGCTCACAATTAGCACAACCCATACAGTTTTCCAGGTCTACCACCGCTTTTTTGCTTTCCATCTTAATGGACAGCACCGGGCATACCCGTTCACAACGCATACAGCCCTTGCATTTATCCATATCTACCACAGGGTACATGGTTACTGTGCGCATTGACACACCTCCTTCGTACGACATTACCAAATGCTGTTCGTGCTTATAGAAATACTTCGCTCCATTACTTAAAAATCCTCCTACTCCCCCAAAAAAATTTTTTTTAGCTAAAAAAATTTACACCCTTAAAAAGAGGTGCTCAAGGGTTTCCCCAGAATAAATTGCTGGGTTGGAAATATAATATTCGCCTTAACCTTACAAAGTTACCAAGTTTGTGTTAGAGTAGGGGTATCGAACTTTAAGTCTAAATCCTGTCGTAACCATCTAATTTTACATTTTGGCCCATCTGCCGGGAAATCTCCCTGGCAACCTCCTTGAGCGACTTGGCGACACATGACATCTTATCCTCTGTCATTCGCAATGTCGGTCCGGAAACACTCAATGCGCCCACTGGATAATGACCATAACCGACTATGGGCGCCGCTACGCAGCAGAGCCCTTCTTCAATCTCTTCCCGATCGAAAGCTACTCCTTCTTCTCGGATACGTGCCAACTCTGTGACCAATTCCTCCCAGGTGGTAATAGTGTTAGCGGTAAATCCGGGTAACCCGTGTTTTTTGACAATAAGCTTCACCGTTTCCTCGGGAAGAAAGGCTAAGATCGCCTTCCCCACGCCGGTGCAATGGGCGGGTAGCCGCCTCCCAATGCGAGAGACTATGCGGATGGATTGCGAACTGTCAATTTTATCCACATAAACCACCTGGCCGTCTTCCATAATCACAAGGTGCACTGTTTCTCTGTGTTC
Organism: Desulfoscipio geothermicus DSM 3669; assembly: GCF_900115975.1. Taxonomy (GTDB): domain Bacteria; phylum Bacillota; class Desulfotomaculia; order Desulfotomaculales; family Desulfallaceae; genus Desulfoscipio; species Desulfoscipio geothermicus. The sequence continues at coordinate 49,005 of NZ_FOYM01000015.1, forward strand.
ATCAACCAGTTGTTGCAAGTAAGGAGCCGCCGCTTGACGCAGATCACAATTCTCAAGAAAAGCTCCACCTAACGCCAAAACTCGGTAACCTAACGAATAATGACCAGTTTTTCCTTCCTGATGCACATAGTTATGCTTGGCTAAAGTTTGCAGCAGCCCGAAGATGGTGCTTTTATGCAGCCCTAACTCACGGTTTAGCTCCGAAAGGGAAGTTGGTCCCTTGCGGAGGTACTCCAGAATCATGATTGCTCTTTCCAACGATTGAATAGTATTACTTCCCTTCACGGCTCCGCTCCTACTTTTAGTTCTTCCCATAAATTTATTTACTCCTTTATCTCCTAATTATTATTTTTTAGATTTGATATAATTTTATATCTTATTTTACATTGTCGCAACCAGTTTCGAAAATTTTCCACAGATGCAAAGTTCACCCTACTAGTTTATATGGAATAATTAATTTTCGACCAGACATCCACATTTTAAAGGAACATCCCTGCGCTTTGGTATCTTTTAAAAATCCTATCCATAGCCTCGGTATTGTCCTTGGACACGGTATGCCAAGCAGGATCAGGGCACAATAGATGTATATCTCTTATTAGATTTTCATTAGTAAATAGATAAAAAATTTTTCAGAATAATTTTTTTGAAGAAGGAATTAAGGGAGCCTAAAAATAAATTTATTATAAACGAATGCCATTTGATAAAATAAAACAGAGTACTGTACCAAATACCATTCAGGCCATTTATTGCAGAAGGCTTCTCTTATTACACACAGTGGCTGAAACAAAAGGGGTGAATCCTAAAAAGTTAGGCATAGGGCAGGATAGGTTCTACAAGCTAAAACAGAAACTCTTTTCGTTGATACCACGAATGAAGATTATTTTCCTTCTAAAACCTTACATTTTTGCAAATCAGGAGAAATGCTCTAAAGAAATGGATCCCTTTTCAGCCTATTTTTTCTCTAAATGAACCGGGTAAGGAGGTAACTAAGCTTGGAATTGAACTTGCTCCAAAAAACTGAACTATGGATCAATAATATTGAACTGCGCGAGGTCAACCTGAATGAATTGGCTGCCGCTGCTGCACGCGTGCTGGGATTACCTGTTGATGCCTTACTGGTGGTGGATGTGCGGGACAAGGTGGTGGTGCTGGATATTTTACGGCGTTCGATACAGGCGGAACAAATCGTGGGACGAAAAAAAGAGTTACTTTTAGGTCTCGCCCAGGTACCTGGAGTTATAATTACGCCCCAAACTGAGGTGCATGCACAGGGTGTACTGGGCCTGATCGCCGCTGAACCGGAGTTGAGGGATGAATTACTAAAACAAACCGCTCAACTGGCCAAGCAAGTAAAGGCTGGCATTGCCCGACGGGGAATAGTTTTTGCATCAGGTTGGGAAGTTCAGAAAGGTTTAATCGAAGATACAAACTCTCCTTATCTGATTAAATTATTTGAACAGCATGGTTACCGCATGAGCTTTGGCGGTATTTTGCCTGACGACCTGGTCATGATTACCGGACGCCTGCGGATGACCGTAAGTGACGGTTACGGTTTGATAGTAACTACCGGCGGAGTGGGCGCTGAGGACAAAGACTGGTCTGTTGAAAGCATATGCCGTTTAGACCCAACGGCAGCAACGCCTACATACCTTCATTTCCATGCCGGGCAGGGGCGGCACGTTAAAAACGGAGTGCGAATTGCCGTCGGGCAGGTAGATTTGACAACCCTGGTCGCCCTGCCCGGCCCCCATGACGAGGTACAGCTGGCGGCTCCCATCTTATTGAAAGGATTAGAGGACGGATGGAGCAAAGAGCAATTGGCCACGGCCTTGGCCGGAGTATTGCGTGAAAAATGGCAAAAGGCCATACATCAGGAGATATGATTTATTAAGGAGTAGAGAAAGTATATGGTTATAGATGAACTGCGACAACTGCTGAACGATGTAAAAAATAACAAAGTTGACGTCGGAGACGCCCTAACCAGGCTAAAGACCTTGCCCTACGAGGACCTCGGCTTTGCGTTGATGGATCACCACCGGGCACTGCGTAAGGGTTTCCCCGAAGTGATTTTCTGCCAAGGCAAAACGGTGGAACAGATCGCCCAGATCTTCAAAAAGCTCTGCGGCGGGCAAAGGAGTATTCTGGGTACCAGGGCTACCAGGGAAGCCTTTAAAGCGGTACGGGAGATTTACCCGGACGCAGTTTACCATGAACTGGCTCGGACTATTGTGGTTTACCGGGGCGAGCAGCCGCCCAAAAAGGGCAGGGTCCTGGTAATGAGCGCCGGTACCGCTGACCTGCCAGTAGCGGAAGAGGCCGCCATTACCGCCGAGGCAATGGGGAACGAGATAAGGCGCTGCTATGATGTCGGCGTAGCGGGGATTCACAGGCTCCTGGACAAACTGGATATGATCCGCTGGGCTCACGTCATCATTGTGGTGGCAGGTATGGAAGGCGCACTGGCCAGCGTGGTGGGCGGGCTGGCCGACCAGCCCATTATCGCGGTGCCCACCAGCGTGGGTTACGGGGCCAGCTTCAACGGTCTTTCCGCCCTCCTCTGCATGCTGAACAGCTGCGCCTCGGGCGTAGGTGTGGTTAATATTGACAATGGTTTCGGCGCCGGAGCGCTGGCTAACGCCATTACCCAAATGATTGAGAGGGCAAGCGCATGAAGATAGCCTATTTTGATTGTTTTTCAGGAATCAGCGGGGATATGTGCCTGGGCGCCCTGATTGGCGCCGGGGTTGATTTCGAGCAGTTAAAGGAAGAACTGGCGAAACTGCCCGTTAAGGGCTACGCCCTGCGACGGGAAAAGGTGAAGCGGAACGGGATCACCGCAGTCAACGTCTTTGTGGACCTGTTGGAGGTGAGCCAGCCGGAGCGGCACCTGGCCGATATCTACCAGATTATCACCGACAATACCTTGCCGGAAGAAGTGAAGGAAAAAAGCAAAGCCGTCTTCAACCGCCTGGCTGTGGCAGAGGCCGCAGTGCACGATACTACCCCGGACTGCATCCATTTTCACGAGGTAGGGGCGGTGGACGCCATAGTGGACGTGGTGGGTACCGTGCTGGGTCTGCACCTTCTCGGTGTGGACAAGGTCTACTCTTCACCCCTGCCCATGGGGAAGGGCTTTATCCAGTGCATGCACGGCATCATCCCCTCCCCGGCCCCGGCCACACTGGAGATTTTACAAAACGTACCTATTTACGGAGCGGACATTGGAGAAGAACTGGTAACACCTACCGGGGCGGCCCTGATCTCCACCTTGACGGAAGCCTTTACCGAATTTCCGGCGCTGACCGTTGAAAAAATTAGTTATGGAGCCGGGAAGAAAGTTATGGAGCACCCCAACCTTCTGAGGCTAATTATAGGGAAGCCCTATGAGTCCAGAAGGTCCGGACCCATTCCCTGCCACGGTAGGCATGACCACGGGCCCCGCCATGACAATAACCACGTCCAACATGGCCCAGGGCATAAACACGGTCATATGTATGAACACGGACACCTACAAGATGGAAAATGTATCACCTGGGTGGACACGGACGCAGCCGGGCAATCCATAGCGACCGCCGTAGCTGAAATATTGCCGGGTTCTCTGTTCGTGTTACCGCCGGAAAACCTGTATAACTACAAAGACTGGGTTTCCCGCCTGAAAGAGAATAAGAATCTGGCCGATACGGAGCAGGAGGAGTACCTTGGTGAGCCGGAAACGTGGGACAAGCTTTTTAAACCGGCAAAAACAGTTTGCGCGCCATATTAACTGCCAACTAATTTCGAAAAAGCTAGCCTTTATAAGTAAAGAGCTGGTTAAAATAGCTTTTTCCCGCCGGAGAAAGGAGTAGCGACCGTGCAGACCGGCACCGGAAAACATACTGTTTATGACATGGCAAACAACAACGGAAGCACCGCATCGGCTGTGGCCGGCGGGCTTGCATCCGCCGCCCTGGCCTATTTCCGGCTCAACCTGATGCTGGTGGTGCTGGGAGGTATCGCCGGAGTTTACTTATGGAACATGCTAGTATAAGAAAGAGGGACCGCTTTTTTAAAAAACAGTCCCCATGATATGCTAAAAATTTTCATTTAGAAAAGGATTAAACATAAAAATATTTTCTTGACATATTACCTTAGCACTACCCAATTTCAACTTTATAAGACGCTGCAAACCCCGCAGGAGAATCCTGCGGGGCTTGCTTTGGTGACCCATGATGGACTCGAACCATCGACACCCTGATTAAAAGTCAGGTGCTCTACCAACTGAGCTAATGGGTCAGGTTAGGCCGCTTTAGTGCGACCGTATATTTATTTGTTTGGCTGGGGCGGCTGGATTCGAACCAACGCATGACGAGTCCAAAGCCCGTTGCCTTACCGCTTGGCTACGCCCCAGCGTAAGTGGGGTGGATGATGGGACTTGAACCCACGACCCCCAGAGCCACAATCTGGTACTCTAACCAGCTGAGCTACATCCACCACATCAATGCCAGGGGCTTTGGCCCCCGACGCAAGAATTATCTTACCACACCCGGCATTTGAAGTCAATAAATATTTCAAGGTAATTTTACCCTGCCTGGTTGTCCCAGTCAAGAGTTTTACTCCCGATCCATGGCTTCTTTTAATTTGTTGTAGGTGACCTCCAACGCCTCCGAGATTACCCGAACGTCGCCCAGTACGGGCATAAAGTTGGTATCGCCGCCCCACCGGGGCACAATGTGAATGTGAAAATGTCCCGGTATCCCGGCCCCTGCTATTTTGCCCAGGTTTACACCCACGTTAAAACCATCGGGATTGAAGGCACTGCGCATCAGCTTCACCATGCGCTGCGTGACGGAAAACAACTCCTGCATTTCGCCCGCATCCAGGTCCTCGATGTCACCCACATGCCGCCTGGGAGCGACCAGCAAATGACCGTTGTTATATGGGTATATATTTAGTATAACAAATACCTTTTCACCGCGATACAGCACATAATTCTCCCGGTCCTTCTCCACGGCGGCGTTTAATTTCTCACAAAATATACAGCCTGATCCGTGATCTTTACCGATATAAACGCCGCGCCACGGCGCCCAGAGCCTGTCCATGATTTTCGTGCCCCCTGTTGTTTTGCTTTATTTCTTTTATAGCAATTCTATGCTAACGGGGCAAATCCTGCCGGTTTTAGTTTCTTTGCCATACTTCCAGTTGCGGGTAGTATTTATATGATTGGCCGTTCCCCTGTCCGAAATACTTAAACTGCACCAGATTGCCGCTGTTGTCAAAATGCATTTCACCCGACGCATCCCAGTGCGGGCAGGTCAATTCATTGTATATAATAATGTGCCGCAGGCTGTCATTTTCATGCAGGAAAGCAATAAATTTATTTAAAACCCGGAGTGCGCGTTCCCGGTCCCGACCGTGATCCCACTCTCCGTACTTATCCCGGCTCAACATGCCGCGTAAAAGTTGGGGGTGAAAAATAACAATATTACTGAATAAATCAGGCATAGTTATGACCGTGCCGCTTTGCCAGCCCGGCAAGTTCCCCACCTTGATCAAAGCTCGCTTCAATATGGCCAGCAGGCTCTCCCGCTCCACCACAGCGGCCAGACAATGCTCCCGGGAAACGGTCAGTTTATTTTCCATTTGCAAACGCCGGGCCTTTTTGCCCACCAGCTCCGCAACCGGAAAGTCGGGCTTGTCCCCGAAATAGGAAAATCTTTTTGACACGACCATACCGCGCATTACCCGCTCGGGTATCTCCATAAAAATATCGTCCAGCGTTATCCTTTCAATCATGTCAAAACCAAAATCACAGCCCATTTCCATGCCGTCTTTGGTCACCCCTGCGATGTAATACAAGCTGTTCACCTCCACAATACCTATGATAAATGTTTTCATCGCAAGCAACAACGGGATTATAATGTCGCATCGTGACTTCATTTAACGACGGCATAGACATAGTTTGCGCTGTCAAGTGAAAATTGCCGAAACCCGAAAAATAAAAACCCATATCCCTATGGACATGGGTCAGAAAGTATTGATTTGTGCTTTTTAGGATTCTTCAATGGAAATTGCGCCGTTGGGGCATACAGTTACACAGGTTTCACAGCCCAGGCAGTCGCTGGGATCGCCGGAAACAGCAGCCTTATCGCCATCCATTTCGAGGATGTCAGCCGGGCAGCCCTCTGTGCATTCGCCGCAACCTTCACACTTGTCAACATCGATAGTTACTGTGAACATATTTTTTGCCTCCCTCTCCCTTTAAATTTACATGGGTTGTACCCCGATGACCCGGTCAATCATTGATTAACCAGTTATTTTTATTGTACAAAACCCGGACCGTTACGTCTATAGTAAATTTTACAAAATTACACTGGCGTAAAAAAAACCTGCCAGAAGGCAGGAGATATAACATTTAAACCATGGTCTGTTCCATTCTTTTAATGGCCAGCTTTACAAAGTTACCGCAATTTTCTGAACTAACATAGCCGAAATACAGGCTGCCGCCGGGAATTACCTGATCCGCCACACCCAATTCCCTGGCAAATTCGTATTTTGTTTTGTCGGAAAGATACTTGGCCATTTTTCATCCCTCCGATCTTATTATCTGCCCGGAAACGGAATAAATACCGGTGAAAATCTGTTGCATTCTACAGTTTTTACATGAATTTTTTTAAAAAATTTTGCTTCACTTCACCCCCTACCTGATCCGGGCCGGCAAGTTCCGCCCCAACAGCCTTTCCAGGGAAGCGGTGCACTGCAAAACCCGCCGCAGGTCCATCCCCGTTTCTACGCCCATTTTATGCAGCATATGCACCAGATCCCCGGTGGCCACATTGCCGGTGGCGCCGGGTATAAACGGGCAGCCGCCCAAGCCGCCCAGCGAACACTCCAGAATGGTGACCCCCGCCAGCACGCCGGCCAGGGCATTGGCCAGGCCCAGTCCCCGGGTATCATGCAGGTGCAGCGCCCAGTCAACCCCGGAGTAACGCTCTCCCACTTCCCCCGCCAGGTCATATACCTGGCGGGGATTTCCCATTCCCGCCGTATCCGCCAGGGTAATTTCCCGAATGCCCGCCGCCACCATGCCCTCAATCACCCTGGCCACCGCATAGATACCGATGGCCCCCTGGTAAGGGCAGCCAAAAGCAGTGGCCACCGCACCGCGCACCCGCAAACGACCTTCCGCCAAGCGGCAGATTTCCACCAGTTCCGCCAAGGACTCGGCCACCGAACGGTTTAAGTTGGCCCGGTTGTGCGCCTCGCTGGCCGAAACCACCACCACGATTTCCCGCAAGGGTGTATGAAGCATTTCCAGGGCCCTTTGCATGCCTTTGACATTTCCCACCAGGGCGCTGATGGTCACACCGGGACCGGGGGCGCCAATACCCGCCAACACGGCCTCGGCGTCGGCGAGTTGGGGCACCGCCCGCGGGTGCACAAAGGAAGTGGCTTCTATAGCTGATATCCCCGCCCCGGTTAATTCCCTGATCAGGGCAATTTTCTTTTCTGTGGGCAGAACGGTTTTTTCATTTTGCAACCCATCCCGCAGGCCCACCTCGCGTACCAATACCTTGCCGGGCCAGTGCAATTTCCCCGCCCCCTTTATTAGTTCAGTCGCCGGTCGCCGGTAAAAAATCCGGTAAAAAATATTATATCAGAAGCAATTTTGCCTTAAAAACCTGTGGGCTCCTTGGGTATACGACCGGTTCTGATGCACTCGCTGCGCAGGCGGCGACCGAGAATTTTTTCCACCATGCGGCCGATTTCCAGCACCCGGTCTGCGTTTACACCGGTATCAATACCCATTTCGTCCATCATTACCACCATATCTTCCGTGGATACCAGCCCCACAATGTTGGGATCCTGGTAGTAGTAGGCGCCGGTGCCGGCCACCGGACAGCCGTCTACAAAATTGGCGGGCTGGCCGCCGGTGCCGCCCATGGTGCTTTCGAACCGGGTAATACCGGCCTGCAATGCCGCCAGCACATTGGCCAGCCCCCAGCCCCGGGTAACGTGGAAGTGCGCAACGTGCAGGTCGGGATTGGGCAGGGCGTCCAGGATCATGGAAAAATACTCGTAAACTTTATTGGGCGGCGCCGAGCCGTCATGGTCGGCGTGCTCAATGTCATCGGCCCCCAGTTCCAGGTAGTGCCTGGTAAACTCCACCGCTTTTTTCAGTTCGGTGGGCCCTTCGATGGGACAGCCCCAGATGGTGCTGACCGTGCCGTTCACTTTAATACCGGCGTCGTGCGCTTTTTTGATGGATTCTTCGGTCATTTTCCAGTATCCCTTATGGTCGAGGCCGGAGTTCTTATACATGTGCGACGGAGATGTGGACACCATTTGCAAAATACGGGTGGGACCGTGCCCTTTCTTTTTCAATTCAACGGCCCGGTCCACCGCTTTTTCCCTGATACAAATGGCGGTGAGCTCGACACCATCCAGTTTATCCTTGACCCTTTTGGAATTATACAATCTATAAAACAGTTCGTCGGCATCGGCAAACTGGGGCATGCCCCGGGGGTTACCCAGATTGGTAACCTCAATTTCCTTGAAGCCAGCCAAGATTAACTCTTCCAGGACCCACAACTTGGCGTTGGTGGGAATGGTTTTTTCTTCGTGCTGAAACCCGTCCCGCACAGTGATTTCCCCGATCCGCACTTTCTTGGGATATTTTAATTCAAACACGGCTAAACCTCCCATTCATTCTTTTTAAGATAGCATCGTCTTTGCGGTTTCGGTGGTCTCTGCTACGCTTGCGAATCTCCGCGCCGACGGGACTTTGGCTCGCTTCGGACCGCCGAGCCGTTAACCTCAGCTTCGCCAAGTCCCGTTACCGTCGCTCCGATACATCACTTGCAGAGACCACTGAACCCGCCGCTTTTTCTTCTCCCGCCAGTGCTTCCTCTTACATGCTGCGTCGGCCCTATCTTCCTTTATAAACCGGCTTGCGTTTTTCGTTAAAGGCCAGCAATCCCTCGTCCCGGTCTTCGGTGGCCAGGCAAACCAGGTGGCAATCCGCTTCCAGGGCCAGGGCGGTGTGCAGTTCCAGTTCCACGCCCAGGTTAATAGCCTTTTTAGCCTGCCGCAGGGCGATGGGGCCGTTTTTGGTGATTTCCAGCATGATTTCCATGGTCTTTTCCATCAAGTTATCCGCCGGTACAACGTAATTGGCCAGCCCCAGTTCGTAAGCCTCCCGGGCGCTGATCTTCCGCCCGGTGAAAATGAGTTCCTTGGCCCGGTTGCGCCCGATCGCCCGGGGCAGAAGCTGGGTGCCGCCGCCACCGGGAATCACGGCGAGACCCACCTCGGGCAAACCAAAGGTGGCCTTTTCCGAGGCAATGATAAAATCGCAGCACAGGGCAAATTCAGTGCCTCCGCCCAGGGCGAATCCGTTTACCGCGGCCACCAGCGGCTTGGAGAATTCCGCCATTGCGGTAAAGGCGCGCACGAATAAAGCCCGCTGTTTCCGCATCTGGTCCTTGGTCATGTTTTTTCTTTCCTTTAAATCGGCTCCCACGCAAAAAGCCCGGTCGCCTTCGCCGGTCAGCACCGCGGCAAAGATTTCATCGTCCTGCTCCATTTCATCCAGGCAAGCCAGGATATCCCGGGCCATTTGGGTGCTCAGGGCATTCAAGGCTTGGGGACGGTTAAAGGCCATGACGGCGACATGCCCTTCCCGAGTTAGCTTGATGGTTTCATATTCCATTCACCATCACTCCCTTCAAACATATTAAGATAAAACCAATATCCATAATGTCTGTTACCGGCGGATACCGACCACCGACCACTGACGACTACACCGGATAAACCGGGTGCTTGCGTTCAGTGAATGTCTTGGTCTTGGATTCGTACAGGGCAAACCGGGTGATCAGCTCATCCCGCAGTTCGGTCCCACTAACTACGTGATCAACCACCAATTCCGACGCCAGCCGGTAAATATCCACGTCCCTGGCGTACTCTTCCCGTTTCTGCCGGACAAAGGCCGGTCTTTCTTCGGGCGGCAGCGCCATAATTTTGTTTTCGTAGACGGCGTTAACCGCAGCCTGGGGACCCATCACGGCTATCATGGCCGTGGGCAGGGCCATGCAGCAATCGGGTTCAAAGGCGGGCCCGCACATGGCGTACAGCCCCGCGCCGTATGCCTTGCGCACCACCACGGAAACCTTGGGCACCGTGGCCTGGGACATGGCCGAAATCATTTTGGCCCCGTGCCGGATAATCCCTTGGCGCTCCACCGCCGAGCCGATCATGAATCCCGGCACATCCATCAAGAACAACAGAGGGATGTTGAAGGCGTCGCACAGGTTCATGAAGCGGGCGGCCTTATCCGCCGAATCAACAAACAATACCCCGCCTTTAACCGTTGACTGGTTGGCTAAAATACCCACCGCTCGACCGCCGATCCGGGCCAGCCCGGTGATCAATTCCGGGGCGAAAAGTTTTTTGATTTCAAACCAGCTGTCCCGGTCGATAATCCGGTTGATCACTTCGTACATGTCAAAGGCCTGGTTCTCTTCCGCGGGCACAATTTCCTCAATATCGCGCCCCTCGGCGGGAGGTTGCGCTTCAATAAGCGGAGTTTTTTCCCGGTAGTTCTGGGGGAAATAGGTGAGATAACGGCGACAGGCCTCAATGGCCTCCTTTTCCGTGGCCGCCAGCAGGTCGCCACAACCGCTGACGGAGCAGTGCATCCGGGCCCCGCCCATTTCTTCCAGGGTGACCTTTTCAAATATCACCATTTCGGCCATCCGGGGCGAACCCAGGTACATGCTGGCGTTGCCGTCCACCATGAACACCACGTCGCAAAACGCCGGGATATAGGCGCCGCCTGCCGCCGAAGGCCCGAACAACAAACATATTTGCGGGATCATACCCGACATTTTTACCTCGTTGTAAAAAATACGCCCCGCGCCCCGGCGGCCCGGGAACATTTCAATCTGGTCCGTAATCCTGGCCCCGGCGGAGTCCACCAGGTAAAGCATGGGCACCTGCATATCGATGGCTGTTTCCTGGATGCGGATGATTTTTTCCACCGTACGCCAGCCCCAGGAGCCGGCTTTTACCGTAGAATCATTGGCCATCACGCACACGGTGCGCCCGTGTATTTTACCCACCGCCGTAACCACGCCGTCAGCGGGCAACCCTTCCGCCAGGTTGTTGGCCCACAGCCCGTCTTCCACTTTGATGGAACCGGGGTCCAACAAAAGCTCCAGCCGTTCCCGGGCAAACATTTTGCCCTTTTTGGCGTTGCTCTCGTGATACTTGGGAGCCCCGCCCCTCTTGACAAAGGTTTCTTTTTCTTTCAACTCCAGGTCCAGATCCCGTAAATTTTTATCATTCATACTGTTTCATCTCCCAACTTTCATGTTAATCTTCTTTTACATTCATAAATAGTTGAAAATTTAGACTTTTTAAAAATTTTATGCGCCAAACCGCTTTTATCTCACGGGTTACAAGGTTTTAGGAGTCAATCACCCCCTGCGTGCATCTCCAAAAATTATCAAAAACTATTTATTGAATATTTAAAATTGCAAGAACAATACCAGATTAACTAAACCTGTTATAATGCCTAAACCCTTGCAATTTACCGCATAACAGCCCCGGAAAAAACCAGGGCAGCAAAAAGCCGGTCATAAACCCAAAGGTTATAACCGGCTGTTAACATATAGTGAAACCTTTGTTTACACCGTCATTCTTGCAAGGTAAACTCCCATGCACAATAACAACCCTGCTCAGGTTCATCCGGCGGGCAACAGATGCACCGGGTAGTGATGCGGGAGTCGATGGCCCGGGCAAAGCCGCTGTATTCCACCAGTCCCACCGGCTTGCACGGGAAAAAGGGCATATTTTTACGCTCCCGGGCGGACTGCACCCGGCAATCCACCATCCGGAAAACCAGCTTGTCAGACCCAACGCGAATAATTTCCTGTTTGTTAAGAAACGCATACAACCTGAATTTCAAAGCCAGCTCCAGTGCTTCCAGCCCGCCCTGTTCCGGCAAACCCAGGAACTGCTTGATCCGGTTTGCTTCAATAACGGTAAACTTCTCCCAGGCCGCAGCGTCCGCCTCAATGGCAGCGTCCATGCCGTATTTTTTCTCCACCGCCTGGAACCACAGCCCGTCGTGGGCCAGCCAGCGCTTACTCAGGCTGCCCACAAATTCAATCAGCTGCTCCTTGCTGAGATCATTGATGTCTTTGATCGGTTGCAAAACCATCCCTCCGTTTCATTTATACATTAAATTAAGCAAATATTATACCAGCATTAATATTTTGGGGCACCAAAATTTTAGGCCCCCACCGTTTGTGAAAAACGGCAGGGGCCTAAACCACCATATCCGGTAAATGCATCTTAATATTTCCTCCAATCCAACCGATTTATTTCACCGGCCGCAGAACAATAACTTTTTTATGTCTTTTGCCGCCGGACTTTTTTGTTTCGTGATCCGCTTCCATAATAATCTGTGCCCGCATTATCTCCGCCTGGCAAAGCGGTTCTTCCAATGTTTTTTCCATCCACCTGCTCAACCTGTTGAACACTTTCATCTTCATCACTCCTCGTACCATTTTACTGCTTTCCTTGGTATGTGTCTATAATGATACTCCTTTTGCCGGAAAATCAAAAGTTGTTTTCGCCGAATTAACATTATAGTATGGCGAAAATTTCACAATACATTTACCTTTTTGTTTGTTATCGCACAGGCTTATGGCGATTATCCCTACATCGGGGCCCCAATTAACTTAACCATACAACCCCCTATTTCAACTGTTCGGCATCCTTTTACGACGTTTTCCCCGGCACCTGTTTAAAATTACGTCAAATGTGATGCGACTATGGTCAATATCACATTTGACACCGTCCCTGAAACCTTGATACCAGCGGTTTTCAGGGCCGGCGGACGTGGCATGGACTTTGCACTTTAATATACATTGATCGGGCAATAATTATACCCAGCGAAATAAATTTTTAAGGAGGCACCCGCTTATGAAAACCAGCCGGAAGGTGCATGAGTGGATGGTCAACCACCTGGAAAAACCATTTTTAGAAGCAGAAATGTTTAAAACCGAACCTGTGCAAGACAACGACAACGCTGAGAATACGGGACGGCTCCTGGGCACAGTTCTGGTTTTGGCCACGCCCTTAATTCTTGCTCTGGCCGGCGTAATGCACGGCTAATATAAACCGAAAAGTACGCGCAAGGGAGGGAGAATTATGACAGATAAAGAATTCGTAACCACCTTTGTCCGGCAAAAAGAACGTTTTATCGAACAGAGCATGCCCGAAAGAATCAACCTGCGGACCCTGGACCTTTTTGAAAAATGGTTGAAAGAAAAACTAAAATCCCGCAAAACCGCCGGGAAAGCCCACAACGAAACAAAAAAGCTGGATCTGCGCGACCTTTTGGACCGGGCGGTCATGAAGGCCGGTTATCTACTGCAGGATCGGGGTATCCAGATTAATTGCGTTTCCTTTATGATTCCCGGCAATAAGACTTCTTCCCGCTGCATCAAAGTCCACCCGCACGAAAATTTATATTACCGCATATGCAAAACCTCACCCCGCAAGGGTAAACACAAGGGACAAAATTTAATCGCTATCGAACTGGTTATGGACGGCAAAAAAAACAATATTTTTATTCCACTTTTGGCCCGAAAAGAAAATATGGAAAAACAACTGGGCATGGTCCTGGAGCGGGAAAGGCAATCCATAGAAGCCACCGGCAAATACCGGTTTAAAATATTTTTTAATCTTGACGAGTATGCAGAAAAAGAAATGGCCGAACAACTTGGCGCCACACTGGCCGATTTTATAACGGTTACCGGGATGCATCTGAAAGAAATACACAATTAGCCGTTATTCGATAATGCCCAGTTCCTTCATCTTGGCGTACAGGGAACTGCGGTTCATTTTCAATGCCTGGGCTGTTGCCGAGCGGTTCCAGTTATTGTCCTCCAACGCTTTCAGGATTACCTCCCGTTCCACCTCGGCCACTATTTCCTTTAAAGAATCGCCCTGCAACTCTCCCAACCAGTCAATACGCCGGTTCTTTTTGCGCAGGCTGCGGGGCAGGTCCTCCACCGTGAGCAACGGCCCGCTTGACATGAGCACCGCCCGTTCGCAAATATTTTTCAACTCCCGGATATTGCCGGGCCAATCATAATGCGCCAGCAACTCCATGGCTTCCCTGGCAAAACCGGTAACGGTTTTTCCGTGTTCATAGCTACAAGTTTTAATGATATGTTCCACCAGCTCCGGGATATCCTCCTTGCGCTCCCTGAGCGGCGGCAGCATAATGTCCACCACGTTGAGCCGGTAATACAAGTCCTCCCGGAAAGTGCCCTCGTCTATTGATTTTTCCAGGTCCTTGTTGGTGGCCGCAACGATACGCACATCCACCTGAATGGTTTCCGTGCCGCCAACCCGCTCAAATTCCCTTTCCTGCAGCACCCGCAGCAGCTTCGCCTGGGTGGACATGGACATTTCACCGATTTCGTCAAGGAAAACCGTTCCCTGGTGCGCCAGTTCAAACTTTCCCTGTTTGGCCGTCACCGCCCCGGTAAACGCCCCTTTTTCATGCCCGAACAGCTCGCTTTCCAGGAGGTTTTCAGGAATTGAGGCACAGTTGATTTTTATGAAATTTTTGTCCTTGCGTACACTGTTAAAGTGTATGGCCCGGGCCACCAGCTCTTTGCCGGTACCGCTTTCGCCCCTGATAAGCACGGTGGCGTTGCTGTTGGCCACCCGCCCGATGGTTTTATAAATATTTTGCATGACGGGTGACCGGCCAATCATGACATCGGTCCTAACCCGGTCCTCTTTAATTCCATCCCTCTGGGAACGCCTAATCAATTCTTTAATATCCACCGCTTTTTTTATCGTGTCCAATATTTCATTTACTTTAAGCGGCTTCATCAAGTAATCAAAAGCGCCCAATTTCATGGCTTCTATTGTGGTTTCCGTGGAGCCGTAAGCAGTGATCAATATTACGGGCACATTTTGCCCGCGCCGGCTGATTATCTCCAGGGCCTGTATGCCATCCATTTCCGGCATCCGGATATCCAGCAATACCACATCGGGATTCAACCGGTCAATCATTTCCAGCCCCTCCCGTCCGTCAGACGCGCATTCCACCCGGTAGCCGTTATCTTTCAGGATGTCGCCCAGCGCTTCCCGCACGCTCTGTTCATCATCAACCACCAGCACCAATTTATCCACCTTACCCCTCCTCCCAGGTTTTCAAGTAAAAGGTAAACTTCGTGCCTTTTCCTACCTCGCTTTCTACCTCAATATGTCCCTCATGCACTTGAATGATCTCATGGGCAATGGCCAAACCCAGACCGGTACCCTTGGGGCGCGTGGAGTAAAAAGGATCAAAGACGCGGTTCAGGTGTTCCTGCGGTATGCCGCGCCCGGTATCTTCCACGGCCACCCAAACCAGCTCACTATCGGCGTCAAAACCCGTGGAAACGGTGATGCTGCCCCCCTCGGGCATGGCCTGTAAAGCGTTGAATAAAATGTTGACCAGCACCCGCTCGATCTGTTCCGGGTCAACCCAGACCGGAGGAATATTGCGTTCCAAATTCCTGATCAAGCTGAACTTACCCTGGTGAATTTCATTAAAAAAGCCCAGCACTTCATCTATCAGGGAATTGATGTCCTTTTTCACAAACCTGGCTTCGGCCGGCTTGGCAAAATATAACAACTGGTCTACAATGGCGTCCAGCCGGGCAACTTCCCGGTGTATGGTGGCCAGTGACCGGGGATTGGGTGCGTTTTGGTTTTGCCAGTGCTGAATATAGACACTTATGGAAGTAAGCGGGTTTCTGATCTCGTGCGCCACCCCGGTGACCAACTTGCCCAGGGAAGCCAGCCGTTCCTGCCGCTGGGCTTTTTCCCGCAAGCGCATCCGTTCGGTAATGTCCCGGCATAAAAGCACCATCCCGATCTGCCTGTTTCTGGTGCCAAGCAACAAAGACGCGCTGATCAACAGTTCCATGGTATGGTGATTGCCGTTTGCCGCCAGTGAAATGTGCAGGTCTTTATAGTTACGCTTTTCAGCCAAGGTTTTATTGATCAACTCGGCAAACGGCGACCCGGCCGGCAATAACTCCCGGTAATCCCTGTCCCGGCAGTTTTCCGGCAACTGCATCAGTTTATGGGCCATATTATTGGCAATCATTACCTTGCCATGCACATCCACCACCAATATGGCATCATCTATTGTGGCCAGCATGGTTTCGTTATACAGGTTAAGGTCAGCTATCTTGTGCGCGAAACCGTTGATGGCGTTTACGATTTCACCCAATTCGCCCGGTGCCGGGGGGAGGGTCAAACTAAGGTCCTTCTCCAGTAATTTTACCCCGTCCTTGATGTTTTCCACCTGGTTGACCAGCTGGCGAAAAATCAACACCGAACCGAAAATACCGGTGACGATTACAAAGGCGATAATAGAATAAACCGTATACTCTATTTCCCGGCGCTTAACGTAAAAGCTTGTTTCCCCCAGGTATTCGGCAGACCTGATAACGCCCTCGACCCGTCCGTTCCGGGTAAATGGCTTATAGATTTCCACCACGCCGCCTTCTTCCTCGCCCAGGTTCTGCGTCAGCGGCGTCTTATTGTCCAGGACGGCGTCAAACGCTTTCTTGCGGCGCATGGAA
Organism: Desulfoscipio geothermicus DSM 3669; assembly: GCF_900115975.1. Taxonomy (GTDB): domain Bacteria; phylum Bacillota; class Desulfotomaculia; order Desulfotomaculales; family Desulfallaceae; genus Desulfoscipio; species Desulfoscipio geothermicus. The sequence continues at coordinate 65,648 of NZ_FOYM01000015.1, forward strand.
TAGTTTTCACCCAGGCGTTGCGTCCCGTCAAAAAAAACGTCCAAATCGGAATAATAAAGACCTATGTGCACTTCCGGGTATTCTCGGTGTACATCGTCTATAACCCGGTTCAAATACTCGGCCAGTATGGATATCTGCTGCTCCCTGCTTTTGTTTTGCGCCTGTTGCTTGATCAAATAATCTTTCAAGCCGCCTTCCACGTGCTGGTCAAAGATATAGGCGGCCTGGTTTAACCGGGCCTTTTGGTGCTCCAGCAAGGAAAGTTCACTATTGCGGATGATGCTCATCAGGTATACCGTCAGCAGCACGGTGAGCATAAGCAGTAAAACCACAAATATTAAAATACGGTTACCAAAAAAAATTTTATTTCCAGACATGATAAGCCCCATTATTATTAAAGATATATTTTAATTATACTACTTATTAACTGCAAGCCACATTGCCATTTAATCAAAAAAATGCGCCGGATTTCCAACCGGCACATAGCTCGTTTATTTTATTGCGGCTTTTTTTTAAACAGAAGCCTTGGAACTGCTCAAATCGCCTCCGGCATTTTGCACAACCCCCGCCCGTCGGTAAGCCTGAAACATCCAGAAAAGAATCATGCTTACACCAACCGCCCCGCTGCCGAATAGAAATATATTACTCATCAGAGTAATGGCATCGTGCATACCGGCTGCCAGAGAAATTTTACCCATTTCAGCCAGGTAAACGGGCACCATCGCCAGCCTGCTCAGCGCCACCATGGCGATTATGGCCACCATCACCAGCCTCATCTGCGAGCCCCGCACCACCCGGGTGCCGATTGCTCCCAGGTTGATACCGATCATGGACCCCACATACAGCAGCAGAGTAATCCTGAGATCCACCAGACCGTGCATTGAGTAAAGAAATGCACCCTGCGCGCCGGAGAATATGGCCAGAAACAGTTCCGTACCGGCCGCCACATAAGTGGGTATACCCAGCAGGTAAATCATGGCCGGGACCCCGATAAAACCGCCCACCCCGATGGTGCCGGCCAAAAACCCGGTGGCGAAACCCACCAGCAGCGCCAGCCACAGGGAAGCCCTGACACCGGCGACCTTAAAGTGGATCACCGGCGGAAGATTGAGGTTCCTAATTTTCTCCGCCAGCGTAGGTCCTTCCTGCCCCGTAATCCGGTTTGTTCCACGGCGCTGTTTCATAATATCCCGGAACATAAACCAGGTTACCCAGGATAGTATAATGACAAACATTATGCTGATATACAGGTTGGAGCCCGCCGTCCCCATTTTTGCCAGTATGCCCCTATTCATCGAAACGGCCACCTTGACGCCGGCAAATAAGGCAATAAACATAACCAGGCCCATGCGCATATCCACATTGCCAAATTCGTTGTGTTTCCTCGAACCCATAATGGCTTTGCCGAATTTATGGGTTATATTGGCAGCCACCGCCATGATACCGGGAATACCCAGGCTCATCATGGCCGGGGTCATAATAAAAGCCCCGCCGCTACCCAGAAATCCACTTAATATACCACCCACCAGGCCGATACCAAAAAGGGAAAAGGCTGTTTTAGGAGTTAAAGTGATAAATTTTATTGCTTCGGCCGCAGCCGGAATCTCCACTGCCCCTGCCATTAAATCACTCCTCTCTCAGTTCTTGCGACTTTAATCGCTCCTGCAAAGTGTGTTTTAATATATTGGATATTGCCGTGCCGTACAAAAAAGAAACAACAACCACTGTGGTCATACACAACAGCGGTGCAAAGTAAGTTTTACTTTTTAATACTTCCACCAATTTATCGGTATGGGAAAAAACCACATAATATATGATAGCTGCCATAATGAGGTAAACAGCTGCTGAAAGCATGGCTGTTTTTTTGCTTTGTTTTTTTGTCGCCAAATTTGCCATTAATCACCACTCCCCCTTTTCCAATACTGATGAAAAAATGCTGCAATACGCAATTAAACACCCCCCCAATGTTTTTGTAATTTAAGGTGCAAGTGGGGTGCCAGCCGCAAATTGCACTAAAACCCTTTATTTTCGGCACTTTGTGAAAAATAACTTCTTCACGATCTGTTGGAAAACTGGTCAGGCTTGCCCCGATTCACAACATCCTATCCCAAAGCCGTCAACCAAGCTGTTTACAGCATTTTACCGCTTACCGGTTTTGTATGGTTTTGCATCAAAAATAATAAGGGGACAGGCAAAAAAGGGGACTGGCTCCGATTCGTTTTGTGAATCGGTGCCTGTCCCCTTTTTTACCCTGTCCCCTTTTTTTCCTGTCCCCTTTTTAGCAAACTTTATACTCAAGTATTTAAAAGAAATACTCATCCATAATCGTGAAAATGTCTATGACGCGCACTATACCGGCCGGCTTGCCACTTTGCATCACCGGCAGGGAATTTACCCGGTGCCTCAACAATGCCAGCGCCACCTCCCAAACCGGCGCCCCGGCATCTACAGTATATAATTCAAGGGGGCGCATTACATCCCGCACCCGCACCCTGGCCCCTTCCCGCAACTGGTTTACATAATACCAGCCCCAGGATTCCGCTTTTATTTCCGGGTCATCATCCAGCGACTTAAAGCCCGCCGCCCGGAGCAACCCACGCATCGTCAAAATGCCTACCAGTTGCTCATCTTTCCCCAACACCAGCACGCTCCGGTGTCCGTGCCAGGCCCCGCCCTCGCTGTGCATGGCCCCCTGCAATACCTTAATGGCTTCATATAGCGTGGCTTCTTCGCCAATGGTCACATAGCTTTTTATAGGCACCATAATATCCGCAGCCCTTTTGTTTTGCATAGCCCTTACCTCCGGTCAGTCCAATAGTTCGCCGACAATCCAAAACACATCAATGGTGCGCACCATACCGACCAATTCCCCGCCGTCCATTACCGGCAGCAGGCTTATTTTCCATTTGTGCATTTTGCGAATTACTTCAAAAACACTGCTTCCCTTTTGCACGGTAATTAAATTAATGGGCCGCATGATGTCCCTGACCACAATCTCCAGGCTGTCATTGAATTTACCCATAAAAAACAATCCCGTGGCGTCACCCTTCAATAAATGATCCTGAATAGCCTGCAGCTGAAACGCCCGCAGCAACCCCCGCAGGGTTAACAAGCCCACCAGTTGGTCCTTTTGATTCAGCACCAGTGCGGCCTGGAAGCCATACCACGTACCGTCCTGCCGGTGAAAAAAATGCCGCATTACCCGTATCGCCTCAGCCACCACGTCGTCTTCCCGAACCAGGGGGAAATGGTGCAAGGGAACCATGATATTTTCCACCGTTTGTTTAGAGGGCATGCGGAAAACCTCCGTTACTTCAGTATCCCTGTTTGCGCACTGCGGTCTGCCAGTAAAACTCCCATTGATCAAAAGTGCCTGGGCCATTGCCAGGCACTTTTATTTTTCTGCGCACCTTTTTAAATAACCTGCCGGGCCAAGTGCGTCTGAATATTTTTTACGTTACTAAGTAATTATTTCCGAACTCGGTAAATCATTCCCCACCGGCGGTACTTTTACCGCCCGGCGATAAGCCTGGAACATCCAGAACAGGATCAGGCTGACACCCACCGCCCCGCTGCCAAAGAGGAATATATTGCTTAACAAAGTAACCGTTTCATGAGCACCCGCCGCCAGGGTAATTTTACCCAGGTCACTAAGGTAAACCGGTACCATGGCCGCCCTGCTGAGCGCCACCATGGCGATAATGGCCACCATCACCAGCCTGATTTGCGAACCCCGCACCACCCTGGTGCCGATAGCCCCCAGGTTGATCCCAATCAAGGAGCCGAGGTACAGCAGCAAGGTGATCCTGATATCCACATAACCGTTCAGGGCGTAAAGGAAAGCCCCCTGCATACCCGAAAATATGGCCAAAAACAGTTCCGTACCGGCAGCCACGTAAGTGGGAATCCCCAGCAGGTAAATCATTGCCGGCACGCCGATAAAACCGCCCACGCCGATGGTGCCGGCCAAGAAACCGGTGGCAAAACCCACCAGCAGCGCCAGCCATAGAGAAGCCCGAACATTGGCTACTTTAAAGTGAATCACCGGCGGTATGGACAGGTTTTTAATCTTATCGGCGAGCGAAGGTCCCGCCTTCTCATTTGCCGTTATTCCTCGGCGCTGTCTCATGATATCCCGAAACATGAACAGCGAAACCCAGGAAAGTATGACAATAAACATTATGCTGATATATAAATTGGACCCCGCTGCGCCCATTTTTTCCAGCACGCCCTTATTCATGGTCACGGCCACCTTCACACCGGCGAACAGGGCGATAAACATTACCAGCCCCATGCGCATATCCACATTGCCGAACTCACTGTGCTTTTTGGCCCCCATGATGGCCTTGCCGAATTTGTGCGTAATGTTGGCGGCCACCGCCATAATACCCGGGAGCCCCAGGCTCATCATGGCCGGCGTCATAATAAACGCTCCGCCGGTACCCAGGAAACCGCTCAGGGTGCCCCCCACCAGTCCAATGCCAAAAAGGGACAGTGCAAGTTTGGGAGTCATGGAAATAAACTTGATCGCTTCCGCAGCGGCCGGAAGCTCTACTGCACCCGCCATATTATCACTCCTCTCTTAATTGTTGGGATTTCAATTTTGTTTCCAGGGTGTGTCTCAATATTTTAGCCACCGCCATGCCATACAGGAACGAGGCCGCCAGGACAATAGTCATTGAGGTCAATGGAGCCCGGTAACTCTTGCTCTGCAATAAACTGTTTATCATATCTGTATTGGCAAAAACTAAAAAGTACAGCAACATGGCACCTATTAAACCCAATAACGCTTTTACTGCAGCTGCTTTTTTAGTTTCCAGGTCTTTTGCCGACATTTCATTACCTCCTTTATCAAAAGAAGTCTGTTAAATCAATATCAAACTGTATTTTACCCCCTCTCATTTTTTTTGTAATTTAAGGTGCAAATGCAATGCCAATTTACATTGTGCTTTAAGACCTCTATTTTCGGTATTTTGCGAATTTTAAGTTTATTTTGCTGTTGGAAAACTCATCAACACTGACCTGCTTCACAACAACTATCCTACAAAGGAGAAATCACGCGTTTCTCCTGATTTCCAACCACCGGGCTTTTGTCCGGTTTTACAACAAAAAACAAAAAGGGGACTGGCTCCTTTTTCGCTTTTTGAAAAAGGTGCCTGTCCCCTTTTTGTTTTTTAATTATATCAAGCACCCTCATCCAGCACCCTTTTCACCCGGTCCATAAGGCTGCCGGCAAATGCTCCCCGGCCTATATCGGTTTGCGGCCCGCAGCCAAATCCGGCGGCCATATCGGTAAGCATCAATTTAACGGCTTGCATACGACGCCGGTGGAACTCTTCGTGCCCGATTTCATTTTCATCAAGGCCCAGACGCTTGCGCAGCATGTCCGGAGCAAAAAGAAAGGGGATAATCATTTGCACCACCCCGGGGTTCATCCATTCGCTGCAGCACAGTTCGCTTACCGCATAATCAATTAATTCGGTGTACTGGTCGGACATTTGGTAATAGACAAAAGCATCCGCGTCAATAAACCACTCCCGCACTGTCCATTGCCGGCCGGATTTATGGCCCAGACAAAACTGCAGGCGATCCACCATGAAAACGCGCTCTTCCCTGCGTTTTTCACCCTCCCCGTCCGGCAGGTAGCGCACCGCCCGGCCCAACGGAAAAGTGCGGCAGTTTCTGGACCTGGCCGGGTAAACGGAGCACTTGCCGTCTTCCAGCATAAATATGCAGGGCCCCTGTTCGGCGTGGGCCAGCCAGACCATGGGCCACCCGGTTTGCCTGTCCGCTTCCATTTTGCAATAGCGGGTGAAAAATGCCTGTCCGGATAGTTCCAAGTGCCGGGCCATCACTTCCACGTCCCAGGGGTCCAGCAATATGGTAATGTTCCGGCAGCAGCGGCCCATGCATTCCGGGCCGCAAGCAAATGAAAAAACATCATCCATACCCAGTTCTTCCAGAGTGTCATTTTCCAGTTTGTCCAGCACGCTGCGCTGAAAGTCAAAGACCATTTATGCCAATCTCCTCTCTAACCTATCACAATATTGTAGCGAAAAACTTTTTTGCCCGATGGATCCAAAAGCGGCAGGTCCGAAAGGGTAAGCCCCCGGCTTTGCTGCAACTCCGTTACGGCCAGGTAACCGTCCCAATACCGGTGGTGGTCAAAGGGCTTTTCCGACCCCAAGAGCACATTATCCCACCTGCCGCCGAAAACGCGGTAAAATTCTGTTTTGACCATATCTTCATCTTCCAAATCGTCCGGCAGGTCCGTCCAAACAGCCTTTAGATTACCCACGGCAACCACTTTCCTTGGCCAGTCTCAGCCCGGTTCGTAAAAGTATACGGGCATGGCTTCACCGGGTTCGCTGACCAAAACCTGTTTTAATAAATTGCCGTACAGGGTCCCGAAAACTACAAAATCGTACTTCGCGGCAATCCGGCAGGCAGCTTCTATCTCTGACCGGTTAATCGCCGCCAAAATATACTCCCGTAACATACGCCCCTCCGATCATTAAAAATACCACCCCGGGCACTGAGCCGGACCTGGTTATCCTTACTTATATTTCCGGGTGATTTTGGGATAATCCTGCTTTGTTTTATTAATTCGTGAATTTGGCAGCAAAATGCAAGTATGCAGCCTGCAGCCCGAGCATGTAAAAAAAACCAAAGAGGGACAGACTTTCATGTCGCTGTCGCGGCACCATCAGTAAAAGGGGACTGGCTCCATTTTCGTTTTTTGAAAATGGTGCCTGTCCCCCTTTTACCGGGTTGTTCCCCGCTGCGCTTCCAAATCTCCGCGTCGACGGGACTATGGTTCGCTTCGGGCCGAATTTGGCGGTCCTGCATATTGCGCAGTACGGGTAGTTATTCCGAGTTGTTTATTTACAACAGCTTTCTCTTTGCAAGCTATGCCGGTGGTTACTGCACGATTCGTCCCGCCAATTCGGCAACCTCAGCTTCACCTAGTCCCGTTACCGACGCTCCGATACGTCACTTGCGGGGAACAACCCGCCCGCACCCAATATGCCTTTTCAGGATAGGCACCTTTCTAGTACACTTTCCAATAAAAAAGAATAGACCCTGCAAACGAGGGCCTACTCTTTTATTTATCAACTTAATAAACCGGTTAATTAGGAAGCCAGGACCTTTTTCAGCTCTTCTTTCAAAATGGGCACCACCTCGAAAAGATCGCCCACAATGCCGTAGTCCGCCACCTTGAAGATATTGGCTTCCTCATCCTTGTTGATAGCCACAATGCACTTGGCGGAACTCATGCCGGCCAGGTGCTGAATGGCGCCGGAAATGCCGCAGGCGATATAAAGCACCGGCGAGACGGTTTTACCGGTTTGTCCCACCTGGAAGCTTTGCGGTATCCAGCCGGCATCCACGGCGGCCCTTGACGCGCCAACCGCCGCACCCAGCACGTCGGCCAGTTCCTCCAGCAGCTTGAAGTTTTCCGGTCCCTTCATGCCCCGGCCGCCGCTGACGATAATGTCGGCCTCGGTAAGCTCGGGGCGCTCGGATACCTGGCGTACGATATCCTTGATCACCTGGCGGATGTTCCCGGTGTTCGGGGTGACATTAATAATTTCCGCCTCTTTGGCGCCGGCCTGCACCGCAAAGGTATTGGGGCGGATGGTGGCCATCACCGGGCGCGCTTCCGGGCAGGCGGCCTTTACGATGGCCTTGCCCGCGTAAATCGGGCGGGTGAATACAAGCTGCCCGTCGGCAATTTCCATCCCCGTGCAGTCGGTCATCAAGCCGGTTTCCAGGCGCTGGGCCACCTGGGCGGCCAGGTCCCGGCCGGTAACGGTGCAGCCCATGAGGAGCACGCTCGGCGCATATTGTTTCACCAGGTCGGCGATAACATTGGTATAACCGTCCGTAGTATAGTTTTCCAGGGCGTCACTGTCCGCCACGTATACTTTATCAGCGCCGTATTCTCCCAGGGAAGCGGCCAAATCAGCCACTCCGTTGCCCAACAGAACCGCGCCCAGTTCTTCACCCAGCTGATCAGCTATTTTACGGCCCTCACTCAATAGTTCAAAAGTAACTTTCTTAATCTGGCCGTCACGCTGTTCGGCAAATACCCAAATTCCTTTTGCCATTTATAATAACCCTCCTTGCAAGATGATTGGTTCAACATGTTCGCCTGATGCAGTGCCACTAGATAACCTTGGCCTCTTCCCGCAACAGCTTGGCCAGTTCCGCGGCCGCTTCCGCCGCCTCGCCGGGTATGACTTTACCTGCTTTGCGGGGCTCGGGCAGCGTATAGGACAAAGCCTTGACCTTTGCTGCAACCTGCCCGTCCAGGCCAAGGTCGGCCAGGGTCTTTTTATCCATGGGTTTCTTCTTGGCTTTCATAATGCCTTTCATAGAAGGGTAGCGCGGCTCGTTAAGCCCTTTTTGGGCCGTGATAACAGCAGGCAGCGGCACTTCCACCACTTCGCTGCCGCCCTCGATTTCCCTGGTGGCTTTAGCCCTGCCGTCGGCTACTTCCAGTTCGGTGACCACATTCACCACGGGCAGGTTCAGGATTTCCGCCACCCGGCCGGCAACCTGGGCCGAGCCGTCATCGATGGCCCGAAAACCGCCCAGGATAATGTCATACCCCACATCTTCAATTGCTTTCGCCAGTACGGTAGCTGTGGCGTATTCATCCAACTCCGCATCGCCGGTATCCACCAGAACGGCCTTATCGGCGCCCATGGCCAGGGCCTGGCGCAGAGCGTCCTGAGCCGAACCCGGGCCAACGGAGATTACTGTAACTTCCCCGCCGGCGCTCTCTTTAAGCCGGAGGCCCTCTTCAACGGCAAATTCATCATAAGGGTTCATGATCAGGCTGACCCCTTTGCAATCAATTTTGCCGCCGGCATCCAGGGAAATTTTTGCTTCGGTGTCAAAGGTCTGCTTAAGGCAAACTACGATATTCATCATACGTCTCCTCCTTTGCTAACTATAATTAATTCCTGCCAAAGCGCCAGGATCATATACCATGTAATAAGCAATGCAAGACCTGTTCCACAAAACCGTATTTCCTAAATAGCACGAAAGGCGCGCTTAATTCAGTTCCCTTAGCGTGCGCCTTTCAATACTTTTTTCCTTAGCCCCGGCCATAAATATAGCCAGGGATATTTTCCTGAAAGACAAAAAAAACAGAACTTTTTCTTTCCAGCCCCCGTTTCGCCATACTCCAAAACCAATGAAATTTTGCATTAACTTTTGCATTTTTGCATCAAAACCTGAAAAAGCCTGTTAAATCTAAAATTACTAAAATGCATAATTACATTGAATGTTGTTTTGCAGAGGATATTTTTTGATAATTTGTAACATTTTTGCTGTTTATTTTATATTATGTTTAGAAAAAGACGGGAGGTATTATCATGTCGCATCATTATTGGTTGAAACAAGTTAAAGAAGCAATGCAACTGGAATTACAAGAAATAGGACTTATGGCCCAGTTGGCCCAACAACTTCCCACTGCCGCCATGCGCATGCAAGTAATAGGGAAAATTGCCGAAGAAGCTGTGGAAGCCAACACCTGGAACAGCATCTACGCCAGCTTCGAGGGAATGTATGGGCCGGGATTTTACAATCAAGAAACCGCAACGCAAAAATAGTACACCGAAATATAAATAAGGAGGTTACCTTATGCCCTGGCATCATTTAGTTAGCCAAATTATTAATATCGAACAACGGGAAATTCAACTCTATCAGCAAATCGCCAACGGCGCTCCCACCGCTGCCCTGCGCGACATGGCTATGTCCATGGCGGAACATGAAAGGCGCGAATTAAGTTTTTGGCATGATTTATTGCAAAGCGATGGATACGCGCCAGGCGGCGGTCATTATCCGCCTGGTGAAGGCTATTACCCTCCGGGCAGCGGTTACTACCCCCCGGGTGGCACCTGCCCACCGGGAGATACCTGTACACCGGACGGTTGGGCCGGCACCCCCTTGCAGGCGGAACAGAAAAAAGAAGAAAAAAAAGAAGAGAAAAAATAAAAACACTGTGTACCCCAAATAAAACCCCCGAAATTAGCCCGGGGGTTTTTTACTTTTAACGCATCCCACTCCCCCGGATAACGAAATTGGCTTCAGCGCTGCAGGATATTTTAACGATAACGGTAAATTTTACCATGATAGAAGTTAAGCCAAAATTGCGCACTTAACCCGCAATTAAATCGACAAAGGTAAATTTCAAGGTATCCACCAGACCTCGGTTGGTCAGGCGCAGTTCGGGCAGTACCGGCAGGGACAGCAGTGACATGGTCATAAACGGCGATACCAGGCGGCAGCCCAGATCTCCCCAAGCTTCATGCACGGCGTGCACCTGCCGGGCCACTTCCTCCACCGGCCGGTCGGACATCAGGCCGGCTATGGGCAGAGGCAGCAGCGCCAGCACCTTGCCGTCCCGCACCGCCACCATGCCGCCGCCGCAGTCGGCCAGAGTATTGCCCGCCAGGGCCATGTCGGCGTCATTCATACCCACAATGAGCAGGTTGTGGCTGTCATGGGCGACTGTGGAAGCAACGGCGCCACCGTTAAACCCGAAGCCCCGGACAAAACCCAGCCCCATGTCGCCGCTGCCGCCGTGGCGCTCGATTACCGCCACTTTGGCCAGATCACCGGTCAGCGAGGCCTGTAACCAACCGTCATTTACAGGCAGTTCGGCTGTGCGGTGCCGGGTCAGGACACTGGCCTCGATGATTTCCATCACCCGCACCGATACTTTGGGCGCCCCCGCCGGCGCGTCCAGGCGGAAATGGTCGGCCGTCAATGACTCTCGTAAATGCACCGAGCGCAGGGCACCGGCGGGATAGGCGACTGCCGGCAGGTCCGCCAGCAACCCTTTGCCCGCGGCGATTACCCGGCCGTCCGTCATCACCTTTTCAATTTCCACAGCTGCCAGATCGCTCAAAAACAGGATGTCGGCAAAACGGCCGGGGGCGATGGCCCCCAAGTCCCGGCTCACATTGAAACATTCGGCCACGTTGATGGTGACCGCCTGGATGGCCCGGACGGGGTCCAACCCCTCGCTGATGGCCCGGTGCACCACATGGTTCAGGTGCCCCACCGACAGCAGGGTGTCGGGATGGGTGTCATCGCTCACCAGGATGGCGCGGCGGCTGTGTACCCCGGTTTCCGTCAGGCTTTTTACGGTGGCCTTCACATCGTGCCAGGCGGAACCCTCCCGCATCTTGGCATACAATCCCAGCCGCATGCGATTCAAAGCATCCTCCGTTAAAACGGATTCGTGGCAGGAAGCGATCCCGGCGGCCGCATATGCGGCCAGGCCCTGAAAATCGCCCGGCATGGAATAGTGCCCGGTGATGGGCTTGCCCGCTTTCATGGTGGCTTTAAGTTCCCCGTGCACCCGGGCATCGCCGGCCAGCACACCGGGGAAGTTCATCATCTCCCCCAAACCGCAGATTCCCGGCCACTGCATGGCGGTGGCAATTTCTTCCGGGCCGAAGGTTGCGCCGGCATCCTCAAAGCCCGGGGCCGCCGGGACGCAGGAAGGCATGGTGGCAAAAACTTTCAGCGGCAGGTTGAGCCCTTCGTCCACCATTAACTTTACCCCGTCCATGCCCAGCACATTGGCAATTTCGTGCGGGTCCATGAAAACGGCCGTGGTGCCGCCGGGCAGGACCGCCCGGGCAAACTGGGTCACCGTCACCATGCTGCTTTCCACGTGCACATGACCGTCCATAAAACCCGGGCAAAGATACAGTCCGGAAGCGTCAATAACTTCCGTGTCCGGGCCGATAGTGTGCCCGACATCGCCCACGGTGGCAATGCGCTCACCCTTGATGGCCACGTCCCAGGGTAGTATCTCGCCGGTAAATACGTTCACCACCCTGCCCCCGCGAATGACTTTATCGGCGGGCAATTTGCCCGTGGCCGCGGCCACCAGATCCCGGGTAACCTCTGCCAGGGGGCGTCTGACTGGTACCACGATTACCGATCCCTCCGTTAATGCACCGGCTTGCGGGCATTGATATGATAATTTTTGCCATCGTGACTGCCCTTTGATTGGTAATCACAGCCGCTTTGCTCCAGCAGGTTGACAATTGGGTCCGCCTGGTGGGCGTCGGTGGATTCAATGGTTATAGCGATGACTTAAATCTATTCGCCCAAGTCTGTTGAAAACTGAAAAAATCAGTAAAATCAACGACCCAGGAACGCTAAATTTTCGTTATGTATGGTGGAGACGGGCCATATTCTACAGTAACCAAATATGCCCCTCACCGCAAAATGATATACCAGTTCAAAAACAAAGTAAATAGTGCAAACAAAGCAGAAAAAGCCGTACATAGATAAGCATCGGGGGGTGAATATAATATAACCCCGCATATTCACTTCTTAATTTTTCTCCGGTAAGCAACTAGCCACCAGGCAACGGCCACCCCGGCTAACAGAGCTATTGCCAGCAGCGTGTCTTCCAAAAACTCCATTATATTACCCCCATATTAACACTTTAATTTATTTGGGCCGCCGAACCGGTGCGGGCATCAGGCGAAAAGCCGTCCGTTCATTTATTCGAAAGTCCCGATACGGGTCAAAACGCTTTAGTCTAAGGGCGTTGGTCACCACAGAAACCGAACTGAAGGCCATCGCAGCGCCGGCCAACACGGGTGACAGAAACCCCAGGGCAGCCAGGGGAATACCCAGAGTGTTGTAAATTAATGCCCAAAACAGGTTTTGTTTGATATTTCGCATGGTGGCGCGGCTTAACTTAATGCTGGCCGCCACACCCCGCAAGTCCCCCCGCATCAAGGTTATGTCCGCCGCTTCCATTGCCACGTCGGTACCGGTGCCAATGGCAAATCCTACGTCAGCGGTGGCCAAAGCCGGCGCATCGTTGATACCGTCGCCAACCATCCCCACTACCCGGCCCTGCTCTTTAAGTTTATTTACTTCTCGCGCCTTGTCCTGGGGCAGCACCTCGGCCAGGACGTTTTGGGATGCAATCCCCACCTGCCGGGCAATCGCTTCTGCGGTGCGCCGGTTGTCACCTGTAATCATGATCGTTTCAATACCCATCTCCTTTAATGCCCGGATGGCCTCAGCCGAAGTATCTTTCACCGTATCAGCCACCGCCACCACGCCGGCCGCCCGATTATTTACGGCCACCAGCATGGCGGTTTTCCCTTCGCCTTCGAGCTTTTCAACCGTATCCTGAATTGCTGAAATAGCTATGTTTCGGGAAGCTAAAAGCCGGCGGTTACCGACAAGCAGCTGCTTGTCCCCAACTTGACCTGAGACACCGTGGCCGGGGATGGCCTCAAAGCCCCGTGGGTCCACCAGTTCAGTATCTTTTTCCCGCGCGCCTTTGACGATTGCTTCCCCCAGCGGGTGTTCCGAGCCCTTTTCCAGTGAAGCGACCAGTCGGAGCAACTCGCGTTCGTCCATATCGGGCGCGGTAATGAACACGTCGGTTAAAGAAGGTTGCCCCCGGGTGATGGTGCCTGTTTTATCAAGGACAATGGTTTTCAGGGCGTAGGCCTTTTCCAGGTGCTCACCACCCTTGATTAGAATACCGTTTTCCGCCCCCCGCCCGGTGCCTACCATAATCGAGGTGGGGGTGGCCAAACCCAGGGCGCAGGGGCAGGCAATCACAAGCACCGCAGTAAAATTTATCAGCGCCCGGCTGAAGTTTCCGGGTTCGGCTACAAAATACCAGGCCAGAAAGGTAGTTATGGCGATCCCCACCACGGCCGGCACGAAATAAGCTGAAATCACATCGGCCAGGCGTTGAATGGGGGCCTTCGCCCCCTGTGCTTCCTCCACAATTTTAATAATTTGGGACAGGGCCGTATCAGCGCCAACTTTAGTAGCTTTGAATTTAAATGAGCCATGCTTATTTATAGTGCCGCCAATCACTTCGTCACCGGCGCGTTTATCAACCGGAATGCTCTCGCCCGTAAGCATAGATTCGTCTACGGCGGATAAGCCCTCTTCAATAATTCCATCCACGGGCACTTTTTCTCCCGGACGAACCAGGACCAGATCGCCCACCCGCACTTCTTCAACGGGGATATCCATTTCCCGGCCTTCTCTGAATACCCGGGCCGTCCTGGCCTGTAAGCCCATCAGCTTTTTAATTGCTTCGGAGGTGCGCCCTTTGGCGATGGATTCCAATAAACGACCCAGGATGATCAGGGTAATGATAATTGCGCCGGTTTCATAATAAACATGACCCCGGATAAAAAAGGTAGTTGCCACACTGTAAAAATAAGCGGCCGTAGTACCCAGGGCCACCAACACATCCATGTTGGCGCTGCCGTGCCTCAAAGATTTATACGCTCCGCGATAAAACTGGAAGCCCGCGACAAATTGCACCGGGGTGGCCAGGGCGAATTGAAATACCTTGTTATGCACCAGAGCCGGCAGGTGTATATTAAACAGGTCCGCAAACATCATAGCTAAAAGTGGAATGGATAACGCCGCTGATAAAATGAGCAGGTTGGTCTGCCGCCTGGTTTCCCGCTCACGCTCCATTTTTTCCTCATCAGCGTCAAACCGCTTGTCCCCTTCTTCAGCCCGGTAACCAGCATCAGCTACCGCCTTTTTAAGTTCCTCCACATCCACCCGTGTTGGGTCATATTCTACAGTTGCCCGTTCCATGGCAAAGTTGACGTTGGCCCGGAGCACACCCGCCCGGTTAGATAAGGTTTTTTCCACCCTGGCGGCGCAGGCGGCGCAAGTCATACCACTGATTTTTAAATCCACCCGCCGGGTGGAAACCCGGTAACCCAGATCTACTACGGTTTTGAGCAGTTCGTCCACCCCTACCCGGTCGGGATCATAGTCAACAGTGACCTTTTCTACCGCGAAATTAACCGCCGCATTTAAAACCCCGCCTGTTTTTTTTAGCTGCCGTTCTATTTTGGCCGCACAGGAGGCGCATTCCATACCCTGTACTTTAAAGGATATTTTGGGGCTCACGTTGTCCCCCCTTGAAATAATTTAATTAGGAAAGGGGACACACCTCTCTTTGGAGTCGGGGCTTTAGGGTCGAGGAATGTCCCCCCAAAAGTTATTTAGTTACCTTAACGCTTAGTATTTGCTAAAAAATTTATTTTAATATTTTATGATTTATAGTAGCGCGGCATTTGCGAGATAGGTCCGGGCTGCAGCTTTAAGAGCCATTCCCGCATCAGCGTCGTCGCTTTTCTCCGGGATGGGGGTGAAAAACGGTGTAGATCCGTCCGGAAAATCCTCGTTGGTGCATCCAATACACCAGGGTGAATCTTCCCTTGTAGAGCACGGCGGTCTGTTCCAGGATCATTAAAGCGTCCTGGCCCTGGGCGGCCATAAAAGTGTTGCTGTATAAAAGATCATTTTGATCATTTAAAATGTTGTGGCTTTGGTAAAGGAGTTGCTGATTCTTTTTTTTACCTTAAATGTTAATTTTCTAAAGATACATATTTTTATTGTATTTTTACAAAAAATCATATATAATCAAAAATAATCATATTAAATCAAAATCAATCACAAACAATCAATAAATACGTTATGGTATTGCTCATTTTTTAATTTAAGGGGGCAAGGGAAGCACATTGTACAGCGAAGAGAGAAAGAAAATAGTTTTAGATTATATTCAAAAATACGGCAAGGCTTCTGTACAAGAACTCACGGAAGTTTTACAGGTTTCTGAAGCAACGGTGCGCCGTGACCTGAAAGACCTGGAAGATGCCAAGCTCTTAAAACGAACCCACGGGGGTGCTTTATCTTTACAAAATGTAAATTTTGAGCCCACCATTGGTGAAAAAAAAGTAACCCATTTAAAAGAAAAACATGCCATTGCTAAAAAAGCGGTGGAACTGATTGATGAGGGAGAAACCATTTTACTGGATGCCGGCACAACGACCTTTGAACTGGCAAAAGAATTAAAAAGCTTTGCAAAATTAACAGTTGTAACAAACGCTATTAATATCTCCCATGAATTACTCTCCCATCCGGGAATTGAAGTATTAGTGGTAGGGGGGATGCTGAGAAAAGAGACCCTGGCGATGGTGGGGCCCGTGGCAGAACAGTCACTTGGCATGATCCGGGTGGACAAATTGTTTTTGGCCATCAATGGACTGGATTTGGAAGCAGGGCTGACCACCCCCAACCTAATAGAGGCAGCCACCAAACGAAAAATGATCAAAATAGCCAAGCAAGTTTTCTTATTGGCGGATCACAGTAAAGTGGGGAAAGTATCTCAGGCTAAAGTTGCTGATATTGTTGAAGTTAATCAAGTGATTTTGGATAATGCCGTTGCTGAAGATACTCTTAATCAACTTAAAACAATGGGCATTACCGTTCACCTTGTCCACCCATAGGAGGAAACCACATGCAGTCAAAAGTTGTAACTGTCACACTTAACCCCGCTCTTGATAAAACCATCGTCATTCCCTACCTGGAAGTAGGTGGTCTGAACCGGGTGGAACAAGTACGTCTAGACCCCGGGGGGAAAGGTATCAATGTCGCGAAGGTGCTGAAAAAGTTTTCTGTTGATGTCATTGCCACCGGATTTATCGGCGGTTCTGAAGGAGAGTTTATTCAAAGAAGTCTAAATGGTTTGGGAATTGAAACAGGGTTTGTGGAGGTCCAAGGTGTAACCCGCACCAATCTAAAAATCGTTGACAACGAAACGAAAGTAACTACGGAAATAAATGAGCCCGGTTTTGCTGTACTGAGCGGAGATTTGGCAAAATTTCGCGATCAACTGGCGTCCCTGTTGCAGGATGCATCGATTCTTGTGCTGAGCGGAAGTGTGCCGCAGGGGGTGCCGGGGGACATTTACAGCGATTATATTTCTCTGGCCAAAGAGAGAAATGTGCAAACCATTCTTGATGCCGATGGCACGGCATTAAAGGAAGGTATTAAGGCACGCCCCTTTGCGGTAAAGCCTAACGCTCATGAACTGGCAGGGTTAATGGGACGTTCTCTGACCACAGAAAAGGATATTATTGCCGCAGGTCAAGAGCTGATCCAGGCAGGGATTGCGGTGGTCGTTATTTCCCGGGGAAGCGAGGGAGCCATTGCTCTGACCAAAGAAGAAGTTTACCGTGTAACTCCTTTCTCCATCATTCCTCAAAGCACGGTGGGTGCCGGGGATTCGATGGTTGCTGCCATAACCTATGCTATTTTGGAAAATAAACCCTTGGCGGAAGTGGCCCGCTGGGCTACTGTTGCAGGTACGGTGACGGCTTCTAAACCGGGCATACAGGTCTGTTCCCTGAGCGAAGTACAACCTTTGTTAAATGAGGTGCACGTTGCATCGATAGAGATTTAAACAGCAAAAAATAACGGGAGGGAAATAATGTGAAAAGAATCTTGGCTGTTACAGCATGTCCCACCGGTATTGCCCACACCTATATGGCTGCGGAAGGTTTGAAGAAGGCGGCCGAGGAAAAAAATATAGCGTTCAAGGTGGAAACCCGCGGGGCCGTCGGGGTTGAAAACGGGTTAACGGAGGAGGATATCGCCGGTGCCCATGCCATCATTATAGCGGCGGATACCGATGCGGATGAAGGACGTTTTGCCGGTAAGCCCGTTGTGAAGGCTTCGGTTGGTGAGGCCATTAAAAACCCGGGCAAACTGCTGGAAGAGGCGTTGAATAAAAAGCCGGCAACCCGGGACTATATTGCCGAGGCAGTAAAAACAAAAGCCGAGCGCAGCGCCCAACGGGTAGGCATTTATAAACACTTAATGAACGGTGTTTCTTACATGATTCCCCTGGTGGCCGGCGGCGGACTGATTATTGCCATCTCCTTTATATTTGGCATTGAGGCCTTTAAAGAAGAGGGCACCCTGGCTGCCGCTTTAATGGATATCGGAGGCGGTGCCGCCTTTGCCCTCATGGTGCCGGTTCTGGCCGGTTTTATCGCTTTTTCCATTGCCGAGAAACCGGGCCTGGCCCCCGGACTGGTAGGCGGTATGCTGGCGTCTCAAATTGGCGCCGGTTTCTTGGGCGGGATTTTAGCCGGCTTTATTGCCGGGTACGTTGCCAAAGGCTTAAAGGATGCCATCAAGCTGCCCAAGAATCTGGAAGGTTTAAAACCCGTATTAATCATCCCTTTCTTTAGCATATTGGCAACCGGCCTGCTGATGATTTATGTTGTCGGCGGTCCCGTAAAAGTCGTTATGGATGCGATGACAAAATGGCTGACCGGCTTAAGCGGCGCCAATGCTGTGGTGCTGGGGCTCATTTTGGGAGCCATGATGGCCTTTGATATGGGTGGGCCGGTGAATAAAGCGGCCTATACCTTTGGCGTCGGACTTTTAGGCAGTAGCATTTTCGGGCCGATGGCTGCTGTTATGGCTGCCGGTATGACACCGCCTTTAGGTCTGTGGCTGGCAACCGTTCTTGCTCCGAAGAAGTATTCCATTGAGGAAAGGGAAGCAGGAAAAGCAGCCGCTGCCCTGGGGATTTCCTTTATCACGGAAGGAGCGATCCCCTTCGCAGCCGCCGACCCCCTCCGGGTTATCCCAGCCATTATGACCGGTTCTGCGGTAACAGGCGCCCTTTCCATGTTGTTTGGGGCTACCTTAAGGGCTCCCCACGGTGGAATCTTTGTCCTGCCAATTCCCCATGCGGTAGGTAACCTTGGCCTGTACATTGTCGCCATTATCGTGGGTACCGTCGTTACCGCCCTACTGGTTAATCTTTTAAAGCGTAATCCTGTGACCAATGGGCAAACTGTAAATAATGAATAGAAGGAATGGGGGACCCCCCATTCCTTTTTTAAAAATTAATAGGCGGGAGGATATTCTTGATGAAGTTAACAGAAATTATAGAAAAGGAGATCATCCAGCTTTCCCTTGCTGTGCAGACGAAAGAAGAATGTATTGCCCGGATGACTGAGCAAATGGTCAAAGCCGGAGCAATCAGCAATAAAGAAGCCTTTATGCAGACGGTACTGGAACGTGAGCAAAAGGGGACCACCGGTGTCGGCTTTGAGGTGGCCATTCCCCACGGTAAATCCGCCGGGGTAGCCAGGCCGGCCCTGGGATTTGCCAAACTTGCCCACCCCATCGATTGGCAGTCCCTTGATGAAGAACCGGTATCCATGGTATTTTTAATCGCTGTTCCGGCAGAACAGGCAGGCAATGAGCACCTCCGGATTTTAGCCGCCATTGCCCGTAAGCTCATGCATGAAGAATATCGGAACCAGTTACGGGAAGCCGGGTCACCGGAAGACGTTATGCGGGTATTGGAAACCCTCTAAGGAGGTTATTAACGTGGTAACAAGAGAGGTAACAATTATTAATGAAACCGGCCTGCATGCCAGGCCTGCCCAACTCTTCATCCAAAAAGCCAATCAATTTCAATCCGAAATTAAAGTAAAAAAAGAGGACGGGTCTGAAGGAAACGCCAAAAGTATACTGGGCATGATGAGTCTGGGCCTGGCCAAAGGGTCGAAGATAACCATTGAAGCCAGCGGTGCTGATGAAGAACAGGCCGTTAAAGCCCTGGCAGAGCTGGTGGAACAAGGGTTTGGTGAATCCTGATGGCGGAACTGACGATCAGGGGGACAGGGGTGTCCGAGGGGATACGTTCAGGGAAAGTTCTTCTTTATCAGCCGCTTCGTAATCAAAACCTTCCCGGCCGGGCCGTAATATCTGAAGAAGAAGTCAATCATGAGCTTGAGCGGCTGCAACTGGCAAGGGAAAAAGCCTACCGGGAACTCCATGCACTCATTGAGCGGGCAAGAATAGAGCTGGGTAAAGATAAAGCGGCTATCTTAATGGCACAGCAAGCTTTTTTAAATGACCCGGCCTTTTACCCGGAGATGGAAAAGGAGATTCGCCAGCAGAAATATACCGCTGAAAAAGCAGTGACCGAAGTAGTGGAACGGTTTGCCGGCCTGTTTGAAGGTATGAATGATCAATACCTGCGGGAAAGGTCGGCTGATGTGCGGGATGTAGGCAACCGGCTGGTTTCATGCCTGCAGGGGAAGAAGGGCTTACAGTTAGCGGAGATAAAAGAAGAGGTCATACTGGTAGCGGATGACCTGGCCCCTTCGGATACCGTTCAATTGAACAAAAAATACATTCTGGGCTTTGTCACCCGGGTTGGGGGGAAAACATCCCATACCGCCATCTTGTCCCGTTCCCTGGGCATTCCGGCTATCGTCGGTATTGGTGAAGCTATTAAACAAATTCATGACGGGGATTGGCTAATTATTGACGGCAGTACCGGTGCATGTATCGTAAATCCGAACCCCCGTCTTATGAAAGAATACGAAGAAAAAAGGAAGATTGAGGAGCAGGCGTTACGTCAACTCGAAGAATTTACTTTTAAGCCTGCCGCAACAACCGATGGGTTCCGGGTGGAAATGTCCGCCAACATCGGCTCGCCGGCGGAGGCCAAACCGGCCCTGGAACAAGGGGCTGAGGGTATCGGGCTCTACCGGACGGAATTTTTATTTATGAATGAAGCCCAAATGCCTTCGGAAGAAAAGCAATTTGAGGCCTACAAACAGGTTGTGGCCACTATGGAAAACAGGCCGGTCATTATCCGTACGTTGGATATAGGGGGCGATAAAGAACTCCCCTACCTCTCCCTGCCGAAGGAAATGAATCCCTTTCTCGGCTACCGGGCTATCCGCCTTAGCTTGGATCAGCGGGAATTAATGGTTACCCAACTGCGGGCCATCTTGCGAGCCAGCGCCTATGGCAAAGTAAAAATCATGTTTCCCATGATCGCCAGCCTGGAAGAATGGAGACAGGCAAAGGCAATCCTGGCCGAAGTCAGGGACCGGTTGACAAAAGAGGGAGTTGACTTTGACCCGTCCGTTGAGGTGGGGATGATGGTTGAAGTGCCTTCCACGGCCATTTTGGCCGATCAATTTGCCAAAGAGGTTGATTTCTTCAGCATCGGGACCAATGATCTGGTCCAGTATACCCTGGCGGTGGATCGTATGAATGAAAAGGTTGGCTATTTGTATGACCACCTACACCCGGCCGTCATTCATCTGGTCAAAAAAGTTATTGAAGCATCCCACCGGGAAGGGAAGTGGACCGGCATGTGCGGCGGTATGGCCGGAGATCCGCTGGCAGCACCTCTGCTCATAGGGCTGGGCCTTGATGAATGGAGTATGGTGGCGGGTTCCATTAAAAAAGTGAAGCAGGTTATTTCGCAGGTGAACCACGAGGAATGTCAGAAACTGTTGGGTGAAGTCCTGGAACTCAGTACCACGGATGATGTTCGCAAAAGATTAGAAGATTTTCAAAAAGAAAATAACCTGACCTTGAGTGGCAATACGGGAAAATAGACTGGTCAGGTATGCTATCATACCTTTGCCCATTGGGATAAGGTACATACGCTGGTTACTGACTCCCGGTTGCCGGATCAAACCCGCCAGGGAGCTGGAAAACTCAGGGGTTAACTAACAAATTATAATAACAGGAGGAATTTAAATGACAGTAAAAATAGCCATCAATGGTTTTGGGCGGATTGGTAGAAATGTGCTTCGGGCGATGATTAATAGAAACTTAATCCAGTGGGGAGGGCCCGTTGAGATTGTTGCTGTAAACGACCTGACCGACCCGCAAACCCTGGCGCACTTGCTGAAATATGATTCGGTGCATGGCGAATTAGCCGCCGAGGTGGCTTGCACCGAAAATACCATTTTGGTAAATGATACAGAAATAAAAGTCTTTGCTGAAACCGACCCGGCCAAACTTCCCTGGGGCGAACTGGGTGTGGACATTGTCATTGAATCCACCGGCCGCTTTACCAAAAGACCCGCTGCTGCCGAACATATCCAAGCCGGAGCCAGGAAAGTGATTATTTCTGCACCGGGTAAAGAGGTAGACGCCACCATCGTGATGGGAGTAAACGATCATATTTATGACCCGGCAAATCATCACGTTTTATCCAATGCTTCCTGCACCACCAACTGTTTGGCTCCCTTGGCCAAAGTGCTGAATGAAAAATTCGGTATTGTGAAGGGTTTAATGACCACCGTTCACTCCTATACCAACGACCAGCGCATTTTAGATCTACCCCATAAAGACCTGCGCCGTGCCCGGGCTGCAGGACAGTCCATCATTCCCACCACCACCGGCGCCGCCAAGGCTGTAGCCCTGGTTCTGCCCGAGCTTAAGGGCAAGCTGAACGGTTTAGCCATGCGGGTGCCCACTCCCAACGTCTCTGTTGTAGACCTGGTGGTTGAACTGGCTCAACCTGCCACGGTAGAAGAGATTAACGCCGCTCTCCAGGAAGCCGCCGAGGGTTCCCTGAAAGGTATTCTAGCTTTCAGCTCTTTGCCGCTGGTATCCAAAGACTTTAGCGGTAACCCCCATTCCTCCATTATTGACGGCCTTTCCACCATGGTCATCGAAGATAATATGGCCAAAGTGGTGTCCTGGTATGACAACGAGTGGGGTTATTCCAACCGTGTACTGGATTTGACCCTGCTGGTTGCCGAAAAAGGGCTGTAGCATTTTCATAAAGAACAGTTGACCTTCATAAGCATATTGAGGTTCTCTATATTAATTGGTTATGATAAGAAGAAAAATGTGTTTACTGAGGGAGCGATTGATTATGGAATGGGTAAAGTTGCAGACTTTGTATGACTCTGAAGAGAAAGCGTTAAAAATTGCACGTATTGTTGCTACTACAGAATCAAGATTGGCAAATCAACCACGTGGTCCCCAGTATGAAGTGGAGACTACGATAGAGCAAGTAGAAGATAAGTGGCAAGTGTCATGGCGTAAGGTGTTTGTTGGTTATAAGACCGGCTGTGGTGGATGTCAATCCTGTCAAGACAAATTACCTGAGCAAACCAATGGTAATGGTAAGGTTATACCATTTAGAAAACCATCTGTTTAAGATTGCATATTCTCAAAAACAAAGAAGCCGCATTCCCTTATACCCCAAGGGTTTGCGGCTTCTCCATTACCCACATCGCCGTTCATGTTCAGAATTTGAGACTGGCTGGATGCGCATATTATAAAGCCATATCTGGTTTATTCCTATAACGCTGATCCAATTACAGCGTCCATTTCTATTTCGATGAGCTGGGTAGGGCGAAACAAGGTTGAAATCCCCACCAGGGTGCACAGAGGCTTGATGTCCTTAAAAAATTTTGAGTAGGCCTCAATGTACTCTTTGGCCCTGGTCATGTCCGTGGCATACATCTTGACCCTGATCACTTCCTCCCGCCTGGACCCGGCCTGCTCCAGGAAATCAATCATCTTTTCCAGGATGTATTTCGTCTGGGCATAGCCGTCATTTTCCCCGTAGACACTGCCGTCGGGCTGAACCGAGGCGGTCCCGCCGACGTAGACGAAGGGCCCCACCTTGACCACCTACCGGGCATATTTCCGGTGCTTTCGGAACCCTCATGGATATGCCCGCAATTACGGCTCTTCCAGTGTACCGTTCATTCTCTCTTGGCAATTTT
>NZ_FOYM01000046.1 GCF_900115975.1 Desulfoscipio geothermicus DSM 3669
AAAGTCGTCTTCTCTAAACGGCTCAATGTGATCGAAGTCGCTTTTTCCCTGGCACAATAAGCCAATGTATGAAGTAACCACATCACCATGTGATATATTTGGTGTGTATACACCTGGAATGCTTGATTTATCAAGTCGCTTTTTTAGGTCGGTTTTAGCAATAAGAGCACCTACAAATGTAAGCCCGGAATGAGTAGTAAGGTATTCGTTAGACTGTTCGATAATGAATCTCATGTGTGCACCCCACAGGTGAAATATTAGTATCTTAATTATCTTAGCGTATCTTTATTATACTAAATATTTCACCTGTTATGGGCGGTTTTCTAATATTTAGTTCACGGATTCAGGAAAGATTTTGCAAGCTATGCAAGATTATGAAAGCCAGTGGCAAAAACAGATAGACACATGGAAAATGGAAATTACCAGTGAGGAATTAGCCTGGCGCATAAAGGATTTGCAGGCTTTTCAAAAGGAAAAAAACCGTTTTGAGGCAGGCATTGATATCATTCAAAAAGTGCCATTAGTGAAAAGAGCATTTTGCTTGATGAACGAAGCTTTTTATGAGGTTGATAAATTAAGGGAAACGCCACATGAAAGCTGGAGAATGTTTCAAATTGTATTTATTGTGTCTATATTACCGGACTTGGTGGGCAGGGAATACCCGGATCTTGATAATAATGGTACCGATACGGTAGACGTATTATGGTTCCCTACCGGTGGAGGTAAAACGGAAAGTTATCTTGGTATTGCCATTTTCCAAGCTTTTTTTGATCGACTACGTGGTAAAAAAGGCGGTGTATCTTCGTGGATTCGCTTTCCTTTGCGCTTGCTAAGCTTGCAGCAGTTCCAAAGGATAGTGGAAATCTACGCTCAGGCGGAAAAAATACGCAGAAAACACGAAGACTTAGCACAGCAGGGTATGGAACCGTTTTCTGTTGGTTACTTTGCAGGCGGACAGAACACACCCAACAAAATAACTGAGAAAATGAGAAAGTTAAACATTGAGTATGAAAACTTCTTTGACAGGTACAAAATGGTTGAAAAATGTCCATTTTGCAACCAGAAATCCATAGAAATTTTCTTTGATGAAAACAAAATGCAACTTGAACACAGGTGTAATAATGAAAGCTGTTCGGAAAAAACGCTGCCTTTATATATTGTGGATCAGGAAATTTTCCGTTATCTACCAACTATGTTGGTAGGCACAGTGGACAAAATCGCTTCCATTGGCATGCAAAGGAGGTTCACCCACTTACTCGGCAATGTTAATGAAAGATGTTCTTACCACGGTTATATGAGTTGCGGTGAATGCACGGAAGATGCCAGATGCGATTTACCCAAAGAGGCCGTTAATTTATACGACGCGGCTCCTGCTCTGGTGATTCAAGACGAGCTTCACTTATTAAAGGAAAGCTTTGGCACCTTTGCCTCTCATTACGAGGGTTTCGTTCAGATGCTGCAAAACAAAACTTCAGGCGGCAAGAATTTTAAAATTATTGCCGCTACAGCTACCATTGAAAAATATGAAAACCACATCCAGCAGCTCTATAACAAGAAACCACGTAGATTTCCGGTAGCGGGGTATGAACTGGGTAGTTCTTTTTATGCCCGGGAAAAAGATTATCTGGGTAGATTGTTTGTGGGAGTAATGCCGCACAACAAGACACACCTGGCGGCCACCCAGGAACTTATCAAAACATTTCATATGGTTATCCAGGATATAAGAAAAGACCCTGATATTATCAATAAAATAGGCTTGGAAACTATAAAAACTAAAGAAGAATTGGAACTATTCCTTCTTGACTATGAAACCTCGCTTTTATATGTAAATTCCAAGGATGCCGGTTCTTCCATTAGTAGAATGATTGAATCCAGCCAGATCAACGGATACCTTACGGAAAACGGTTATATGCCTATACAGCCGGTAGAGCTAAACGGTGACTCTACTTTTGCCAAGATTCGCAGCACGCTGGATGTATTGGAGAATCCTCCTGCTGAAAGGGATAAGCAAATCGATGCCGTAATAGCCACCAGCTTGATAAGTCACGGTGTAGATGTGGAGAGGTTAAACTTTATGATTTTCCACGGCATGCCGGCGCATGTGGCAGAGTATATCCAATCCAGCAGCCGGGTGGGGCGGACGCATGTGGGCATTTGTTTTATGTGTTTTAGCCCCGGGCGGGAAAGGGATATTGGTTATTTTAATTATTTCAGCAAATTTAACGAATTTAGTAACCGTTTAGTGGAACCGGTGCCCATTAACCGATGGTCCAAGTTTAGCGTACAAAAGACGCTTCCGGGTTTGTTCATGGGGCTTGTCCTGCAATATTACCAGCCGCGCATCCGGCATAAAATAGCCAGAAACCTATGGTTCAGCGATGGGCTGCGGGAAGCATTGTCCAAGGGTTATATTCCTAAAGAAGAAGTTTTTGACTTTCTTAAAGAAGCATATGGAATAAAACAAGACGACCCGGGTACAAAACATTTTATTAAAGAAATTAGAAAAGGATTGGAATTAATATATCTGCATTTCATTAATCCTAAAAATGAAAAAACTACCGAACAGCTTAAGGAAATATTCGGGTACATGCCCATGACCAGCCTGCGTGATATTGATGAACAAATTCCTATATCCAAAGATATTCCTTCCAACGATTTTCTTTCCAAAATGAGGTACAGAAGGAGCCGGAAACCATGAGTAAGCCGATGCATAGAGGGAAAACCCAGGTTTTATACGCCTATCTGCCCCGCAAAACTTTTGATTACGAAGACGAACCTTATATTTTTGTAGTTAAAGATGTTGTATCCCATGCAATTGACAAAAAGGATACTGATATATTTTATATAAGCAATAAAATCATTCGTTATATTCGCCGGTGGGATGAAAACCACAGAGATTTTCCCAGCAGTTTGAACTTGAATAGTTTTTACTTTGCCCAAATAAACCAGGTGCAAGGGAGATTATTTCCGCTTTTATTTGAATGTTCCAATACCAAATGCAAAAAAATACACCAATACCGCGATATCCAAACTGACATTGATATAATTCGCTGCACTAAGTGCGGTTCAGCACTGGAGCAAATTGACCTGGTGGCTGTGCATGAGTGCGGGCGGTTAAGTCCTATTTATGTGCGCAAATGCCCGGTGCATGGAGATGAGCACATTGTTCTAGAAAGGCGAGGTAGCGCCCAGATAACAAATTATGAATGGCGCTGTCGGGTACCCGGGTGCACCCAAAAAGCGAGCAGGTTATTTCAACATTGCAATTGTCAGGAAGATCCCAGACCCAGAATGACCATTGTAAACCACAACCGTTCCTTAACGTACTACCCACATTCAATTACTATGATCAATTTAAAAGATAACAGCCGCGAAAAAAAATACGAAGATGAAGTTATCTACGGCAAAATCGTGGCTGCAGCTTATTTAAAACTATTTGATTACGGCAAGCAAAGCCTACTATCTATGCTTTCCGACGCGCAGGAAAAGGATGATAATATTGAAAAAATGAGACTCTTGCTTGAGTCTATGGGACTGACCCAGGAACAAATTGAAATGCAAATAAACACTATGCTGCAGCAGTCGCAAAACAACCAGGCCAAAAGCCAAAAAGAAAGAATCATAGAAAGAGTAGAGCACTTAATTAAAATAGATGACGAAAAAATAAAATATGTCAGTGATGAGCTATACGAATACATCAGAATTAATACCCAGATTAACGGTAACCAAGAGATCAAAATTCACTCGCTGGATAGCTTATTGGAAAAAGAACAAGACAGCCATTTTGAACAACGTGTTATTGAAAGCAAAGAGACCATTAGTTTATTGGGTTTGCGAGATGTAACGTTAATTGAAGATTTGCCAATTACCTATGCTGCCTTTGGCTACTCAAGAATATCCCGCATACCCAATCAGGCTAAATTAAATAGTTTCCCTATGGACTCTGTTGATAAATATCATTACCCGGTGTATATGGATACCACAAAAACCGAGGCTTTGCACTTCCAATTGGACCTCAGAAGGGTATTAACCTGGCTTCAAGTCAACGGCATTATTAATGAAGATATCCACCGGCTCAGTGAAGAAGAGGTCAAAGTTTGGTTTATTAACCACATGGAAGAGGTTGACTTATTCGGTGAGGTAGCTAATAAAGAAACGAAGAACGGTGAAATCACTTACTATTTGTTTACTTTATTGCATAGCTTCTCACACCTGGTTTTAAGGCAGTGCACCATGCTGAGCGGTTTTGACTTGAACACTTTAAGCGAATACCTGTTGCCTAAAACCATGTCTTTTATGATTTATGTTAACAACCGCTCATCCTTTATCATTGGCGGCTTATTCACCGTTTTTGAGCAAAGCTTGCAAAACCTCCTTTATAAAGTTAAAGACGAGGGGGATTATTGCGTATATGACCCGGTATGCAAGGATGAAAAGGGTGCGTGTCACGCTTGCATGCATATAGCTGAGTTTAGTTGCTCAGCCTTTAACAGGAATCTGGATCGAAATTATTTATATAGTGGAATCAATCGAAGGACTAAAAAGGAAATTATTGGGTATTTTGATATAAACTAAAAAATATTTTTATCAGAATATAAGTAAGCGAATCTGAGATAGTAAACATTTAATGATATTTGCCTTAGGACATAAGGAAGGAGCACAGTAATGATAAACTTTCAAGAGAAAGCTAACTTTATCTGGTCTATTGCTGAATTACTACGCGGTGACTATAAGCAGTCCGAGTACGGCAGAGTTATTCTACCCATGACAGTTTTGCGGCGCCTGGACTGCGTGTTGGAACCAACCAAAGATAAGGTACTAAAACAGCTGCCGCAGTTGGAAAAAATGAACATCCAAAACATCGGGCCTGTTTTAAATAAAGTTACCGGTGTAAACTTTCATAATACAAGTCCCTATAACTTTAAAAAACTTTTAGACGACCCTAACAATATAGCGGCAAACCTGCGCAACTATATAAATGGTTTTTCTTCTGACGCTTATGACATTATAAATTACTTTAACTTTAACGTGCAGATTGACCGGCTGGACGATGCCAACCTGCTGTACTTGATTGTGGGAAGGTTCGCCGAGATTGACCTCCACCCGGACCGGGTGAGCAATATTGAAATGGGCTACATATTTGAAGAATTAATCCGCCGCTTTGCCGAGCAATCCAACGAAACCGCCGGGGAGCACTTTACCCCCCGGGAAGTTATTCGCTTGATGGTAAACCTGTTGTTCAACGAAGATTACTCCGATGAATTGGTTAAGAAGGGCATTGTGCGTAAAATATATGACCCTGCCTGTGGTACCGGTGGCATGCTCAGCGTGGCCGCGGAATACCTGGCCGATTTAAACCCCGACGCCCAGCTTAAAGCCTTTGGCCAGGAGCTGAATCCTGAATCCTACGCCATTTGCAAGGCGGATATGATGGTAAAGGGCCAGGACCCTTCACGTATTAAGTTTGGCAACAGCTTTACCAATGACGGCCTTAAAGACGAGAAGTTTGACTATATGCTATCCAACCCGCCCTTTGGCGTCGAGTGGAAAAAGGTGCAAAAAGAGATAAAAGACGAGCATGATAATTTAGGCTATGCCGGGCGTTTCGGCGCCGGGTTGCCCCGGGTAAGTGACGGTTCACTGTTGTTCCTACAGCACATGATATCCAAAATGAAGCCGGTGCAGGAAGGCGGCAGCCGTTTAGCCATCGTTTTTAACGGTTCCCCGCTGTTCACCGGTGGCGCGGAATCCGGTGAAAGCAACATTCGCCGCTGGATTATAGAGAATGATTGGCTGGAAGCAATTGTTGCCCTGCCCGACCAGCTTTTCTACAACACAGGTATTTCTACTTATATCTGGGTGTTAACAAACCGAAAGAGTGAAAAGCGCAAGGGTAAAGTGCAGCTAATTAATGCTGTAAACTTCTACCAGAAGATGCGCAAGAGCCTGGGGGCTAAACGCCATGAACTGGGCGAGGACCATATTGCCGAAATTACCAGGATACACGGTGAGTTTAAAGAGGGCAAATACAGCAAAACTTTCGATAACGAAGACTTCGGGTACCAGCGCATTACGGTGGAACGCCCGCTGCGTCTTAGTATCCAGGTGAATAGCGAGCTGATTGAAAAGTTAAAGGAACAGACAGCCTTTAAAAACCTGGCCGTATCCCGCAAAAAAGGTGCGGCTGCCAGGGCGGAGATAGAAGCAGGCCAGCAATACCAGCAGCAAATAATAGACGCTTTGCAAACAATGATATCGGATACAGTTTACAAAAACCGTGACGAGTTTATTAAACTACTGAAAAAAACGTTTAAAAAACAAGGTGTCACTTTAAATAGCACCTTGCAAAAGGCTATTATTTACGCTTTAGCGGAAAAAGATGAAACTGCCGATATCTGCTACGACAATAAGGGCAACATGGAACCGGACCCGGATTTGCGTGATTACGAAAACGTGCCATTGAAAGAGAATATTTATGAATACTTCGAGCGGGAAGTAAAACCCCACGTGCCCGATGTCTGGATTGATGAGGATAAAACCAAGATTGGGTACGAGATACCGTTCACCCGGCACTTTTATGAGTACAAGCCGTTGCGGCCGCTGGAGGAGATAGATAAGGAGATTAAGCAACTGGAGAATGAGATATTGGAACTACTGAAAGAGGTTACCTAATTAAGTGGAAAGGAAGTTTAGATGGTGGTATCTGTAAAGAGATATTTGGGTTATAAGAGGTATAAGGATTCAGGAATAGAATGGATTGGGGAAGTGCCTGAGCACTGGGATGTAACATTACTAAAACTATTATGTAAGCGTATTACTGATGGATCTCATTTTTCACCCGAAACAATTGATGATGGTTTTCCATATGTTACTGTTAAAGATGTTATTAATGGAAAAATAGATATAAAGAATTGTTCTAAAATTAGTTTTGATGATTTTTCAAAGCTTAGTAAAAACGGCTGCAGACCCTTAAAGAATGATATTTTATTGAGCAAAGATGGAACAATAGGGAGAGCTGCCATAGTTAAAGAAGAGAATATAGTTGTTCTGTCATCATTAGCTATAATTTCTCCTAAAGAAAATAAAGTATTATCTAATTTTCTGTATTATTGGTTAATTTCATCCATTAACATTGATCAAATGTATAGCTTTATAGCCGGTGCAGCTCTAAAAAGGTTAACGATCCAAACGCTAAATAAAATGATAATGATTGCTCCTACATTAGAAGAACAACAAAAAATTGCTGCTTTCCTTGACCGGGAAACATCAAAACTCGACCTGCTTGTTGAAAAAAAAGAGCGGTTAATTGAATTATTAAAAGAAAAACGGCAGGCAATTATTACCCAGGCAGTAACAAAAGGGCTTGACCCTAATGTGCCAATGAAAGATTCGGGGGTTGAGTGGTTGGGGGAAGTGCCTGAGCACTGGAATGTACTACAAATCAAACATATTGATAAAAATGATTCTGAAATTGCCCAAACAGGTCCTTTTGGTGCTCAATTGCATGCTAGTGACTATATTGATGAGGGAGTACCGTTAATTCTAATAAAACATATTAATGATTTTCAGATAGATTCTAATGACATGCCAAAGATCTCTGCTGTAAAAGCGGCACAGCTATCAATGTACCGCTTAAAAGAGAATGACATTGTATTTAGCAGAGTTGGAAGTATGGGAAGAACTGCTCTTATTAAAAAAGAGCAAGAAGAATGGCTTATATCAGGGCAGATGCTACGATTAAGAATAAAGAACAAAAATGTTAATAAACAATTTCTTGTTTACTTGTTTTCATCTGGCGTATCGTCTAATTATTTACAATTAATGTCTGTAGGAAGCACCCGTGAGTCCATTAATACAAACATTTTAAGGAATATGTTAATAGCTTTGCCCTCACTAAGAGAACAGCAGAGAATAATTGAATACCTAGATAATAAAACGTCAACAATAAACACCTTAATTAATAAGATACACCAACAAATCACAAAAATTAAAGAATACCGCCAGGCCCTTATATCCGCTGCCGTTACCGGCAAAATTGATGTTCGTGATGAAGTTTAAGGTGAAGGGAGTGAGCAAATGCCCATCGACAAGTCCGAAAAAGCGTTGGAAAATGTCATTGAAGCCCACCTATTAGAGGAGGGCGGGTATGCCAAGGGCAACCCCAACGAATTTGACCGGGACATGGCATTATTCCCTAACGATGTAATTACCTTCATTAAAAAAAGCCAGCCCGAGGTATGGGACAAACTAATTATCTACTTTGGAAATGAAGTAGAAAAGAAAATAATCCAGCGGCTGGTGCAGGTTCTAAACCGCAACGGTATGTTAAAGGTGCTACGGCGGGGGTTTGACCTTTATGACGTGCGTATAAAACTGGCTTTTTTCGCTCCCGCCAGCGGGCTAAACTACGAAATCATTGATAAATATAACGCCAATATTTTAAAAGTAACCCGGCAGGTGCACTACAGCACCAAAAACGAGAATTCACTGGACATGGTGTTAAGCCTGAACGGTCTGCCTATTGCTACGGTGGAGCTTAAAAACCAGTTTACCAATCAAACCGTTAAAGATGCCATGCGCCAGTACCGCGAAGACCGGGACCCCAGGGAGCCAATATTCCAGTTTAAAAAGCGGGCGCTGGTGCATTTTGCCGTTGATACCGATGAAGTGCACATGACCACCCGGTTAAATAGCGGCAAGACTTTTTTCCTGCCCTTTAATAAAGGTTATAACAGGGGAGCCGGCAACCCGCCGGACCCGGAAGGCGGTTTCCGTACCTCCTACCTGTGGCGGGAGGTCTGGCAACGGGACAGCATGCTGGATATTATCGGACGTTTTATGCACCTGCAGGTGGAAGAAAAGGTAAAAGACGGCCGGAAGATAACCAAAGAAACTCTGATTTTTCCCCGCTATCACCAGCTTGATGCTGTACGCAAGCTGGTACAGGATGTAAAGAAAAACGGAGCCGGTAAAAATTACTTAATTCAGCACTCCGCGGGCAGCGGCAAAAGTAACTCCATTGCCTGGCTGGCCCACCGGCTGTCTAACCTGCATGATTTCAATGACCAACCTGTCTTTAATTCTATTGTGGTAATTACCGACCGCATTGTGCTGGACCGCCAGTTACAGGACACTATCTATCAGTTTGAACATGCCCAGGGTGTAGTTCGCAAGATAGACCAGGATTCTCACCAGTTGGCCCATGCTTTAGTAAGTGGTGCCAAAATAATAATTACTACTATACAGAAATTCCGCTTTATTGTAGAGGAAATTGAGCAGCAGGTGGGTAAAAAGTTTGCCATTATCGTGGATGAAGCCCATAGTTCCCAGAGCGGTGAAAATGCCAATGCTTTAAAGGAAGTGCTGGCGGCCAAGTCCCTGGAAGAAGCGGAAGAACTGCAAAAGAAACTGGATGCTGTTCAGGATGAGGCTGAAAAAGAAATATTAATGAAACTTTCCAAACGTGGGCCCCAAAGTAACTTAAGTTTTTTTGCTTTTACCGCCACGCCAAAATCAAAAACACTGGAGATGTTCGGTGAAAAAGGCTCTGATGGAAAGCCTGTGCCCTTTCACTTGTATTCAATGCGCCAGGCCATAGAAGAGGGCTTTATCCTGGACGTGCTCAAAAACTACATGACCTATAAAACATATTACAAGCTGGCTAAAATGATTGAGGAAGACCCTACCGTGGATAAGAAAAAGGCCAGGCGCGCTATTGCTCGTTTTGTAAGCCTGCACCCCCACAACCTGGCGCAAAAGACAGAAGTTATGATAGAACACTTTCGGCGGGTCACCAGGCACAAAATCGGCGGACGGGCCAAGGCTATGGTGGTGACCGGCTCACGCTTGCACGCCTTGCGTTATAAACATCACTTTGACAAGTATATTAAAGACAAAGGATACACAGATATTAGGACGCTGGTAGCGTTTTCCGGTAAAGTGCTTGAGGACGACGGGCAGGAATATACCGAAGCTCAAATAAACGGTTTTGGTGAAAAAGAACTGCCCGGTAAGTTTGACAGCGATGATTACCAGGTACTGATTGTGGCTGATAAATATCAGACCGGTTTTGACCAGCCTTTATTGCATACCATGTTTGTAGACAAAAAACTCACCGGTATTCAGGCGGTGCAGACTCTTTCCCGGTTAAACCGGACCCACCCGGGTAAAACAGACACTTTTGTGCTGGACTTTGTTAATGAAGCAGAAGATATTAAAAAAGCTTTGATGCCTTATTATGAAAAAACTGAGCTGGAAGAACCTACGGATTTGAACCTGGTATTTGACTTAAAAAACAAGCTAGATGATTTTCAAATCTACCTACAGTCAGAAGTTGAAGCGTTCTGCAAAACTTTCTTTAAGCCCAAGAGCAAGCAAAACAAAAGTGACTTGGGTAAACTGCATAAATATATAGACCCGGCTGTTGACCGTTATAAAGAAAGGCCCGAAGATGAACAAGAAGAATTTAAGTTAGCCCTAACATCATATGTACGGTTATATTCCTTCATCTCACAAATTGCGCCCTTTCAGTCTGCAGAATTACTTAAACTGCATGCCTATGGACAAATGCTGCTGAGTAAGCTGCCTAAAAACCGTGACACCGGTAGTATTAAGCTGGATAACGAGGTGGATATGGAGTATTACCGCCTGGAGGAAACAAGCAGGGGCAGCATCTCGCTTATAAATGAAGAACAACCCAAGTTAAAAGGAGTTACCCATGCCGGCACCGGCAAAAAAGCGGAAGAAGATCAGGTGAAACTATCTACCATTATCGATATATTAAATGAACGGTATGGAACAGACTTTACCGACGCTGATAAACTCTTCTTCGATTCTATTGAGGAAGAAATGATGCAAAACGAAACGGTTGTCCAATCGGCCCAAAATAATACTAAAGAAAACTTCAAGTACGTGTTTGATGAAATATTTATGTCAGCGGTCATTGATAGAATGGGGCAAAACCAGGAAATATTCGCCAAGTTGATGGATGACCAGGACTTCCAATCAACTGTTAAAGGATATATGATCGATGCCATTTATAATAGAGTACAGCAAAGTCAACAGGGTTAATTATTTTAAGCCATAGAGACATCCAGGAACAGATGCATCGTTTTGAGGAAGAGAATGCTCGTCGTTCCCTCATACCTCATAAAGCAGGTCAGGTCAAAAATGAAGCCGCACATCACCAGGGCCAGCTTTAGGGCCAAATCTTTCGGGTCGGCCCTGGTCATGTGCGGCTTTTATTGTACTGTGCATGTCATACCTTTGGGGTAGGCGTGCATGTCGGCCAGGCGCGCCTGCCCCTGCCGGCAACGTCACTTCATTTTCCCCGCCCTCCATACCTAACCGGCAACGCCTGTTCTGCCCCAATGCCGCGCTACGCCGGCACTGTCTAATTTAAAACCCTAAGCTCCGGCACCTCGGGTGATTTTTTGTCCCTAACCGGCAGCCGCAGGCGCCCCTGGCCAGCTCACGGGTCCTTCAACCCCCAACCCCCCAAACCCCTCGCCCCCAATCTTGGGGGCCGGGGGGCTTTTACCGGCAGCGCCGGGTGCCATTCCACTGTAACCACTCCGGTCTTTCCACTATACCGCTGCCTCACCAGGCGGGCCGGTTAGGTGTTAGCTACCGCGCACCATTTTATTGTAATAGCTCCGGCGGGCTTGGGGCCCGCTTTGCAGCGCAGAAAGTATTAGCTCCGCGCGTCTGCCGCGCGGTAACCGGCCCGCCTGGTGTGCCCTCGTCAAGGGTACGTGGAATAAAATTTTTTCCCTCGGCTTTTATGTCAAAAATATGGGGTCGGAAAAATTTTTATTCCGCCCGTCGCAAGCTTGCGGCCCTTGACAAGGGCACCGGCAGCGGTGCTGCTCCAGCAAAAAGGAGTGGTTGCAGATGTTGCGCAGGTTGCTTGGTAAGGTTGAAGATGGCCGGTTTGGCCGGGCGCTGGCCGGCATACAGGCCGGCTGGCAGTGGGAGTGCGTTGTGCGGTGTACGGAGCGGGTTGAGGGGCTGGTGCTGTACGGTGATAAGCGGTACCGGGTGGCCATCGAGCAGCGGGGTGCCCGCTGCGTAGCGCGGTGCAGTTGCGACGACGCGGTGGCACGCGGGGTGCTGTGCAAGCACATCGCCTTTGCGGCAATGGCGGAGCTGGCGGCCGCAGCGGCGGCACGCAGCGCGCACCGGCCGCTGCCGGAGCTGGGCTAGGCCCGGCTCCTTTTTTGG
Source organism: Desulfoscipio geothermicus DSM 3669 (assembly GCF_900115975.1). Lineage (GTDB taxonomy): Bacteria > Bacillota > Desulfotomaculia > Desulfotomaculales > Desulfallaceae > Desulfoscipio > Desulfoscipio geothermicus. The sequence goes on from NZ_FOYM01000046.1 coordinate 12,223, forward strand.
TCGCGGCGGCGGGTGGCGGCCGCACCCCGGGGGAACGGGCGGTAGTCATCACCCAGAGGGTATACCGGAGGGTATTAAGGAAACGCCAGGCGCCGGCCGGGTCCGGGGCATTTCTCCGGGGCAACCCGGCCGGCCCCTGGCATTTTAATTCAACTTTGCCGGGGTCGGGCAGAGTGCCGGCTTTGCCTTTTGGGTTATAACTACGTGGTCCTGCAAAGCCGGCACACTGCCCAGCTTCCGGGTCCTTGTGCATGCCTTTCTCTGGGGTCGGCTTTCGGGTCACGGCCGCGGGCAAAAAGCGCCCGCCGCCTGCTATGGGGTCATGTGCGCCGGGCTTTAAAGCCCGGCACGGGCCGGCAGAGTGCCCGGGCTGGCTATGGTCATACTCACGGGTCGCTCGGGTACACTGCCGGAAGGAAGGCATCTGTCCCGACCTGGTCTGGGGTATTCCTCTGGGGTTGCCAGGTCGGCACCGGTTCCTTTGATTGTAAGCACGAGCATGGGGTCGGGGAAGACTGCCGGGCATGCTGCTTACGGGTATGTTTTGGGGTCACGCATGTCCGGCAAACTGCCCTTGCTATGGGGTCCTGCTCTGGCCGGCAGCTGCCGGCTGGAGCTACAAAACTGGATTTTAGGTCTTTAGTAAGTAAATGTTTATCATTCGACGTATTGCTCCATTTTTCATCAAAGGTTAATTAGCATGATTGTAGAATTTTATCATATTTCCTAAAGACAAAGCTAATATATCCTGATGGCGGGAGACAGCTTTGTGTTTGTTGCCATAGCAATAACAGGGTATAGTATATAACTTTTTGATACAGTCTCTAATGTCTATAATGGGAAGTTGGGATAACCCATAATCATCAAAGTCGAATTTTCTAATTTACATAAAAATTTATTATTATATATTTTTCCTTATAGTGTTGCACGATTATTATGAAAGGGGGAATTTCGTTGAAAATCGACTTGCATTGTCATACAAAGAAAACAAAAAGTGGCGATCCTCTTACTCGTAATGTCAGCTGGAATATTTTTGCAGAAAAAATTACCAACGCTGATGTAAAAATCGTGGCATTAACAAATCATAATCATTTTGATTGTGACCAGTATGACACTTTTTCTGCTGCTACAAATGGATTTTGCCAGATTTGGCCCGGTGTAGAACTTGATATTATCAACTCGGCAAGTAAGCGATGGCATTTAATTATAATAGCAAACCCAAACAAATTATCTTTATTTGATAAATCTATTAGTGAATTAGTATGCGGTAAACATCCTGACCACTGTTGCTGGAACCTGAATGAAATATATTCTTATTTAAATCAATGTGATGTATTATATATACCACATTTTCATAAAAAACCAGAGATTCCAGAAGAAGATATTGAAGAATTACATGCTATCGTTGGGGATAGATGGAGAATATTCTATGAAGCACCTAACTATAAAAGCCTAAGTATTTTTGCTAACCATTCAATAAACACCTTAATTGGAAGTGATGTGAAAGATTGGAGTACTTACGAAGAGTCAACTTTTGCAGATCTTCGGCTTCCAGTTGAAAGTTATGAACAATTCTGTTTACTTGCGCAAAGGAACGAGCCAGTTGTAAACACATTGCTAAGTAGTAAAAAAATTCATAAATTCGAAGTATCCCCACACAAAGATGTAAAAATCCAACTTCAAATATACGAAGATATTAACATTGTTTTTGGACAAAAAGGTACAGGAAAAAGTGAGATATTAAAATCCCTTAAAAGTAAATTAGTTGAAAAAGGTTTAAAATGCAAAGAATATTTTGGGTCACAAAAAGAAGACAATTTTAAAGATTTTTTAAAAACCAATGATATGAAAAACGACCCTCAGTTAGTCTCTGCTGAACTTTGTGAAGACGAATTTAAAAAAATCATGAATTGGGAAGATGTTAACCCCACTTTCTTTTCGAATTACGTAAAATGGATAGATACCCGTGGCAATAGTAAAAACAAGTCAAGTATGAAGATTACTAATGCCGTTAGAGAGAATGCGAACAACCAGGATGCTTTTGAGAAGGTTGAAAAAGACCATAATATTGTAAAAAAGCATTTTGAGAAAATTGAGCAAATTAACTTTGGGGATTACCTGTCCACGGAAGATAGTTCATTATTGAAACAATTGTTAGCTAAACTAGCCCAAGAAATCAGGAGTAAATTATTAATAGAGACAATAGATAAACACTCGTTATACTTATCAAATTTTTCAGTAGATACAATCAAGTCAATTGCCGATAAAAAGACTGATTCACTTTCCAAACCTTCCTCAACCGGTTACATTGAATTCGTGCAAAAAAGGCTTGAATTATTAAAAGCGTGCAAAAAAATCATTAACAACATTTCCGATAAAGAATATCGTGAAAAGCAGGTCCTAGGCGAGTTAGAAGATAAAGGAACCATTTTTGCGCAAAAAATCTATAGAATGATCTGCGATAAATCAGAAACAGCTGAATTCCAGCATGGAATCCGAATTCTTAAAAAAATTAAATCTAATTTCGAAGAAGTATGTACCAGGTTTTATGCACATGACATTATTAATGTTGTCGATACAATTAGAGATTGCTGTTCAAACGAAAATATTACAAGAGCCTGTTCGAAAAGCCCGTCTCTATCATGAAAAATAAAGAAATAATTACCAAAAATACCATGGCTATTTTGACAAAAATCATGTCTATTTATGCTAAACAATATTATCACGTAAATTGCGCTTAAAATTGGACAGAGATATCCTGTGGATTGTGGATAATGTTTTTTCAGGTATGAATTTAGTTTTATACACCAACCGGGTGTGTAAAACTATTGATTCGCATTTTATTCAAAAACTCATCCCGTTCCTTTGGAATAACGGTAGCACGCATATGTTTTATCATCAGCTTAATTAGTCTAAAGATGTCCGTCATTACAGTAAATATCTGCACCCTGGG
>NZ_FOYM01000030.1 GCF_900115975.1 Desulfoscipio geothermicus DSM 3669
AACGAAGTAAACGATGACGTAGCGGTTAAGGCTGAATTAGGCACAGCTAATGCTAATGGTTATATAGAAATTGAAACTTATGAAGCCTTCGACATAGAAACCTCTACAAGTGATGATGATTACTACAAAGTATTCCCGAAACAAGACGAAGCAGCAGTAGTAGTCAACGCTAAAGTTGGCACCCCTGCTCCTGAAGAAAAAGCTCTGTCCACCAGCATTACCCTGGGTGACAACGGCAGCTACATTTCTGACGGCCGGATCATGGTCCAGCTGCGTGACGCTGCCAAAGCCCTGGGCGTAGCTGAGCAGAACATCTTCTGGGACAACGCCACCAAGACTGCCACCTTTATCAAAGGTGACCGCGTGGCACAACTCACCGTGGGTGATCCTCAGGTCAAACTGAACGGCGTGGCTCTGCCCACTGACAAGGGCGCAGAGCTGAAGGACGGTCGGACCTATGTATCCCTGTCCGCAGCTGGTGTTGCTCTCGGCGCTACCGCCAGCTGGGATAACGCCACCAAGACTGCTACCTTAACTGTTAAGTAATCAATCAGTTTCAACAAATATCAAAAACTTTATAAAATTTAGAAAAGCGCATTGTTTAAAAATGTTTGCAAATATTGCACTAACAAATAGCCCGGGGCTGTCCTGCGCCCCGGGCTTTCCTATTTGCTCGTATACATCCTTGCCACCTTACAACACCTTCTTCATGCTCAGCAAATTATAAACCATCCGGGCGGCTTCCGCCCTGGTTATTGTTTTGTCCGGTTCAAGGTATCCTTTGCGGTTTACCGGCAGCAAGCCGTTTTGTATACAGGTAAGTATATGCGGGCTGTTCCAGCTGTGAACGCTTGCATAGTCACTGGGAAACCAGGCCTTCAGCACCCGGCTTGCCTGTTCCGGTGTTGCCAGCGGAAATCCGCCCGCCCTGGCCATGATGGCGCAGGCTTGTTCCCTGGTAATGTGGCTGTTGGGGTGGAAATACAAACGCCCGTTGTTCTCGGGAGTATTGGGGATCCACCCGGCCCTGGCAGCTGCTTCTATATACTGCGCTTCCAACAAGTCAATGCCGGCTAAATCGCTGTAGGTATGCATGTGCGGCAACAGCGGCTCTACGGGCAGCCGAAAACCCTTTACCAGCAGGCCCGTGAATTCTTTTTTGGTTATGGGCAACTCAGTTGTGCCGGATTTGTCGGCCAGGCCGAAAAACTCCTGCGGAACGGGCGACCCGTCCGGGTATGTCGCCAACGGGTTCATTATTCCCCTGGCCCAGAGCTGGGTGACATAGGGCATGGCCCATTCAAGGTCTATCTTGCCTTCTTCTTTCAGGTAAAAATCCTTAAAATCCTTTATCGCGCGCGCCACTATGTAGTGCCCGAAGCCCGCCTTGTAAAAGGGCACGGTAATGCTGCCCTCGTTCAGGTTGTAGCTGTTCAGCCTTTGCAGCATGTTGGGCCGCAGGGACGCGGGTTCAAAATTGGGCAGGGCGTATAGAACGGTGATTAAATCGCTGTTCGAGTTGGCGGCCTTGCTATCATACTTTAAAGTCAGTTCGCCCTGATTTGCAAGGCTGTAAGAAAGGGAAGCGGCCTTGATGGTGTATACCGGGCTAAGCGGAATGTAATAGGGTGAAAGATTGGCGTTCATGTCTGTGGCTCCGATGCGGATGCTCTGGTCCCACGCGGCTTTGCCGTTGTCCGTAACGGCTGTGTCCTTGGGCAGTTTTAACACGACTGACTTGTTGAAAGCGCTTAATGTCGGGCTAAATACTTCAAAGTAACGAAAGGACCCGGAAACCGGCTCATCTATAACAGTAATCTTAATTTCATCTTTTTCTGTCGTTTTATCATCTTCTTTTTTCCCGGATTTATATTTCTCCGCTTCAGCGCTGATGGTATTTTCGCCGGGCTTGAGCAGGTAATCCCGCAATATCCATAGTTCTGAATCGCCTCCTCCTATCCGGATGGCCTCCTCGCCGTTGATTTCCACGTTTTTGGCATCGGATACCCGCACTTGAATGTCAACCTTGTTAGTGGTGGTGTATGCTCTTTGTGTGTACAACGCCTGTTCGTCGTTGGCCGGTTTCCAGTAAATATTCAGCGCGTGGGCGGGGGCAGCGCTGATAAAACAAAATGAACTTGCCATGCACAGAATAGTAATTGCTTTCTTGAACATTTTTAAACTCCCCTTAGTGCGGTAAACTATTTTTTAAAATAAAATACAGCGGCAAAGTCACTATAATTGAATAATTTGGCTGTTTTTTGCACCTTTCCTGCAAAAGACCGGCAATGGAAAAATAATTTTCACAAGGAACAAAATGAGCTCCTACATGGTCAATATTATTGCATGACCAATGTGGAATGGAGTGATAGCGTGCAGCGTAAATTTATTTTAAGCATATTGCCGGTATTGTTTTTTTTGGTGACAGCTGCCCCGGCTGTTGCCGGGCCCCGTGCTGATACGGTATCCCTAAAGCTGGGAGATGCACAGGCGCAGGTTGACGGGGTGCCCTATGAACTGGGCGTGCCTCCCCGCGCAATTGAAGGCGCGACCGTGTTGCCGCTGCGTTTTATTGCCGAAATTTTCGGGGCGCAAGTAACCTGGGATGCTGAAACGAAAGAGATTACGGTTAAGCAAGATGACAAGCTGATACGCCTGCAGCCGGGCAGCGGTGAGGCTGTAGTAAACGGCGAGGCACAGGCCGTTGCCGGAAAGCCGGTCATTGAAAACGGCACTGCTCTGGTGCCCCTGCGCTTTCTGGTGGAAAGCCTGAATTACGAAGTGACGTATATGCCCCAAACCAAGGAAATACATATCAAGCAATTGCCTCCGCCCAACAAACCGCCGGTGGCGAGTTTTACATTTAAGAACAATACTGTAGCCCAGGGGGAAACGGTAATTTACGAGGACAAAAGCCATGACCCGGACGGCGACCAAATAGCGGAAAGAAAGTGGACGGGCCGGGAGCGGGCGTTTTTTGCCCCGGGGGAATATAAGGTAACTTTAACGGTAAAGGACAGCCGGGGCGCGTGGAGCGAGCCGTGCACGAAAATAATCAAGGTCACGGAAAAAGTCCTTATGGACAGGCTTGCTTATAACCTGCATTATCCTGTGCCCGGCGAACCCCTGGGCAATATTAATATTTCGGTGCTTGACCTGGCGCAAATAGACCCCGCAGTCAGTATGAGCAGGGAAAAAGTGCTGGTCAGCGACAGCCCGGAAATAGTTCGGCAAGACGGTGTATTGTACAGTGACACGTTGAGCGGGGAAAACCGGCTGTATTTTCACCACATAAACGGCTCCGGCGAAACCAAAAAAATTTACCTGCTGGCTGTAAACCAGGGCTTGGAACCGGTGCATTTAACGGTAAAAAAATGGGGCGTGGCCGGGCCTGCCGACCCCATGTCCGTTGGCCGGTCCGCTGCCTACCGTTACCTGGACTTCGACCCGCGTAACGCCCGTTTCCTGGAACTGCAGCCCGGTGAAAAAATAATATTGAATGAAAAAATGAATAATGTCATGAAGCCTGGCCAGGCTCTGCACGGGATGTTTGACATTGATGCCGGTGGGGACCTGCTTTTCGCGGTGGTGGCGGTTGGGAAACAGGATCCGTTAACCGCTTACGAACAACTACCCATTCTCCCCAGGGACGATAATCATATCCGGGGCACGTTCCCCCTGGCCAACCGCTCCGTGTCGGTACAGCTGGATGGCCGGGAGCCTGCCAGGCTGATTGTGGCCGACGGCAAAGATGACGAGTTTTTGTACGGCAAAGATGCGAACACCAGCAATATGGGGCGTTACAGCCTGCGCAGCCACAACAGCGGCAATTACGGGGTGGTATACCGGGTTAAGGTTAGCGCCAGGCACCGGGTGGGTGTAATATTCTCCCCGCGGGGCGGGGTTTTTGCCGGGGCCGGCGAGTGGGACGGGGAGGCCTTTTACCTGCCCAACAGGGGGGTTCTAAAACCCCAAACCGAGTTTGCAATGATCGGCGTGGTGGAGCCGGGACGGGAAAAGGTGCTGGAGTTTATCCCGCCGGCCGGGTCTTACCTGCCTGTTAATCTAATATTTATACCATTTTAATGGCGCTAAACCAGATTAAAATTTGACATATAGAAATACCAAGAAAAAATTCCGGCTTTCGCTATAAGCGGAACTGAATAGCGTGTTTGGACGACCCTGACTTGGACTGAGAAAACTCACTCTGTTTTTTAAAATTGCCCGCTTACTGGATTTTACATTAATACGTTTCATTGACTGTTCGTTTTTGTAATGATATGCTTTAATCAAATTTAACTTCGCAATTGCGAACTGGGATGTGTTATCTGGTGAGCGGGATTACCCCGGCTAAAGCCGTCCTCGGGGAGAAAGATTCCCTGGTATCAATTTTCAAAAGGCACGGCGTGGAGCTGGCATTTTTCTTCGGTTCCGCAGCTGAACAGGACCCGATTATTGAACCCCGTGACGTTGATATTGCCGTATATTTCTCATCTTATAACTTTCGGCGGTACCTTAGCCTGCTGCACGCGATTAGCCGAACTCTACGGCGGAAAGACATAGATCTAACGGTCCTGAATATGGCCGGCCCTGCGTTAAGAATGGAAGTTCTTGTAAAAGGAGATCTTATTTATTGCACTAATGCTGAAAAATTTGCTCATTTTAGTTCAACTACTTTCTTTGACTATGAGGATTATCTTTACTTCAAGGTGCAGTATTTGGACTGTTTAAGGAAGAGAACTCGGGAGGGCCTGTCTGTGGTGGAAAGGAACCTTAACCGCGAACGTATAGAAACCTATCTGTCCAGGATGGATGAATCAATACAGCGTTTGCTGGAATTGCGCGCCAGGTTCTCTTCTTACGATAATTTTATGGAAAACCTTGATACCAGAGAGTTGTGTGTTCACCACCTACGCATTGCTTTGGAATGTGTATTGGACGTTTGCAGGCATTTTCTGGCCGTAAAGGGTGTTTCATTAAGCGAGATAGATACTGCAGGTTTGATCGAATTGGCAGGACAAAAGGGCCTCTTTGACTATAAGTTTGCCCGCAGGATAAAAGGGATGGCCGGTATGCGCAACGCAATCGTGCATGTATACTGGCGGCTTGATTATATGGCGATTTATCGAGCTATTACAAAAGACTTGAGCGACTTTAATGAGTTTATATGCCAGGTAAACAGTTACCTGGAGGAAAGAGGAAAACGGTAGTTAGGTGCCGTGGTGCCCGGTACTCTCTATAATTTATGGTTTCTCGGCAGAAGGCTCTTTGACAATCAGTATGGGGTTGCAGCGGGTCAATGGGCTGCTGCGTAAAACTGATTCCCGAAAGATACGAATATCAGGTGGTAGCGTAACTAAAACAAGGAGAGGCTACTTTATCGCTTTTTGAAAAAGTAGCCTCTCCCCGTTTTCACCCGTTTTCTCTAAACAAAAAAGCTCCCGGCCCATGAAAATGATGCCGGGAATTTAAATGTGTATATTACGTGGTTATTGCATGAACGTTCATTCATAAATTATAGTTTAAATATACCCCGGTATTTCTATTGCTTTTTGAAAAATTCCTCTAATTTCTGCACATAGGTCGGGTTGCCGTCAATTTTAAACTTGCCGGTAAAGTAGGCTACGGTGCCGTTAACTTTGCCTGCGGCAATATCCAGCCACAGCTGCTCCCCAACGGTGATGGTGACGGTGGGGCTGGAAGCGGTACCCTTGCCCGTTGTGCACTGGCCGTCCTTGATGGTGATGTAATACTTACCCGGGTGGCCGTCGGTAATTACAAACTGGTAGGTAAGGGACGTGCCCTTGGCCTTTTCGGGCAGGAACCGGGCTTCCATGCCTGCCAGGTATTTTTCAAAGGGAGTCAGGGCGGCACCGGTGTCGCTGTCGGAGTCGGATTGTGGCGGTTCAGCAGGTTGCGGTTTGGGTTCCGGCTTCGGTTGCGGGGCCGGTGTTGCGGGCTTGGCGGCCGGCGCTGAACCATCGGACGCTATGTTCACGGTGGAAGTGCTGCCGTCCCATGCTACTTTCGCGCCCAGTGCTTCGCTGACGAAGCGCAGAGGCACCATGGTGCTCCCGTTGTAAATTTGGGCTGGCACGTCCATGTCGGCAAGTTTGCCATTTTTGTATGCCTGGCCGCCGATAACCAGCTTGATATTTGTATTTCCCTTGCTGGCATTGACCGTTTTTGTGGCTCCGTCCCATTTAACGCTGGCTCCCAGCGCTTCAAATATGGCCCGCATGGGGACCAGCGTGCGTCCGTTGTCGATCACGGGCGGCGTGTCGCACTGCAGGGTTTTGCCGTCCAAAATCACCGAGGGTGTTCCCGCCTGGGCCGGAACGGCAAGTAAAAGGGCCATTAGCAGAGCAAATACAACCACCAATAATTTTTTTTGCAAACTTATTACCTCCTTAATCTAATTTTGGGGGTTTGAATGAATTATGACATTCTAATTTCCACAAAACCCCATATTCATTTCTGTGGCAAACAACCTCCTTTCATTTGTTGGTAATCCGTCTCTTTGCCAGGTAATTATCCTGTAATTACCTGAGACAAGATTGGTTATTTAATAATATAAAGATAATTGTTTAAAAAATCAATAAATTATATCAATTATTTTTATTTTTGCGTTCTATATCTTGGTGACTGGCCTCCCGGCAGTGCGTGAGAGGTAAAGTCACCTTTTATTTTTGGATAGGCGCCGGTAAAAGGGGGACAGGCACCGATTCACAAAACGAATCGGCGCCAGTCCCCTTTTACGGTCTGTTCCTTTTTTGCTTTTTTTTTTGCACAAAAAAATTTTACGCCGAATTGACAACCCCTTACAGAAGGAATAAACTTAACCCAGTAAATAATTCATCCTGCAAACAATTGTCACTATAACACCGTGCTGCAAAGGGGGAAACATGGTTGAAGCAGGAGGTTCTAACCAGATATTGTGACCGGCTGGACGAAATGCTGCAGCATTTTTTACGCCGCATTCACCTGGAACTGGCCGACGTCCTGGATAAAGGGGTGACGGGCAACCAGTTCGTGGTGATGAAAATGATCTGCGACCGCGGGCGGGCTACGGTATCCGAGGTGGCCGGGGACCTGTGCGTGTCCCTGAGTGCCGTGACGGCCCTGGTGGACCGGTTGTGCCGGGCGGGGATGGTGGTGCGCCGCCGGTCGGAGGAAGACCGCCGGGTGGTATGGTTGGAGTTGACGGACGAGGGCCGCAACATGGTCAATGTCTGCCAGGAGGGAAGGCGGCGGGTCATCCAGCGCTACCTGGGCCGTCTGGACGAAGCAGATTTGTTACATATGATTAAGAATTACGAAAAAATATTATCCTTTATGCGGGAGGAGGGGGAAGAGCACGGCACCAAATAATCCGTTTTTCGCATTTTACCACATAAAACAGAGGGGAGGAGTTTGTCATTAAACCCAAGTCATTATACTATTTATTAATTAGTTTACTGATTATTATGCTGGTCCTGGCCGGCTGCGGCAAGAAAGAGACCGGCACAGGGGAAGGAGAAATCAGCGTCCCCGTGCGCGTCGCCAAAGTTGAAAAGGGGACGCTGGCCGATACCGCCGTGGTTTCCGGTAAACTGGAAGCCCTGGCGGCGTCCGACGTGGTGCCCGGCGGCCAGGGGGGCAAGGTTTATACCGTCAACGTGGAACTGGGCGACCGGGTGAGCAAAGGGCAGACCCTGGTGACGCTGGAACATGACGCCCTGGCGGCGGCTGTGCAGCAGGCCCAACAGGGCGTGGTCCAGGCCGAAGCAGCCCTGCAGCTGGCCAAAATAACTTACGAGCAGGCCAAGGCCAACTATGAAAGAGGCAAGCAGCTTTATGAATCGGGCGCCATCCCCCTGGCCGGCGAAACAGGCTTTGAAACCGCTTTTGAAATACCCTATAAACAAGCCAAGATAGATTTCGAGCAGGTCAAGCCCGCAGCGCTGGAAAATGCCCGGGCGGCCCTGACCATGGCCCGGGAAAATTATAACCACGCCTTCATCAAATCTCCCATCAGCGGTGTGGTGACGGCCATCAACGTGGACCCAGGCGAACTGGCCAGCCCGGCGTCCTCAGTGCCCGTGGTATCGGTAGTCAATCTCGATAAGGTGGTGGTCAACGCCACGGCCACCGAGGGGCAGATCAACAAAATCAAGCAGGGGCAGAAGGTGCCGGTGCTGGTCAGCGCGGTTTCCGCCAAGCCCTTTACCGGGGCGATCACCAACATTGCCCTGGCCGCCGATCCGGCAAGCAAGGCTTACCCCATCAAGGTGCAGATAGACAACCCCGAACATATATTGAAACCCGGTATGTTTGCCGAAGTGCATCTTACCAGTGAGAAAAAGGAAACCTTGATTGTGCCCCGGGAAGCAGTCATCAAGATGGGGGGCAGGGATACCGTTTGGGTTGTTAAAGAAAATCAAGCGACCAGCCGCGTGGTTACCACCGGCATCAGCGACGGAGAAAAAATTGAAATCAAAAAGGGTGTGGAAGCGGGGCAGCAGGTGGTCATATCCGGACAGGACACATTGAAAGAAAACGCCCCAGTGGAAATAAAACAATAGGGGACTGGCACTTATGAAAATAACTGATTTTTCCATTAAGCGCCCCCTGACCATCGCGGTGCTGGTTACCGTCGTCCTGATTCTCGGCGGCGTGTCCCTGAGCCGCCTGAACATCGACCTGTACCCGGAAATGAACCTGCCGGTGGCGGTGGTTATGACCGAATATCCCGGCGCGGGGCCGCAGGAAGTGGAGAACATGATCACCCGCCCCCTGGAATCCATCCTGGGGACGGTGAGTGACCTGGACTCCATACAATCCGTTAGCTCCACGGGGTCATCAACGGTTATCGTTATGTTCAACTGGGGCACGGACATGAATTTCGCCGCCCTGCAGATGCGGGAGAAGGTGGATATCATTAAATCCTTCTTCCCGGATGACGCCGGCAACCCCACCGTGTTTAAAATGGACCCCAACATGCTGCCCATTATGCAGATGTCGGTATCCGGCGGCGACCCGGTGCAGGTAAAGCAAGTTGCCGATGATGTCATCCAGCCCCGGCTGGAAAGGGTACCCGGCGTGGCCGCCGTGCGGGTGGAGGGCGGAGCGGAGCGGGAAATCAAGGTGCTGGCGGACCCCGCCCGTTTGCAGGGATACGGGTTCAGCTTGAATCAGATAGTGCAGGTATTGCAGGCGGAAAACATGAACATTTCCGGCGGGCATGTGGAGGAAGGCAAGAAAGACCTGCTGGTCCGGGCTACCGGCGAGTTTCGGGATCTGAATGACATCCGCAACCTGGTGCTTACCTCACCCACGGGAACCAGGGTGCACCTGGGCGACCTGGCAGAGGTGCTGGACGGCGCCAAGGAATCCACCAGCATCAGCCGGGTGAACGGCAAGCCCGGCCTGACTATATTGATCCACAAACAAAGCGTGGCCAATACCGTTCAGGTGGCCCGGGAAGTTAAAAAAGCTCTGCAGGATATTGAAAAAGATATCCCGGCGGACTTTGAAATCGGCATATTGCTGGACCAGTCCGAGTTTATTGAGCAGTCCATCCAGAGCGTGGTGCACAAGATATTCTTCGGCGGCCTTTTGGCCATGCTGGTGATGCTGGTGTTTCTGCGCAACCTGCGCAGTACGTTGATAATTTCTACGGCCATTCCCATTTCCATTGTATTTACCTTCGTGCTCCTGTATTTCAACGACATGACTTTGAACCTGTTCAGCCTGGGCGGTCTGGCGCTGGGTGTGGGCCTGATCGTGGACGACGCCATTGTGGTGCTGGAAAATATTTACCGTCACCGCCAGCAGGGTTATTCCCGGATGGACGCGGCCCGTGTGGCCACCGATGAGGTGGGCAATGCGGTTATTGCTTCCACTCTAACCACCATAGCCGTATTCCTGCCCATTGTTTTTGTGGAAGGACTGGCCTCGCAGCTGTTCAAGCCCATGGCCCTGACGGTGTCGTTTTCCGTGGCGGCATCCCTGGCCGTGGCCCTGACCCTGGTGCCCCTTTTGGCGTCCAGGTTTCTAAAGCTGACCGAGACCGGGGAAGGCACATTTTCCGGCCGGGTATTCGGCGCCTCCGAGAGGTGGTTCGACCGGCTGCACCGGCGTTATGAAAAAATATTGGCCTGGTCCCTGGGGCACCGCAAACGGGTGATTATTGCCGTAGCGCTGCTATTTGTCGGCAGCCTGGCTCTGACTCCGCTGGTGGGCGCGGAATTCATGCCTGTTATGGACGAGGGTTACGTAAAGGTGCAGGTGGATATGCCCAACGGCACCGGCCTGGAAGAGACCGATCGCTGCATTGCGGTCATTGAGAAACTGGGCGAGCAAATCCCTGAAGTAAAAAATATCTATGCCAGCATTGGCTTTACCGGAAGCGAGAGTATGGGCGGCGAAGTCAGCAGCGACCGGGGCCAGATATTTTTTGAGCTGGTGGACAAAGAACAGCGTAGCCGGAGCACGGAAGACGTGGCGGAAGAGATGCGCGATCTGGTGCGGGGCATCCCCGGCGCTGACATTAAAGTGTCCGCCACCGGTCCGGCCTCCGAGGGGCAGGGCATGGGCTCGCCGGTACAGGTGGATATAAAGGGGGACGACCTGGATACCCTCACCCGCCTGGCGGACGAAGTGACGGAGATAATTGAAAAGGTGCCCGGAACCAGGCAGGTTACCAATAACCTGGCGGACGGCCTGCCGGAATTGCGGGTGCGGGTGGACCGGGAACGGGCCGCGCTTTACGGCCTGAGCGGCGCCGAGATTTCCTCCACGCTGCGCACCGCCATCCAGGGCACGGTGGCCACCCAGTACCGGACGGGTGAGGATGAAATTGACGTACGGGTGCAGCTGGCCAACGCTGAATCGGCCCGCATGGCGGATTTGCAAAACCTGACGGTGATGACCGGTACGGGAGTCGTAGTGCCGCTGCATGTGGTTACCGACATTATTGAGCGGGAGGCGCCCAGTTCCATCAACCGGCAGGACCAGACGCGGATGGTATCCGTGACCGCCAACCTCAGCGGCCGGGACCTGGGCAGCGTGATGAAGGACATCCGGGCCCGGTTGGATCAACTGCCGCTGCCGCCGGGTTACTTCATCGAGTACGGCGGGCAGAACGAGGAAATGATGAAGGCTTTCGGCAACCTGGGCCTGGCGCTGATTCTGGCCATCGTACTGGTGTACCTGGTGATGGTGGCGCAGTTCGAGTCGCTGCTGTACCCGTTTATAATTATGTTCTCCGTGCCCGTGACCATTATCGGCGTGGTGCTGAGCCTGCTGATGTCGGGCCGGCCCTTCAGCGTCCCCGCATTCATCGGCATTATCCTGCTGGCCGGCATTGTGGTGAAAAACGCCATCGTGCTGGTAGACTACGTCAACGTGCTGCGTCGCCGGGGCGTGGAGCGCAACGAGGCCATTTTAAAGGCGGGTCCCACCCGTTTGCGGCCCATTTTGATGACGGCCCTGACGGCTGTTCTGGCCATGCTGCCCATGGCTCTGGGCATCGGCGAAGGGTCCGAGGGCCAGGCGCCCATGGCCACGGTGGTGGTGGGCGGCCTGCTGTTCTCCACCCTGATCACCTTGGTCCTGGTGCCGGTAGTCTACACCATACTGGACGACCTGGGCGGCAAATTCCGCCGCAAAAAACCACCGGTGCCGGGTGTTGAAAGTTAAAACTGTTGAAAGTTGCGGGGGAAAAAGGGGACAGGCTACTTTTTTGCTTTTTAAAAAAGTTGCCTGTACCCTTTTTCCCGAAGGAAGCTACCTGGAGGAAAAGGGGACTGGCTCCTTAAAAGGGGACAGGCACCTTTTTCAAAAAACGAAGAAGGAGCCAGTCCCCTTTTACGGCGCCTGTCCCACTTTCCCGGCGGGAAAAAACTCCTGCGCCGGGTGTTGAAATGTTTTAGAAAGGGGGAAGAAATAAAGCCCAATGAAAAACAAAAAAGCCATTATAACTGTGCTGGCGTTGATGATACTTACCCTGGCCGGCGTAACCGGGTACTACTGGTACGCCAGCGTCCATTATGTAAGCACCGAGGACGCCAAGGTGGACGGCGATATCTACAAGGCCGGCCCGCAAATTGCCGGGGAAATACTTGAGGTAAAGGTTGAGGAAGGCGATACCGTGCGGGCCGGCGAAATTATTGCCAGGCTTGACGATACCTCTTTGCCGTCGGGGGCCAGTACCGACCTGACCCTGGTGAAATCCCCCGTCAGCGGCCTGGTGATCAAAAAACTGGCCCACGCCGGGGAAATCGGCGCGCCGGGCCAGCCCGTGGCCATGGTGGTCCAGCCGGACGCGTTGTATATTACAGCCAATATTGAAGAAACCGACTTGCAAAAGGTGCGGGTCGGCCAAACGGTGGACGTTACCCTGGACAACATCCCGGGGGAAAAATTTGCGGGGCGGGTGGACTTTATCGGTGAGGCTACCCTTTCCACCTTTTCACTGTTGGCCCAGGCCAACTCCGGGGGCAACTTCACCAAGGTGGTGCAGCGCGTTCCGGTGCGCATTCAGCTTGCAGACGTTGACCCGTCACAGCTGGTGTACGGCACCAATGCCGTGGTGAGGATTCATGTCAAATAATAATAATAATATCCCCTGGGCCTCGCTGTTTATCCTAATCGCCGGCGGCTTTATGGCCATCCTGGACAGCAGCATCGTCAACGTGGCCCTGCCCAAGCTGATGTCCATCTTCGGCGTGGGGGCCGAAAGCATCCAGTGGGTGATGACCGCCTACCTGTTGGTGTCCGGGGTGGTAATCCCGGTGACGGGCTACCTGGGCGACCGGTTTGGCTACAAGCGGCTGTATATTTACACCATGGTGGCATTTACCATAGGATCGGCTCTGTGCGCCCTGGCCTGGAGCAACAATTCCCTGGTGGCCTTCCGGGTTATCCAGGCCATGGGCGGCGGCATGATGATTCCCGTCAGCATGGCCATAATCTTTCGCATTGTGCCTCCGGACAAACTGGGTATGGCCCTGGGCGTGTGGGGCATCACAGCCATGCTGGCCCCGGCTGTCGGTCCCACCGCCGGCGGCTACCTGGTTGACAATTTCTCCTGGCATACTATCTTTACTATAAACATACCCATCGGTATAGTGGTCGTTATTCTGGCCGGTTTGATCCTCAAGGAAACGCACTTGCAAACTGAACTGAAATTCGACGTACCCGGGTTTGTTTTAAGCGGTCTTGGTTGCTTTGCCCTGCTGCTGGCCCTGAGCGAAGGGCAGGACAAGGGCTGG
Organism: Desulfoscipio geothermicus DSM 3669; assembly: GCF_900115975.1. Classification (GTDB taxonomy): domain Bacteria; phylum Bacillota; class Desulfotomaculia; order Desulfotomaculales; family Desulfallaceae; genus Desulfoscipio; species Desulfoscipio geothermicus. The sequence continues at coordinate 13,257 of NZ_FOYM01000030.1, forward strand.
ACCTCGCAGTACATCGTCACCTTGTTTGTGTCTTCTTTCTTTTTGCTGCTGCTTTTCGTGCTGTGGGAACTGCAAACGCCACAGCCCATGCTGGACATCCGGCTGCTGCGCAACCCGGTGTTTGCGGCAAGCCTGGCCACCACGGCCATTTTGACTATCGGCCTGTTTGCGGCCATATTTCTCATACCCATATACGCTCAGAACCTCATGGGGCTTACCCCCATGCAGACCGGTTTGCTGCTTATGCCCATGGCGCTGATGAGCGGCCTCATGATGCCCATCAGCGGCAAGTTGTACGATAAAATAGGCGCTTTCCCTCTGTGCGCGGTCGGGATGGTTATATTAATTATCACTACCTACAAGCTGCACGTCATCAGTCTGAACACAGACTACCATTGGCTGCAGCGCATGCTGGTGATACGCGCCGCCGGCATGGGCCTGATGATGATGCCCATCACCACCGCGGGCATGAACACCATGCCCCCGTTTTTGTCCGGCCGGGCCTCGGCATTCAACAACCTGGTGCGGCAAATCTCGGCCTCCCTGGGTATCGCATTTCTAACCTGGGTAATGCTGCGCAGGCAGGTCTATCACGCCCAAATAATGGCCGACCACGCCAGTCTCACCAACCCGGTGGCCCCGGAAACAATCCATCGCGTCGGCATGCAGCTGGCCTCCGCCGGTATCCCGGCCGGCCAGGACGGAGCGACGGCGCTGCTTGCGCTGACCGTGCAACAACACTCCATGGCCCTGGGCATCGGTGATACGTTTATAGTCAGCACAGTAATAATTCTTTTTGCGGTGCCACTGATCTTTATGTTGAGCAAAAAGCGGGTGGAAGCCCAGCGGGAAATTGAGATGAAACGGTATGCACCCTGAAAAAAGGGGACTGGCTACTTTTCATGGTAATTATTGCCATAAAAAGTAGCCTGTCCCCTTTTTTTATCTGGGAGACATACAAGATGGCTTTCTTTCCACGATACCGGGGGCGCAAATGCTTAATTGTATTGGTTGTTATTCAACTTACAACTTGTGGTATAATATTATTATAAACAAGGAATAATTTGAGGTGTCATTAATGGAAAATGTAAAAATAGAGTTTAATATACCAAAGGATGTTCTGGTTGCTGCCAGCATATCCGAAAAAAATGCCCCCCACGAAATCAAAAAACTGTTAGCGGTATATTTGTTTAAAGAAAGGATATTGTCTTTTGGAAAGGCGTGTGAATTAAGTGGTCTGGCCAAAACTGAATTTCTTGTACTGATCGGTTGTATGAAAATACCTTTAAACTATGATATAGAGGATTTTGAAGAGGACTTAACGATTGTAAGAGATACAACAGTATGATTATTGTTTCAAATTCAACGCCCCTTATAAGTCTTTCTAAAATTGGCAAGATAGGCTTACTGCAAAACATCTTCGGAAAAGTCTTCATTCCGGATGCGGTATATAATGAAGTTGCAGTTCAAGGTCAGGGGAGAGTCGGTTGGAATTTACCCAGTTATATTAAAGCTAAACATGTGACAAATACAATGGCTTCGCACTTCTTACAGGCTCAGCTTGATTATGGAGAGTCGGAGGCTATTGTTCTGGCAAAGGAAATGAATGCCGATCTGCTTATCTTGGATGAGAAAAAAGCTCGTAGAATAGCAAAACTGAATGGGATAACTGTTATTGGCACTATCGGGGTGCTGCAAAAAGCAAAAGACGAGGGTATTATAAAAAGTATGAGAGAATGCATGGATGAAATGATTCAAAGCGGCATATGGCTTGATGAAAAGCTGTATCGGTTTGTTTTGGAGCAGAATAATGAATAAATTATTTATTTGATGAGATGTAAAAAATTATCAATGATTGAGATACCTTAGCAAGGCAAGGAAAAAAGGGGGACAAATTACCTGCCCCCCTTTTCCACTCACTTAAATTAACAGGTGCTTGGCACCAGGTTTTTACACTTTTTTAGGCTAATGATTCCAAAAAATAACTGGGACAGTCCCATGCTGCACCTTTTTGCCAGGATTGTTCGATATCATGCAAATTTTTGACAATAAAATCTATCAGATTCATTATCCTTGGAGCATGGTTATCCACACTGAAGAGCTGGAAAACCAGGGCTAATAAATCCGGGTTATCTTCTTGGTCTAAAATGTTCCAAGCTTCCTCAGTTAGTATAATATGGTTTTGGGAAGCTCTAAAATTCAATAAATGTTTCAAATTGTAGGCATCGTAGGATATGCCGGATTGTTTTAGTTGTTCGTGTAGGGAACGAATGTCTTCTTTGCGAAAGACAATCTTTATAGGGGAAACTTTGTTTTCGTTTTCGTTGTTACTTTCCTGTTCTTGTTCAGCCTTGTTGGATTCATTTGACACCAGTAGATAATTTTCCCTCTTCATGCTGCATATCGCCTCTTTTTCCTTTTCATACTTGGAGAGTATAGATAAAAGAGATTCTACCCGCGTGCCGGTAATGCCGGCTATTTTTTGGCAAGCTTTTTCCTTTTCAATATAAAAATCAGTAAGGTAATAAACGTTGAAATATTCTGGTGGCATAAACCCAATAGACATAGTGGCACAGGGATCTTTCCCTCTAGGCGAAAAAGCTCCCAGCCAGTGAGCGATATGTAGAATTTTTTCGGGTTGCCAGCGCGGACCTTCGGGGTCTGCGCAAGCTAATTCCACCAATAGTTCGAAGTCGTGTGTACCGTCCAGAATGTGCAGGCATTCTGCCATAGCACCTATTGTTCCTGGCTTATATTCTTTTAAAACTTTTTTAAGAAATTTGCGTAATAATGGTAGATTGGTCTTTTTCAAGAATCGATAAAGGGGGGCCGGACCCTCAACTAATTTATCGGCCACATTCTCGGCCAATTTTAAGCCACTGTATTTTTGTTCGAGTATTTGCCATAATTTTTCGGTCCTTAATAAAACCGGTTTTTTAAGCGGTTTACCCCGGTAGTGTTCTAACCATGTCATTATGGGCTCTAATTTTCGTGCAGTTAGATCTCCAAAGGCATAGGCTCTACCAGGGAAGATATTTTCTGCCAGGATGATTATCGCCAGTACCAGATCGTGATAGGGGTAAGACTGAGTTTTTTCGTAAAAGACCCTAACTTTATTTTCCTTTTGCAAAAGAATATGGAGGTTGGTATTATTCATTAGGTTATTTTTACGATATACAGAAATATCCCGGTAAATGATGAATTGTTCAGCGCGTGTGCCTGATTGAGCATCCCCCACTATTGCAAGGAACTTTCCTTTTTGATCGTGGCTTTCCGGATTGCGACTGAGATATAACCGGTCATAGGTAAACTTTTTTTCAACGCCGAATCTTAAAACAGGTAAAGGAAATTCCTTAATCAAATTAAAAACTTTGTCGTAAAATTGATGCCACTCCTCCGCTTCAATTAGGTGTGGCAAAATGTCAAGCCCGAGGGTAATACCCATTTGAGGTTACCTCCCTTTCAAGCACCGGGTCCTCAGTCCCTCTTTTTTCCTTTTTCATAAACTTGTGCTAGGTGTCCGGTAACGCAAGCGTCAGCCACTCCAGCGCCCCGCTGGTGCTGCGCCAGGCTTCCCGTCCATCATGAGCGTAAATAACTGCTTCATTTTCGTCACCAAAGCCGTAGTAATCCGGCAGCCGCAGCGGGACCGGTTTTTGACCAAGCAGGTATGGCGGCACGTATTTATTTCGCCGCAGCGCTTCCTTGAGATATTCATCTGCTCCGCCGCCGGCTCCTTCGGTACGGAAGGCCAGCAGCGCTTTGCTATAAGCGAGGAAACAGGCGGCGTCACCTTCGTACTCTGAAAGAAGTTTGCGGCACTCTTCGTTTCGGTTTTCCGCCAATAGCCATGAAGCCAGGAAATAACGTACCCCCTGGTTGTCATTTGGATTGAGCCGCAGCATTTCTTGAGAAATTTCAATTGCCTCCCGCCTTTGGCCCGCCTTCCACCGGCAATCGGCCAGGCCCATCAAGGCACTCATATAGGGCCTGGTTTCAATCAACCCCCAGAAATGACCGCTGTTTTGCTTGAAATACAGATCTCCCAGGGCGTATTTCCCTGCCCGGGCCGCTTTTTCATACAGGCTCAATTTCTCTTGCGGGTCCCTGCTTTCACAGGCAAGCAAATTATAGGCATCTGCGCAATAGGGGGATATTTTCAAGGCTTGCATGGCAATATCAATGCGCTTTTGCCTGCCGGTCGTCTCCCAGGCTTCATAAACCATGTCCTGGGCCTGGTTCAATTTTTGTTTCGAAAATTTGTGTGCGGTGACGGGAGTATCCAAAATATTTTCGGCTGTTTTGGCCGGCATTGTTGCCGCTTTTTCTTCAGTGGAGCCAAGCAGTGCCGGTCCTTTTTCTTCTCCCGGCGCCGGGCCGAAACAACGGATAAATGCTTCACGGTCCGGTATCTCCCTGGGGTGTCCGGGCGGGAGATTATTTTCCCACTTTGCGACCTTGCTTTCATCCCCGAAGGAAAAATCCAACAGGTGATGGTAAATTTTATGTTTGTAGTTGGAAGATATGTTTTCTAATCTACGATCTATTATTCTAGCGAGGACAAAGTATAAATAATCCTCCATATCTCTGATGACGCGCACGCCGGAGGCAAACCCGCTGGGAGGATTAACGGGTTGTGTCCCCAGTTTTCTGAGTCCTTCAAACAAGCCGGGGGAAGAAATTGTTTTGGGTACAAAAACGCTGTCCGGTAAGCCCCAAAAATGCTTTTCGTCGCTTTCTTTGCTCCAGGCCAAGTACAAAAAGTCGGCCAGAGGCAACAGCGACCTCGAGGTGGCAAGGTGAAACACTAAATTGCCGCTGAAATGATCCCGCATGATGTAATACACCAGGTGCTCCCTGGAGGATTTTCGGCAAGTGTTGATATTAACGTTCATAGCTTTTTCCTGGTACTTGATCGTACCGTCTTTGCGTACATAAAAATGTTTGGATACGGAAACCAGCAACTGGTGGAGCTGGTTGGCATATGCCGAGCGGAATTGCCTGGACATTTGATAACCCCCGTCGTTATAAGATAGCTAAAATTTATTTCGTTTCTTTATGATTCCATTTCGTTTAATTTAACAATTTTCCTTTTATTATTTACATCAGCAGCCCAAATGAATAAACTCTGCCATAATTTCAGTAGAAAAAAGGGGACAGGCTACTTTTCATGGTAATACTTGCCATAAAAAGCAGCCTGTCCCCTTTTCCTGCAAGTTTTATATTTGTCATACTTAAGGTATAATGGTTTGAAAACTCCGGATGCCGTATTTGTCGCAACTTCCTTGGTTGCTGAAGCGGAGTTATTTATTTCAAACAATGATCAACTTACAAAGGTGCAGGAGCTGCGCATAATCAACATTAATGATTTTACATAATACCTTGCATTCTTTAGCGGGGACTTTAGCTTGAGAGAGGTGTACAGCGTAACAATGAAAGTCAAAAAAGCGGAGGAACTTGCGGAAAAAGGAAAAGAATTGCTTGATACAGGTGACTTCCGGGCTGCCCAAAAGGCGTTTGCCGAAGCCCTGGAACTGGACGAGGCCGCCCCTATACGCAACAACCTGGCGCTGGCCGCCTTCATGGCCGGCGAGCCCCGGCGCGCCCTCGAGGTGCTGGAGCCGTACCTGGACCCGGAAAACGAAAAAGCCGGGGCGAACCCTTTTACCTACGCCCTGGCCGGCAGGATCCACTGCTCCCTTGGCCGGAAGGATTTGGCCCGCCGGCTGCTGCAGCAGGCCGTGCGCAGCTTCGAAGAGGGAATGAGGGAACTCCGACGTTCGGGACGGCAGCAGGACCTGCGCTCTTTCCGGGAATACACGGTAATCATCATGCGGGCGGCTGCCGACCTGGAGGACCACCGGCTGGTATTCGACCTCTATCGCCGCTGGGAATCCCATCATATTTCCTGGGAAAATAAATTTTTGGCCGCGGCGGCCTGTTTTAACATTGGGCGTTACAAGCGGTCCGCATCCCTCTGGTCCTCCATAGCCGGGATGCACCGGCTGTTTGCGGTTATGCAGCAGCTGGCCTTCATGGTGGAGCGGGGCGTTATTCCCCCCTTTGAAATGGGCTACGAACTTCATCCCGCGGAAAAACTGCAGGAGAAGATTGGAGATGCCGGCGCCAGCGAGGAGGCGCGCCGGCGGTACGTGCAGGACAGCTATTATCGCGTGGCGCTGCTGGCCTGGATATTTGAAGATGACAGCTCCCAAAACGCCGGCCGCGCCATGTATTCCCTGGTATATTACGGCGACGAGTGGGGTGAAAAACTGGGCCGGCAGGTGCTGGAATATTCCGGGTTTTCGCCTTCCCTGAAGATGGCGGCAGCGGACGCCCTGATGGCCAGGGGCATCCTGCGGGAAGGGGAACCCGTACCCATGTTTATCAACGGGCAACAGCGGCTGGTGGAAATTAAAAAGAGCCCTGTTTCGCTTGAGCCCGATGAAGAACTGGACGAAATAGTAGCCCGGGCGATTCATCTACGGGATAACGGACAAACAGAAGAGGCCATAGCCCTGCTTCAGGACATTCAACGGGAAGGCAAATTCTACCCCCCGGCGCTTATGATCCTGGCCAACCTTCTACGTCATAAAGGCGAATTGGATGAAGCCTTGCAAATAATGAAAATGCTGGAGGAAATAGCTCCCGAGGAACCGGCCCTACTGTTCAACCTGGCGGCGCTCATGCTGCAAATGGGCGAGCCGCAGCGGGCCCGGGAATACTTGGAGCGGATCGACGACCGGGAAACAGGAAATGACTTCAGACAAAAGCTAAAAGGGCTGAAAAAAGAAATCGAGTTGGCCGAAGTAACCTCATTGCTTTTTCATGATACAGAGTACCTCTCAAATGAGTACGCTGAAGAACAGCGCCTGAAAATCGAGGAAAAACCCCTTCCTGCGGACGCCACCCTCGCCCGGGGGCTGAAGAAAATGTTACTGGCTGGAAGGAGCTTGCTTGGTCTACGACCTCGAACCCGCGCGACGCCGCCGGGAGCGGGAGGAGCAGCTAAAAGACTTTCTCACCCGTTACGGCAACCTGGAAGAGATCGTGCGGGAACTGGACAAAGAAGAACGGAAACTGCTTAAATACCTGCTGCAGCGGGGAGGGTGGAGCAGGCTGAACGCTGTTACGCGCAAGTTCGGGACCATGGAGGGCGACGGTTTCTTCTGGGGGGAGTACGATCCGGAATCCCCTCTGGGCATCCTCTGGTCCCAGGCCCTGGTGATGGTGGGCCGGGCCACCGTCGAAGGCCGTCGTTGCAAAATTGCCACCATCCCCCTCGAACTGCGGGAGCCTTTGGGGGAAATACTGAACATCAATTAAATTTAATAGATATGGCCAGGAAAAAGGGGACTGGCTCTTTTTTCGCACTTTGAAAAAAGTGCCTGTCCCCTTTTTCCCCAAATTATCATTTTTCAACTTTGCAGGCAGGATCATGTAATAATTTGTAGAAGTAAATATCGTTTGCAGCAACCTGCTACGCTGCTAATTATCATTAGGGGTAACCACACAAATGACCGCCAAAAAGAAAAAATCAAAAAAAGAAGTCACGATAAAAAGCAGCCTTAAAGACAAGCAAGAATTCGACTGGCTGCACCAGATAGCCTTCTGGGGCCTGGCTTTGCTGCTCTTTTTCCCGCCCTACTTTCGGGGGTTGTTTTTCGCCCCGGAGCAGGAAAAAGCGCTCATGTTCGCCACCCTGGTATTCTGGCTCACCTTCCTGTGGCGCTGGCTGCAAAACGACCACAAATTCCTGCGCGGCCCCCTGGACTGGTTCGCCCTGGCCCTGCCGGTGGTTTACATAATATCCACCTTTACGGCGGTAAATAAAGGATATGCCATTGACGAAGTGGTCAAAAACATACTGTACTTCCTTACATACTGGTCCGCTTCGCGGCTGGTCCGCAATGAGGAAGATGTACATAAGCTGTTGCATGTTATTTATGTAAGCGCCACCGGCGTGGCCCTGGCGGGGCTGGCTACGGCGACGGGGATTGTACATATAAAAGATGGGTTTAACGGAACATATATTTCATCAACTTTTCAATACCATAATGCCTTGGCCGCTTACCTTGGGGCGGTGCTGTTTATAGGATTTTACTTGTGGAACTGTGCCAATGATCGCCAGTGCGATGCTTTGGTTAATAAACTAAATAATACAAAAGAAACCGTTGACGTTAAACTGGCTCGTTTAAATCCTACGGGTTATCTTTATGCTTGTGGTAACTTTTTGCTGTTGGCCGTTCTTATTGGCAGCAAGTCCCGGGGTGGCTTGCTGGTATTTGGTGTAGTGTTTATTCTATACTTATTAGGTATAGGACCTAAAAGACGGCTTACGGGCTTGTTAATGACAGGTTATCTGGGCGCGGTATCTTATGGTGTTACCGGTAAATTTATTTCCCTGGTCCAGAACGGTCAACATAATACGGCTTGGTTATGGATTATGGCCGGCATTATACTGGCCCTGGCCGGGCAATTGGCTTTTGATTTGCTCAACCGTCTTATCTTCGGACGGTGGCCGGGTGACGATAAGAAGTTTATCACAGCTTTTGTCATCTTAGCGGCCATTGTTATAGTTGCCACCGGAATATGGATTACCGGTAAGCCCCAAATTACAGAAAAAATATCCAGCTTCGAATATCTAAAAACCGCTTTTCACCGGTTTTACTACATGGAAAGTGCATTGAATATGATCAAGGAACGCCCACTGCTGGGCTGGGGCGGGGGCGGCTGGAAAGAAGCCTACGAGGCTTACCTGAGTTACCGGTATACCACCCGGGAAGTGCACAGCTACTATTTCCAGGTGGGTGTGGAAACGGGCATTGCCGGTATTATAATCGTGCTTGGCATCTGGCTGTCCTTCCTGGCGTCGGCTTGCCGGCTGTTCTTTGCAAACAAGGTAAACGATACGAACCGGCAGCTGGCGTGGTTATTTACAGTCGTTTTTTTCATGCTCGCCGGCCATGCCCTTATTGACTTTGACTTGTCCCTTTCGGCTATCACACTTGTATTGTGGAGCGTTGTTGGCATGACATATGGCCTGCAACGGGCAGTAAAGGGAGAAAAAAGGAGTCAAGCGAAACAAACCGCTGGCTTTGCCCCCCTTGTTGCGGTAACGGTAGTCTCACTGGTTGTTTTACTGATAAGTGCTTCTCTCTTTAATGCTTTCAATCTGTATAACCAGGGGATCTCCTATTTAAGGGCAAATAATGCTGCCAGGGGGGTAGAAAGCTTGGAAAAGGCCGCTGCCTACAACCCGTTTAATGCCAATTACCGGATTGCCCTGTCCCGGGTCTACAGCGGGTTGGGTAAAAGCGATGACGCCGTTGCCGAGGCCCGGGCGGCGGTTGACCTGAGCCCGTATAGTTTTGCAGTGCGCAATAACCTGGTGAAAATAGCCATAGCAAGCGGCAGCCATGAATTGGCTGCCGGGGAAATTGAAAACACCCTGCAATTAGCCCCCAATAACATAGAGGTCTACGAAGAATACGCCCAAAATTATGTAAACCTGGGCGTTAAAGAATTGACTTCCGGCAAAAAGGAAATGGTGCGAGAGTATTTTAAACAAGCTATTAATGTTATGCAATTAATAAATAACCGGGTACAGTCCCTTAACGAGAAAGATAATAAAATGTGGCAAGGCCCCCGGCTTGCAGTAAACGGCAAAATTAAGCTTTTCGCCGGACAGGCATATTATTTTATGGGCAACTTCACGGAAGCGCAAAAATATTTGCAGCAGGCTTCCAAATCAGGCAAAAAAGAAATTAAGGGCCAGGCTCTGGTCTGGCTGGCATTATTAAATGAGAAAAAGGGACGTGTGGTACAGGCCAATAAGTTAATGGACCAGGCAAACAAATTAACCCCGGAATTTGCACAAAAATACCCAGACCTCAAGAAAATACCGCTTCTCTAAAGGTAACATTATTTTAAGATATTGGTATATATCTAAAGGATTTCTTCTGAAGGGCTTGTGGTAGACTTGAGTTATAACCAGGGCATCAAAACCATAAATGCTACGACCACCGGTGTTGCGGATGGGCAATGTTCGCTTTCCCGACATAAATCTTCCCCGCACATAGAAACGGTTAGTCATGGTAAACTTCAGTTTTTGGCTGTTCCCTTGCTGATTTTAAATGATGTGGCGGCTTTCTATTTTAGCATATTAATTGCCTACGCGATAAGGGCGCTGTTATTACCTGTTATTATTAAAACTTTTCCGCAAATATTTTTGTTGATGGTTTTTAATACTTTATGGTGGGTACCTGCACTTGCTTGTATATTTTTCATTTTCGAAAAATCATATACAAAGCGCCTTCCATTTTGGCAGGAAGCCGGTCATATAGTAAAAACAACTACTCTGGTTTTTTTGGTAGCTATATGTATAGTATTTTTAGCCAAGCTGGGCGACACTACTTCGCGAACCCTGGTGCTGGTAGCCTGGACTATCAGTCTGTTCGTGGTGCCAACTTTTCGGTATCTAGGTAAGTTATTACTGGTAAAGTTGCATATATGGGAAAAACCCGTTATTATCGTTGGTGCCGGAGAAACGGGAAAACTTATTCTCAAGGCGATTCAATGCCAGCCTACCATAGGCTATAAACCGGTTGGTTTTCTGGATGATGACAAGGTTAAACAGTTACATCCTCCTGAACTTCCTTCGGGACAAAAAGTTCCGGTACTGGGGAATTTTGATGAAGCTGAAACCGTAATGGAACATACCGGTGTTTATGATGTTATTGTGGCAGCGCCTGGCTTGCAAGGAAAAAATTTGGTGCAACTGGTTAACAGGTTGCAACGCAAGGCGAATAATCTTTTAGTGGTACCTGACCTCTTCGGCATGGCCATGGAAGGAGTTGACGTGCAGTACCTTTTCGATGAGCGTACTTTGGTTCTTGGTATTAAAAATAATTTGAATGATAAGTTAAATGTTACAATCAAGAGAGTCTTCGATTTGCTTACGGGAATGTTGATTTTTATTGGTTTGCTGCCATTTATGGTACTAATAGCGATACTTATAAAATTGGAATCTAATGGTCCGGTTATTTTTGCACATCGACGTGTAGGAAAAGATGGGATTGAATTTAACTGTTTAAAATTTCGGACCATGGTAAGCAATGCGCAACAAGTTTTGGAGGAATTACTTGATAATGACCCCGAATCTCGTGAGGAATGGAATAGGGATTTTAAATTAAAAAATGATCCGCGTGTTACCCGTATAGGGAAACTTTTGCGCAAAACCAGCCTGGATGAACTGCCACAGATAATAAACGTACTAATGGGCCAAATGAGCCTGGTTGGACCTAGACCTATAGTTAAGGATGAAATAATCAAGTACGGTTCGAGGATAAATTATTATTACCAGGTGCCGCCAGGAATTACCGGTTTGTGGCAGGTAAGCGGAAGAAGCGATATTGATTACAAAACAAGGGTGCAAATTGATACCTGGTACGTGCGCAATTGGTCTCTGTGGTTGGACATTACGTTGCTTATTCGCACTATAAATGTTGTTTTAGCCCGCAAGGGTGCTTATTAAAATTATTTGAAAGAGGAATTGGATTTGGAAAAGTATGCAGACCTTCATATTCATTCTACCGCTTCTGACGGTATATTTACTCCATCGGATATAGTTAAACTGGCTAAGCAAAAGGGCTTTTCTTGTATAGCTTTGGCAGATCATGATACGGTTGGCGGAGTGAAAGAGGCTCTTAAAACAGGGTCATATGGGGGTCTTAAGGTTATACCAGCAGTGGAGATGTCAACGTTATATGATGGGGGCGAAGTACATATATTGGGCTATTATGTTAACATTGATGACGGGCAGTTTTTACAATGTTTATCCAGGATAGCCCAAGCACGAATTGAACGCGCTCAAGGCATGGTGAAAAAGTTACAAAACTTAGGTATCGAGATTACCTGGGAAGACGTTTTAAGAGAAGGTAGCGATATGAACAGTATTGGTCGCCCTCATATTGCTAGAGTGTTACTGAAGAAAGGACATATTTCGGCTATAAGTGAAGCTTTTACCAGCGATTATATAGGCAGAAACGGTAAAGCTTATGTGGAACGTTATGAAATAACACCAGCTGAAGCAATAAAAATTATAACAAATGCAGGGGGCATACCTGTACTGGCTCACCCGGGCTTTTTCAGGAAGACGAGTCGTTTAAAAAGGAACGATATTGAATATTTTGTTGCAGAGGGACTTCGCGGCATAGAGGTTTATCATACCAAGCATACTTCGAATGATACAAATTTTTACCATAACATAGCCTGTGAAATGAAGTTGTTGATAACCGGTGGATCCGACTGTCACGGTGATAAAAATGAAGAAATATTATTGGGGAAGATTAAGCTACCATATGAATATGTAAATAATCTCAGGCAGGCTGCATCAATCTCGTAGAGAGGTTAAGCAATTAACTGAGAAAGAATAAAGTTACAGTTTGATAAATCTGTGAGGTTTGTTTGATATTAATCAAGATTGGGTTTGTAGGATAGCTAATAACAAGGGGATGTTTTTGATTGGAAAAAGCGGTAAATAATGTTGTCTGGCAACAATATTCAATTACAAAGGAACACAGGCAGCAGTTAAACAAACACAAAAGCTTTGTCGTATGGTTCACTGGGCTGTCTGCCTCGGGTAAATCCACCCTCTCCAACGCTTTGGAATGCAAGCTTCATGAAATGGGCATTCGCACATATCTCCTTGATGGAGACAACGTCCGCCAGGGGCTGTGCAAAGACCTGGGTTTTTCCGAGGAAGACCGCAAAGAAAACATCCGGCGTATTGCCGAAGTGGCCAAGCTGTTTGTAGATGCTGGCATCGTGGTCATAACGGCGTTTATTTCCCCCTACAGGGCGGATCGGGAAATGGCCCGGCGATTGTTTAAGCCGGGGGAATTTATCGAAGTCTACGTAAAATGCCCCCTGCATGAGTGCGAGCGCAGGGATCCCAAAGGGCTGTACCGCAAAGCCCGGAGCGGGAAAATTAGTAACTTTACCGGTATAACTGCGCCTTATGAAGAACCAGAACAGCCGGAAATTATCGTTGACACTCATAAAAGTAATGTTGAAGATGCAGTGGAGCGAATTATAAGCTATTTAAAAACAATTAAAAAAGATTAACGTGAATCAGGAAAGGAAACTAGCAGGTTATGAATACGATACTGGTTACCGGCGGAGCCGGTTTTATCGGCAGCAACTTTGTTAGACACACTCTTGAACGGGGTAAAATCAAAATTATTAATCTTGATAAACTTACATACGCGGGAAACCTGGAATCGATGGCTGATGTTATGGATAGCCCAGATCATATATTTGTACAAGGAAGCATTGGTGATAGGAATTTAGTTAAACAGTTATTATGTGAATACTGCCCAAATGCTGTAGTCAATCTCGCTGCAGAATCTCATGTGGACCGCTCCATTGACGGGCCAGCGGATTTTATACATACAAATATTGTAGGCACATTCGAACTGCTGGAAGCAGCTAGAGCATATTGGAGTCAGCTAAACGGCGCAGAAAAAGAAAGCTTCCGTTTTTTACACGTTTCAACAGACGAGGTTTACGGCTCCCTTGGTCCCGAAGGGTATTTCACAGAAGAAAGTCCTTACGCCCCGAATTCACCATATTCGGCATCCAAGGCATCCTCGGATCACCTGGTGCGTGCTTACCATCATACATACGGTTTGCCGGTGTTAACAACAAATTGCTCTAACAACTACGGTCCATACCAGTTTCCGGAGAAACTTATCCCTTTAATGATTTTGAATGCCCTTGACAACAAACCGCTTCCGGTTTACGGTGACGGGCAAAATGTACGGGATTGGCTCTATGTTGAGGACCACTGCCGGGCTCTCCTGACCGTTTTGGACAAAGGTCAGCCCGGAGAAGTATATAACATTGGCGGCAATAACGAAAAGACCAATCTTGATGTGGTTCATACCTTGTGTGACTTGCTGGACGAAGTGCTCCCGCGTAAAGATGGCAATAGCTACCGCAAGCTAATTAAGTTCGTAAAGGATCGCCCCGGCCACGACCGGCGCTATGCCATCGATGCAAGTAAAATAAAGCGAGAACTGAGCTGGATGCCCGTTGAGACTTTTGAAACCGGTCTACATAAAACAGTACAGTGGTATCTGAACAATCAGGAATGGTGGCGACGAGTGTTGGACGGTAGCTATCGCGGTGAACGCCTGGGGCTTGGTAACAAGCTCTCTTTTCAGGGAGGAAAATAATGATTAAAAAAGGCATCATCCTTGCCGGTGGTTCCGGCACCCGCCTTTACCCTCTCACCAGGGTGGTAAGCAAGCAGCTTATGCCGGTTTACGATAAACCTATGATCTACTACCCCCTGAGCATTCTGATGCTGGCGGGAATTACGGAAATACTGGTTATTACCACCCCGCAGGACAGTCATCTTTTTGCTGAATTGCTCCGGGACGGTAGCCAGTGGGGGATCAATATACAGTACGCGGTGCAGCCCAGCCCGGACGGGCTGGCCCAGGCTTTCATCATCGGGCGGGATTTTATCGGCAAGGATGGTTGTGCGCTTATTTTGGGGGATAACATCTATTACGGGCACGGCCTGACCGGTAAATTAAGGAATGCTGCGGCTCAAGAGCAGGGCGCCACCGTTTTCGGCTACTGGGTCAGGGACCCGGAACGTTACGGCGTGGTGGAATTCGACGCCGAAGGCCGGGCGGTAAGTATAGAAGAAAAACCGGCCCGGCCCAAATCCAACTATGCCGTCACCGGACTTTACTTTTACGACAACCAGGTTGTTGACATGGCCGCCGGCTTAAAGCCGTCACCCCGGGGCGAACTGGAGATAACCGACATTAACAAGCTTTACCTGCAGCAGGGTCAATTGCGGGTGGAAAAACTCAGTCGAGGTTATGCCTGGCTGGATACCGGCACCCATGAAACTCTCCTGCAGGCGGCCAAATTTATTGAAACCATCGAGCAGAGGCAGGGTCTTAAAATATCCTGTCCGGAGGAAATTGCCTACCGCATGGGATTTATCAGTGCCGAACAGGTGGTTAAACTGGCCGAACCGCTGAAAAAGAACGGCTATGGCCAGTATCTCCTGAATTTGGCCCGGGACGGTAGAACTATATGAATGTGCTAGAAACTAAACTGCCCGGTGTATTAATAATAGAACCTGACGTATTTGGCGACGCCCGGGGTTATTTCATGGAAACCTGGCAGCAGGCCCGCTATGCGCAAGCCGGGTTGCCCGGCAACTTTGTTCAGGACAACCTTTCCTTTTCAACCAGGGGGGTTTTGCGAGGCCTGCATTTCCAAAATCCCAACGCGCAGGGCAAACTTGTATTTGTCCTGCAGGGAGAGGTATTTGACGTGGCGGTGGATATCCGCGCCGGTTCACCAACTTTCGGCCAGTGGGTCGGCGTCACCCTCTCCAGCGAAAACAAACGCCAGCTATACATACCCGAAGGGTTTGCACACGGTTTCTGTGTTACCAGCGAAACCGCCCTGTTTGCATATAAGTGTACAGATATTTATAACCCTGCCGCCGAAGGCGGCATCATTTGGAACGACCCTGACATCGGTATCGATTGGCCAATAGATAATCCCATCCTTTCGGAAAAAGACCGGGGTTATCAACAGTTGAAAGATATACCCGGGGAAAAGCTTCCTCAATTCGGGAGTGTAATCAAATGAATTCCTCTTTACGCCTAACACCTCACCTCTCACTTAAAATAATGCTAACCGGTAAAAACGGGCAGGTTGGCTGGGAACTGCAGCGCACCCTTGCCCCGTTGGGCCAAGTGATAGCTTTGGGCAGGCAAGATTTAGACCTTGCCGACCCCGGTCAAATCCGGGAGCGAGTGAGGGAAATTAAACCGGATATTATTGTCAACGCTGCTGCTTACACCGCTGTAGACAAAGCGGAGGAAGAGCCGGAACTGGCTATGTCCGTCAACGGCATCGCCCCCGGCATTTTGGCGGAAGAAGCTAAACTTATTGATGCCGCTATCGTTCATTATTCCACCGATTATGTTTTCAATGGTCAAAAAAATAGCCCTTACACCGAGGAAGATGAGCCGGAACCATTAAACGTCTATGGCAAAACCAAGCTGGCGGGGGAGCAGGCTATCAAGGCGGTGGGGGTACCGTACCTGATTTTGCGCACCAGTTGGGTTTACGGCATGCGGGGGAAAAACTTTTTGCTAACAATCCTGCGGCTGGCGTGGGAGCGCGAGGAATTACGCGTTGTAGACGACCAGATCGGCTCCCCCACCTGGAGCCGCATGGTTGCCGAAGCAACGGCCCAAATACTGGCTCGGGTTTATTCACCCCTTATGCCTTACCCCTCACTCCTTACGGACGTAAGCGGTATTTATCATTTAAGCGCAGGCGGGCATACGAGCTGGTACGGCTTTACAAAAGAAATTATAAAATACGCCTCACGCCTCACTCCTTACTCCTTGCAGGTCAGTCCGATTCCGTCCGCGGATTACCCGGCACCCGCCCGCAGGCCGGCGTATTCGGTGTTGTCTAACTTAAAGTTGAAAGAAACTTTTGGTGTTGCAATGCCCGATTGGGAGTTATTGTTAAAAATCGCTATTGAGGAATCATAAAGATATGCGTGATAAAATTATCGGGTAAAAAATGATCTCATGGATGAAGGAGAACATGAGATGATTATGAGGTTGTTAAACCATGCGCATTCTTGCCCTGATATTTAACCGTATTTCCGCGTTTTTCGGTTTGGACTGGCATATGAAAGAAGTTTTAAGCGGTGCCTTCGTAGCTTTTACATTCAAGGTTCTGGGAGCGGGATTGGGTTTTGCTTTTAATGTATTACTTGCCAGATTGCTTGGAGCTGAAAGGGCGGGTTTATACTATTTAGCTTTTACCGTGATTACCATTGCCACGGTAGTTGGCCGCATGGGTTTGGATAATGCATTGCTTAGGTTTACCGCTACTAATGCTGTTCAAGAAAAATGGGAAAAGGTATCCGGTGTTTACCGTAAGGGAATATTTATAGCAGTTATTGCCTCTTTAGTTGCTACCATTATTGTTGGTAGCAGTGCAAGTTGGGTTGCCAAGGGCATTTTTTCTGAACCAGCTTTAGTGAAGCCAATAAGGTTAATGGCTTTGGCCATCTTGCCCATAAGTTTGCTGACCCTGCACGCGGAATTACTGAAAGGTTTAAAAAGAATACGAGATGCTATGCTGGTGCAGGGTGTTGGTGTTCCTTTAATTAGTATATCACTTCTTGCATTCCTAGGCGGTCCCTTCCAGGTTACCGGGGCGGTAACGGCATATGTTTGTGCTACAACTATTGTGCTTTTATTGAGCGTAGCTTTATGGCGGCGGGCCACTCCCAAACTCAGGGGCGTCCGCGGTACCTTCGATACCCGCTTGTTATTAGCAACCAGTATGCCGTTGTTACTGGTGGCTTCCATGAACTTGATCATGAGTTGGACCGACACGATTATGCTTGGCTTTTGGATCGACAGCAAATCGGTTGGCATTTATAATATTGCCATGCGTGCCGCCATGCTGACCAGTTTTATTCTTTTTGCTGTTAACAGTATCGTTGCGCCGAAGTTTGCGGCTTTATACGCGAAAGGAGAACTGGAGGCTTTAGGTATTGTTGCCCGAAATTCAACTGCATTAATGACTGTTCTTGCTTTACCTATTTTATTGTTGTTTATTTTGAGTCCCAAGTTTATACTTGGGATTTTCGGACCAGGCTTTATAAGCGGTAGTAATGTCCTTATTATTCTGGCGCTTGGGCAATTTGTTAATGTTGCAACGGGATCGGTTGGATATCTATTAATGATGACCGGCTATGAAAAGTTGATGCGAAATAATATCATCGGTTCAGCGATTCTTAACATTATACTTAATACATTACTAGTGCCCAAATATGGTATTACAGGTGCAGCTATAGCAACCGCTGTCAGTCTTGCAATAATGAATCTGGTTTCAGCCGGACTTGTTTACTGGAAACTTTCGATTATTACACTGCCAATACCGAAAGGGGCTTATATACGTGCAAAATAATATAAATAGGCTACCAATAATAATCATAGGTATGCACCGTTCCGGTACCAGCATGCTTACCCGCATGCTGGAAGAGCTGGGGCTATTTATGGGTAAGGAGAAAGAAAGTAACCACGAAGCTCTGTTTTTCCTAAGGTTAAATGATTGGTTGCTAAGGCAAAGTGGTGGTGCCTGGGATCACCCAGAGCCTATAAAGCATCTTTTAAATAATACCCAGGTCCGCGCCCTCATGATGGATTATATTCGTTATATGATGAAAACTCCCCGGGTGGTCAGTTACCTGGGTTGGGGCAAATACCTGCGATACCGTACACCGGCCAATCTAGACATTCCCTGGGGCTGGAAAGACCCGCGCAATACTTACACGCTCCCTATCTGGCTTGATCTCTTTCCCGATGCAAAGGTTATTCATATTTATCGTAATGGTGTTGACGTGGCAAATAGCTTAAAGGTACGGGCAGAAAAAATACTAGTAAACTCAAAAGCATTGTACTTAAGGCGAAAGTTGCTCTACTGGGTGCGTCCAAAGAAAGGTGGCTTTACTCATTCGCTACGTTGTGTTAATTTAAGCGGTGGTTTTTCATTATGGACAGATTACTTGCGGGAGGCTCAATCCCACGTCAGGTCTCTGGGGAGTAACGCCATAGAAATAAAGTATGAAGATTTTCTTGCTGATCCTTATACTTCATTAAAATATATTTGTAAGTTTTGCGAGCTTGAAATCAATGATGAAATCATCCGTCAAGTTTCCGGGAAGGTGAAAAAAGGCCGGGCATACGCTTATAAGGACAAACCTGAATTACAAACTTTTGCTGCACAAGTGGCGGATCGCCTAAAATTATTCGGTTATTGATACCGCATATCGATATGAAAAGAAAGTACATTGCGGCTGAAGATATATGCCGCAATATCATCTTTGATAAAAAATTGAATAACTTTGCCAGGAAGTATTTGGTTAAGGGTAATGAGTGCCTTGTGGAGTATGTTATGAATTTTGAAGCCGAACATGACTCGCTTTCCGCCATGGTCGGAGAATTTTTGATGCTACACGAGGGCGTTGCGTTCAGCGTGTATGGTGAAAAACATTCCTTTAACCATGCTGATTAACTGGTTTGGTCCAAAAGGTGTTGAAGCACTGCTGGAACAAGGTGCGATAGAATTCGTCCTGCGTGATGATATAATTACATACGCTGTGGATGATATTAATGGTACCTTACCCCTGCAAACCGGCCAGTTGAATTCCAGCGTTCATTGTGACCCGGAGGCTTCAGCTACGGAGGGCCTCAAGTGGTTGGCCAGGCCGCTTCCCAGGCGAAATCGGCGAGCCCTGGTGCGAAAAGCAATTAAAGCATATAAAGCGGTTCCCAGTGACTTGAATAAAGAAGCGGTGGAGATAGGGTATAGACGCTATAAGTCTAAGCTGCGGGTATTACACTTGATTTGCTTGATGTTTATATTTTAGATGGCCTTGGCAAAGGGTGGACGCCGAAGGATTTTATCGACAGGCAGTTAAAACCCCTGGCGGGAGAAAATGAAACAAGGTAAAGCTTTTATTGAAAAACGGTTAAACCTTTAGTGGAAAACGAAATAGAATAACTCTATTATTTATTATTTATCAGGTTGGCATACTTATGCGGGAGTGCCGTGAGCCGTAGCACAGGCCGGAAGGAGTTAAAATATGTCTATAAAGGTTGGTGGGTATACGTTTGAAGGACCGTATTCATCAACGAACAGCTTGGAGGACAGGTCGGGCGTTTATGCAATTTTGTGTACTACGGGCGATGCAAACACTTATTCCTTGATTGATGTCGGGGAATCTTCGGAAGTGAAAACCAGGGTGGAGAATCATGACCGCGCGGGTTGCTGGAGTGAAAATTGTTTAAATACCTTAAGATGCGCAGTTTATTATACCCCGCATAAACAGCAAGCGGGTCGTAAGGAAATTGAACAAGAGATACGCGACAAATATAGTATTCCTTGCGGCGAAAGGTAAAATGAAGTAGGTTAGTTAACTGGCTCACGGTGCTTGGTTTTTTATGGTATAACGAGGTAAGTTCATGCCGAAGCTAACCAGGATAATTAAAAATATTGGACAACTGTTTTGGCCTTTTCTCGAAGGTGAAGTCAAACCGGATACAACTATTTATACCTGCGAAAAAAGGATGTTGCAGGAAATTGAAAATATACAAGATGTTCCATTGCTTAATCAATTTGCTTCCATGGCTGAAAAACTATACCTGGAAGAAAAAGAGCGCTTACAAACCGTAGAAGGAAAGGGAGCAACCTTTTTAGGAACATCCGGATTTGCAGCAACACTGCTTATTTGGTTGGCTCAAATTGTAGTTGATAAAAGTTTTTTTAAAAATGATTGCTGGTTTTCAATCATGATCTTGACATTATATATAGCCACACAGGTTTATTTCTTGAGAACCATTTATCTTTCAGCACGGTGCCTGTCGCGTCGGGGATACCGTGCCATAGACAGAAGAATAGTTTTACCGGATTCCGGTATTAACCAAAGCCAATATTTGAAAAGGTTGGCTGTAATGTATGTGGCCAATTATTCTCATAATCGCAGGGTGACCAATGAAAAAACGGATTTGGTGGCTCTGGCGCAGGAAAATTTTATGCGGGCTGTTATCTGCATTGGAGTTATAGGAATATTTTTCATTGCCCAGAAGGCTTTTGCTCAATTAGTTTAAATTTAAAATGAAGGGGGTAACATGCCGCGCCCGTTTATCGCCATGTTTGCGTCGCCGGTGGAGCAGGAGTGCATAAATCTTAAATATGATTATGGGAAAGATATTTCGGTAACAGGTGATAATCAACCAATTATTTCAGTCAATTATCCGTGCAATGAATTGTTGACAAAAACAGAAGTTCAAAGGGAAGATGACGATGATGCTTTCGATTTTCTGACGAAAACAAAAGTTGAACGGGAAGATGACGACGATTATTTTTAGGGAGGCACTTGGCATGAACGTATTTATTGGCCAGTTTGCGGAAGCACTGCAAAAAAAACACTGTTTTTTTTCTTATTCGGAAGCCAAAGAAGTTAATGTTAACAGCGATGACCCAGAAAAAATATTTATCCTCACCGATACGGCGGAGGCCGAGCTGTTAACTAAAACATTTGTTGAAAGAGAAGACGACGATGAAGGTTTCGATGACTTATACCGGTAGGGATTTAATTTTGCTCCTAACCAACAAGGAGGATCTTACTGCCGATTTTGTTGTGTTGGAATTGCAAAAGCGAAATATACCCTATTTCAGGTTTAATACCGAGGATTTCCCTTATAAAATAAAGGCCGGGATTTCGTGCCGCAACAGCTTGGTAAACGGTTATATTGACGACGGAAAGAATATCATTGATCTAAAAGGGGTTAAAAGCATCTGGTATAGAAGGCCAAAACGGGCAGTTCCGGGCGAAAATATTAATAACGAATTTGAGCGTTTTTGTAGAATGGAATCTTGGTATTTTCTCCGTGGACTGTGGGAAAATATCGACTGCTTCTGGGTCAGCCACCCCTATAATTTGGAAAAAGCGAGGAGCAAGATTAGACAGTTGGCTGTTGCGCAACAAATCGGGTTGAAAATTCCAGATACCCTGGTATCCAACAACCCGTCGGAAGTAAAACGTTTTTTTGAAGAATTGAAGGGGGAAATGGTGGTCAAGCCGGTACGGTCGGGGCTTGTACGGGGAGATGTGAAAGATTATGTTATTTATACAAGTAAAGTCTCGGTTGAGCATTTGGAAAAATTGGACGGCCTGAAGTTTGCCCCTTCTATTTTCCAGGCGTGCATCCCTAAAAAATATGACATCAGGGTAACCGTTATCGGTGAAAAAGTTTTTCCGGTGGAAATCCATTCTCAAAGTAACCCGGAAGCTGTAATTGATTGGAGAAAACCTCAGGATGTGAAGCTGGAACACCGGGTCCATGACCTCCCTGTTGAAATAAAAACAAAATGTTTGCAACTTGTAAAGTTTTATGGTATCCAATTTGCGGCTATTGACTTGGTTCTCTCCAGGGACGGTAAGTATTATTTTCTTGAACTGAACCCAAACGGCCAGTGGGCCTGGATAGAACAGAGAACTGGTATACCACTAACGGAGAGTTTGGTTGATTTGTTAGTTAATCTTGACTCTGACGCGTGTAAGTGAAAAATTAAGTAATAATGTTACGGGATGTAAATCTGTTAAATGGAAACTTTAATTGGTATGGAGCGAGGTTTTAAGGTAAAGTGGGTCTTGCCCGGGGTTGCATTATTTTTAAATGGGACAGGTCTACAGATTGTTTAGAAGGAGTGCTTCGCGAGCAATTTCAGAAGGCAAAAAGAGATGTCAGTTAATGAATAACATCAATGAATTTGCTAATGGTTTCGTAGAAGTATATTATAACCTTACCTCATATATAGATAAAAAATAAGTTAATTAATGCTTAAGAATGAAATTCCATTGGTCTCCAAGCTTTTGTTGCTGCACGAGGGCGTTAAGGTGCTCATTTTTTTAAAGCTGAAAATAGGTGAGTTATTATGAAGCCATTTTATAAAGTTTGTGCTGTAATTCTAACATATGGCGAGAGGAAATACTTACTTGAGCAAGTTATAGATTCGTTGATGAGGCAAACGTACCCACTTAACAAAATCATTATTGTAGATAATGCTGCTGATAAAAAAACCGGCGAATTTCTAAGCAATCTAGCTCGGTTTAACTCCAAAATAAGTATTATATATTTAAATGAGAACACTGGTTCTGCTAAAGGTTATAAAATAGGTATAAAGGAAGCGTGCAAAATTGCGTGTGATTATGTTTGGCTTTTAGACGACGACAATATGCCTGAAGATAATGCGCTTGAAGAGTTGATTTGTGCGTGGGATGCCTTACATGTAAACAGTTTAAATACTATAACCGCTCTATTATCTTTAAGGTTAGATCGAAAGCAGTATGTTAAGGTGGCAGAAGGTGGAAGTGTAAAAAAATACTTCGGAAAACAGAACAGTTTTTTAGGTTTTCATCTTGTAGATATACCTAGCAAGCTAATTAACAAAATAGCTGTTTCTTTTCAAAAAAGTAACGTTAAACAAGTACAGCTTGCTAATATTAATTTAAAAAATGTTGATGTTCCTTATGCCCCTTATGGTGGATTATTTCTCCATAAGAATATAATTGATTATATTGGATATCCTGATGAGAATTTTTATCTGTACAGTGACGATCATGACTTTACATACAGAATTACCCAATTAGGAGGAAGAATTGCGTTAATACCTTCCAGTAAAATAATAGATATAGATAAATCCTGGCACATAGAACGAGGAAACAAATTAAGCTTTATTCCTCAATTTATAAAAAAAATCAATGAAAATAATATGTTTAGAATCTATTATAGTATTAGAAATAGGATTTATTTTGAAAAAAATAATGTTGTAAATAATCTTTTTATTTATTACTTAAATACGTTTATTTATTCTTTTTGGGTATCTTTAGTTTCTATTTTCGGAGTTATAATTTCCCCCAAAAACCAATTTGCAAAGATATTATTAGTATATTACATAAGCGTAAAAGATGGCTTATTTGGTAAGTTAGGAAAGCGAAACGATTGGGGATTTAATTATAAAAATTGATATAGCTTCTTGAGAGGATGAAAATTTTGCAAATAACAGTCATAGGATGCGGCTACGTTGGTCTTACTACATCCGTAGCTCTTGCATACATAGGCCACCGGGTACATTGCATAGATCAAAACCAGGAGCGTGTTCAAGCTTTACAAAATGGCATTGTTCCCATGCATGAAATGGGCGTAGCGGAACTATTAGGGCAATTACGCGACCGTATTTCATTCGGTCGCTGGGATTCTTTCAACCTTACTACTGAAGTGATAATTATTGCTGTAGGCACGCCGCGTAAAGATAACGGGGAAGCCGATACATCCTATGTAGAAGCGGTAGCTCGAGAATTAGGACAGCGTTTATCAGGAGACGGATTACCTATTATTGTGAATAAATCTACCGTACCTATAGGTTCGGCCCGGCGTGTGGAATCAGTGGTAAGTTATTATCTAAAAAGCCGCGGGATTAATATACCTGTAACAGTTGCATCAAATCCCGAGTTTTTACGGGAAGGCGTTGCCCTCTATGATACTTTCTATCCTGACCGTATTGTAGTTGGGGCTAATCAAGGTGAGGCTATTAATATTTTGCGAGAAATGTATGCCCCCATTCTGGAACAAACTTTTATTCCACCCGAATTTTTGCCTAGACCGGACAGTTATAATCTTCCGGCTTTCATTACTACCACCCCGACCAGTGCGGAACTTATAAAGTACGCCGCAAATACATTCCTGGCCATGAAAATATCTTATATTAATGAAATAGCCGGGCTTGCTGAAAGGGTGGGTGCTGATATTTTAGAAGTAGCTCGAGGTATTGGGTTGGATAAGCGGATCGGAGTGCAATATCTTAACGCTGGTATTGGGTGGGGCGGTAGTTGTTTTGGTAAGGACGTGCAGGCTTTAATCCATACTGCCGGCCAGTATGATTATGATATGCCTTTGAGTAGCGCCACAATCCAGGTTAACTTACGCCAAAGGGAAGAAATTATTAGAAAGCTACAGTCTGCTCTTAAGGTTCTCCGTGGTAGTACAGTGGGGCTTTTAGGACTCTCTTTCAAGCCAGGCACAGATGACCTGCGTGATGCTCCTTCCATTACCGTGGCCAAGCGACTGATTGAAATGGGTGCTCATGTGAAGGCATATGACCCGGTGGCCATGGAAAACTGCCGCAAAAGTCACCCGGAGTTGGATATGTTATATGCAAACAGTGCAGAGGAGCTTGCACACGGATCGGACGCTTTAGTGCTAGTAACCGAGTGGAAGGAATTTTTAAGTTTACCATATAACCAACTGGGGAAATTAATGAGGCAGAAAGTAATAGTAGATGGACGAAATGTATTAGACAGGCAGTTGCTAACCGAAGCAGGGTTTAATTATATTGGTGTTGGACGTTAATTACTTTAATTAACAAGGAATGGATGGTGCTTATGAACACAATATTGGTTACCGGAGCAGCAGGGTTTATAGGTAGTAAGGTTTCGGAACTGCTTCTTACCCAGGGCTACAATGTAATAGGAATAGATAATCTTAACGAATATTATGATGTAAGGCTTAAATTGTGGCGCTTAGACAATCTCAAGAAATATACTAACTTTAAATTTTATCAGGTTGATATTGAAAACGTTGAAGCTTTAAAAATAATATACCAGTTACATTGCCTTGATGCGGTAATAAATGAGGCAGCTCGGGCCGGTGTTCGTTATAGTTTGGAGAACCCTCACATTTATTTTTCAACCAATGCGGCTGGGTGCCTCAATATATTAGAATTATGCAGGGAATACAAAGTGCCCAAATTTATTTTGGCTTCAACTTCATCCCTTTACGCCGGGCAGGAAACACCTTTCTATGAAGATTTACCTGTTAATACTCCCATTTCTCCCTATGCTGCTTCTAAAAAATCAGCCGAAGCCATGGCATATACTTATCATTATCTATATGGCCTTGACGTAACGGTATTGCGCTACTTTACGGTATACGGCCCTGCGGGAAGGCCGGATATGAGTTATTTTAGGTTTATTAAGTGGATTATGGAAGGAAGTCCTTTAGAAATTTACGGCGATGGCAGTCAGAGCAGAGATTTTACTTATATAGATGATATTGCTAGAGGAACCATTAATGCCTTAAAACCTATGGGCTATAAAGTAATTAACCTTGGAAATAGCAATCCCGATCGTCTTTCTAGAATGATCCAACTAATTGAAAAATATACGGGCAATAAGGCCCGGTTCAAGTACAAAGAGTTTCACAAGGCTGATATGTCCGCTACTTGGGCGGATATTAGTAAAGCACGGCTGGTTTTGGGATGGGAACCAATGATAAGCTTGGAAGAAGGTATTAAGAATACGGTAGATTGGGTAATAAATAATTGGGAATGGGTGGCTAGTATTAAAATTTAACAGTAAACAATAAAATGTAAATCTTTTGGGGTTTATCTGTTATTTATTGTTTCCCCTAATTTTAGGTGTTGCTTTAGTAGGTTTATATATGGCCTATAATTTATTGTTAAAATTTTTGTCGAGGATTTTCTATATGAAAGTGCTATTTATTAATACGCTATACTATCCTAACATTGTTGGCGGTGCTGAACGTTCGGTACAATTTTTAGCTGAGGCTTTAGTGCATGAGAGCCATAATTCAGTGGTTATAAGCACAATGCCGGGGACAGGAGTGCAAACCGGTGAAGTCAATGGAGTTAAAGTATACTATGTTGGGCTAAAAAATTTTTACTGGCCTTTCAGGGATAAACAAAACCCGGCTTTATTAAAACCATTTTGGCATTTGATTGACTCTTATAATCCCTTTATGGCCAAGGAAGTTGATAAGATTATCGAGAAAGAAAGGCCGGACGTGGTGCACACCAATAATTTGGCGGGCTTTTCCGTTACAGTGTGGCCCGTAGTTAAAAGAAGGGGGCTGTCCCTGGTACATACAATCAGGGATTATTACTTACTTTGCCCTGCTTCGAATATGTTTAAGCATAATAGTAATTGTGAGAAGCAGTGTGGAATCTGCCGCATTTATTCTAAACCGAGAGGTTATTATTCTAATTTGGTAAATGTAGTAGTCGGGAACAGCAAATTCATACTTGAAAAACATATATTACAAGGTCTTTTCCCTTCAGCAAAACAAAGGGTCGTATTTAATGCTTATAAAAGTAATAGCGTACCTGTAATATCTCGGAAACATAAGCCAATGAGATTTGGGTACATTGGTCAACTTAATCAGGCTAAGGGTGTAGAATTTATACTCAAAGCTATTATGAATAGTAATATCGAAAATTTTACTTTAGACGTAGCGGGGCGAGGCAATCCGGAATACGAAAACTATTTAAAAAAACAAAGTACAAGTAATGTTTGCTTTTTAGGTTTTGTTCAGCCGGAAAATTTTTTTTCTCAAATTGATGTACTTTTTGTTCCTTCTCTTTGGCACGAACCGCTACCTAGAACTATCTTTGAAGCTTATTCATATGGCATACCGGTAGTTGGTTCTAATCGCGGAGGGATTCCTGAATTAATCGAGGAGGGGCGGACAGGATTTCTTTTTGACCCCGATAGGCCTGAAGAATTCTTAAAAATAATTGTTAAATTAGTGAATAATCCAGATTTGGTGTATAACATGCGTGAAGCATGTTTAAAGAAGGCCGAGGAATTTACGCCGGAAAGGATAATTAAGCAATATTTGCAAGTTTATTTTGAATCTCTTGAGAAGGATTGCTAATGATACGGGTAATTATATCTAAAGATAAGATAAGATGTATTTCTAGCTTTGGGCTTGGCTTCCTGCTGTTGGCGAATTTTTACCTTATTCCCTGGTTAGAAAAGACACCACGTGCAACGGATGTTTTGGGTTTTTTATTAGGAGTTTGGTTGATATGGGTTTTTCTTACTAAAGGCTTAAAGCCATTAGTTTTGTGTATCATGGGAGCATTAGCAATACCATTTATCCTGTGGGGATTATACTCCGTAGGTATAGGGGATTTTGCTACAACTGTATTAAGTGTTCGTTGGCTTCTTGCTTTACCTTGGGCATATGCTTTATACTCCCTTACATACAAACCTGGGACGCGTCAATATTTATTATGGGGAATGTGGTGGGGAGCAGTCTTTAATTTAATAGTTATGGGATTACAATATTTAGGATATGCTGAGGTTCTTCAAAACATTGGTTTGGCTGCACAGGATTCGGCTCATTCTTCCATATATGGTCAATTTCGAACGCCAGGAATGCACGGTCATCCGAATGGAGGAATAGCGGTTGTTAGTATAATTATTCCATTAAGTCTTTATATGGTTTTTATAGAACGTAAAAGATTATGGGTGTTATTTATAAGTTTAGCAATTCTGTTCCTGGGAGGAGTTTTTACTTCTACAAGATCAGCTGTTTTGGTATCACTGGTGTGCATTTTAACGGTATTGATGCTCAATTTTAAATGGAAACGCACATTAAAGTTAGTTGCTATGCTTTTTATCTGTGGTTCACTAGTTTTAAGTTTTATTGGACCACCGGGTGGATGGAATCGCTGGTTGGATGAACGAAATTTGTCTGTTAATTCTAGCGAAAGATTTTTATCTACAAAGGTTTCATTAGCTTTGGCTCTTGAGTATCCATTAGGGCTAGGTGTTGAGAGTGCAGAGCAACAACTAATTCAACATTCAAGTATAGCCGCGACTCACAATGCTTTTACTCATACAGCCATGTTATTTGGTATTTTGGTTTCTGCATTATTATTAGTTTTTATGGTATATTTATCTGCCCTTCTAGTTTTTCGGTTAAGAAATTCATGGTTTATTGAAAGCATTTTAGCTTTACATCTTTTAGGTTTGTTCTTTTTTGAAGAACATCATAACAACCCAACTTTTATTATTTTGAGTTGTTGGTTGATTGTGGCGGGAATACATCTATTTAAGTATTTGTTTAGATATATAGGAGATCATCCCTATGAAAAAAATTTATATTAACGCGCGCTTTCTCACTCAAACAATTACTGGTGTGCAGCGTTATGCTATTGAATTAGTTAAATCATTAGATGCGTTAATGGATAAGGGAGAAGTAAATATAAATCACTACTCTTTTGTTTTGCTTGCTCCTCGAAATATTAAAAATGAACTTCATCTTAAATGGATCCCACTTAAATACGTTGGTTGTCTTAAAGGACATCTTTGGGAACAGTTAGAGTTACCCCTGTACGCTCATAATGGTTTATTGGTAAATTTATGTAATGTTGGACCATTGTTGGTAAGAAATCAGGTTTTAACAATTCACGATGTATTCTCAATTGAATATCCGCATTGGGTAGGGAGGAATTTTCATCACTGGTATTCATTTTTATTACCACGTTTAGCGCAACGGGTGCGAAAAATTCTTACTGTCTCTGAATATTCAAAGAGACGGATAGTTGAGGTGCTTGGAGTACCGTCACAAAAGGTACAAGTTGTTTATAATGGGATAGATAATGATTTCAAGCCGGTAGATGCCAAGGCTCTACAAGCAGTGCGCCAAAAGTATGATCTACCAGATAAATTTATACTAACGCTGGGTTCACTTGAGCCACGAAAGAATTTGGATGGTTTGGTGAAAGCTTGGTTGATGATGCCGGTTGAATATCGCAAACCTTTGGTTATTGCGGGTGGGTTAGGGGCAAGACAAGTATTTGGAAAATACGAGATAGAGTTTATTAAAGAAAAAGGATTAAAGTTATTGGGCTATGTTTCAGATGAAGATTTACCAGCTCTGTATGCGACAGCTGAGGTATTTGTTTATGTGCCTTTTGTGGAAGGCTTTGGCCTTCCGCCGGTTGAGGCACTGGCATGTGGGGCACGCGTTGTTACTTCTAACACTTCAGCCATGTTAGAAACCTGTCAGGGTTTGGCGGTTTTGGTTAATCCAACGGATATTGAAAGTATTTCACGCGGAATAGTCGAAGCATTACAAACGAGGTTGTCGCTTAATGAGAAATTGAGTCAATCTGAAAAGATTAAGAAACGTTTTAACTGGATGCATACGGCTCAGCAGGTACAAGAAGTATTGGAGAGATATATTTAAAAATTCTCTTATTTCCACTAACTACATAAAACAAAAAGCTAACCCCAAGTGAGGTTTTGATTATGTATAGATTTGCAGTTGTTATACCAACTTTAAATGGGGGCCATACTTTTGAGAGATTATTGGCATCTGTAGATGATCAAATTTTAAAACCAAATAGGAAAATTGTTATAGACTCTGGGTCTGATGATGATACTGTTAATATTGCTAAAAAATATAACTGGGAAATAGTTTTAATTAGCAAAGAAGAATATAATCATGGTGCAACACGACAAATGGGTGTAAAATTGGTTACTGATTGTGACATTGTGGTTTATTTAACACAAGATGCAATTTTAACAAACTCCGAAACACTAACAAGTATAATAAGTAACTTTAAGCAATCTGATATTGGTGCAGCCTATGGAAGGCAACTTCCTCACTTAAATGCTAGGCCTTTTGGCGCTCATGCCAGATTATTTAATTATTCGGATAAAAGCATGGTCAAGTCTATAGATAACGCGGCACAATTCGGAATAAAGGCTGCCTTTATTTCGAATTCTTTTGCTGCCTATAGAATAAATGCTCTACTTTCTGTAGGTGGTTTTCCATCTAATACCATCTTAAGTGAAGATACTTACGTGGCAGCTAAAATGCTTTTAGCTGGTTGGAAAATTTATTATAATGCAGAAGCGCAGGTTTATCACTCTCACGATTATACCTTGTTGCAGGAATTCAGGAGGTATTTTGATATAGGAGTATTTCATTCTAGGGAATCATGGATTAGGGAAAAATTCGGGAAGGCTGAAGGGGAAGGAATGCGCTTTGTTTTATCAGAAATTAATTACTTATGGAAAAGTGGAAATAGTCTTTTAATACCGGAAGCTTGTATCCGTACTTTTATTAAGTTGCTAGGATATCGGCTTGGATTGAAAGAAAATATCATTCCTCATAGATTTAAATGTTTATTTAGTATGCACAAAAAATATTGGATAAGAAAGAATATGGCATGAACATCATTATTGCGGCGGGGCTGTGTTAACTTGAAGGAGATTTCGTTTTTGCTGTAAGCGTTCTGAAAAGAGCAATTGGAGGACTGAACTATGAAAGCTGTCATTTTGGCCGGGGGCAGCGGCACCAGGCTGTGGCCTTTGAGTAGAAACAACTTTCCGAAGCAGTTTTTAAAATTGAAAAACATGGACAAGTCCATTTTCCAGCTCTCCTTTGAAAGGTGCTTGAAACTTGCCGGTCTGGCGGAAATATACATAGTGACCAATAAAAACTATAAATTCCTGGTGCTGGGGCAAATTGAGGAACTTGGCTACAGGTTTACCGAGAGTCATATTTTGGTTGAACCGCAGGGTAAAAATACCCTGCCGGCCATATATTACGCCGTGAAGGAAATACAAAAGCAGGGTGACGATATAACGGCGGTTTTTCCGTCCGACCACTTGATTGAAGATGAAGAAAAATTTATCCGCACTGTCAAGGAAGGCGAGCAACTGGCCGGGGAATATATCATCACTTACGGCATCCGCCCGAACAAGCCGCATACGGGCTACGGGTACATTAAGCCCGCGACGCCCCTGGGGCCCGGTTACCAGGTCGCTGAATTCAAAGAAAAGCCGGACCATGAGACCGCGCTGGTTTACCTGGAAAAGGGTTACTTGTGGAACAGCGGCATGTTTATGTTCAGGACGGATATTTTTACCGGAGAAGTCAGGCGGCACAGCCCGGAAGTCTATGAAGCCTTCAAATCAAGCGATATCAATGAAATTTACGAAAAAACGCCCAGTATATCCATAGATTACGGGATCATGGAAAAATCCGGGCGGGTGGCCGTCATTCCGTTAAACATCAAGTGGAGCGACCTGGGAAGTTTCGATACCTTTTATGACGAATTTGCCAGGGATGAAAACGGTAATATCACTTTTAACGGTGAAATACTGATTGATTCGTCAAACAACCTTCTATACACCAGCAAGGATAAAACCGTGGCGTTAATCGGCGCCAGCGATTTAATTGTGGTTGACCAGAAAGACGCGCTGCTTATTTGTAAAAAAGACCAATCGCAAAAAGTTAAAGAAGTGGTTGACCGGCTAAAAGCCGGCAACAATCCCCGGGCGGATTATCATTTGACCACCTACAGGCCGTGGGGGTCGTATACCATTTTGGAGGAAGGACTGTTTTATAAAATCAAGCGCATCACCGTTTTGCCGGGAAAAAAGCTGAGCTACCAGCTGCACCACCACCGCAGTGAGCACTGGATCGTGGTCAAGGGAACGGCCAGGGTTACCGTGGAAGGGGCGGAGTCTTTCGTGAGAAGCGGCGAAAGCACCTTTGTAAAATCGGGATACAAGCACAGGCTGGAAAACCCCGGCAAGGTTTTGCTGGAGGTAATCGAGGTGCAGCTGGGCGAATACCTGGAAGAAGATGATATAGTCAGGTTTGATGATGATTTCGGCAGGTGCTAGGATGCGTAAGGGATTCACTGCAACAGGAAACGGGCAGTTCCTGTCGAATATACCCAAAAAGTACATATCAGTGGATACGTAAGGAGCTGGTAACCATGGAAGAAGAAATTAATCTTCGGGAATTGATTGAGGTTTTAATCAATGGAAAGTGGATAATCATTGGCATTTGCTTTGTTTCTGTGCTGCTTGCCGGCGTGCTGAGTTTTTTTGTATTGCCTGAAAAATACGAGGCCAGGGCTACCATCATGGTTAAGGAACAGCCCAAGACGGAACCTGAAAACGGGTCGCTGGAGGCTTTATTAAGCAGCCTGTCCAAGTCGCCGGAAATGACTGTGGAAGCCTATCGCCAGCAGGTGACCAACCCGTGGATTTTGCAAAAGGTAATTAAAGAGTTGGAATTGGATCCAGAGGTGTACAGTATAAAAAGTTTAAGGGAGGCCATTAGTACCGAGGTGGTCAAGGATACCAATTTGATCCGAATCACTGTTTCGGGTACTGATCCAATTTTAATTACATCTATTGCAAATACTTTGGCTAAAAATTTTGTCCAATATATTTCGGAAAAAACCACCCACCAGCTTGGTATGTCCGTGGAGTTTCTGGGTACGCAGATTAAAGAGCAGGAAAAGGAACTGGCCGCGGCGGTGAACGAGTACCAGAAGTTTTTGGCACAGCCCGGAGGGGTTCGGGAACTGGAACAGGAAATTAATGCCAAGCTTACCCTGCTGACTGATTTTAAGAATCAGTTAATTCGTAACCAGGTGGAAATTGAACAAAACAGGGCTTCTCTTAAGCAGGTAGAGAGTAATTTGGCGGAAACTCCGGAAAAACTGGTAACCGAGAAAAATCTGGCGGATGACGCTTATTTGTTTAATGTCGCAGGCGAGGCGAGCGGCGCTTCGGTAAAGGACCTTTCCGGCCTGAGGATGCAAAGTGAGGAAATAAATCCTACTTACATAGGGCTGGTTAACGAAAGGGCCAATTTAAAGAAAACCCTGGCCAACCTGTCTGCTCAACAGGAGCAATTAAAAGTGCAAATTTCCCTGGCCCAAAAGGAATTGGAGAATTTACAGGCCGAACTGGCTGAAAAGCGTGTGGAAAACGACCGGCTGGAACAAAAAGTGAACATGCTGCGGAATAATTACAAGGCTATTCAGGAGCGGTATGAGGAAACGAAATTGAGCAAAGCCGCCCAGGTGGGAGAAAACAATCTTATTTTACTCAGCCCGGCAATAGAGCCGGAAAACCCGGTGGGGCCGCGAAAAATGCTAAACATGGCCGTGGCCGGGGTGCTGGGTATGATGGTCAGCGTATTTTTGGTGTTCTTCAGGGAGTTCTGGCGCAAATCGGCGCCCCAGGTGGCAGCCGGCGTTAACAATGTAAAATAATATATTGCCATTGCAAAACCCGGTTTACGCCGGGTTTTTGGTTTTAATAGCAGGTGCTGGTGTTTCCTGGCGAGCAGTGTTTCCGCCTGTTCCCAGGAAAACCAGGTGGTATATGCAAATATGGTATTATATATAAAGGGCGAATGGGAGCGGTTTCGCAGAACGACTTTATTTTGGGAGGATAGTGTTTGTTTCTCTTTTCTTTTGTAAAACAAGCTCAAGACCTATCCCATCTAGAATTCTAATGAAATTATCCAAAGTAGGAGTATGTTTTTCTTGTTCGAATCTTGATATTACTTGTTGTTTTACACCAATCTTTTTGGCTAGGTTTTCCTGAGTTAAACCTAATTCTGTTCCTGCCACCCTATAAAATCCGAAAGCTGATGATATTGCCTGTCCAAAAGTTGCCATATATAATGACCATAACTTAAAGAAAGGAAAGACGCCCCCGTTTGGATGTGCAACTGCGCCAACAGAAGCACCCAGAGGCGTCCCCACTCATAAGTATGGTCATTGTAACAGAATATGAGCTAATTGAAAACCCTGAAAAAGGTGTTTTTTGTTAAGAGCGCGGAGCAGATCCCATGCCCCTGTTGTAATGGTCCCCTATACGTCATTGGTAGCCGGCAGCGTAAATACATAAATGACCTTGGAGACGAGATAATTCTCATCATCCGCCGGCTCCGCTGTGAACACTGCAGCAAGATACACCACGAACTACCGGATATTCTCGTTCCATATAAACGTTACAGCAGTGAAAGCATCGAGGTGGTCATAACCGGGAACACTGCACTGACCGTAACAGCCGACGAATCCACATTAAATCGTTGGCGCCACTGGTTTAGGGCACTGCAGAACCACTTCCTGGGCTGCCTGGCTTCCATCGCCACCCTGCTCGGTAAAGAATCTGTGAAAGAAACGTCCCGTCTTTCCAAGTCCACGCTCCAAGGGATATGGAACTATGTTGGTGATGCTGTCGGCTGGCTAGCTAGAGTTGTCCGTCCGGTAGTAAATATAAATTCTTGGGTACATACCCGTTCTGCATTCCTGTCCACCACAGGCGGGAGATAAACTCATGCTAAAGCCTAAAAACGAGGAGGTTTTAGCATGAAGGACCAACAAAAAGCCGAAGAAATTGCCGCCCAGCGGATGCAGTTGATATCCCCGCTGCTAGCGGACGGGCTTGATGCGGCCAAAATTAGAGAACTCAAGAAAAACA
>NZ_FOYM01000041.1 GCF_900115975.1 Desulfoscipio geothermicus DSM 3669
AATGATTTATACAACCAATATCATCGAGGGATATCACCGGCAACTGCGCAAGGTAACCAAAACCAAAACGGCATACCCGACTGATGATGCCCTGAAAAAGATTATTTATCTGGCCACTGTTGAAGCAGCCAAAAAGTGGACCATGCCGGTTAAAGACTGGAAGAAATGTATCTCACAGTTTGCCATATATTTTGGGGATAGATTGGAAACTGAGTTGGCCATATAAGTTAGCCTGGCGATTAACCGACGGCAGCCCTTGACATGGAGCCTCTAGGCCTGTGTTTCCGGGAGGCCGCGGGGAGTCCACGCTGTGCGTTGGCCTCCCGCCCGAATAGGCTAACACAGGCCTTCCTCCATGTAAAGGGCTGCCTGGTTGTTTCTAATTAACCCCAGTTTTATCTAAAAGGATCAAAACCATTTACACGAAAATATTCACACTCCCCAGCCTTGATCTGCTCTCTGCCTGAGCCGCGTTTACCACATAGCCCCCAGAGGCGCAAATCCCTGGTATGCGCAGCTATAGTCACGATTACAAGGTCTAATTGTTGATTCGCTTTAGCAGCCAAGCCATGTTTTCGCCAAGAACTTGCATGTTTTTCATACCTTCTTCATCACGTTCAACATCACCAGGCTCCTTACCATAAACCATATTCCAATAGCTAGCTCCCACTAAAAAGGTCTGGGCGTAATGGAGAAAATGATTCATTGTATCAAAAGCGTGTATGGCTCCGCCACGGCGTACAGCTGTCACAGCACCAGCTACTTTGTGTTTTAGCATATCCTGGCCATTAGCTTTCAAAACTAATGAAACACGGTCAATAAAGGCTTTCATTTCCGACGTCACATCAGCAGCGTATACCGGTGAACCTAAAAGAATACCATCAGCCTTGGCCATCTTATCTAGAATGTCGTTGAGCCCATCGTTTTGAATTACGCACTTGCCATTCTGCTTTTCAAAGCACTTGTAACAAGACATACAACTGCGTATAGGCAAACCACCAAGCTGTATTAATTCAGTTTCAATTCCATTCTTCTCTAATTCTTTAAATACCGCTTTAATAATAATTGACGTATTTCCTTCTCTTCGCGGACTACCGTTAATACCGACAACTTTCATAATGTACTCCTCCCTGGTTTTACCAGCATCATATTTTACCAGTTTACACCTTTCTAATCAAGCATCTTTTTTATTCTACCTACTAAATATCATATTTGACGGAACTAAGCCATTTCACGATTTCCGGATCGTTATGTGAAAAGAAACAGCTTTTTTTTGTATCCAATGTTGCAATTCTTTCCATATCCTCCTGGCTTAATTCAAAGTCAAAAATATTGAAGTTTTCAATAATTCTTTCTTTGTGAACAGACTTTGGAATTGCAACCACTCCTCTTTGCGTCAACCAGCGTAAAACCACCTGTGCAACTGATTTGTTATACTTTTCAGCCAGTGATACCAAAACTTCGTTCTGGAACAAGTTATTTCTTCCTTCCGCAAAAGGAGCCCAGGATTCGATTTGAACATTATACTCTTTCATAAGTTTGGCACTTTCTATTTGCTGACAGAATGGATTCGTTTCAACCTGATTTACGGCAGGAACCACTTCATTATGAACAATCAAATCCACCAAACGATCCATCTGGAAGTTACTAACCCCAATCGCCCTAATTTTCCCCTCACGATACAGTTCCTCCATAGCGCGCCAAGAACCATATACATCGCCAAACGGCTGATGGATTAAATACAAATCCAAATAATCCAATTGCAATCTTTTCAGCGATTTCTCGAAGGCTTTCTTTGTACTCTCGTAACCGGCGTCCTGAATCCAGAGCTTAGTCGTAATAAACAGTTCCTCTCTCGGTATGCCACTCTGTTTGATTGCTCTGCCAACCGCTTCTTCGTTTAGATAAGCGGCAGCAGTATCAATCAAACGATAGCCTGCCATGATCGCGTCATATACACACTGTTCGCATTCCTTCGCGTCGATCTGATAAACGCCAAAGCCCAAAATAGGCATCTCAACACCATTGTTCAAAATTACGTTTTGCATAATAAATCCTCCTTTGATTTTACAAGCTCCATAGCTTGATTGCTCATTACCCACTTTACTCGGAATTGCCGCCTTTCCTCGGACTGGCTGACAGAACCAATACTTTTTTGCCTAAAAACTAATCGGTTCACGGCATCAGTCCGATGCGTTCATAATAGCGGAGTGTATCCTGTGGAATATCAAATTTTTCACTTACTTCTGTAATCGTCATGCCGTTGCATCTCCTAAATTCAGACTCCCTTTCATTCTCTGTTTAAGAATTATACCTGTTATTTGCCCACTCTATTTGCGTATTCTGAACCTGCCGGATAGCGATCTCCCGAAATATCGATCTTCGAGAGCGCGTCGTTCAAATCACTTAGTTCCTCGGGAGTAAGCTCAACGTCCACTGCGCCAAGATTTTCTTCCAGGCGCTCCAATTTGCGCGTGCCGGGAATCGGAACAATCCATGGCTTCTGAGCAAGCACCCATGCTAGTGCGATTTGAGCTGGTGTTGCGTTTTTCTCTGCAGCAACCTTCTTTATCAGTTCCACCAAAACCTGATTTGCTTTGAGATTCTCCGGTTTGAAGCGAGGAACAATGCTGCGGAAGTCGGAGCTGTCGAATGTTGAATGTTTGTCAAACCTTCCGGTAAGGAATCCCTTGCCCAGCGGGCTGAACGGAACGAAGCCGATTCCGAGTTCTTCAAGCGTAGGCAGCACTTCTTCTTCAGGACTTCTCCACATCATTGAGTATTCACTTTGAACTGCAGTGAGTGGCTGAACTGCGTGCGCGCGGCGAATCGTTTTAACCCCTGCTTCAGAAAGTCCCCAATACCTAACCTTGCCTGCCCTGATCAGGTCTTGCACTACTCCGGCCACTTCCTCGATGGGCACATTTGGGTCAACACGATGCTGATAGTATAGGTCAATGGTATCAACTTTAAGACGTTTGAGCGAGCCTTCCACTGATTGCCTAATGGTCTCCGGCTTGCTGTCAAGCACCTGCTTGCCATCTACCATTTTGATACCAAACTTGATAGTGATGACCACCTTTCCCTTGAATGGGGCAAGCGCTTCACCTACCAACTCCTCATTCACATATGGCCCATAAACTTCAGCGGTGTCAAAGAAAGTAACACCGCGGTCAATCGCCGCATGGATCAGCAAAATCATCTCTTTCTTGTCTGATGCCGGACCATAACCATAACTCATTCCCATGCAACCGAGCCCGATAGCAGAAACTTCCAGGCCGCTTAATTTATTTTCCTTTCTTTTTTATGATTTTATTGATATTTTGAATTCTTTCATCATTCAATCTGTACCGAAATTATGGTAATCATAATCTCCATTTTGTATTAGTTCTTTTTCTTTTTTCAAAACTATGTTTTCGTAAACTTCTATTTTGTGGTTCAGCATGTCCAAGGTTTTTTTCATTTCTTCTATCTTGACTATAAGTTGGTCCCTCTGCTCCTGTAGAATTTCTTTTCTGGCTTGGACGGTTTTATCTCCTTGCATACAAAGTTGAACGTACTCCATCAGTACTTCAATCGAAAGCCCGACACTCCTCATGCATTTTATAAACTCAATCCAATTTAAATCTATTTCTCCGTAATCTCTAACACCTCTTTCATTTCGTTTTACAGGCGGTATCAGGCCAATTCTTTCATAATAACGTAATGTGTCTGGCGAGATGTTAAATTGTTCACTTACTTCTGTAATGGTCATAATTTCACACCATTATTCAAAATTACGTTTTGCATAAATAAATCCTCCTTTGATTTGCAAGCTGCATAGCTTGTTTGCTCATTACCCACTTTATTCGGAATTTCCACCTTTCCTTGGACTAGCAGATAATATCAATACATTTTTGCCCATAAAATTAATTCTCCAATTTCTTTAGTTCTTTTTCTTCTTCAACTACTACCTGTTCATATACTGCAATTTTGTAATTAAGGCGTTCCAGTGTTTTCTGCATATCTTCCATTCTTGCAATTAACTGCTTACGCTGCTCGGTCAAAAGTTCTTTTCTGGCCTCAATGGTCGCATCAACCTGTTGAAACAGCTCGACATACTCAATCAATGCTTCAATTGATGTTATTTTAAATTGTTATAATCTTCATCCGTTACGGGTTCCAGCCATTCGGCGTC
Organism: Desulfoscipio geothermicus DSM 3669; assembly: GCF_900115975.1. Taxonomy (GTDB): domain Bacteria; phylum Bacillota; class Desulfotomaculia; order Desulfotomaculales; family Desulfallaceae; genus Desulfoscipio; species Desulfoscipio geothermicus. The sequence continues at coordinate 4,178 of NZ_FOYM01000041.1, forward strand.
TCCCTTTTGGGCATTAGTACTTATCGCGATATGTGCAAACCAGCTATCCGGCGTAGCACCATGCCAATGTTTTACATCTGGATGGATTTTTACAACGTCTCCTTCCTTGATTACCTGTACAGGCTTACCTTCTTCCTGATAATATCCTTTGCCGCCGGTAACAAGCAGAATCTGTCCACCTGGATGTTTATGCCAATTATTTCTTGCGCCAGGCTCAAAAGTTACATTACCGATTGGACAATTAAATATGCTATCATTAGAAACCAGCATTTCAAGCCATGCTGTCCCTATAAAATAGTCATTCGTAATTTTTTCACCTTTCGGAAAGATTACACTTTCACTTAAATTTTTTGATTTGTCCATGTTTTATTCTCCTTATTTTTCTTATTATCAAAGACGGCTTACAGTATGTTCGCCGGATTTTCAGCGGTTTGAAATCCCTCATATAGCTTGTATTTTCCATAACCTGCTCATAGCTGCTAATGCCGGAAAGCGCCATAAAGACGTTGACTATGATTTGGACATACTCCATTTCAGGGTGTTCCGTTCAGAGATAACACTTTTTTCATCTTGTTTTCTCCTATAAAATTTTTTGCATCTTTATTGTTAGCCAGCAAGGACAGGCCTGTTCATCAATGGCTGCGTAGCCGAGTGACAGGCATCTGTCCTTGCTTGAAACTTTAAAATCAATGCGCGGTGTTCTAATTGTTTTAACTCATCAATGAATTTTTACTTGTAGGAAGCCTCAAAGATGGCAACACAATCTTCAATGCTGAGTTCACTCCTGTCAAACATAAACAAACCGCCCATAGTATCCTTGGCGTTTTTAGCCAGTGTTTCAAATTCTTCCGGTCTGATTCCATAATCGGACATTTTGAGGTCTGCAACTCCGCAATCTTCCTGTAATTTTACCAACATTGTAATAAAGTCCATCGGCTGTTTTGCATCTTCCATTCCCATTGCCTTTGCCATTCTTACAAACCTATCATCACATACATGCTTATTAATGAAATGTGTAAAATACGCTTTGCTAATCATGATCAGGCCTGCACCGTGCGGAAGTTCCTGATGGTAGGCCGACATGGCATGTTCCAGAGAATGCTGACTGGTAACAGCTCCTACACACATCACTATGCCGGAAAGTGTATTGCCAAAAGCAACCTTTTCGCGCGCGTCAATGTCTTTTCCGTCTTTCACTGCTTTTGCAAGATTTCGTGCTATATTTTCAATAGCAGTAATTGCATACATATCGCTCATAAGATTGGCACCTTTAGAAACATAGCCTTCTACACTATGAAATAGCGCATCGAAACCTTGATAAGCAGTATATTTCGGCGGCACAGTAAGCATAAGCTCGGGATCAACAATTGCCAAAACCGGGAACAGATCGTCAATACCGCCGAACCCTATTTTTTCATGCTTTTCTTCATTCGTAATAACGCCCCATGGGTCAACTTCGGAGCCCGTACCTGCTGTAGTTGTAATTGCAATTAAAGGGAGTGGTTTATGTTCTATTGGCATTCCTTTTCCGCTTCCACCATGGATATAGTCCCAACAATCACCATCGTTCGTCGCCATAACTGCAATAGCCTTTGCTGCGTCCATAGAACTGCCACCGCCCAATGCAATAATGAAATCGCAACCGTTTTCTCGTGCAAAGGCAGCGCCCGCCATAACCGTTGATTTCAATGGATTTGCTTCTACCTTATCAAAAACCACTGATTCTACTCCTGCTAATTTCAATTGTTCTTCCGTTCTTGCAAGGTAGCCATTTTCTTTTACAGATTTTCCCTTTGAAATAACAATCATAGCTTTTTTTCCAGGCATTTTTTGTACATGCAAATTACTTAATTGGCCTGCTCCGAATAAAACTCTTGCAGGTACATACATGTTAAAACTCATGTTAATTCCTCCATTTTATATTTTATAATTAATATTTAATGACTTAGAGTTAATTATCAGTCAGTATCTAATATCCTTAGACTTTTTTACTCACTTGTATGATCCTCTATATTCTTAATTGTCTTTTTTATTGTCAATACAGCTTTTTTAATCTATTATCCCAAGTTCACGTAGCCACTCTAACACATCTTTCTTGGCATTTGTTACGTTTCTGCCCCGGATTGCCAGACCATCCAGAATGGTTGACTGCGGGCAAAGTTTCGTGATATCGTCTACGCTTCGACCTAAAGCACTTCCCTCGTGTGTACAAAACGGTATAATTGTTTTTCCAGCAAAATCATATTCCTCTAAAAAAGTAAATACTGCCATTGGCATCGTTGCCCACCAGTTGGGATAACCAACGAAAATCACATCGTAGGAGTCCATGTTCTCAACCTTTGTTGCAAGTTCCGGTCTATAGTCATTTTTCTGTTCCTGCTTTGCCAGATTGACGACTGCATTATAATTGGTAGGGTATGGATCTACGGTCACAATTTTAAAAATATCGCCACCCACGCTTTCGTAAATTTGATTGGCAATTACCTGAGTGTTGCCAGAATGTGAAAAATATGCTACAAGAATATTTTTTGTTTTTGACATCGGTTATTCGTCCTTTCCATTTGTATTATCCGTATTACTTCTGCAATCGTCATGTTTCATTTCCTTGAAATTCAGTCTAGCACTTGGAGTTAACTCCAAGTCAAGTATTTTTTTTGGAGTATAGTTAAGCTGCACTTTGTGTTGAACTACCAGGCGGATTCCTATTCTCCCTTAACGGTGCTTTTGATTGGACAACCCAAGATGAGCCAATTTAACTGTCATCATTGTTAGTAGTGAACAAAGAAAAATCAATGATTGCCATTAGAAATGGTTAATTCACAAACAACAAAGCCAATGGCGGTGGAGAAAAGAGCAACTTCTCACCGTCATTGGCGATAGTTTGAAATATGATTATTTACCGCAATTGGCAATGAACTGGTTACTACCAAACAGCGTGGTTCACTACAATATAAACATCGAATCAATAATAAACATTTATTTATTACTGAACATCTGTCTAAGATTATTTTTTCGTATTTTGCTTATATAAACTCAACTATTCAGCTTTATATTGAAACTAAGGTTTTCGGTATAGTCCCAATAAAATTCCTACGTTATCCTAACCGATAGTTTAAGAACTGCGCATTATAAACAAAAAATGCATAAAAGATCAAAACTAAGCCCGTTAATCATAGCCCAAAAGAGAACAGGCATTTTGGTTGCACATTTTTAGGGGTTGTTAATAGGTCGGCCTGTTTAATTTAATTCTGTCTACGTAGTTCCCCATACCTGGCAACTACATACGCCACAACCAGACCGTAAATAAAGTAATTAATAATATGAAGCAGAACTGTTACAGTCTCCTTGTGCATCTGCGGCATTATTTGCATTACGCGCACCATAAAGCCCATACCCCCCAGCAACATAAAACCGGCCAAAGCAAGCCCTTTTAACCAGTATAAGTTCTTCCCCGCATATTTCATATAATATGCGAGCAGCACCCCCCCTGCCGAGCCAACCATTAAATGGGCTATTATACTGATAATGAAGCCCACAGGGGTATCAAGCTGATCCCGTGCAATGAATATTGCTCCCGATACTTGCAGGGTTGTTATCTTTGCCAGGCCCAGTAATTTCCATATTTCAGAGAAACCATGCATAACCACTGTTCCGGTTATCCCCGCCAGAGTGCCTATAGCCAGGGTGTCTTGCTTTAATTTTTGAAGTAAACCTGCATCCGCCGATCTACCAGCTGATTTTTTTTCACTGGCCTGGTATTTAATATTAACTGTAGCAACCGGCGGGAAAAGGGTTGGGCTTTCCAGCCATCCATTCATTTTTAGATATTTTACTATTTCATCCCTGAAATCCATTACCTGGTTTACATGTTGGATCAATATGGAGCGCAATTGCTCGTCATGGCTTACCGGCTCCAGTGTGCGTGTCAGTAGGTCTACGTTCCCTTGTACCAGTAACAAGCTCTCGTTTGCAATTTGCCTGTCGCTCAACATTTGAGGGTTAATTTGAGACTGTGCATCTACTTCCTGGTAGTCAGGCCCATCAAGTCCGCGTTTGGCCATTTCCTCTTTTAAAACATCTATGTTTTTAACTAAAAGCTCGTGATATCCTTTTAATAAAAATTCTAAATCCTGATCTTGAACATAATCCTCCAAAAAACTTAAACGTTCTTGCGCGATAAAGTTATATTTAATAATTTCCCATAAATTATAACTTTCTGTTTTATTGGTAATACGCTGTTTAGTTGAAGGCTTTCTGCGTATACGTGGTATAGCCATGAATATAACCCCTTTTTTTTTATGAGAGTTAACTATTAATATTTTTTGTTTTTTACTGATTTTTATCCACGTATAAAAAATAGACCCGACCTGCTTACTAAGAGAAGGTGTTTCCCCTTACCTTATAATGGAGGTGTGTTCCCTTTCCATATCTCACCTTTTTCCTGTGGCAATTGGTGGTTGCAGGAGATGGCCGGTTCATGCAGAAAATGCTTAATGAGTAAATCGTTACTGCTAACTGATAAATTGTGGTAGAATCATGCATATGGAGGATCGTACATGAAGATTGAACATAGAAATAAAGGTAAGTTATACGGCACAGTTATCGGATTGGCTGCGGCTGTTTTTTGCATCGCTTACTGTTACCTGTTGCCACAAATGTGGCACATTTATGTATTGTCTTTACTATATATTCCAATTGGGCTATGGATTGGGTATGCTATGGACATGAGCAAGGGGACATCGCTTTACAGGTTATTGCCAAAACAATTAAAACTAATGTACGTTCCACCGACGTGGTCGGTCGTTTTGGCGGAGATGAGTTTGTGATTTTGTGTCCGGGTTTATCAAGAGCTAAAAGCGCCGGCCTGGTTCAAAGGATCAAAAAAGCTGTTGCGAATCAAGTCAGGGAATATCCTTTGAGCATCTCAGCAGGTATTTCAGTTTACCCGGAAGATGGCCGGACAGCGGATGTGTTATTATGCAGGGCAGATGAAACAATGTACCGCAACAAAGCCCCAAAAGCTGTACATAGATAAGCATTGCAGGTCTTATGCTTTCATCTTGAGCTACAATCCGGCTGCCACCGGGAGGCCCGGTCCATAGGCGACGACTTCATTCTAAATACGTAAAGCCCCTTTTCCGGTATCGATACATTTAACCACAGATAATCCACTTGTTTCGGCAAACTGCGCCCCTTGGCGAACCAGCCGTTAACCGGCCTGCCATTCGCAAGTGTGCGCACATTTGCGTAAGTGAGATCATATATATAGTAGCAACATTTATAGTGTAAAAATCCTGCTTTATGATTCACAGGGTATTCACGATATGAAAACCCGGGTAAAATCACCCGGGTTTTTTATAGATTACTTACCTCAAGAAGGAGATTCTTATGGATAATTACCAGCATGTTAAATTATTTTACAAATCACGTTATCACAGTTTTGGTAATAGCGTCCAATCGCTTGGGTGGAGTTCTTCCAAAGAACAATTAATAAGGTTTGAAGCATTAACAAAAGATTTCGATAAACAATTATTAAAAAAAGAAAGTATCGTCGATTTTGGCTGTGGTCTTGCTCACTTCTTAACTTGGCTGCAAGAGAAAGGATTCAGCAATGATTATACCGGCGTGGATATCATAGAGGAATTCCTGGAACAAAACCGGTTCCGTTTCCCTAAAAACCAGTTCTTAACAAGCCATAACTTTTTAAATAATCAAAAGAAATACGGCTTCATTTTTGCCAGTGGAGCATTTACGATACCCTGGGGTGATAATCACGTAAAAAAAATTAAAAGCGCAATTAAAGAACTTTTCAATAAATGTAATTTTGGTTTTTCATTTAATATGCTAAGTGTTTCCTCCATATTTAAAAACCCCCGGTATTATTACTTTGACCCTTTAGATGTGTCTGAATATTGTGCCGCTTTGACCTCAAAGCATGTCCTGGACTGCAGTTATCTGCCGGGTGATTTCACCATTCGCATGTGGAAATGAAGTGTGGCACTATAACAAAGCATCTGCTTTTTCCACTTTAAAGAGCACTTCTTCGCCTTCGGTTCGGGCCTTGCCGCTAAGCCGGTAACCCTTTTTCCCGGCTACAGCGGCCACCTGCATTACCCCGGTTTCGGCCAGATTCCGGCGGGTTTTTTCCATCTTATAGACACCAAAAACCAGTGTATTATCGTCCCTTACCTCTTTAACTTTACCTACCACAATCAGGTGAGGCTGCCCGTCCCCGGATAAAGTTGTGATGGGCACAAATGCGGACTGTGCAATAACTTCCTTAATTTCCGGTGTTAATACTGCGTTGCAGCCACAACAATTACAACCCATTTTAGAGAACCTCCTCTTATTTAACTTGATGTAATGGTACCATCTAAAAAGAGAAGGCGCTGTTAAATATTTTACAACCAGAGGATTAAAAACAGCTATCCCTGAGAATAAATATTTATCGACTCTGTCGATGCAATTCCTGGCTGACAGTTCTTTTAACGCTTGAACCACCATCACCCTGGATGCTCCGACGAAGTCAGCGATATCCTGCTGGGTCAGGTATAATTTAATTTTAGTGCCTTCAGGGCAAGGTTCACCATGCTCTCCGGCCAGCCGGATCAACAAATTCAGCACCTTCTCCCGGGTTGATCCGGTGCGCAATTCGGTCACTTGCTCCCATGTATGATACAACCGGTTGCCCAGACTTAAAATAACCTGCATGGCCAAGTCCGGCGACTCCCTGATAATATATTCCAGGTGCCGGCGGCTGAGCGAGCAAACCCGGGCAGTTTCCAAAGCTATGGCGGAAGTCGGCTGCGCACCCTCTCTGAACAGGGTCGCCTCCCCCAGCACCTCACCCTTGCCGACCACCTGTAGAATAACCTCTTTCCCCTCTTCATTCACCCGCACCAATTTAAAACTCCCCTCTTTGGACCTGGACAATTTGCGCAAGCTGTTGGAACAGCTTTTGAACAGGTGAAACAATTAATGCAAAAAATTAAATGCATAAAAGAGCTGCTCCAAATGGCGGATTACGCATGAAAGAATCCCGGTAGTAATGATGGAAGGACGAATATACTGTCAGTGTACCCAGTACCTTTCTCCTGGCCCGTACAGGAACCGCGGCAACCGAACGCATCTCTTTGCTGTAATATGGCCGGTGCAAAGAGGGATCACACTTTACCAAATCTTCTACAATCAGTGGCTGCGCCGTTTTCAGCACCTCACCCAAGATCGTGCCTTCCGCCCGCACTCGCTCAAACTCTGCTTGCAAGTTCTTGCTCATTCCCAGGCTCGCTTTCAGCACCAGTTCGCCCGTCTCCTCGTCAAGCAGCCTCAGCGCACACCACTTCGTATCCAGGACTTTCTTCATGCTTTGCAGCGCATATCCCATGAGCACGTCCATTTCTAAACTGGAAGATACCAGTTGCCCGACCTCAATAAGTTTCTTGAGCATCGCCGCGTTTTCCTTCAGACCCCGGAAAAGACGAGCGTTCTCCAGGGCCAGGGCAAGGCTTGTACCAAGGACGCTCAAAAAACGAGCTTCGTCTTCGCCGAACTCTGCGCCCTCAGGCTTGCCGGACAGTGTCAACACCCCTGTTATTTTATCCCCGACCTTGAGGGGCATTGAAATGGCTGGCCGTTTCTCCTCGACTGTATTGCCTTCCGGGTGGCTGTCAAATCGCAACTCACTTGCTTCGCACGTTACCGCTTCAATAACCTCTCTCCCGGGAACCACCCGGAAAATTTTCCCTGGTTCCGGTCATTATAATAACCACTACATCACCTTGTGCATTGACCGAAACAATATGCGATTTCATAATATATGCCCTCATGTTTAATATCATATCCGCGAATACCAGTAAGGTCACCTGTTTTAAACCGGCCAACGTCCGAGTTCTTACGTATCTCTGTTATAGCCTGTTCATATTTTTTCTTGAGACGTTTGTCCCTAATCTTTTTAAGAAATTGTTTTGCCGGTGGAAGAAAGGTAACTGGTAGCATTATCAGTCCTCCACGTCAGCAAATATTTCAATGGGCTCAACTCCCTATTAAGACATGCTACCATTATTCTATCCCTCCTATAGCCAGGGGATTCCTGTTTCTTGGCTTCTTTTTTCTTGGTTTCTTGATTCTTTGGTTATAATATAACAGGTATTTAAGTTAACTTCTACCATAATTTTTGTTCTGCGTATATGCGACCTCAATTTGCACTATAAATGAACAAAGGATTCCCACTGTCAATAGTGAGAATCCCTTGTCTTATGCTATTTCTGAATTTTTGGCGGAGAGAGTGGGATTCGAACCCACGAGACCGCTCATCACGGTCTACTCGATTTCGAGTCGAGCGCCTTCGACCATCTCGGCCATCTCTCCGTGGTCTTTTTAGTTGCCTTACGCCGAAGTTATAAACCATGCCCGGCTATTATTTACTTTCTTTTCTACTCTCCCGCAGTTCCCGAAAAAAACGCTGGATTATGGTACGGCACTCATATTCCAGGACACCCGATACCACGCCAACTTGGTGGTTGAAACGCGGTTCCCGCAATATGTCCATAATCGAGTCCACTGCCCCCGCCTTGGGGTCGGGCGCGCCGTACACCGCTGTTTGCACCCTGAATTGAATCATGGCCCCGGCACACATGGGACACGGTTCAACGGTGGAGTAAACTACGGCACCGTCCAAACGCCAGTCTCCAATACGCCGCGCCGCTTCCCGCATCGCCACTATTTCCGCGTGGGCGGTGCTGTCTTTCAGCGTTTCCCGCAAGTTATGCCCCCGGCCGATGATTTTATCGTCCAGGACCACCACCGCGCCTATCGGCACTTCCCCTTTGGCATAAGCTTTTTCGGCCTCCGCCAGGGCTTCGCGCATATATCCGGTATAATCCACCGGGAATGCTCTCCTTGCTCCCGTTTTTAATCAAAAACCCCACACCACCGGCGGGGGCCTTTGATTACAGTGGTGCGCCCGGAGAGAGTCGAACTCCCGACACGCGGTTTAGGAAACCGCTGCTCTATCCACTGAGCTACGGGCGCTTAATAATCACAAATGCAGCGACACAAGCCCTACACTTCATGTCGCCGCATTTTATGGCGTGCCTGAAGGGACTCGAACCCCTAACCTTCTGATCCGTAGTCAGACGCTCTATCCAGTTGAGCTACAGGCACATATTTTTTTGTAGCGCTATAAATATTATTTTATCAAAAGTGCCGGCTTAAGTCAATACTGCAATATTTGGGTTTATACAGGGGATGTGCCGGGTTTTTCAATACAAGACCACGGAATTAAATCCGTGGTCTTGGTTCATGGCGGAGAGAGAGGGATTCGAACCCTCGATACGGGTTTTAGCCCGTATAATCGCTTAGCAGGCGACCGCCTTCGACCTACTCGGCCATCTCTCCGCGTTAATTACTTAGTGGCGGAGGAGGTGGGATTCGAACCCACGGAACCCGTAAAGGTTCAACGGTTTTCAAGACCGCCTCCTTAAACCGCTCGGACACCCCTCCAGCTAAATTTCTTAACCAGAGACAATTAATAGTATAGCACAGCGGCCATAAGGTGTCAATAAACCTGCCCCCGCCAATTCATGTAATTCAAGTTATTTTATCTCCGTTTTACCACCCATGTAAGGCACCAGCGGCGCCGGTATTTTTACGGTACCGGCCTCGGTCTGGTAATTTTCCAGAATAGCCGCCACCGTGCGGCCCACCGCCAACCCTGAGCCGTTCAGGGTATGCACAAAGCGCGGCTTGCCCTTGCCCACGCGGTACCGGATATTGGCCCGCCGGGCCTGGTAATCCTCAAAATTGCTGCAGGAGGAAATCTCCTTGTAGCTGTTGTAACTGGGCAGCCACACCTCTATATCATATGTTTTGGCAGCACTGAATCCCAAGTCGCCGGTGCACAGGGTAACCACCCGGTAAGGCAGTCCCAGCATCTGCAATATCCGTTCAGCGTTGCCGGTCAACTTTTCCAGTTCTTCATAGGAATCTTCCTGGCGGGTAAATTTAACCAGTTCCACCTTATTGAACTGATGCTGCCTGATCAGGCCGCGGGTGTCTCTACCCGCCGCCCCCGCTTCGGCCCGAAAACAGGCACTGTAAGCACAATGGTAAACGGGCAGTTTTTCCCCGTCCAGTATTTCATTGTTATACAAGTTGGTTACCGGTACTTCAGCAGTGGGGATGAGGTAATAATCGGTATTTTCCACTTTAAACATATCCTCTGCGAATTTAGGCAATTGGCCCGTCCCGGTCATACTGTTGCTGTTCACCATGAAGGGCGGGAAAATTTCCACGTAACCGTGTTCCCTGGTATGCATATCCAGCATGAAGTTAATCACGGCCCGTTCCAGTGCCGCCCCGGCGCCCTTGTAAAAGGTGAACCGGGCGCCCGTCACCTTGCCGGCGCGTTCAAAGTCTATTATATCAAGGGCTTCGCCGATCTCCCAGTGTGGTTTGGGGTTGAATACAAACTGCCCGGGCTCGCCCCAGCGACGTATTTCCACGTTGGCGTTCTCATCCAGGCCTACGGGCACGCTTGCGTCGGGTATATTGGGGATGCCCAGCAGGGCTTGTTGAATTTCCTGTTCCAGAACGCGTATTTCATCGTCCATTTCTTTGATAGCCGCGGAAACTTCCCGCATTTCCAGCACCAGGTCCTCGGCCAGTTGACCGGTCTTTTTCAACCGACCGATTTCTTCGGAGACCACGTTGCGTTTATTTTTAAGCTTTTCCACTTCAACCAGTTTCTCACGTCGACGCTGGTCCAGTTCCAAAAAGGGGTCCAGGGAAATGTTGGCACCCCTTTTCTGCAGGGCTTTTTTAACCGCGTCCGGGTTGCTGCGTACAAATTTTAAATCCAGCATGCCATCAACCTCCACAAAAGTGGCTGAACTAATTACATTAATATTATAAACGATAAAAGTGCCACAAAAACAAAAATGCCGGCCTTTAGCCGACATAATTGTACCATATTTATGCAACCAAGTAAAACTGTAAACTACAGGCTGACAAATTTAACGTCCAACACGCCGTCTATACCGGCGATTTCTTTCATCGTATCCTCGGGCACCGGCGCATCCACCGACAGCATCATCACGGCCTTGCCGCCGACTTCCTTGCGGCCCACCTGCATGGACGCGATATTGATGTTATACTTGCCGAACATCATGCCCACCGGGCCGATAATCATGGGTTTATCGATATGCGGTACATAAAGCATGTACCCTTCGGGTATGGCATCCACCCGATAACCGTCCACCATCACTATCCGGGGATCGTTATCCTGGAACAATGTGCCGGAAAGGGTATGTTCGCCCTTGTCCGAGACTACCTTAACCGTAATCAGACTTGCGTAACCGCCGGCCCGTCCGTTAACGGTTTGGATAACGTTGATGCCGCGGTTTTTGGCCAGCAGCGGCGCGTTGATAAAGTTCACCGTCTCCTGCAGGATGGGGTCCAGGAACCCTTTGATTAAAGCTGTGGTAATGGGTTTCACTTCTTCCCCGGCCAGATCGCCGTTATAAGTCACTTCCAGTTTGGTTGCCCGGCCTTCCACCAATTGGGCCTGGAATTTACCAAGTTTTTCTGCCAGTTTCAGGTACGGCTTAATCTTGACCATAACCTCTGGTTTGACGGAAGGAATGTTAACGGTATTGCGTACTACTTTACCCTGCAAGGCCTCCACAATTTCCTCCGCCACGTCAATAGCTACGTTAAGCTGCGCTTCGGCGGTGGAGGCACCCAGGTGCGGGGTGGCTATAAAATTATCCAGTGCCAGCAGCGGGCTTTCGGTGTTCGGCTCTTTTTCAAAGACGTCCAGCGCGGCCCCGGCCACCTTGCCCGACTGCATGTACTTGTACAAGGCTTCCTCGTCCACAATGCCGCCTCGGGCGCAGTTGATTACCCGCACCCCGTCCTTCATCTTGGCAAAGGCCTGCTCATCCAGCATGTGATAGGTTTCCTTGGTTTTGGGCATATGCATGGTGATGAAGTCGGCCACCGGCAATAATTCATCCATGGTCACCAGCTTGATGCCCAGGGACTCGGCTTTTTCGCTGGTAATATACGGGTCATAGGCCACAATGTCCATTTCCAGGGCCTGTGCCCGGCGGGCCACAGCCGAGCCGATCCGCCCCAGACCGATGACACCCAATACCTTACCCCGCAGTTCCACTCCCAAGAAAGCCTTTTTATCCCATACACCGTTTTTCATCTTGGCCACGGCCTGGGGAATATTCCTGGCCAGGGCCAGCATCATGGCTATAGTGTGTTCGGTAGCGGCTATGGTGTTGCCGTCGGGAGCATTAACCACCAGCACTCCGTGCTGGGTGGCGGCATTGAGGTCAATGTTGTCCACGCCCACGCCGGCCCGGCCCACCACTTTCAGCTTCGGAGCGTTTTCCAGCACCCGGGGCGTCACCTTGGTAGCGCTGCGCACGATCATAGCATCATAATCGCCGATAATTTCCACCAGTTCATCTTCTGTCATTTTTTTACCGATTACCACTTCAATATCCGGTTCCTTACGCAGTGGTTCCAATCCTTTTTCCGAAACATTGTCCATCGCCAGAACTTTAAATTTAGCCATTAACCTAGCACCCCCAAGAAAACTTGCTGAGCGGCCTTTACTCCGGCACCCAGTTCCACCGGGTAACCGACCTTCTGCAGGGCCATTTCCAACCCGCTGACAGCAATAATAATATCCATTTTGTCGGCAAATCCCATGTGCGCGATACGCAAAATTTTATTTTTCAACTTGGCCTGGCCGCCGGCAAAGGTAATGTTGTATTCCTGCTTGAGCACTTTACGAATATCATCCGCCCCAATCCCCTCAGGTGCATAAACGGATGTTACCACGGGCGATGCATAAGCATCATCGGTCATCAAATTCAACCCCAGGGCCCGGATGGCGGCCCGGGTGGCGTCACGCATTAATTTATGCCGGGCATACACATTGTCCAGCCCTTCATTCAGTATCATGTCCAGCGCCGCGTTCAGGCCGACGAACAGCGAAACCGCGGGTGTATAAGCTGTATTCCACTTGGGATACTGTTTTCTGGCTTTCAACAGGCTGAAATAATAACGCGGCGATTTATTTTCTTCGATTTTTTTCCATGCTTTGTCGCTGATACTTTGAATAGCCAAACCGGGCGGCAGCATTAACGATTTTTGTGAACCGGTGGTCAGGATGTCCACGTTCCACTCGTCAACCTTGATCTCTATGCCGCCCACGCCGCTGACACCGTCCACCACAAAGAGGGCCGGCGTTTGGGCCACAATTTTGCCCAGGGCTTCTATATCGTTGGTCACGCCGGTGGAGGTTTCGTTTTGGGTCGCAAAAACCACCTTGATGTCCGGGTTGGCCGCCAGTTGCTCCTGCACCGCTTGCGGATCCACGCAAGTCCCCCACTCGTAATTCAGCTCGATTACCTCGGCACCGTACTGGTTGGCCAGTTCAGACCAGCGTTCGCCGAACTTGCCGCCCACCAGAGTCAATACCTTATCCCCGGGGCTGACGGTATTGGCCACAGCCGACTCCATACCGCCGGTGCCGGAACTGGTCAGTACGTAAATTTCATTTTGGGTTTGAAATAATTTTTGCAGCTTGCCGATGATTTCTTTGTGCATAGCCTGAAAGTCCTCGCTGCGATGACCGAACATCGGCGCGGTCATGGCCGCCACTACCGACGGCGGAACAGGCGTCGGTCCGGGTATCATCAAATAGCTTTTATCCTGCATAGTATAGTCCTCCTCTGTTACGTATTTGAATTTATTAATTAAAAACTGTAACTGGCTTAAAACATAATAATAAAACCTCCCATCCCCAGTAATATATACACAGGGACGAGAGGTTAACTCCCGCGGTGCCACCCGGTTTGACCTGTTTACCTAAAATATGTAAACAGGTCCACTTCATTAATAAATAACGGAACAACCCGTGCCCGCCTACTGCGTTGTTCAGCGAGCCCCCTTCGGGGAGCCTTTTCACCAGTACAACCGCCGGTTTACACCGCCCACCGGCTCTCTGAAGATTGCAATTGGTTACTCTACCCCTGCATAGGGTTTATAGATATTGTAATTTACTTATAAATATTACTACAGCCATCTTTTTTTTGCAATAGTTTACTTAAAATGTTCATTTAGCAACATTTTCTATAAAGTAACGGTGCATACGTAAATCATCCGTCAATTCAGGGTGAAACGCGGCCACTAAAAAGCGGCCCTGCCTGGCGCATACTATTTTATCGCCGTAACGCGCCAGCACCTCTACGCCGTCATTAACCCGGGTAATATAAGGAGCCCTGATGAACACGGCCCGGAACGGCTCCGCGCCCAAACCTTCAACAGACAGGTCGGTTTCAAAACTGTCCACCTGCCGGCCATAGGCATTGCGTTCAACTTCAATATCCATCATAGCCAGTGTTTCCTGCTGCGAATTCCTGATTTGCTTGGCCAGCATGATTAATCCCGCGCAGGTGCCGAATACTGGCATACCTTCCCCGGCCAGTTTTTTTATGGGCTCCATCAAGTTAAAATCCTTCAGTAATTTCCCCATGGTGGTGCTTTCACCACCGGGAATCACCAGGGCATCAAGGCCCTCAAGTTCCTCCGGCTTGCGCACCTGTCGTGTACTTGCACCGCATTTTTCCAATGACCACTGGTGCTCGCGAAAGGCTCCCTGTAAGGCCAGTACACCTATTTGCATCATTTTTTAAACTCCCTGTGCATTACCATCCTCTGTCCTGCATACGTTGTTCCGGTGTAATAGTAGATATTTCCAATCCAGGCATAGCTTCACCAAGATCGCGGGATATTTCAGCCAGTATCTTGGGATCGTTATAGTGCGTGGTAGCAGCGACAATAGCTTTGGCCCGTGCCTGCGGGTCCTTGGATTTAAAAATGCCGGAGCCGACAAAAATACCGTCGCAGCCCAGTTGCATCATCAATGACGCGTCGGCGGGCGTAGCTATACCACCGGCAGCAAAGTTAACCACCGGCAGCCTTCCATTCTTGGCCACTTCCAATAATAATTCATAGGGGGCGCCCATTTCCTTGGCCAGGCTCATTAATTCTTCTCTGGGCATATTTTGCACCCGGCGAATCTCACCCATTACCATACGCATGTGACGCACGGCTTCCACAACATTACCGGTGCCAGGTTCGCCCTTGGTACGAATCATGGCCGCACCTTCGGCAATACGCCGCAATGCCTCACCCAGATTGCGGGCGCCGCATACGAAGGGCACTTTAAAAGCATGCTTGTCAATATGATGCTGCTCATCCGCCGGAGTAAGCACTTCACTTTCATCTATGTAGTCAACGCCCAGGGCTTCCAATATTTGTGCTTCTACAAAATGACCGATCCTGGCTTTGGCCATAACGGGAATAGTAACGGCCTCCATGATCCGTATTATGACAGTGGGGTCAGCCATACGGGCCACGCCGCCCGCGGCACGAATATCAGCAGGCACCCGCTCCAGCGCCATTACGGCACAGGCTCCGGCTTCTTCAGCTATTTTAGCTTGCTCCGGGGTAGTTACGTCCATAATTACCCCACCTTTAAGCATTTCCGCTAAACCTTTTTTTACGGTCCAGGTTCCCTTTTCAGCTATGTTGTCCGACATAAACAATTCCCCCATTCAACTTCAATCACTCAAATATTTTACAGTATTCCTATTTTAAAAACAAGTAAGTTTTTATTACCAGTGCCTGATTACCACATAGTGCTTTTATCTTTCCCTTTAGGGGTCAGACTTAAACTTCTTTAAACTAACCATATTATCAATATATAGTATTTAAACAGTTAGTTTATATAAGTTTAAGTCTGACCCTTATAGAAAAAACTCCTGGTTTTAGTCCAAGAGCTTTTGTAAAATTAGTTCCGGCAACGACCTACTCTCCCGGGGACGAACCCCAGTACCATCGGCGCTGGAGAGCTTAACTGCCGTGTTCGGGATGGGAACGGGTGTATCCTCTCCGCTATGGTCACCGGAAAACTTTTCGGTTGTTTTATTCCCTCAAAACTGCACAGCTTGCTTTTCGGCACAGGTATTCTCGATGGCAGTATGGCCTTCGTCTACCGACGACCGACCACTGACCACCGACCACCATTTCAGGTCAAGCCCTCGACCGATTAGTACCGGTCCGCTAAACGCATTGCTGCGCTTACACGCCCGGCCTATCTACCTGGTAGTCTGCCAGGGGTCTTACTGGCTTTTGCCATGGGAAACCTTATCTGGAG
>NZ_FOYM01000022.1 GCF_900115975.1 Desulfoscipio geothermicus DSM 3669
CATAAATAGACATGATTTTTGTCAAAATAGCCATGGTATTTTTGGTAATTATTTCTTTATTTTTCATGATAGAGACGGCTTTTCGAACAGGCTCTAGAAGATGAAATTTCTAAGTTGGTAATTGGATTATATGACGAGACTTCTGGTTCACCACTACCTGAAATGAAAAATATTGCCAAAGAATGTCTTGATATATGGGATTTGATGTTTGAAAAGCAAATTGGGCCAATTAGATTCTTAAGTCAAAAACTGATGGAAAGGTGAAAAGTATTTTTAGAGTGATTTCATAGATGTAGGATGGCTTGCGCTATCTGCTGAGAAATACAATGATTCATAAATAGAATACAAAGAAAATTTATCTGATTCCTATATAAAACATTATACCCGCCAAGGCCCTTCTAGCATCAGGCGGCATCTTTTTTGTATCCTCAGGGCACGTTGAGTGCATAGTTCTGATAACTCGTAAAGAAAATCACCAAAGAACCACTATGTATATAGTGGTTTGAATCAGCATAAAACACTATATATACGATTTTAGAAGTGAAAAAATAGGGCCGTTTTTTCCCAAAAATTGATGATAAACCACTGATAAAAACTTGGTTATTTTAAATTTTGTAAAAAAGTAATATATCAACATTTATCGAACATTCTTGGTAATATGACACCGGTGCGGGAGAGTGGTTAATTAATACTTTTCCTGCACCGGTGTTTGTATAGATGGTCTGTCCCAGGATATATGTTTGACAAAAGTTAGATGCCGATCTTCCCTTTCATCAGAGACTTTGCGGCTTTTTCCTTTGTCTGAACGGTAGCCGGGCTTTAATCCTTCCAAGCCACCCCGGCGGTAGGCAAAAAGCCAGGCTTGCATGGTCTTGGGGTTATAGTTTTTCAGGCGCACCGTAAACCTATTCAGAGAGAAAGTACGCATGCTGGAGAGCAACACCCCGGCTTAATTGGAACGGGCCATCCAGGGATTGTAAAACGGAGGTATAGGGCAGGGGATTGCGCTGCACCGGTTTGAATAGCCCGAAAAACCTGCGGAATTATATGCTCGGATTCTGTAAGTATAGGTCATAAGCGGATACACGTTATAATCTGTATAATTAGTCAGGTTGGGAGTACTTAATACAGCAATGGTCTGAAAATGTTCGGTTCCGGTTTTACGCTCCAGCACGAAACCTAACTCGTTTGTTGACCGGTCTTTCCAGTTGAGATGGACTGCAAGTGGACGCCACGATGCCCGGCAGGTAAGGTCCGACGGCGCTTCGGGTAATTCAACGGGTTCAGGTGGTGTCACATCCAACCGGGTAGCCATCCCGCCGGGGAACTGGGTTACATTATAAAGGTGATGAAGGTCCCGGTCATGTAGATAATATTGTCCTTCGGCCTCAGCAGTAAAAATAAGGTCGTAAGTCTCTCCTGAAGCAATGGTGATTGTGTTTTTTAAATAAGTTGCATCAATGGAGCCCTGTCGGGGTTTTAAAGGCCAGCTGTCCACAGCCGCCACCCGGGCGGTAATGCCTTCGAGGCGGAAAGTGTGGTTTTGTGAGCCGGCATTTACGCATCTTAAAAGAACCTTTTGTCCGGTGGCAGCGTTAATTTTGGAACTCACCGGCTGGTTAACGAGGAAATCTGACTGATCGGGCAGCACGGTATGGGGAAATGAACGCCCGTTAATGACCCAGTGGTCCGGTTCAAAGCCCAGCATGTTGAATTGGTTGCCGGCCCCGATTTGGGCATTGAACCTGCTGTCCACTTCGCCCAGGATCAGCACCTTTTCCACGTCAAAGTAGGTACCGGTATTACTTCCGTAAGCGGTTTTATAATCCGGATGGACGGGATTATCTATACCCTTCGGGTGAATTACTATTGCTCCGTATAGCCCCATGGTCACCTGTTTTTCCGGACTTGTTCCGCTTTCATACAAAAACACTCCCGGGCGGGTGGCGGTAAAGGTGTAATTCACCGACCCGCCTGGGGCGGCGTGGGTATTATATGAAACGAAAATCCCATTATCCTTAACAGGTGACGGGATAGATTCCTGGCCCGGGAAAACCAATGATACAAACTCGCTAAGATTATTGTTTAGAGTAATTATTATTTCATCGCCAACCCTGGCCCTTATTTCAGGACCGGGAAATTGCGGCTCGCCGCCGGCTGTAGTGGCAAATCCCCAGAAAGGAACCTCCGCCTCGTCGGGAAATTTTATAGTCCCCTGTTTGGCCCATAAATTCAGGTTTATAAAACCCATCATTATATCTCCTTTCTGTTCAAACCGCTCAAGCACTAGTACGCTTCCGTAGGCAGCATACCCTGATGGGGTGCCAAAGTTCCGGAAGGGTAAACTGCTATCATGGTCATCATTCCGCCGGGGAAGGCACCCCAGTTGGTTATCTCGGGTTCCGCATGGGAGTGGAGCATCAAGTGATATTCCCCGGCCTGGTTATAGGAAACCACGTCGGGAGGAAGCTCTCCTTTTTGACCCAAATACGGGCTGCCGCTCCACATGGTCCACCCGAGGTGGCCAATGGCCATGTTCCGCAAATTGGGCAAAGTGGTGGGTATCGGGTTGGTCACCGGGTTATAACCTAAACCGGTCCAGGTATATATTTGGTCATAGGTCTGGCCCGCCCCCGTAAGGACGGTAAACCTTTTATATGACAGGTCGGTAGTACCTCCACCGTTTTGATTCCGTAATAACCTTCCGTCCAAACCCACTAACCGGGTATGGTTGCCGTGCGGGTGCAAGGGATGGTTTTCCACTCCGGCCCCGGCATAGCGTATGAGCACTTTTTCGCCGGGTTCCATCATGATCATGGAGCTGCAGGGTTGATTGGGCAAATGGGGGACGTTGTCGGGAAGCATGGTATCACCGGCGCACCGGCCGTTAATTGTCCAGTACCTGGGTTTATACGCCTCGTATGGCTGACCATATTCCACGGCCTGGTGAAAGTCGGGGTCTATCTCGCCGGTAATTAGTAGATATTCCCGGTTAAATTCGGTGTCGGTGCCCGCTCCGTAGGCAGTTTTATACTGGCTGTCATGGGGTGTGTAATCGCACGGCCGGACGATAATGGCCCCGTACAATCCCATTTGTAACTGTTTGAAGGGGTTTGTTCCGCTCTCATAGAGGAAAGTACCCGGGCTGGCGGCGGTAAAGGTATAGGTAATGGTTTCACCGGGCAGGGCATGGTTGGTCAAGGAAACCAGGATGTCGTTTTCATACTGGGGCTGAACCGGCTGTCCGTTTGCCTTTACATTTTCCTGCCCGGGAAAAAGCAGGGATACCGGCTCCTTGAGGTTGTTGGTCAAGTTAACGGTAACCACGGTTTCAGTTATGGGCGCCTCTTGCTTTACTATAATAGTGGGGCCGGGGAGCCGGGCAGAGCCTCCCTCTTGGTCGGTAAAACCCCAAATATATATGCTTTTGCCGTCCGGGGTGCTGATATAACCGTCCGTTGCCCACAAATTTACGGTAGGCATAGATTATTCCTCTCCTTTGGGTTATACTTATTAGGATTGGTTGGGCTCCGTCTGGGGCGGCAGTGTTCCGGGTTCAAAAATCTGCACTTCGGTGATCATTCCACCCGGCCCCATCCCGGCCAGGGTATTTTTAATTAAATTTCGGTTATACAAAGGTAAAGTGAGGGGATAAGTATCCTCTGCTTCGGGTGCGGTAAATATGGCGTCCGTAGACTGCCCCGGGGCTATATAAATGATGTTTTTGTTATAAAAAAGATCTTCCCCGTACAGACCCGCCGGGCGCATGGCATCCAATCCGACCACCTTCATTACGGCACCGAGCAGTTCGATGGCGTGCTGCTGAAAGCCCAGGTTAACAAAGCGCAGCAACACCTTTTCACCGGCGTGTGCCTTTATCAGTGCAGGCCATGGCTGCTGCCGCAATCTGCAAGCTGATGTTGATGCAATGGTATCCGGGTAAGAACGGCCGTTGATAAACCAGTAAGTTGGTTTATAATTCGTCCAATCCGGTTCCTGCACCGTGGCAACCAAATTGTGGATCGTACAATCCAGTTCGTGCAGGAAGATAAAGTACTCCCGGTCATATTCCGTTCCGGTGCCGTAACCGTACGCAGTTTTGTAATCCGGGTCTGCCGGGTCATAGTCCCGGGGCCGGACGACCAGCGGCCCCACCATGCCCATTTGGATATGTTCCACGGGCTCATGGTGACAGTGATACATATAGGTGCCGGGATCCAGGGGTTTGTAATGGAATACAAAATCCCTGCCTACGGGGACGGCCACGGATGCTTCCGGAACGCCGTCATAAATCGCCATCTGGTTTGGGAATCCGTGATAGTGTATGGTGTGCGGGTCATCCAGGTCCGGCCTGGTGGGAGTTCCCACGTTGGTTAGTGTAAGATATACCTCATCTCCCACTTGTAGTACCAGCGGTGGGGCCATAAGTTCGGCTTTGCCCCTGTAATTAAAGATTTCATTCTCCGGTACCCCGGTTATATTTACGAACCCGAAAATGTAATGACTTCGACCGTCGGGAGTGTCAACCCACCCGTCGGTGGCCGCCAGTCGTATATCCACTCTCATCCTGTTACCTCCTTTGGCCTGGTGATTCGTTGCCGGGACGGACCGGCAGGCGCACAGCCTCCCGGTCCGTCCCGGCAAACGGCGTTTAATTGCCGGTTTACTCCCGGTACTGATCCGCCCCGATGTCTATGCCGGGACCCCTGCTGTCTCCGTCAAAGTCATCCGTCGGGGTACTGTAGCCTTCAAAGGATCCGGTACCCCGGCCGATCACCGGAGAACCGCCGGTCAGATGATAATCCCCTTCGAGCTCCGGTACGGCGGTAACTATGATGACACTCTTAAAATCCGGCTGGGCGGCGAAGGTGGCGGCTCTTACAGTGGTATCGTACTGTTGTACAAAAGCCGGGTTAGCTACTAAATTATTGCCACCCCCCGGGTATTCTTCAGTCAGGCTGCAGTAATGGGGGCTAAATGTTCCGGACGTGCCGAAAACCTCCAGGTCCATCACTCCGCCTTCGGCCAACTGCAGGGTCTGCAAATCAAAATAATAAGCCCGGTTATCCCAGAAGATATTGTTAAACAGTACCGGATCGCTGAAATCAGGCGAACCCGGGGGCAAAACAGCCCGGAAGGCCGTGCTGTGAACTTCACTGACCAGACCGGCCCCGTGGGGCGACCGGTCGCTGTCTTCGGCCGTGGCGGTGGAAATATTTTTGGCAATGGTATTGTTATAAATAATTACATTTGAGGCGTCGTCAAGGGCTATACCGCCGCCCAGGTCTGTGGATACGTTATTGACGATCATGTTGTTGTAGATCTTAATTTCATAAGTGGTGGGCTGCAGCAGCCTGATGCCGCCGCCGTCGTCGTTGGCCAGGTTGCCCTGGATCAGATTGTTATAGATACTGACGCTGCCCGAGCCGGGGGAGAGTTCCCCGGGCGGCTTGGGTAGTTCCCCGCCTACCAGTATCCCGGCTCCTTCGTCAAAGGAAGCGTTAAAGAGTATACAGTTGTGATGGATGCTCCCGTTATGGCTCAGGCCGTAGTGGGAAATACCACCGCCGTATTCGGCGGAGTAGTTCCCGCAGATTTTATTATGATCAATTTCGTAATTATCCGCGCCGTTAAAAACACCTATTCCACCGGCCAGGTTAAGTCCGCCGTTATTCAGGATGCGGTTGTGATGTATCCTGATGTTCTCATTATGGTTGCTGCCCGCATAAGGTTTACCGATGGTAACGGCGCCGCCGAATCCCCCGGAATTACTTTGCATAATGTTATTGCTTATTTCCAGGTACCGGCAGTAAGCATTAACGTATATGCCTCCTGCACCGTTGCCCCTGGCGTTGATAATGCTAAAACCGTCAATTAGGGAGCTAAACTGCATGTCCAGATCCCCGTCTTTGGCCAGTACGGTCATTGCTTGGCCTTCGTAAATATCAGGGGTATCAATATAATCATAGTCAATGGTGCTTAAAAGGTTGCGCCATGGCGCAGGGTCCGTGAGGAAGAACCGGCCGTCGATGGTTGAACCCTCTACGGCTACCGGGTTTCCGTCCGGACCGTCGGGGTTAATGCCTCCGGGCCCCATTCCCTGCAGTTTCAACCTCTTGATCGGACCACCGGTTTGCCTGGAATATAATATGGGATTTTCGTAGTAAGTGCCCGGATGGACAACGATTAACGTTTCACCGGCGGCAGCATTGACTGCTTCCTGAATGGTGGCGTAATCCCCGGTGCCGTCCTGCTTAACATGCAACACCCTGGGGTTATAAACGCTGCCCAATACATGAATGGTAATCCCGGTGGGGCTTACCTCGCCGTTGTCACCGGTTACCAGCAATTGCCCCGTTCCACCCTGATCGGAGACAATGGACGGCAGTATTTTTACCGTGATGGATGTATTATTCCAAGCCAGCACCTCAACATGGCTGTCGTCGCCGTTTATAGTTACTCTCCCCCCGCCCTGTGCGGTACCGAAATCAAGCCCGGTCAGGGTTATGATTCTTTCTTGGCCCGTCACTACCACCCGGTCTACCCTGAATATTTGCGGTATACCGCGCTCCACATTGCACTGCGGGGGGCGGGCAAACTGTGACCCGCTGTGGGCAACAAAGGCGGTTATGGGGAATAACGCTACATCTGCATAAGTGGTTTTCCCCGGCCATACGTCAAACACCAGGTTTAGGGTCTGGTAATTGGGATTATAATTAAGGTTTGGTTGGCCGGGGTCACCGGGGTCGTTGCCTACAACCCGGTACATATGCGGGACTAACCCGGATGGGGTGGGTACGTTGGCGGTGTAGGTTGAGGGCAGCAGCACTTCAAAAATACCGTTTTTGTCCGAGTATACCGTGGTAATTAGTCTACCGTTGTAGTCCCTGATGCCGACGGGGGTATGGGGAATGCCTCTTTTATCGCCGTAAAAAATGAGATTGGGGTCGGTTTCAATATTTACATCGTCCGACAGTAAACCCAGGATCCTGCCGGGAATGGGGACATCCGTATACAGGAAGAAATCTGCCGCCGCGTTTTCCCCGTTTCCCAGGATTACCTCTTTCATGTTGCAAAGAGGCCGGTATTCACCGTCGTAGGGGCTCCGGGGGTCCTGCACCTTGTGCAGTTTTCCGGCGCAGGGGGGGGCGGGAATCCAGGCCCGGCTTTCGGGCACTGGTTTTGTTTCCGGACATACCGGTTCCCCGTTTTCCTCGAAGGGAAAATCAGTGTTCATAACATACCTGTCACCTTGGTCGGTGTTTACAGACTCCTCTGCTACCACCCTGTATAACGGCCTCGGGCCGCCGTCCGGAAGGGGGTTGTTATAGTCCGCCTGTGGGACTGCTTCAACGTAGTAGGTTCCGGCCGGCAGTGGTTCCGTCAGGTATTCGCCGGTGTCAGGATCAGTTACCGGCCGGTAATTTTCGTCAAGGATCCATTTTTCTTCAAAGGCATAACCTCCGTCAAATACTCCCGGCCTGACCTGGTTCCCCAGGCTGGGCTTTTCGATACACCGGGGGTCCTCCGGACCATAGGGAGGAACACAACCCGTGGGGTGGGTCCAGGCGTCCGTTTCAACGGTGTTGATCAGGATAAGGGTTCCATCGTCGTTTTTTTGATAAAGATTTACCGTTACTCCGGGTATACCGGGTTCGTAATCCTCTGCCGCGGCATAACGGGGATCAAATTCATTGCGCATGGTGGCGTAATAAACAATACCGGTTATACCCCCGTTTTCGCCCGGTTTATAAGTTCGCTTACCGAAATCTATATAGTTGGTACTGCCGGCCCAGGTTAATACGGCAGCAGTCAGCGCCCCGTCAAACACTTCGGGCACGGGGTAACGTCCTTCGGGATTGGCGGCAACTCCTGTTCGGGCTAAACGGGTAAAGCTCACCTCTGCCACAGTAAAACGTTCCAGTTCAAATACCTCGTTGAAATTGTAATTGCCTTCAGAATCAGTGATGGTTGCGTATTGAATTGAAGCATCTTTAAAACGCGTGAGCACCCCCGTGAAGGGAATACCTTTTTCACCGGGGTCGGGGATACCGTTTTCATTATTATCCATAAACACTTTTCCTTTAATCCAGCCGTACCAGCGGGGAATTGCTATTTGCCCCGGGTAATTCACCGGGTCATCTTCCACCACCACGTCCCAGGAACCGTTTGGGCCAGGTACTTGCACCGTGCGAAAAGAGATGATATAATCCAGGAATTCATCCCAAACGGCCATCTGGTACAAACCAGGAAGAACATTCTTAATGTAAAAAGAACCGTTCTCTTCTCCGCGGCCCAGGTAGACCTGCTGGTCGTTACCCCCGATATCAGTTAGGGCAATCCAGGGACGCTTTACCGGCTCTCCCATCAAAATTGGCACATTGGGAGCTTCAAACTCAAGAACCGTGCGCACTTGCCCCCGGATAAAGCCCCTGGTCTCTCCCGGTTGAGGGGCAGGAAACTCCATAGGCCGGACGAATCCGAACCATACCAACGGAAAACGGTAGAAGAACTCATCGACATAGCCGTCATTTCCTTCCTCCACCCAGGCGTCAATAACATGCGTTCCCTCAATGGTGGTGGTCTGTACCCAGTCCGTCCCGTCAGGCGGGATTGCCTGCACTCCGTATTTGCCCGGGGGAATGTTTTCCACCACGGCATAACCCTCTGCATCGCTCAATATAACTCCACCGGTATTGGGTATGGGAACAGGTTTGCCGTCGGCATCGAAAATAATATTTCCGTGGCCATCTTTCTGATATTGGGTTCCCAGTGGGTTTCCGAAATAATCTACGGTTAATTCACCCACCGCGTCTTCAATAATAATGCGGAATCCTTCCAGCCCTGTTTCGGAAGGCAGGTCCGGCTCCCCGTTGACCGGCTGGTTGTCGTGAAAAACAAAAGCCCGGATTTTACTTAGTGGAAGGGGGTGGGGGAGCAGTTCAACGACAACTTCCGCATCACTGCCGTCCACTGTGACCCAGTTACCGCCCAGCTTGTATCCCGGCGCCCTGGCGGACACAAGATAACTGCCGTCGGGCACGTAAACAACGGGGTTGGCGGAATCTCCCACGGTAACTACCGGGCTGTGGCTTGCCGGGGGGTTAATGGAAGGAATTTTGCTTTCATCAATTTGATCAGCAGGCACTCCTAATTGCGGGTCACCGATATTGTTCCGGTTAATAATAAACTTGAAATCATCAAGGGGAACCGGTGAACCGTTACTCCGGCGGCCGAAGACTTTAACCGTAAGAGCCCGTATTTCCGTTGCCGTACTGGATGTGGCAGGACGTTTACCTGAATCAATTGATGAAAATACGTCGCTGGCCATTTTTTACTAGCCTCCTTCAATGGGTTTAATACAATTTAGCCAAAAAAGTTTATCCTGGACTCCTGGCAATATGACACCGGTGTGGGAGAGTAGTTAATTAATACTCTTCCTGCACCGGTGTTTGTATAGATGGTCTGTCCCAGGATGTGTTTGACGGAAATTAGATGCCGATCTCCCCTTTTAATACAAGTATTAAGTATCTAGAATAAGAAAAATATCGTCAAAATCTACTTCGTTGTCATCCCCGGAAGCAACTGTAATGGTTACCACGACACCAAAGGGAGCCCCGAAGGGGAGTGGACCGCTGAATCCTTCATAAGATAACCAATCATCTTTACTCTTCTCTGGATTTGAGTCCGCCGGTATTTCAATAGTTATAATAGGTAACAAGGATCCCAAAGGAGTAACTGTGGCGGTTATATCTGTTGGTTTTTTTTCTTGTATTTTCATCCAAAATAAAAGTCTTAATGAACTTAAAGGCAAAATAGGCAGGAGGACGAACTGGCTGATTGATGCCGAACCCATGTTTGCTGTCAATTTTACAAACTCGGTCCCTGTGTGGGCTTTGTCACTACTGCTTGAAGACTCAACAGTTACGTCACCCGCACTGATCCAGGGCGGGAGCGATCCCGTTTCAAACCCCGGGTTTACTAAAAGTTGTATTTCCGGCATATTATCACCCTCTCTGGTTTTTGGAGAATTCTTTAACAGAACAGGTATTGGCTTAACAATAACTTGATACCCAAAAACCCCTCCTTTCTCCCGGAAAAAGAAAAATCTATATGGAATATGTTTCTGCTAATACAATATAATAACAGTACTGCAAAAGTGTGCATGTCCGGGGGCTTTTTATTCGTCTCCCAGCCCTTTATGTCTGAACATAAACCTGCCTCCGTACTTGTCATAGCCCAACTCTTCTCCAAACCGGTGCGGTACTACCAGTACAGCTTCCGATTGTGTCATATAGATAGCCTCCTTAACCTGATATCTCAGCCGCTATATTTTTAAGCCCCTAACCCTTCTTCGGTTCTTGGAAGGGTCAGCCCTGGAAAAACGGGATTCCCGACTGAATAGGGGGTGCCAGGGGTATTGGCGGTAGGGCTGCGGGTGTGACCGTTCCGGCAACCAGCGCCAGGTCGTCAACCAGTATCCCGCTCGTCCCGGTGGCGGGCTTTTCCAGGCGAATGACTACCTGGGCGGCCACTGCGCCGGCAGGCACTTCGCCGTATTCATCATAATAATTCCATCTCTTTCTAGAAAGGTTACGGCTCCTTATGTTAATAACCATGCCGGGCGGAATAACTGTACCCAATGCACTTAAGAAATTTACTTCAGATCTGACGCTGGATGAGCACTGAACATCCTCGCTGCGGTACTTCCTGGCCCGGAAGGAAAATCTGAGCGGAGTACCGGGGGTGATAAAGAAAACTATCTGTGATAACTCGGCAATTAAAGTCGGGTTTGCCAGCAGTAACGCCGATCTCATGCCGGAATGGGCAATCTCGCTGTTAATTGTAACGGTGCCCCGGGTTTGGAAGTTAAACAGCTCATTTTCAAATCCCCTGTTTAATAGAATCTGTTTGGCCATGAAATCACCTCTTTTTTTATCTCTTTCCTAACATATTCCATCGGCATATTCTTGGTCACAAAATATTTTATTATTTCCTGAATTTTCACTTGGCAAGCTGAAGTCCGCCAAATACAACCCGAGATAAGATTTAAGCCGGGCGACCCGGAATATGAAAAACTCAAACGGTTAATTCAAGAGTTTGGCTATATAGAGCCGATAAAGTCACTTGTATGTCAACAGTGTTTTTGTTAAATCAAGAAGGGAAATGGCTTGATTGATTGAGGCAAATTTGATAAAACAAGATATAAAGCAATAGAATTTATCAGGGAGAGGTTTTGCATGAGCATGAATGAACTGGCACGCCGGGTGAAGGATGCTTCCATAAAGCTGGCCGGGGCGGAAACGGAGCTGAAGAACAACGCCCTGGCGAAAATCGCTGATGCTTTACAGCAAAGAAAAGATGAAATCATCATGGCCAACCGGGAGGATTTGCAGAGAAGCGAGCAGGAACACCTCCCTGCACCCCTTTTAAAGAGGTTAAGATTTGACGAGGCCAAGATTATGGATGCCGTTGACGGGATAAAAAGCCTGATCAAACTGGAGGACCCCGTAGGCAAGACCTTATTGTCCACGGAACTGGACGAGGGGTTGGAATTATACAAGGTAACCTGCCCCATAGGGCTGATAGGGGTGATTTTTGAGTCCAGGCCGGATGCCCTGGTGCAGATTTCGACCCTTTGTTTGAAGAGCGGCAACGGTGTGTTGCTGAAAGGCGGCTCCGAAGCGAAAGAAACCAATCGCGTTCTGGCCGGTATTATCAGCGAGGCAGCGGAAGAGGCGGGCGTTCCCGCCAACTGGGTCAAGCTGTTGGAAACAAGGTCCGATGTTGACGAGATGCTTAAGATGGATGAGTATATCGACCTCATCATCCCCAGGGGATCCAATGAATTTGTCCGGTATATCATGGACAATTCCAGAATTCCCGTCATGGGACATGCGGACGGCATATGCCATTGTTATGTTGATGAGGATGCCGGCATTGACATGGCGGTGAAAATTGTTGTCGATTCCAAAACTCAATATGTGGCTGTTTGTAATGCCATGGAAACGCTGCTTGTGCATAATAAAATTGCCGCCAAGTTTTTGCCCGAGTTGAAAAAGGCGCTTGACGCCAAACAAGTTGAAATGGCGGGCTGCCCAAAAACTTTGGCTATAATTCCGGTTGCGCCGGCTGGTGAAGAGGAATGGAAAACCGAATACCTTGATTATAAACTTTCCATAAAAGTGGTGGAAAGTATTGATGAAGCCATTAGCCATATCAATACTTACGGTTCCGGCCATACCGACAGCATTATTACCGGGGATAAGGGAAAGGCGGTCCGGTTTATGAATTATGTGGATTCAGGCAATGTTTTTTGGAACTGTTCCACGCGTTTCAGCGACGGGTTCCGTTATGGGTTTGGAGCCGAGGTGGGAATCAGCACCAGTAAAGTCCATGCCAGGGGCCCGGTGGGTCTTGAGGGTTTGGTTATTTACAAATATAAATTAATTGGCAACGGCCATATAGTAGAAGACTACGCAAACCGGTCCAAAAACTTTAAACATAACAAAATGAATAAGAAATGTCCAATGTAAAACATGCCCGAAAGTTCTGGGCTGCCGGCGGTATTTTGCCGGCAGCCTTTGAACTTTTTCGGGATAAAACCAGCGATTACCTGGTAATTATTCTTCTTTGGAAAACTCATCCTTGCCCGCGCCGCAAACGGGGCAGACCCAGTCTTCCGGCAGTTTTTCAAAGGGGGTGTCCGGGGCGATGCCGTTTTCCGGGTCGCCTGTCGCCGGGTCGTAAACGTAGCCGCAAAGATTGCACACGTATTTGTCCATTTTCTCCATCCTTTCCGCTTTTTGGGGGGTATAGGTCGGGGCGGTTTGGGGCACGGTTCCCTTCTTAATCTGGTGGTAGTAGGCGTAGGTCATGGCAATACCTTCCTTCAGCACTTCCGCCCCGGTTACTTTGCCGATAAATATGTGGTGCGTTCCGGCATCCACTTCCTGGATCACTTCAGCTTCCATACAGGCCAGTACATGATCAGTTAAACAGGGTACCCCGGTAATACCCGGCTTATAATTGATACCCGCGAATTTATCCACCTGCCGGCCGCTCTTGAAGCCGAACCGGCCGATCAAAGAAAGCGGGGCTTCTTGGGCCAGTACGGACACGCCGAAGACTTTACTGTCCCTGATAAATTCACTGGTCAGGTTTTGCTTGTTGATACTGACGGCGACGGTGGTCGGGTCGTTGGATATCTGAAACACTGTGTTGGCCACCTGCCCGTTGATTTGGTCACCTTTCTTGGAGGTGACGATATACAGTCCGTAGCTGATTTTATGCAGGGCTTTGGGGTTCAAGTCAAAACCTCCTTGGTTGAACTACTTAGTAATTGGCGCACCAGAGTTCGTAATAACTCCGGGGATGGGCGCAGGCGGGACAGTTTTCCGGCGCGCTTTCGCCCTCGTGCAGGTAACCGCAGTTACGGCACTTCCAGATCACCTTTTCTTCCCGCTGGAAAACTTTATTTTGTTTGATGTTTTCCAGCAGGGCGTTAAAACGTCTTTCATGCCCGTCTTCCGCCCTGGCTATGGCTCGGAAAACGGCGGCGATTTCAGGAAAACCTTCCTCATCAGCCACTTTGGCAAACTCGGGGTACATGTCGGTGTGTTCGTGGTTTTCCCCCGCAGCGGAAGCCCGCAGGTTTTCCTCTGTGCTGCCGATTGTCCCGGCGGGGAATGAGGCGGTGATTTCCGCTTCTCCGCCCTGCAGGAACTTAAACAGTCGCTTGGCGTGTTCCTTTTCGTGGTCCGCCGTTTCCAGGAAAACAGCGGCTATTTGCTCGTAACCCTCTTTTTTGGCTACGCTTGCGAAGTAGGTGTAGCGGTTCCTGGCCTGGGATTCTCCCGCAAAAGCGGTCAGAATGTTTTTTTCTGTACGGGTACCTTTTAATTGCATAATAACCAGTGCTCCTTTCAATTCCCTGCAGGGTAATGCATACTCCGGCAGGGGATTTCATATTAGTTTTCCCTGGGGAATTTTGACCGGGCCACCTGGTGTTCCGGTCTGAACCGGTCTTTTTCCGCCAGGCATTCCGGGCACTCCCAGTCTTCCGGCAATTCTTCAAAGGAAGTGCCCGGGGCGATGCCGTTTTCCGGGTCGCCCGTCGCCGGGTCGTAAACGTAGCCGCAAAGCTCGCAAATCCACTTTTCCATCTCGAACTCCTTATTGTAAAATTAAGCTTTCCAGTGGCCGTGCAGGTTGCAATAAGTCCTGGCCGTAATGTTGTCCGCGTCAACGGTGAATACCGCCACCGGCTTGTCGCCGGGTTGGAGAAACTGCCGGTAAGTTTTATCGCCGGCAATTACTTCAATCCACTCGATGTAGTGTTTTTCCTCCATCGGGTGCTCTGCGCTGCCGACTTTCACCGTTACTTGCCCGGCGGCCTTTTCCACCACCGGAACGTGTTTTTCCCTGGCGGCATCCACCGTGTTTTCGGCCAGCAGTGCCATGGGCCGGTTGCAACATACCAGTTGCCCCTTTCCCCCGTGCAAAACTTCCACAATATTACCGCAAACATTACACTTGTAAACCTGTCTTAATTCAGCCATGTTAAAAGTCCTCCTTTATTTGTAATTTAAAATTTATACCGTACCGGCCCCGGTTATCCGGCCGGTATCAAATCTGTTCTCCCAGCTTTCTGCCTGCGGCCCTGACCGACTCCAGTTCCTCGTCACCGGGCAGGTATTGGATGTTGATAAAATCAAGTGGGGTTTCCCAGCCCATCTCTTTCATGACGGCAGCCACTTCTTTGGCACCCTGGCCGCCCCAACCGTAAGAACCGAAGGCCAGGCCGATGCGTTTTTTCGGTCGCAGGCCCTTGATATAGGTTAAAAATGCGCTGACGGTGGGCAGCATGCCGTTGTTTAAAGTGGGGGAGCCGATTAAGATAGCTCTGGCGGTTAACAGGTCGGTCATAATTTCGGAGATGTGGCTGGTCTGTAAAAACCTCATTGTAACCGGCACTCCCGCATCCTCCAGCCCGTCCCGGAGTGCCAGCGCGATCCTCTTGGTGGAATCCCACATGGTATCGTACACAATGAGCGCCTTTTTATCAGTTTCATTGCCGGCCCACCGGCGGTATACCGGCAAAATCTTTTGTATGTAAGAGCGCCAGATTACCCCGTGGCTGGGTGCGATCATGTCTATGTCCAACCGGCCCACGACATCCAGTGCCTTGTTCACGTTATCTCCGTAGGGGAGCACTATATTGGCGTAGTATGTGGCCGCCTCTTCATGAATGATATCCCAGCCCACCTCGTCGTCAAAACGCCCGTCGCCGGCTATATGCTGCCCGAAAGCATCGTTGGGCAAAAGAAGTTTATCCTGCGGGATGTAGGTGACCATGGAATCGGGCCAGTGAACCATCGGCACATGTACAAACTTCAAGGTCCGGGAACCAATCGACAGCTCTTCGCCCGACTTGACTGCCAAAAAATCCCAATCATCCTTTTTATAATACCTTTTCAGTCCTTTTTGGCCCTGCGGGGAGGTAACCAGTTTCGCTCCGGGGGCCAGTTCCATGATTTTGGGCACGCTGCCGGAGTGGTCCATCTCCACGTGGTTTGATACCAGGTAATCTATTTTTGACGGGTCCACAATTTTTTTGATTCTGCTCAGCATTTCATCAAACAGGTAATGCTTGACGGTATCCACCAGGGTAATTTTGTCATCCACAATAAGGTAGGCGTTATAGGTGGTGCCCCGCGGGGTTACATATCCGTGGAAGTAGCGCAGGTTCCAGTCGATGGCGCCAACCCAGTATATTCCAGGTTTGATTTCTACAGGTTTCAATTGCATTCCCCTTTCTTTGCGTCATAAGTTTATAATCAATTTAAATTTATATTAATTATATATTACTTGCTTGGTTTGTCAATATAAAATATCCAAGAAAATTATAAAATTTTTCAACGGTAATAAAAAAACGGTCGAAAAACCCGAAAAGGGACCGGCATCTTTTCAAAAAGCGAAAAAAGAGCCGGTCCCCTTTCGGGTAAATCATTTACAATGTTATTATACTTTTCCAGCAAAACATGTACCGCAGTGGCATCATCAAAGCCGTTTTCAAGTATTTGCAGGGAGCGAACGCGGCCATTCTCCCTTACTTTTAGTACCAAAGCATCCACCAATACGAACGGGTATTGTATTTTGCGCAGGTCACGGTTATTCCAGGCGCTTACCAGCGGGTCGAGTTTCTTGCACAAGTCGGAAGCGGTGGACTTGGGTACATGGAGTCGGGTGGTTTACTTTTGGGATTAAGGTAAAAAGGTTGGTGTAAATGATGAACCAAGTTGATAAATACATTGCTACTCTTGAGGGTACAAAGCAGGAGTGGGTATCGGAGCTGGTATGCTTTATGAGGGAAGTATACCAGGACATCCCTGAAACCTTTGATTATAAGATGCCTACATATAAAGGCGATGGCTTTTATATTGCCTTTGCCGCACGGAAAAATTATTTTTCCTTTTACACCAGTGATGTGAGAGTTTTATCTCTTATAAAGGAATTATCGCCAACTGCCCAAACTGGGCAAAGGTTGTGCAAAACTAAAATATACCGACCAAGCTGCGGTAGAGATATTGACCGACGTAATTAAAGAGATTGTCGATTATCATGAAGCACAGAAAAGTACTGCGGTTATTGATCTTGAGGCGGCGAAGAAGTGGGCTGAAATTTCACCCGACATAAGACGAAAGCTGATTAATAATGTTTTTTGCAGCAAGTGTGGTGTAACGGTCATAGTGGATTATGTTTTACATAACGACCGTTTCGGGATTGTGCTTAAAGGTAAATGCAAAAAGTGTGGCGGGGATGTGGCTTCCTCTATTTTTCGAACAACCCTCATGGTAGCATTTCCAACATATTTGTAAACAGTGGCTGATGTTACAAATTCAGCAGAGCAGGATTTTGGCATGTCTTTTTGCGTATCGGGCTGATAGCCAAAAGGTTCTAAAATAGTTTTTACCATCCGTCCCAGTGCTTGTTTTGTGAAATTATCAGTTAAATCAAAAGTAGGTGATGGGAGATTTTTATAGTAATTTTCTACTTCTTGAATGCAGGCAGATAAAGCAGGTTTGTCTGCTTCGGTTGCGTCTATCATTGCGATAATGTTATCGTCCTTTGATAGGATGTTTTCAAAAATATGGATTGCTTCCGGATTGCCGTCATATTTTTTACAGTTTGGGTTTTGGGCAATAAAATCCCTAAATGATGCTTTCACAGGATATCCCTCCTTATCCTAAGTCCCTTCATCGTTGCTGTTGTATTTTACGAAGAATATTGCTATAATAATAACAGCAAAAGGGAAAGGAGATTTATTATGCCTAACATTAAGCCGATTTCCGATTTAAGGAATTACAATGAAGTGTTGCGCAGCATAGAGGAGGGTTCACCAGTCTTTTTAACAAAAAATGGCCGTGGCCGCTATGTGGTTATGGATATGCAGGAATATGAAAAAATGCAGGCAAAATTAAAATTGCTTACTGAACTTGCTAAAGGTGAAAAGGCAGGGCAGGAAAATAGATGGCTAACCATTGATGAACTAGAAGCATCCCTGGGGGTAACGAATGGTTAATCTTAAAATCTCGCCCAAAGCGCAAAAGGATATGCTGGAGACAAAAGAATATATATCTCCGAGGAATTAGGTAATCCTACAGCAGCAACGAATGTGCTTGCTAAAATCACCAAACGATTTTGGGGATGTTGCAGAGGAAGAAGACAACTGATTATCAAATATAAGATTTTGATTGGTAAGAGCATCGCTTAGACGGTGCTTTTTTTATGCTTTTTTTCAGGAGGAACGAGCATGAAACTATCGATATTATCAAGATTTTTTCAACCAAGAGCAGGTCCTAACGACAGGCGGGACAGTCCCATAAGTAACAAGCTTAAGGCATTCCTTCTGGGAGAGGATATCGGTACAGGTATGGCTTCTATTGCAGGTGTCAGGGTAAATGAGGAAACCGCAATGCGCGTAACTGGCGTTTATGCCTGTGTCTGAGTCGATTGCCGAGACGGTGGCCAGCCTGCCCCTGCCCTTGTACAGGAGGCTTGACCGGGGCAAGGAAAAGGTCACAGCCCACCCTTTGTATTCCATACTCCACGATATGCCCAATCCGGAGATGACCAGCTTTACCTTCCGGGAGGTGCTAATGACCCAGCTTTTATTGTGGGGAAACGCTTATGCGCAGATAGTACGAGGGAAGGGCGGACAGGTGCTAGAACTGTGGCCACTTTCGCCTGTATTTGTCAACTGAAAACTTTTAGGTTACCATAAACACTTTCGGGTTAAATTTTGGAATAAATAAAACCCAGAGAAAGATTTTAGAGCTATAAAAAAGATGAATACGAAAACTTATCATTTTCATGCACTCAAGGCATGTTGAGACAGTAGTTTGCTTGCAAAGAAAATACGGCTAACCCTACCTTTATCGTGCTTCAATCGTCCTCCGAACAGGGGGTATAAAAGCGATAATGTACCTTATCGATAAGACAAACAACCGCCTTTCAAAGATAGAAGAAAAAACCTTTCCTGAACTTACGGATGTAAGTATGCATTAATTTACTAGGCCACATTGGTGTAGTATAATAAGAATACTATAAGAATAAAATAATACTACGCAAAAGGAGTGGTCATAGATGATTAATATAAAGCCATCGGCTGCAATTCGAAAAAACTACAACGAGATTTCCGAGCTGTGCAAGAAGTCCGGACAGCCTGTGTACCTGACCAAAAACGGTGAGGGAGATTTGGTGGTGATGGATATTGAAGCCTTTACAAGACGCGAAAGCATGCTGCGCCTCAGAGAAAATTTAGTCGCTGCTGAGGAAAGCCGGTTAATCGGCAAAAGTGGTTATTCCATTGATGAGGTATCCTCCATGATGAAAGCAGCCGTTAAGGAGGTGTTGGATGGACAGCGAGGGTAAAATATATAAAGTGATTATCTCCGATGAGGCGGCGCAGATGCTGGTATCTCACTCCCGCTTTCTGGCCCGGGTTAGTGAAAAAGCTGCATTAGATCTCATAGCCGAGTTTAGCGAGAAAGCAAAATCTCTGGAGGAATTTCCAGAGCGAAACCCTTGGCTATCCGATCCTTTCATCCCTGCCGGTAAGTATAGAAAGCTCCTTATAGGCAAACGGTATCTACTCATTTATCAGATAAAAGGCGATACCGTTTATGTGGATTATGTGGTGGACTGCAGGCAGGATTACGGCTGGCTGTTGTAAGAAGCATATTAAAACCAAATCGGAAATTAGCGCAAGATCATATGCCGCCGCAGAAATGTGGCGGCTTTTCTGCGTTTTACGAAGGTGAAACGTGCGCGTT
Organism: Desulfoscipio geothermicus DSM 3669; assembly: GCF_900115975.1. Lineage (GTDB taxonomy): Bacteria > Bacillota > Desulfotomaculia > Desulfotomaculales > Desulfallaceae > Desulfoscipio > Desulfoscipio geothermicus. Next base: position 19,338 of record NZ_FOYM01000022.1, read on the forward strand.
GTTCCCGGACAACCTACGCAGAAATGCGTAACAAAACCGGGCAAACCAACTCGGTTTGAACCTCATGCCCAATCTGACAGCTGAAATGCTGTCCGCCAGGGAATACCGGCCCTGGTTGAAAGACCTGATACTCCGGCGTGCAAAGGTCACCTTGTAGTTGAGGAAGCGGCAGAAACCGCTCAAATCCTCGGTAATAGAGTAGAGAAGATTACAGATGTAGGGGTTGCGGGAATCCATAGATTATTTGCAGCATTAGATATTATAAGAGGTGCAAAGGTTATAATCGTGGTTGCAGGAATGGAAGGCGCTTTAGCCAGTGTTATCGGTGGACTTGTCGATAAGCCCATTATAGCTGTCCCCACCAGTGTGGGCTATGGGGCAAATTTTAATGGACTTGCAGCACTGCTGACAATGTTAAACAGCTGTGCCAGCGGCGTAAGTGTTGTAAATATAGATAATGGATTTGGTGCAGGTTATAATGCAAGCATCATAAATAACTTGTAGGGGTTTGTCGCATGCCCGAAATTTTGTTTGTAACATTGGTTGGCATTCCGGTAGTTTTAGCCCTGGTGGCAGAAGCTTCGTTTTTTGCAAATTTACAGTTCAATAAAGATGTTAACAAAGAAGTAGGACAGTTTTTCAGCGGTATGGAGAGTAAGCGTGATATTATTCAAAGAAATGATCTTGAGGGACTGCCGCCGGTGGTGCAAAAATGGCTGGAACGGTCCCGGGTGGTGGGCAAGGAAAGAATAGAGGCAGTACGCTTAAAGCAAAAGGTATCCATGAGGATCAAAGAGGAAGGACCCTGGATGCCCGCCGCCGGGGAGGTTACCTGGAAACTGGAAACAGGGGACTGCGACTGGTACCGGTTTGAGATTAAAGAAATCGAATATAATAAGCCGGCCGGTTGCCGGTGAAAGCCGGTGCGTGCGGGTTGGCTCTTTGCATGTGACAAATTCGGCAAAATAGCTTGATTGCTTAAGACAAATTTGATAAAAATAAGAATTTAAGCTATTATTAGGATACCCAAGAAATTTTAATAAATTGTACTGAACGGTATTAAAACCGAAAGGGGACCGTAACCTTTTGCAAAAACAAAAAAGGTTACGGTCCCCTTTTCGGCAAATCAATTATCAATGTATTTATTTGCAGGATTTGGTACTGTTGCACGGGGTTTCGCCCCATTCATCGGTCATATGTAATTTGCTGACAAACTCATCACAGGGCCTGCTGGTGGTTTCCACAGGTTTGTGGTTTTTTTCACACACTGCGGCTTCAATTTTTTTCCATTGCTTGAAGTGCAGGCAGTCCTTACAAAGCATTGTTTTACACCTCTACTCCCGTTTTTAAAATAATACCCAACTCCCCACAAACATTATAATTAAAAACAACCAGTAATACCAGTAAAAGTTTGAGAGTTTAAATGGGCGTTCCAACAGGGGCATAAAAAAAGCCCTGAAAAAATTCCAGGGCCAAGTCTAAATGAGGAGGCATAATAACTGCGGTATTATAGCCATGATAACATGCGGCTGAAGAGGTTCTCAATATAAAAAATATGCCAATGATGCTAACTGACCATCTGGGCGGTAGTGGGTTTTTTGTTGGTTTTGGTCCAAATATTCATTCGGGTTGCTTCTTTTATTAAGTCCTCGCGGAACTTGGGATGGGCCAGCTCAATCAGGGCTTCAGCCCGCTCCCAGGTGGATTTGCTTTTCATGTTGGCCAGGCCGTATTCCGTGACAATATACATTACCGTGGAGCGGGTGGTTGTGACTATGGTGCCCGGGCTCAGCGTAGGAGTTATACGTGAATGCAATTCACCGTCCTTATCGGTATAAGTAGAGGGCAGGCAGAGGAAAGCCTTGCCGCCTTTGGAAAGGTAAGCTCCCTCGACAAAGTCCACCTGGCCGCCGGTGCCGCTAATTTGGCGGGTGCCGGCTGATTCCGCGGCAACTTGTCCATAAAGGTCCACTTCCAGAGCGCCGTTTATGGACATGACTTTGTCATTATGCGCAATAATATGCGGGTAGTTGGTGTAGTCTACCGGGTAAGAAGCTACCCCCGGGTTGTTATGCACAAAATCATAAAGTTTTTGACTGCCCAGTGCAAAGGTGAACACCATTTTTTCCGGGTCAATATTTTTGCGCTTTCCGGTTAACTTGCCGGCCTCCCACATATCCAGGTAGGCATCGCACAGCATCTCGGTATGGGCGCCCAGGTCTTTGAGGTCGGATTGGGCGATCAGTTTTCCCAGGGCATTAGGCATGCCCCCGATGCCCAATTGAATGCAGGATCCGTCTTCCAGTTCATCCAAGATCAGCCGGGCTATTTTTTGGTCCACTTCGCTGATGGGGATTTCAGGAATGGGCGAAACATTCCAGTCCGCTTCCACAATCATGTCAACTTCTGAAATGTGAATACACTCACCGTAACCGCCGGGTACCCGGGGCATCTTGTGGTTAACTTCCACAATAATTTTCTTGGCTATTTTAGAAATAGCCTTATGGAATGTATTGGATAAGCCAAAGTTAAAGTAACCGTGCTCATCCATGGGAGCCACGGCAACCATCATGACGTCACCTTTCGCGTATTTAATATAACTGGGACATTCCCGGAAAAGTATGGGTACATAGTAACAGAGCCCGTAATCGTGCATCCTGCGGTCAATCAAGGTAAAGTGACCGCTGTTGAAAATAAAGCTTTCTTTTTGCGGGTCGGATAACACGGCCATGGGCGGCCCATAAACCCGCGCGGCAGAGCGAATGTTCACATTTTGCAACTCTCCTTTGCGTTTGGCCAGGGCTTTATCAAGTTCCACCACCTGGTTGGCAAAAAAACCGTAATCCACCCAGTCACCTGACTTTATCACTTTCACCGCCTCATCGGCGGTGCAGAGCTTGGACCGGTATTCTGCGCTGTATTGCATGCTGACTCCTCCCCGATAAAAAATTCTAATTTTTTTTACATATTCACAAAAAGCAAGAATAATGCCAAATGCAAAATAACCTAAAAATACAGCAAATTTCAATTCTCTGAAAATTATAATCAGACTGCGGGGGATGGGAAGGTGTCCGCATTTTGCATCACATTATGCCTCAACCCCTTATTGCATAAAGAATGGGGGATGGTGTCGCATAAGTAGCAAAAAAGCGACACTTGTGGGTGCCGCTCTGATGCTGGTAAGCAATTTAGTCCATTTTTACCATTTTGCGATATAAAACCGAGCGGTGCACGCCCAGTAGCCGGGCTGCTTCTTTTTTGTTATGGTTGGTAGCCGCAAGGGCGTTTAAAATGGCCCTGGTTTCCGCTTCCCTGACCACTTCCTGCAGCGGCCTCACGGCCCGCCCGCCCGGGTTGCCGGCTAATTGTTTTTGCAGACGCTTTTCCAGTACGGGAAAGTCATGGGGGTACAGAATATCCTGTTCACTCAGGTTGATGGCCTGTTCCAGAAAGTTTTCCAGTTCGCGGACATTTCCGGGCCAATCGTATTGTAAAAACAGGTTCAGGGCTTCTTTCGCCAGTCCGTTGACCGCGGCGCGAAGGCGCCTGTTTAACTTTTCAATCAGGTGAGCGGCTAATTCCGGAATATCAGTTTTGCGCTCGCGCAGGGGCGGGATATGCAGCATAACCACGTTCAGGCGGTAATACAAGTCCTCCCGGAACTGTTGTGCCATGATCATCTCTTCCAGGTTGCGGTTGGTGGCCGCTATCACCCGCACGTCCACCAGCACCGGCCCGGTGCCGCCGATACGCTCTATTTCCTTTTCCTGCAGCACGCGCAGTAATTTGGCCTGCATGGACTTGTTCATGTCGCCGATCTCATCGAGAAAGATGGTGCCGCCCTGGGCGAGTTCAAACTTGCCAAGTTTGCCGCCCCGCCTGGCACCGGTGAAGGCTCCCTCTTCATAACCAAACAACTCGGATTCCAGTAATTCCGTGGGGATGGAGGTGCAGTTGACCCGCACGAAGGCCCGGTTTTTGCGGGGACTGGCGTTGTGGATGGCGTGGGCGAACAATTCTTTCCCCGTGCCGCTTTCACCGGTAATGAGCACGGTGGAGGAGGTCTGGGCCACCTTATGCACCTTTTGCTTCAGCCGGAGCATCTTATCGCTGTGGCCGATGATATCACCAACGACGTATTTGGCACGCCGCTGCTGGTCCAGTTCCGCCCGGTAGCTGGCCAGTTCTTTTTCCAGTTGCTTGATTTTCTTGGCAAATTCCATGGCCAGGGACAGTTCATCCTTAAACATGCTCCTGCCAAGTACGCCGATGATTTGCCCATCCTTAAGTATGGGCAGTCGGGTTACCGCCAGCTGATGTCCTCGGATGGTCCAGATGTCGCCGAAGTGGGGCTTGCCCGTCTTGAGCACTTCCAGCAGGCGGGTCTGCGGCACCACTTCCAGGATGGGCCGGTTGATTAATTCTTCCGGTTTATAGCCCAAAAAGTCGGCGTATTCATAATTGATCAGGCGAATGATACCCTGAGTATCTATAAAAATGGTGGCTTCGTTGGGGTTTTCCACAATTGCTTTCAGCAGTTCTTCCCTGGTCAGGGAGGAGTAGTTTTTGGGGTCAGCCAATCCAGTCACCTCTTGACTTAACATTTCGACAATTTATGCCGAAACCCTGCGTGACCGGCTGTATTAATTTTCATTCACGGCTTTGCAGCATGACGCCGGTGACCACCAGGGCGCCGCCCAGCAACTGCCAGCCGGTCAGGGTCTCCTGCAGCAGCCAGAATCCCAGCAGGGCGGTGGAGACGGGTTCAAAGGTGCTGATAATGGCGGCGCGGGAGGCGCCGATTATCTCCACGCCCCTGAATAGCGCAGCCAGGGACAATACTGTGCAGATCAGACCCAAAAACAGCACGGCCTCCCAGGCCTGCAGGTTGAGTGAAAAGTTTAATGCCCCCTTTATACTTCCCAGGCCCAGGAAAAAAAGGGCGACGATACCGGTCATGTAAGCGTTGTAAACAGGTACCGGAATATCTGCAAGCAGCCGTGTGCTGCCTACCAAAAAGATGGCGTTCATTACGGCGGCACCCAGGGCCAGTATTACCCCCCGTGGGTCCAACCCGTGCACCGGCTGCCCTAGGATAACGGTGCACCCGGCCAGGGTCATAAACAGGGCGGTCATTTTACGCCAGGTAAGGGGTTCTTTTAATAAAAAGTAAGACAGTAGGGTGACGATGGTGGGGTAGACGTATAAAAACAATATGGCCATGGCTGCCGGTATGTACTTGAAAGCATAAAACAGGCAAAGCACGGTTACCGACTGGCCGCCCAGGGCCAGCGCTGCCACGGAGGTAATCCGGCTACGGCTTAATTTCCAGGGGCGCTTGCTGATAATCATTTCCGCCCAAAAAAAGAACGCCGCGACGGCATAGCGCAGGAACAGGGTGGTCATCACTCCGGCCCCTTCCCGGTAGGCTATCTTAGCGGCTATGGCCTCGGTGCTCAGGCTGATGGTGGCCACCAGCACCAGCAGGATACCCGTAGATTCCTTTCCTTTTTTTTCTGTCGTAATTGTTTGTGTCATTTTAGCCCCCGCCCGGCTGGTACATATGACCAGTATATTTTTTACCAGATAATCATAGCACTGTCCCGGGCGGGGTGCAAATACTAAATTGTTATCCCCATAAAATGGAAGCCAGATGTATTTACAGAAGGCTGAATTATGGTAAAATAAAGTAATTGATTGTTGCTGGCTTGATAATTGTATAAGTTTTAATTGTTAAGGGGGATTTAAAGTGAAAAATTATCCTTCCGAGCATAATTCACTGGGGACCATCAGGTATAACGAAGAAGTGCTCAGGACAATGGTAAACATGGCCCTTTCTGAAGTGGAAGGGATTTCCGGCGTTGATGGCCGTGGTTCCGGTAATATCCTGGGGCGTAAAAATTATACCCATGTCAATAAAATCAATGTGGAAGAAAACAAGGCGGTCATTGAGCTGTCCATTGTTGTGGAATACGGGCTGCTTTTACGGGACGTGGCGCAACAGGTGCAGCAGAAGGTGCGGGAGAGAATAGAGTCAATGACGGACCTTAAGGTCGAGGCCGTGAATGTAACGGTGGCCGGCCTCGACCTTAAGGAGTAAACATTTTGCGGGGCTGGTAGTTCCCCGCAAGTGATGTATCGTAGCGCCGGTAACGGGACTTGGCGAAGCCGAGGATGCCGGATTGGCGGGACGAATCGCGTAGGTATAATAATCATGGCAAGCCAAATGAATGCGACAGTTAGTGACGAACTCAATATAACTAACATATTGCACGCATTATGCAGTACCGCCAAATCCGGCCCGAGGCAAGCCATAGTCCCGTCGGCGCGGAGATTCTGAATGCAGCGGGGAACAACCAGCCCTGTAAGTATATGCAGTCTTTACGGCATCACGACTATATTCGTCGCTACCGGGCGTTCCTTGCCGTCGGAGGGGCGATTGAGCACCTCTCCATTGAAAACGAAAGCGCTGGAGCCGCCGCCGTCCAGGTTGTACGCCTCGATTACGCCCAGCTCGATTAATTTTATCTGTAGGTGCTCCAGGGTGACCCCGCTGCTCCAGTCGGACTGGCGGCCATCTACAACAATCAAGATCAAGTCGTCATTGCCGTATTCCCCGATGATGGTGCGCGGTTCCTTTTTGTGCTGCCATTTTTCGGGGATGGGCAGCGGCTTGCGATTTTTTATCAGTGCGGGCACAAAGCTGACCCCGGCCACGGGCCGGTGCTGCATCAGCGCGTCTTTTTCATAAAAGATGCCGCCTAAAAGCTCGCCCTCGTTGTCCACGCCGGCAAAGAAAAGGTCCTTGTGGGAAGGCTTGAAACCTCCGACCAGCTTGCCGTTGACCACGGTATTGCCGATGGGCAGGGTATACTCTTTGCCGTCCTGCATCATGCGAAAGAAACCGCCTCCATTGATGCCCAATATTGCGCCGGTGCGTTTTACCGCCGCGCTGGTGATTTCACTTTCACCCAGCTTGCCTTTACCCAGCACCACTTTAAAGGCGCTGGGGTCAAACAGCTTGATTTTGGCGATGTAACCGCGGTAACCCAGCTCCTTTAACTGGAAAACCTTGATTTCCACCCGCTCCGACCGGTGTTGGCCGATGGGTGGCCCCAATCTTTCCAGAATGCGCTGTTCGTATATGGCATCGGACAGCTTTTTTTGCGTACCGCTCTTTTGCGCCAGTTCTTTTAAAATGCGTTCGTGTTCCGCAAACTGGCGCTGCTGTTCCGCGGCCGTTTGCCGGATAAAACCGATGTTTTTTTCCATGGCCAGGGCTTCATTATTAAAAGCCGTCATGACCGGTTCCAGCTTTTCAAAGGGCACGGGAAGCAGGCCGTCGTTTTCGTACAGCGCCAAATAAGCTCCCCCCAGCAGTCCGAGAAAAGGCACCAAAAGGGCAATAAAGAAGAAGTTAATAATCCGCATTGCCTGACTCCTTTAATATATTCAGGCTTTTTTCCAGGTTCCTCAATTGCTCGTCCAGTTCGGTGATCCGCTTGTTGACTTCTTCGCTGGCGGAACCGGTGCTGGACAGGGTTTTATCGGTTTGGGCCAGCGCTTCTTCAATGTCATTCATTTCAGTGCGCAGGGATTGAATTTGTTCTTCCAGGGCCTGTACGTTCAGGGCGTTGGTTTCCTGAATCTCCCGCACTTTTTGCTCCACATATTCCCTGGCCTGCCAAAATCCCGCCGTTGTCAACCCCAGCCATAACAACACCAGCAGGGCGATACCCAGCACTCTTCCGGCAGGGGGTCTTGGCCGTTGCTTTTCTTGTGTCAATTTTTCCACCTCAAATATTTTTATAAAAAATCCATCCCTACAATTCGTTGTGTGATTTTCGTTTTCCTGCCATCTTTCGCATAAACCGACAAGTTTTTGTCGCCTGTCATTGCCGCTGTGCATAAAGTAGTATTAATAATCAGTCAATCAAGAGGTGGTTATATTGCCGGCAGTAGTGGCCATCAGCGACCTGCACCTGGGCGAAGAATCTTCGGCCGCCAATCCGCTGCTGCGGGAAGCGGTTCCACCTATCTTAAAGGACCGTGCCGAGTTTAAAAACCCACCGGTCAACACAACTCCGCTAAAATTAAATAAACTGCTGCATGGTATTGCCCGAGAGGCCGGCGGTATATCGGACCTGGTGCTGCTGGGGGATATAGTGGATCTTTCCCTGGCCTCGTACAGCAATTGCGCCCTGCAGGCCCGAGAATTTTTTCGGCAGGTCCTGGGGGGGGTGCTGCCCGGGGCGCTGGTCTGGGTTCCCGGTAATCACGACCACCACCTGTGGGTTCAGGCGTGCGAGGAAGAGTATATTGAGGCGCCCCTGCGCGAGGGCAGCCTGCCTGGGGAGTTTGCCAGGATTACCGGTCCGGGTAAGGGAACAGGCGCCATGAACCGGCATAACAGGGGAGTGCAGTTTTTGCTGGGTCTTTTGCCCCCGCACGTACGGGACCGGTTCTGGCTGGCCTACCCCAATTATGTGACCGCCTGCGGGGGAGGAAATTTGCTTTTTCATCACGGGCATTTTTTTGATCAGAGCATGTCCTGGATCGGCACCTCGTTGGTGGAAGCGCAAAACCTGTCCGAACTGGAGATATTTAACGCGCCTTACCTGGATTTTATCTTTTACGGCAGCGGTCAGTCGGGCCGCCTGTCCGAACAAATCGAAAACATATACGAAGAAATCCGGTGGGCTTACGAGCGCCTGGGGATTGTACTGGATTTTATTACCTTGAAAAAGTTTTTAAAGTGGTTGCTGGGGCGTTTAAAAAAGGGCGGCGACCGGGGCACCGAACTGGACAAAAAAATGGCCGGGCGCATCGCCAGGTATCTGGGATATATCCAGCGGGAAAGGGAGACGGCCCCCGCCTTGTACCCCGCTGAATTCAGCCTGGTGTTCGGGCACACCCACCGGCCGCTGGCGGGGGGGCGGGTGGAAAACTACCCGGTCTATAACACCGGCGGCTGGACTGTGGATGAATTGTGGCCCGGGCCGGACAACCTGCGCACCGGTGTCTTCATTGCCGTCCCCGGGCGGGAATTTATCGTGCAGGGGATAGAGCTTGACCGGGAGATTTATGATTTTTGCCACAATCTGAACCACGCTTACCGGGAGGCTGTTAAGTTTGACCCGGGCGCCCCCGGGTGAAATTCCCGGCCGGGTGGCAAGGCGTTGGACAGCCGTATCAAGCAGTGTCAATTGACAATTGTTTTGCTTATTCTGTCCTGGTTTTTGTTGCAGTCGTCGCCCGAATAGCCATTCCTGAGAGTAGGGATTATTGTTCGGAATCTCCGGGCTCGGATGACTCCTTGTCGGGTTCAGCTACCTCGGCCGGTTTAAACCGTTCCTGGTCCACGTCGCCCAGCTTGCCGGTTTTAATTTTATCCGGGGCTTCTTCCGGCTGCACCTCGCTTTCATCATAAATCAGCGGGTAGCCGGTAAGCGGAGTATGTTTAAAACCCTGGGAGCGTACTTTTTCCGCTTGTTCGGCCGTCAACGGTATTTTTTCCCCATTGGGCAGTAAAATCTTGATCATGTTGCTTCACCTCTCTCGGTTTGTTTGGTAACTTAAAAAATTAAGAATTTGTTTCCAATAAGGCGCATGGCGGGCATAAGGCGCTAAAATATCCCCGGAACAATTGTTTGGGGACTTGCCTGTATTGCTGCGCGGCGGTAAATTGATACTCATATTATGTGAAAAGTTGACGGGAAATACCCGAATTGTCGTATGGGAGAGGTGAATTGTTTTGCGGGATTTGGGCGGCGTGGTGATCCGGGCGCGTAAAAACAAGCAGTGGAGTCAGCGGAAACTGGCCCAGGTAACCGGGTTATCCAGATCTTTTATTAATGATATTGAACGTGGCCGCAGCACGGGCACTTTGCGTACCTGGGTGACATTGGCCCGCGCCCTGGGTTTTTCGCTTGATGAAATATTTTTGGGCAAGCGGTAAACCGGTCGGTTGAATTGTTTTTACACGCGTAATTTTCTCAATAGGCAAAAATTTTTACCATTCGGGGGGAATTGCAAACATACCGCTTGTATCAGGCGTACGATGATACAAACGGAGGTGATCAGGTAAGGCCATGAACAGGCATCTGTTTTTTACCATTACGGCGTGCGTAATTACGGGCTTGACCCCCTTGATTTTTACCGAAAAGGACAATATTTTGATGTTTATTTCCATAGCCCTGGCTGCGCTTTTTTTGCAGGTTTACTGGCGGGATATTCTGGTGCAGGCCCTGGTTGTCAGGGGGCGCCTGGCCGTTAAAAGCGGCGATTACAAAAAACTGCGGGACAGTTACGAAAAAATTCACAGGTTGCTACCCCGCAGTTTTGCCGGAAAGATGGCCATGGGGGTGATTCATTCACTGCAGGAGAATTGGGCGCATGCCGAGTCATATTTCAGGCAGGCCATTTATTATAAGCCCGGGAACCTGTATGCTTGTTTGAATTTATCTGTGGTACTCTTGCGCAGGGAACACTATCACGAAGTTATAAAATTGCTGAAGGCGTTGATTTTTGCTTATCCGGGGTCCATTCAGGCTTACAAGCTGCTGGCCGAAGCCTGTTATGGCCTGGGCAGGTTGCATGAAGCCTGCCATTACTTGAAAGCCGCCCGTTTAATTGATTGTCGCGACCCGGAAATTCAAAGATTTATCAGCATCATTGAGCAGGAGATCGACCAGGCTGCCTAGCTGAAAAACCGCGGGGTTTCAACCGCGGTTTTCTTATTGTTGGAAAGTATACGCAAAAAGGGGACTGGTTCCGTAAAAGGGGACAGGCACCGATTCGTTTTGTAAATCGGTGCCTGTCCCTCTTTTACGGTGCCTATCCCCTTTTTATTCTTGTGTGGGAGGCGGTTGATCCCCATAAACGCCCCGCCGGCATGTGGCATGGAATACACGGGATATTCGTCCCTACCGGGAGAAGGATATGCATGGCGCGTTTTTTTTGCACATCTTATCCAGAACATGTGTTCCACAGGGTGGGTCTGTGCCTTTCCTGTGTCACCCTCCGGCAAAGCCCGGGCACCCACCTGGTCAAGGCGGCGCCAAGCACCTGTTTTTACAATATTTTTCGGAATGCACTGAAAAAGTGGACGCGCATCACGAACTTTGGCCAATTCCTACTTTACAAACAAATGTTTGAGTATTAAAATACAAATTGACCGGACAGAACAATTGATCTGCAGATCCCTGGACAGCCTGCCAGCCGGTCACGGGTTGTTCCTGGGAAATGCGAAACAGTGAAAGGAGGGGAGATGGCAATGGCAGTCAACAATGTGGCCACCGGTACGGTGCTGCGCATGCAGTTTCAAACCGGAGTGGATGCAAACGGCGATCCCGTGTACCGGAGTAAAAACCTGTACAACGTCAAGCCGCAGGCAACTGACCAGGACCTGTTCGACGTGGCCAATGCCCTGGCGCAGCTGCAAAATTACACGCTGGCAGCAATCATGCGTATTGACAGCGCCAGGCTGGAAGAAGTTGTAGGTTAGCAGAAAAACCGGTTAATTTATTTATCTATTAATTAAATTGAAAAGGAGGTGGAATAATGGCGGAAACCACCCAAACCCTGCGTTTGGTGTTTAAAAACCAGGCGGGTTCCAACTACACCATCAGCCTGGACGAGCCCAAGGACACCCTTACCGGCGCGGACATCGAGGCGGCCATGGATACTATCATCGCCCGCAATATTTTGACCACTTCCGGCGGCGACTTGGTGGCCAAGTACGACATCAAGATCATCGACCGGACCGTCAACGACCTGTTTGACCCGGCACCCTAGTAGCAGATGGGGGAGGTTCATCCTCCCCCTAATTATTAGGCATTGACTTCGTTCGCGCGGGGAGCATCAGGAAAAATTATAATACTGTTTTAAGGAGAAATGCTAATGGAAGAACTGTTGAAAAATATTGCCAATGTTGGCTTTCCCATAGCTGTGGCGGCTTACCTGCTGGTGCGTATTGAAAACCGTCTGGATAACCTGTCGGTCAGTATTGGTGAACTGGCCCGGGCGGTCAGTGAAATGCGGGAGGAGATATAGATGAAACATAGTTATATCATCGTGCATCATACCGGCGCAGAGGAAAAGGATGCCGAACGGGTGCGCCGGTATCATCTTTCCCTGGGCTGGCGCGATGTGGGGTATAACTTTGTCGTAGAAAGGGACGGGCGTGTGGTGAACGGGCGTTCACTGGACATACCCGGCGCGCATTGCCTGGCGGCAGGCATGAATCACCGGAGCATCGGCGTGGCTCTGATCGGTAACCTGGACAACCACCCGCCCACCAGGCCCCAGGTTGAAACCCTGCCGTCTTTACTGTGGTCGCTTGCGCACAGGTTTGGCATCCCGACGGAGCATGTACTGGGCCACCGGGAAGTGCCCGGGGCGGCCACGGCCTGTCCCGGGCGGTTTGTAGATATGACCGCATTGCGCCGGGCGCTGGGCGGCCGGGCAAAAGCGCCCCAACCGGACGCACCGGTATCCGGGGGTCGGCGCGATGCTCCGGTTTTGCCGGAGATACCCGCGCCGCTCCTGTGGCGTGTGCAGGCCGGCGCCTTTCAGAGCCGGGAGGCGGCGGAGCGGCAGGCCCGAAGGCTGCGCGACCTGGGCATCGACGCCCTGGTGGTGGCGCCGGAAGATATATAATTTATAATCATTACCGTTAGCGGTGAGAAAAACACCATGGCCAGGGCCAAGGCAATGGAGATGTTTTTACCGCTTACGCCATGAGGCAGCGCCACCGTTTCAGGGATGTGTGATGGACATCATTTTAGTTTGTACTAAAACCCCAGCGCTTCCATGATACCCTGCAGTGGCTCCAATAGGTCTTCTTTTCCCGGTTCCCAAATCGGCGGGCAGTCCTTTAATTGTTTTTCCCCCAGTATCAGCTTAGCGGCAAAAGCCAGACAGGTGGGCTCGCCGCATAACCGGCAGCCGGACTGTTTGGGCAGCCAGCCGTATATCTCCAACGGTGTGGGTTTGGCCCTTCTCTCGTACATGGGTTTTATTTTGTCCTTATTGGCGTAAGTGTCATTAATCAATTTTTTTACCCAGTCGGTCAATTCGTAAGCGTCTGTGCTGCTGAGCGCTTTGGCCACGGTCAGCTCCATGGGGTAAAGGGTGAGTAGTCTTTGTTCTTTGGTAAATGTTAGAAGTTTGCCATCGTGGTTATACACAGCATTTTTAATTACACTATTGAGGTAGGGCATCACTTCCGTAATATCGTCGGTCAGCCTGGCCTTGAACCTGATTCTGTTCGGCACCACGATACAGGGCTGAATATATTCAATATCAATATCCCTTAAAAACAAAATTATTACCTCCTTCCTTAACTGATTGATGAGTTAAAGCGCATGATCTCCTTTAAGGCCAGAACTAAATCGTCGACATCCCGGGCGGTGTTGAAAACGCCAATGCCCACTCGCACCGTGCCCCGGTCAATGGTGCCGGTGGTCCTGTGGGCCAGGGGAGCACAATGCAACCCGGCTCGAACCATGATGTCATATTTAGTGTCCAGCAGATAAGCCACCTGCTCGGGTTTCAGGCCCGGCAAATTAAAGGATATAACTCCCACTTGCTTGGATGCGTTGAGGGGGCCGTACATTGTCACGCCGGTGAGGCTGCGGAATTTATCCAGGGCGTAGCCGGTTAATTCCATTTCATACTGTCTGATCTTTTCGACACTTTCATTTAGTATATAATCCACACCCGCGCCCAGCCCGGCAATGCCTGCCAGGTTCGGAGTACCGGCCTCAAATCGGTCTGGCAAATTGTCCGGCTGGTCATCTCTGAGGGATTCACCGCCCGTACCGCCGAACTTTAACGGGTTTATATAATACTTTTCATTAATATATAATCCCCCGGTACCGGTAGGTCCCAGCAGTCCCTTATGCCCGGTGAAAGCCAGGAGGTCGATGCGCATGGCTGCAACGTCAATGGGATAAACGCCCGCTGTTTGCGCTGCGTCAACCAGTAAAGGGATGTTTTTTTGCCGGGTCAGTTCGCCAACCTGCTCAATAGGCATGACGGTACCTGTGACATTGGAAGCATGTAATAACACAACCAGCGCCGTATTCGGGCGAATGGCGGCGGCAAGTTTCTCCACTTCCAGGTACCCCTCGGGTGAGCATGGCACAGCTGTAATGGTGATGGCCTTTTCCTTTTCCAATTGTTTCAGACAGCGCCATACCGCATTATGCTCCATGCCGGTGGTGACCACATGGTCGCCGTTTTTTAAGATGCCCTGCATAGCCAGGTTCAGCGACTCGGTCACGTTGGCGGTAAATACAATGCGGGACGCATCTTGAATATTGAATAACCTGGCCAGGGACTTGCGGGTCTGAAAGGCTATTTTATCGGCCTGCAGTGCCTTGCGGTAGGCCCCTCGCCCGGAACTGGCCCCGATGTTGCGCAGGAAGTTGTCCACGGCCCGGTACACGGCTTCCGGTTTTGGGAAAGAAGTGGCGGCGTTGTCAAGGTATATGGACAAGGCAATCCCTCCCTTTATGCACCACAAGGGTGCTACTTAATCACACTTCACTTACGCCTTTGAATCTCATTTTCCGCCAACAGCACCAGCTGGGCGGGGTCCAGACTCCGGCCGTCTTCAATTACCGGTTCGATAAAATAACTGCAATATTTAAATAACTCGTGGTCTCCGGGCTTAATCAGGCGTCCGGTAACATAGCACAGATCGTTGACCCGCAGGCCGCAATTGGCACAGCCCCTCATAAATACACCTCCCGTAGCGTGCTAATAAGGTGAAATAATGGCACTCGCGTTCCGTCTCCGGCGTTTGGGGTATCGTCAGGTAATGGTACTTCATACAGCGTAGCCGGTCATTCTCCCGCTTGGCGATACCACAGCGTGTACAATTTATGGGCATTTTATTCTCCGTGGTATAAGTCAATTATTATTTAATTATAGTAAAATTCGAGCATTTTGCCAATATAATTATGAAAGGGGATTAAATAATAATATTGACAGTTATGATTTATAAAAGTTATCATTAAATAAAATAATCATTATATAAATAAATATTAATGACTGATAGGTAAGGACCTAGCCAGCGGGCTCAGTCCCTGCACACTGCCCACAGCGGTTTTTGTGGTGGGCTACGTGGGCGGTTACGCTGAAAAATCAAAGCTGCGTGGGTTTGCCCTGGCGCTGGCCTTTGTGTTGGGTTTATCCCTCACCCTGGCCGCTATGGGCGCGGCGGCAGCCCTGGCCGGCAGCTTATTTCTGGAAAGCGATGTTTTATGGTATATGCTTTCTTTAGTCCTGCTGCTCATGGGTTTTAACCTGCTGGGTTTATTTAAGCTGCCTGATTTACCCGGACTTAACCTTAAGGCTACAGGGACCAGAGGCTTTTTAGTGGCGTTTTTACTGGGCATCCCCTTTGCCTTTGCCGCTTTGCCCTGCACCACGCCGGTCACAGCCGGTGTTTTGGCCTATGCAGCCGGTAAGGGCAGCGCGTTTTACGGGTTTATACTGTTATTTGTCTATGCTTTGGGGCGCAGCTTGCCCCTGCTGGTTGTCGGCACTTTTACGGGACTGGTAAAAAAGTGGACCGGCTGCAAGTTTGGAGCGATATTTTGCAGAGGATCAGCGGCGGGATATTGCTGTTGCTGGGCCTGTGGTTTTTATGGGATAAAATACTACATTAAAAGGAGGCGCAACTGGTGGACATTAAAGTGCTGGGTCCGGGCTGCAAAAAATGCAAAGAGCTGGAAAAGGCAGTGCATAAGGCCGTGGAGGAGATCGGCCTGGACGCTGCGGTGGAAAAAGTAGAAGAAATGGACAAAATCACCGCGTACAACGTGTTGATGACACCCGGACTGGTGATTAACGGCAAGGTAAAAGTGTTTGGGCGGGTACCCAAACACAAGGATATCATCCGTTATATCCAGGAAGAAATGTAAGGGAGGAGATTGAAAATGGCCGAAAATTGCACTTGCAGTTGTAGTTGCGATGCTTCCGAAATACTTATTATACCCTGTTCGGGAGCGTCCAACGTGGGGCAAATTGCCAACCAGGCGGGCGTGGAATTAACCAAAGCAGTAGTAGGCAAAATGTTTTGTCTGGCCGGCATCGGTGGGCACGTGGAAAGTTTTGTGGAATCGGCCAAAGGGGCTAAAAGAATAGTGGCCATTGACGGCTGCCCCGTGCAGTGCGCCAAAAAGACCCTGGAACATGCCGGAGTGACCATCACCGACTATGTGGTGGTGACCGAAGAGGGCATCAAGAAAGACCATAATTTTAACCTGGCCGCGGAAGATATCAATAAAATCTGCGCTAGAATTCGTGCTTCATTGGGTATCAGTTAGCTAGTTCATTAAAGTAGCTGTACAACTTGCACAAGGTGTTAATTTAATTGCATAATTGGGACATTTCTTGACCCCAATGCTTCGACCAATAAGCACAAGGTGTGTCCCCTTTCCGCAATAGAGCGGGGGTTTTAGCTTGGCTGACCCCGCTTTTTTTCTTTAAAAAATTTCACCCTGCCAATATATAACCAAAATTTGTTCCAAATACATTGACAGAGAATAAGGGAACGAGTATATTAATACATAAAGATATTATTATATAAGTAATTAAATAACCTTAAACCTTGGCAGAACAAAGCTTTAATAGCCTTTGGCCAGGGTAAAGGAGGAATTAATATGGTTTAACGAACTGCAGACTAATTTGTGCCCCGCACAACAAATTAGTTGCCGGTTAATTAATCAGCAAACTACAAAATCCATTAGAGCTTTTGAGGAGATGAATAACATGACCTTTATGGCGATATTACAAAGCGGTATTAACGAGCTTTTGGAATACCTGTCGGCGCACGTGCTCACCTGTCTGGTTCCGGCTTTCTTCATCGCCGGCGGCATTGCGGCGGTGGTGTCTACCGGGGCGGTGTTAAAATATTTCGGCCCCCGGGCGCCCAAACACTTGGCTTACGGCGTGGCCTCGGTTTCCGGCGCTATCCTGGCCGTGTGCTCCTGCACCGTGCTGCCCCTGTTTGTGGGCATTCATAAAAAAGGCGCGGGCTTGGGCCCGGCGGTCACCTTTCTTTTCTCCGGCCCGGCCATCAATATCCTGGCCATAGTGCTTACCGCCCGGAAAATGGGCTGGGAGTTGGGCCTGGCCCGGGCCATCGGCGCGGTGGTGTTTTCCATAGTCATCGGCCTTTTGATGGCCTTTATCTTCAGGAAAGAAGAGGCCGCCAGCGGTGATGACGGCGGTATGTTTGAAGGCGAAGAGGGCAAGCCGATTGGCCATCTGCTGGCCTTTTTCGGCACCCTGGTGGCTATTTTACTTTTCGGCACGGCGGCCATTCCTTTCTGGAGTAAAATTGCCATCATCATGGCGCTGCTTAGTTTTCTGGCCGTGGTGCTTACCCAGTGGTACGATGGAGATGAAGTAAAGGAATGGCTGACGGAAACCTGGAAATTTGTTAAACTAATCTTCCCCATCCTGCTGGTGGGCGTGTTTGTGGCCGGCGTTTTAAAAGCCGTGATTCCCCAGCACTGGATAGAAGTTTCCGTGGGCGGCAACTCGCTGAGTGCCAACCTGCTGGCCTCGGTGTTCGGCGCGCTGATGTATTTCTCCACCCTGACCGAGGTGCCCATCGTCAAGGCGTTTTTGGACATGGGCATGGGTAAAGGCCCGGCCCTGGCGCTGCTCCTGGCCGGCCCGTCGCTCAGCCTGCCCAACATGCTGGTAGTCCGCAACGTCATGGGTACCAAAAGGACCATCGTATATGTGCTGATTGTGGTGGTGCTGGCCACAGTTACGGGTATGGCGTTTGGTAGCATCACGGGCTAGTGGTGTCATTATAACCGTTAAAAGTTACGAATTTGTTACCATTGGTTATATTTTTTAATACGAATGCAAAATATGAAAAACGATTAACAAATAATTTTGAAATGAGGTATTCGCATGGAAATTAAAGTTTTGGGACCTGGCTGTAAGAACTGCAAAGCGCTGGAAAACGTAGTGATGGATGCGGTTGCAGAACTAAAGGTTGACGCGCGGGTGGATAAAGTGGAAGACCCGGGCAAAATTGTGGAGGCCGGGGTAATGATGACGCCGGGGCTGATCATCAACGGTAAGATAAAATCCACAGGCAAAGTGCCTAAAAAAGACGCCGTGAAAAAAATGATCCAGGAGGAAATGTAAAGCGGGGGATAACTTTATGTGCAATGGAATCTAGGTAAGGCACACCAATGGATAAGATAGCCGAGTTTTACAAAGCCTTGGGGGATAAAACCCGATTACAAATATTAAAGATGTTGTCAACCCAAGAGATGTGCGTTAATGAAATCAGTGACCGTTTAAACAAGTCTCAACCGGCTATATCACATCACCTTAAGATTTTAAAGCAAGCAGGGTTGATTGTTAATAATCGAGATGGCAAGTGGATTAAATATTGTATTAATGTCAACGCTTTTGAAAATATTCTCCAGGGTGAGAACGAAGAAGTAATTAAAAGCTACGCACAGCCTATCCAAAGGGTGCTGGAAAATTTAAACCCAGAGAAGAATGGTAATTATAGGCAAGATTAATTATTCTCAAAAAGCAGGCCAGCCGGGGAGTTGAGGTGTTCACCCTCGGCTGGCCTGATTATATTTGTTTTGTGATGACTAGAATACATTATTCCGTATTTTTCTGGAAAAAGTTAAATCTAAGACCACATTGATTTTAACATCAACAAGGTTATGCCAGGCTGTGATGTTTATGGTGATGGTGGTGGTGTTGAGTTGTACCGCCCCCCTGGCTGGATGAATACAAGTTACAGGTGATTTGTTTGGCTAACCGGCATTCCTGCTCAAGTTGAATGGTACTGTGAATGATGGCAAAATCCCTGGCCAGGATTAGATTACACTTATTAAGCAACTCCTGATAATTAATACCAGCACCAACAATGACATGCATGGTCAGGGAGGGGATGCCGCTGGTAATACTCCAAATGTGCACGTCATGAATGTTTTTAACGCCCGGTATTTGTTGTAAGGCCTTAATAATCTTTTCCGCCCGCACTTCCGGGGGGGTCCCCTCCATTAAAATATGCAGTGTCTCCCTGGTTAAATAATAGGCGCTTCTTAGCAGCATTAAACTAATGCCGATACTAATCACCGGGTCGGCAATATACCAGTGAAAGCGCATCATTAACAAGCCGCCGATAATAACTCCGAAGGATGCCAGTGCATCGCCGACAACATGCAAAAAAGCGCTTTTGACGTTTAAATTGTCACCAGCGTGGGTATTCAACAGCAAAGCTATCAATAAATTAGCTACCAAGCCTACCACAGCAATGATTAACATTTCCTGGCTGCGTATATCAGGCGGAGCCCACAGGCGCCGGATGCCTTCAACCAGCACCCAACCTGAGATGACAAATAATGTTGCTCCGTTAATGAAAGCCGCCACTACTTCCAGGCGATGAAACCCGTAAGTATTTTGCATGGTTGATGCTTTGCGCGCCTGGAGTGTGGCCAACAGGGTAAGGCCCAGGGCTCCGGCATCCGTAAGCACATGCCAGGCGTCACTGAGCAAGGCCAGGCTGTGGGTCCAATAGCCACCGATTATTTCAGCCAGGAATACTGCGGAGGTAAGCAATAGCGCTATTATCAGTTTGTTATTGACCGCGCCGGAATCTTGACGCTGGCCGTGGTTATGCCCGCATGGGTGATGATGGCTGTGCTGGTGGTGCATAAATTACACATCCTTTATAACACTAATTTATTTCAACAGGGTCCGGGGCCGAAGTTACATTTTGCGCCCAGTATTTTTGTAGTTTCGGTGTTAGCCTGAAAAACCCCGCCATAAAAAGCACCTGCACCAACGGTTTGATGGCAATAATCATCACCGTGAGCGGTGAGAAAAACACTACAGCCAGGGCCAGGGCAATGGATATGTTCTTACCGCTAACACCGTAAGCCAGCGCCACCATGTCCGGGTAACTGGTGCGGGAAAGCCGGGCGTACAGCACAGATAGGCCGAACAGCAGTGTATAAAAAACCACCAGCGGCACGGCAATGATGCCAAGGTACTGGGGATTGCGCACCAATGTTACGGACTCTGCCATCATAGATATAAAAAAGACCATATACATGCCCAGAGCGGAAACCGCCGGAAAAACCGGTTTTAGTTCCATAAACTTTTGGGGCCCCCATCTTTTCACCAGCCAGATCCGGGTGAGGTTGCCCAGTATTAGCGGAATCACGATGGTATACATAATCGTCTGCAGCATTTTAAAAGCATCAACCGGCACATATTTGCCGGCCAGGTAACTCATCCAAAGGGGAATGAGCACAATGCCAACCAGGAAACTGGTCACCGTAATCACCAGAGTCATGGGCGCGTTTCCCTTGGCCATTGCTGTCCAGGCCACGATCATACCGGCGCAGGGAACCACACCGGTAAGGATTAGTCCCACTGCAAAGTCAGGGTAACCGGCTAAAAACACTTGAGCCAACAATGCCGCCAGTAAAGGGGAGAGGAGGTAATTAAAAACCATTACTACCGACATAAAGCCCACTCGCTTGGCGGCACCGGCAACCTCATTAATTTTAATACCCACCATCATTGGATAAAGCATCACAAAAAGGGCGACCGGGTAAAGTACCTGCAGCTGTTTGCCCACCCCCGGTAGAATATATCCCACCAGCAGCCCCAGAACAATTACCCCCATCAATAGCTTGATCATGTGTTTGTTAATAAATTGGGCGATGCGCATTGTTAATTCCCTCCCAGTTAAAAATATGTAAAAATACTTAAAGAACGAAAGCTTGCACTTAGCCTTCGCTCTCCAAAGTATTTAATAAAAATATCAGCGACTTTTATTAAGATTAAATCAAATAATCAGGTTATTCAGCTGGTACAGAATTATACACTTTGTTAACGGCCTGGACGATGTGGTCGGATATTTTGTTTAAATCCTGGGCGGCGTTTAAATCGAAATCTTTTTTGATGCTGAGGTCTTTGGTAATAATAATATTTTTGTCAGGTTCCAGCTCATATTTCCTTAAAGTCTTCATTGAACACTGCATTGGGCAGCCGTCCACGGCCACAATGCCCCGGGCGTTTTTGGCGCCGTTATATATATTTTTTAAGCCTGCCGGGATGCTGGCCAGACATAAAAGGGCCGCTTTGTCATAGCCCGCTTTGTTGGCTGCCTGTACGCTGGCTAACATTGAGGCCTGGCCCACGTTGGATGCGCCGGCGCAATAGAATACCGCTACCGGGCTGGGTTTTTCCTCTACAGCTTCACCCTGGGTCTTTTTGTTCATGTAAGGCAAATACCAGTTTTCTTTTAACTGTTCCTTAGATTGTGCATTTACCGGTTCTGTTTCTGGCACTGTAGAACATCCGCAGCCGCAACCAGTTTTGTTTTCCATAGTGGTCATCTCCCTTAATAAGTGATGTGTTATATAGGTTTATCGTAATTAAAGCATATTATTATATTATGTTACAATTGTGTATTTGTCAAGGTGGCAGATTACATAGTCGGTAAAACTCTGTACCAAAATAACACCTCCTGCCGCTAGCTTGTTCAGCAATAATAAAATGAAGGATTTGATTGTTCCGGCACTTAAAACCAAATGAAAAAAAATAGGTACCGCCCTTGGTGGGCGTCTGATTGTCGCTTACGGTTATCCGTGGTTCTTTTCCGCCTACGGCCTGGGTCTGGCGGCGCTGATCTTCCTGGCATGGTTGGTGGTGCCGGGGATAGTTGCCCGGCAGCAGCCCGAACCCCGCCCGGCCGGATAGCTGCATACATTTGCTTTGTAACATGAGAATATAATTTTTTAGCAGGTTATTTACCAATTCGCCCATAATATCATTTGTTTAACAGAATCAGCCGGTAACTCCTACCTAGGGAATTACCGGCGATTTTATTGCCGTATTATTTTCGACTCACTGGGAGTAATTTAGTTCACTTATCACTGTGGTGACTTGGGGACAAATAAAAAACCCAGAATAACCGCACCCAAGGTTGTTCTGGATTAAAAGACCAAAGCTAGATAACTGATTGCCCAATTATTTTTTATCTTCCTCCACAGGGATGATTTCCATATCACAGCACCCACTTTTTTTCTTTGGCTTATCCTTAACTTCCACAATCTCCATGTCGCAGCAGCCTTTTTTGGGTTTCTTAAACATCCCCCAAAAACCTTTACGATCTTCTTTCTTATTATCGGCCATATTAAAACCCCCTCGTTTTTTAATTGCCGTAGCGCTCGACATGATTAAGCTAGGCTATTTTATTTTTCTGGTCGGCAATAAATTTCTTGTACTCCTTAAGGAAGAGTCTTTGGTACTCCTCCCGAGCGGAGTCAGGGATATAATTTTTCCCCTCCAGCCTGTTGGCGATTTCTTCAGCTGTATCGTCATTCGCCTGCCATCCCTCTGCGTAGATAGCTGCAAGCACCCCTTTCAGACCAATTATCCCCATTTGGGTGCCGTCCAGAAAGGTAAGCTTGGTCAGGTCCCGTACAGGCGGCGCGCAGCAGACGCATCCCGGGTTAGCTCTATTGGACATGGCTTTACCTCCCATACTCTTTTTCACGTTCCGCGAACAGTGTAAGCAAAGCAATTCATTTGACGGTAAGGCTATTTTATATCTTCTTCCGCCAGCAAGATTTTCCTCTTGCTTGGTGTTGGCCATATTAAATGTCGGCTATATTGAATTTTTAAAATACCAGATTGAAGAAATACCCGGCCAGGGCAGCCACCGCCAGTATGGTAATCACAAAGGCAACGACCAATTTGCGGCGGAAAATGGAAGCCAGGATAATCAATTCTGGGATACTGGCCCCGGCACCGCCGATGACCAGCGCCATCACCGCCCCGATGCTCATGCCCTTGCCTAAAAGTACGGCGCTGATGGGGATGATGGTTTCCGCCCTGATGTACATGGGGATGCCGATCAGGGCGGCTACCGGTACGGCCAGGGGATTACCGGGGCCGGCCAGTTTGATCACCAGCGACTCGGGTACAAAGCTGTAAATGAAAGCACCGAGGGCCGAGCCCAGCAGCAGGTAGGGGAAAACCTGACGAAACAAGGACCAGGCCATCCCGCCGGCCCGTTTAAATTTAATATTTAAAGTAACCGGTTCCGCGGTGGCGGCAATTTCCTCCATTCCTTCGGCTGAACAGCAGCCCCGGCGGATAACCACTTTTTTATACTGGTCGGCCAGCCCCAACTTTTCCCACAGCAGGCCCGTAAAAACAGCGGCTAAAAAAGTGATACCGGCATAAACAGCAGTAACTTTTAGCCCCAGCAGGCTTAAAAACAAACCGAGGATTACCGGGTTTAAAAGCGGCGAAGCAACTAAAAATGACATGGCTGCCCCGAAAGGAGCGCCGCCGTTTAACAGTCCCACCAGGATGGGGATGGTTGAGCAGGAACAAAAGGGGGTCAGTGCCCCCAGCGCGGCACCGATGATATTACCTATAAACTTCTTTTGCCTGGTCAAAACTTTCTGGATAGTTTCGGGCGGGATAAATTCCTGCAGCAGCCCCACCAGGAAGGTGACGCCGATAAACAACAGGATCAGTTCCCCGGCGATAACCAGGAAAAACCTGCCCGCCTCAGCCAAATTATTTAGCTCAAACATATGCCAACCTCCCCAATTTATACCTGATCAAGGTTATTGTCGTTGACTTCTCTTAAAATATATTGGGCTGCTTTGGTCCAGGCTTCGGCGGCTGTTTGATAGGCGAGAAAGCCTTGCCTGGTAAGGGTGTAAACCTTGCGCTCCCGGTTGCCGACCACCTGGGCTTGCGACGTAACCAGTCCGTTTTGTTCAAATTCATGTAAAACGGGGTACAGGCTGCCCTCGGTGGGGGCGCAGCAGCCTTCGGTTAAAGCAGCCACTTCCTTGGCGATTTCGTAACCGTGCAGCGAGCGGCAGCACAATACCCGTAATATAAAAAAGCGGGATAGACTCATCCTGATTAGGCCGTTCCAATATTCTTCCGTCAAATATTTAATATGTATCACCACCTTTGCATATACCACTAATGCATAGCCCTTAGATATATAATAGGTTAAAAAAATTGGCGTGTCAATATTTTTTATCTTTAAAAAGTAGACGTTGACTTTTAAAAAAATGAAACATTATTATATATAAGCTATACAATATCAAAGACACAGGGAGGTTTAAAATGTTTTTTAGATCGATAAGTCTTTTTTTTCTGGCCGGTTTGGCTGAAATCTTAGGTGGGTATTTTATATGGATTTGGCTCCGGGATGGCGCCTCTGTAGTATGGGGTTTAACCGGCGGTATTATATTAATAGCTTACGGAGTGATACCTACACTGCAAAACTTTCCCGATTTTGGGCGCATTTACGCGGCTTACGGGGGTGTGTTTATTATCATGTCGATTTTATGGGGCTGGTGGATTGACGGGGTAACTCCCGATTTTTATGATTGGCTTGGTACATTTGTGGCTTTAATTGGTACGGCAATAATCTTATGGTACCCCCGTAAGGGACAAGAAAAGGAGGCTGCCGGGCAATGATTAAATCAGCGATACTCTTTGTTCTGGCTGGTTTGGCCGAAATTGGTGGTGGGTATTTAGTATGGTTGTGGCTGCGTGAACAAAAGGGATTATGGTTAGGTATTATCGGGGCTATGGTGCTTGTATTTTATGGTGTAATACCAACACTACAGGAATACCCTCATTTTGGCAGAGTATATGCGGCCTACGGTGGCATTTTTATTGTTTTGTCCCTGTTATGGGGGTGGTTTATTGACAAAAAAAGGCCCGACAAATATGATTGGATTGGTTCCTGCGTTGCTCTTGCCGGTGCCGCAATAATTATCTGGACTCCAAGGTAAGATTAGAGGTGCTAAATATAGTGTCAAATATAGTATGTGGTTTTAATGCGTCGGATCATATTAATGCACTTTGTCCTGACTGCAATACACCAGGCAAAAAAATAAGGCCGGAAACGCTAAAGAATTTGCTCAAAAACGATCGCCTCCCGGCCAACCCAAATGGTTACAGTCTGTGTTTATCTCCTGAATGTAATGTTATATATTTTGGAGAACAGACCTTTTTAAAAGACGATATCAAAGTGAAGGTCTGGTTTAAGGAATCAGATTCGGATACACCGGTGTGTTATTGCCGAAACGTAACGGCCAAAGATATATTTGAGCATATAGCTGTAAGAGGCTGCTGCAATAATATTGAAGACATCCAATCCCATACGGGGGCTAATACCGGTAAAGATTGCCTAACCCAAAACCCCGCAGGTTCGTGATGTAGACCGGCAGTGCAATCGGTGATTGCCAAAGCTCTAAATATTAGAAATCGGCAAAAGGACTAATGTAGAAACCGCCAGCCCACCGCGTTGAACAGGTAACCCGTAAAAATTATGGCCAGGCCCACCACCGCGATGAAGATGGCGATCAGGCGGGGCTTTAAAACTTTGCGCAGGATAATCATTTCCGGGAAGGACAGAGCGGTAATGGACATCATGAAGGCCAAAGCGGTGCCCACCGCCACCCCTTTACCCAATAACGCCTGCACTACTGGGATGGTGCCCACGGCATTGGAATACAGGGGGATGCCCAGCAGCACCGCAATAGGTACGGCAAAGGGGTTGCCCGGGCCGGCCCACCTGGTTAAAAGGTCTTCCGGGGCATAGCCGTGAATAGCGGCACCCACGCCAATGCCGATCAACACGTAAATCCAAATACGGCCCACGATATCCTTAACGTCATCCCAGGCATAGTTTATCCTTTCCCGCCAGGTCATTTCCGCCGCTTCAGCTGTGCCCATCCTGGTTTGATATACATATTCTTCCACCTGGTTTTCCAGGCCCATTCTGCCTATAAGAACGCCTCCCACGATGGCCACGGCCAATCCACTGACCACATACAGGGCGGCCAGTTTCCAGCCCAGCACGGCAATCAACATGACCACGGAAACCTCGTTCACAATGGGTGAGCTAATTAAAAACGAAAACGTTATTCCCAGTGGAATGCCCGATTCCACGAAACCTATAAATATAGGCACCGAGGAGCACGATCAGAAGGGCGTAACCGCACCCAGCGCCGCGGCCATAAAATGCCCGGTATACAGGTTATGCCGGCTGAGGATTTGCCGCGTTTTCTCCGGCGGGAAAAAACTCCGGATAACGCTGATAATAAAAATCATTAGTGCCAGTAAGAGGATTATTTTAATGGTATCGTAAAAAAAAAAGTTTACCGCTTCGCCCAATCGGGTATGCGGCGACAAACCCAGCAGTTGATAGACCACGTAGTCGGCAAAGCTTTGAATCAATATGTCCACCTCCTGCCTTTAGCCTGACCTGCGAGACAAAAATAAATAATTATATAATTCTGGGATTTTTGTTAATTGGTGATGTAAGTTACCAATAAATTTTTTAGTGTGCCGGTATTGCTATTGCTAAAGATATTTAACAAAAAGCTGTTGACACGAAAGACGGTAGAGAATTATTATATAAGCAAATTATTATGTAGTATCTTTTGCCACAATACATAAATATGCTTTTATATTTTGGGGATAATTGAGGTTAACAAAATGCTGAGGCCTTAGTGCACCCGGTGGCCAACTCGTGAAAACCATGAAAAGACCAGGCCGAGCTTTTAAAGTGCTTAACCAGCCCTGGAAGAAATTGCGGCCCGCCCGGTAATGTTCGAAGAAGTGCAGGTAGCAATTATTGCCGGTTTTAAGCAGAAATTAGGAATAACATTATTACGTATAGAAAACCGTGTAGTCTAGCCGGATGGCTAATCTCGGAGGTGATTATTAATGCGTAAACACTTGCTGAAGTCTTTTTTTGCAGGTGTAAAACACGCCAATTTCGAGGTGGTGTACTGGGACGGGGAAACAGCCCGGTACGGAGACGGGCAGCCCCGGGTGAAAGTGATCTTCAATGAGCCGCTGCCGCTAAACTTTAACTTGGATGACCCGGTACTTGCTTTCGGTGAAGCATACATGGACGACATTGTTGATTTCGAAGGCAGCCTGGAGGAAATATTCCGGGTGGCCGAATTAAATAAGGACAGCATTCCCGGTGGCTTGACCGGAAAGGCGGTTTCGGCCGTTAAAGTACTGAGCGGCGCAGCGGCCAGGTTGAAACAAAAAAGCGATATTCAACATCACTATGACCTGGGGAACGACTTTTTTTCGCTATGGTTGGACGAAACAATGAGTTACTCCTGCGCCTATTTTAAAACCCCCGGTGATTCATTGTACGAGGCTCAATTGCAAAAAATTGATCACATTCTCAAAAAAATTCAGCTGCAACCTGGGGATCGTCTATTGGACATCGGCAGCGGCTGGGGCTGGTTGATTATAAAGGCGGCGCAGGAGTACGGCGTACAAGCGCTGGGCATTACCTTAAGCGAGGAACAATACCATGCCGTAAAAGAACGCATCAAGAAACTGGGCCTTGAGGGGCGGGTGGACGTCAAACTGCTCAATTACCTGGATCTGGACGAGCAGGAATACCGGTTTGACAAGATCGTCAGCGTGGGTATGTTTGAACACGTGGGGAAAGAAAACCTGCCCAGGTACATGGAAAAAGTCAACAAACTGCTCGCTCCCGGCGGGCTGTCTGTGTTACACACCATTACCGGGGTGCGGGAAAAGCCCGTAAACTCCTGGATTGAAAAATACATCTTTCCCGGTGGTTATATCCCTTCTTTGCGGGAAACAATGTGGCTGTTGCCCGAATATGATTTTCACCTGCTGCACGCGGAAAGCCTGCGTATGCACTACGCCATGACCCTGGATCGCTGGTATGAAAACTTTTTAAAGCACGTTGATAAAATTGAGCAAAAATACGGCCGCCGGTTCGTGCGCATGTGGGGCTTGTACTTGCGCGGCTGCGCCGCTTCTTTCAGGGTATCGGGTTTGAACATCTACCAGCTGTTGTTCTCCAAGGGGCTGAACAACAACCTGCCGATGACCCTGGAACACGTTTACCTTTAGAAAAACAAGAGCGGAAGGATGTGAGAAACTTAAATGGCTTTAAATTACGAGATCACCGGCATGGCGCCCTGCCTGGCCGACGGGGCCAGGGTAAGGGTTACCGCCATGTGGAACCAGGATATAGGGGAATTGTTGCCCTACGTTAACGCCGTGGTCAAGTATGCTTCCTTTGACCCCGGAGGGGTGGTGATAACTTTTAAATACCGGGGCTGCCCGGTAATTCTGGAAAGGCGGCGGGTAACCCTGGGTCAGTTGGCCGACCTGGATGAAGCCGAGGATATTATGGATGATTTGGTTGATTTTTTACGCCGGGTGCAGGACAAGAAAGCAGAAATAACGCCCCTTAACCAACCGAAACCACAGCCCCAGGTGCATGAAATAATCAGGATGCTGCCCCGTAACAATTGCGGCCAGTGCGGCGAGCCCACCTGCACGGCTTTCGCCCTGAAATTGGTATTGGAGCGGCAGAAGGCGGAAAATTGCCTGCCTCTGACCGGCGATGAGATCTGCACGGTGCTTAAAGTGTTGGAATCTCTGGATAACCGGCAGTTGAAAATTGAATAACCATATAATGAAAATTTTTTTACCCAGGTATATTAATAAATATTTATATATTTATTAGATTAATTAAAAGGGGAGTGTACAAAAATGAAAAATGCTGATTACAGTGCCAGGATGGTCAATTTGCTCGGGTTGGAGTGCCCGCCCTTGGCCGCCAAGTTCCTGAAACCGGGCGAACTGGTGCCGGAAGGTTACGACAACAGCAAGAAAATGCGTTACTGCCAGGCGCTGATGATGGGCAAGCACGGCCATAAAGTGCTGGTCAACGGAGACAACATCACCTGCCCGGCCTCAGCTTCGGCTTTTGGTTTCAAGCCGCTGCCGGAAAAACTGCAAAACGGCCAAATGATGACCGGCATGGGCCTTTTCGGCAACCCCGCGGCGGCAGCCAAAACCATCGGCCTGATGCCTCGCATGAAACCCGGCGAATGTGCCGGTGTGCTGGTGGCACCGCTGGCTCAGGCGGATTTTGTTCCCGATGTGGTGGCGCTGGAGGGGAAACCGGAAAAGCTGATGTGGGTGGCCCTGGCCGATATATTTGAAGCAGGCGGCAGACACGGCTTCCAGACCGGCGTGTTCCAGGCCACCTGCATTGATTCCACCCTGGTACCGTACCAAACCGGCAAACTTAATGCCAACCTGGGTTGCTACGGCTGCCGGGATGCCACCGATATTCCCGAGGTGGAGTGCCTGTTGGGCTTCCCCGCCGGCAGTCTGGATAAAATAGTCGGCGCTCTTGAAAAACTGGCTGCAAAAGCTATTCCGCGTTCCCGGGCCAAAGGCGCCTATAACTCGATGGCGGCCTGCGATGGCCAGAACTAATTCGGAACGCACAACTTGTTTAACTTTCACAGGCGGTATGCAGTAAGGGGACACATCCTCAGCGTTAAGGGGATACACCCTCAGTGGTAAGGGGACACACCTCCTGCGAATGAATGTCCCCAACGTATGAATGTCTCCAACGAATGCCGAAATATAATTTGAAGGGGGATATAAACATGGAAAACCAAAAAACTCCGTCCGTAGAGCAAATCCTGCAGATGATGGAACAAAACCTGGGTGAAAAGCCCGTACCCATGATCATGATGTCGAAACTTGTTCCGGAATGGGTGCCCAAACAGGCCCAGGAAGGAAAATTTGTTTTTGACCTGCCCAACATATCGGAAAAGTATAAACACCTGATTATAATTGCGGCGGCGCTGGCGGCGGGCAGTAAAATGTGCACGGAAATGTACATGAAAAAGGCCAAAAAAGCCGGTATAACCAATGAAGAAATCGGCGAAGCAATCCTGACGGCCCCGTTTCGCACTAGCTTCAACCGTGTTTGCCACTGCCTGGACGGCATACAGAAAATTACCGAGTAATTAAATCAGTGCTTCGCCAAGTTGCTTGAGCCCGTTGAAGATTATGGTCTAATCACCTAAAAATAGCTATTTATCCTAGTTTTAAACTAAACTTATGATTATGGTGGTTGGTATTGCATTTGCTTAAAATATAAGTAAACTTTTATATATAACCAAACCGGCATACTAAGCTATGTCGAAATGTTACACATGTTCCGTTATGGGATAAACTGATGTGTTATATGTTAACAATTTCAGCGGGAGGTAGATCATGTCAAAAAGGCATGTAATTACAGGCTGCAGCTTTCAAGCGGGTCAAACTGTCTCCATTGAGCCGGGCGGTCAGATTATGCTACCATCGGATACTAGTCAAACCAACGGTAATAACGGTGCTGTAGAGGCGTTATGCATCAAAACTAAAAACGGTTTTCAAATTATCCCACGGGTAGTTGATGTTAGAAAACTATATATTGAAGCCACCACGGTTTGCAACTTTGCTTGCACAACCTGTATTAGAAATTCCTGGCATGACGAACTGTCCCACATGGAGTGGGGTGTTTTTAAGCGCATTGCAGAGAGTTTGGACAGGTTGCCGCGACTCGAGCGTGTCCACTTCGGCGGCTTCGGCGAGCCCTTCAGCCACCCCCGGCTGCTGGACATGCTGGAAACAGTAAAAAACAGGGGACTACGGGCTGAAGTCATCACCAACGGTTCATTATTATCAGAGGAGGTTATCAATAAACTTATTGATCTCAAACTGGATATGATATTTGTTTCCCTGGACGGCCCGGACGAGGCAGAATACTGCCATATCCGGCAGGGGGCGGATTTTCACGGGGTTCTGAACAATTTAAATCTGCTTAATGAAATAAAAGCCCAAAGAGGCGTACACTACCCCGAGCTGGGCATTGAATTCGTAGCTACCAAGGATAATTTCCATAAACTACCATGCCTGGCCAAACTGGTACAGGAATTGAACGCGCGCCGGATGATTGTTACCAATGTGTTGCCTTATAATGAGGAGATGAAAGATCAAATTCTTTATGACATGGACGATACGGGGGCGCTTTTTGGTAATGATTCGGTTTTGCTGATGATTCAGGCCCAAATGCCGTATATGAAATTGCGCACCGAACGGTACTGCAAATTCGTCGAGGACAAGGCAATGGTCGTCAACCACATGGGTTTTGTTTCGCCCTGTTATGCACTGATGCATTCGTACAACTGCTATATATATGGCCGTATTAAGGAAATGTATCCTTTTTACCTGGGTAATGTAACTGAAAAAAAACTGGACCAAATATGGACAGAACCTATTTACATTAACTTTCGGCGGGCTGTTAATAATTTCCATTTTCCATCCTGTACCGATTGCAAGTTCCTGGACGGCTGTTCATATGTGGATAACAATGACGGTGATTGTTGGGGCAACAGCCCGTCCTGCGCAGAATGTCTCTGGTCCAGGCAGTTAATCGCCTGCCCTTAAAAATTATAAGAGCTTTACAGGTATTTAACAATAAAGCTATTGACATACAAGGTAATGATAATTATTATATAAGCAACTTATTATGTATTATTTTTTGCTGCAAGATATAAATGAACTTTAATGTTTTAATTGAGAGGAGGTGCCATTGAGGTTGGCTAAATGCTGTGACCCCGGCGCACCGAGAGTATATAAGATTGAATTGGATACCGGCACGGTGGGCATATTGGGGTTGGACCTCATTATGGCCGAGGTGAGCTTGATGGAGCCGCTTTCTGAAGAGGAAGCAAAGAAAGAATTGCTACAAAGGGCCGCTGCCAACAATTATATTCCCGGTTCCGCCAGGGAAAAATATGCCGAGGCATTGTACAGGGAATATGTGAAACAAATTGAATGAGGAAAAGGGCGAAACAATAATACCGCAACTTTATATGGGGTTGTGATCACACCTGGCCGGATACTGGGCGGCAGGGTGTGATCCACCGGTCAAGTCCCTTCAAAAAAAGAGATAATCGACTGGATTAAAGAATGCTAATTTTATTTTTGGTCTAAAATATAAAATAATTTTTATATAATAATTGAGTGGGGAGGTTAAAACTGATGCCTGACTCAGTAACTGGCAAACTAAATTTTCTGGACCGGTATTTAACGCTCTGGATTTTCCTGGCCATGGCAGTTGGGGTGGCGGGTGGTTACATTTACCCGCAAATCGCTGACTTTTGGGGACAATTCCAGGTAGGCACCACCAATATCCCCATTGCCATCGGTTTGATTATCATGATGTACCCGCCCCTGGCCAGGGTAAAGTACGAGGAAATAGGCAAAGTATTTACCAACGGCAAGGTCATGGGCCTCAGCCTGGTGCAGAACTGGATTATCGGCCCGCTGTTGATGTTTTTTCTGGCCATAATTTTCCTGCGGGGCTACCCGGAATACATGACAGGCCTTATTCTGATCGGCCTGGCCCGCTGCATTGCGATGGTCATAGTCTGGAACGGACTGGCTAAAGGAGATTCCGAGTACGCCGCCGCCCTGGTGGCATTAAACTCTATCTTCCAGGTACTGTTCTTTTCGTTATACGCTTACTTTTTCATTACCCTGATGCCCCGGTGGTTTGGCCTGGAGTCTTTGGAAGTACACATTTCGATGGCGGAAGTGGCCAAGAGCGTGTTTATCTATCTCGGTATACCTTTTCTGGCGGGTATTATTACCCGGTTTACCTTAATGCCGGTGAAGGGCAAGGAATGGTATGACAAACAGTTTATGCCCAAAATCGGTCCTTTAACTTTAATTGCTTTGCTGTTTACCATCGTGGTGATGTTCTCCCTGAAGGGCAATTATATTGTTACCCTGCCGATGGATGTGGTTAGGATTGCCATACCACTGGTCCTGTACTTTTTAATCATGTTCATATTTTCGTTCTTTATGAGCAAAAAGATGGGAGTCAATTATGAGCAGGCCACAACCCTTTCCTTTACCGCCGCCAGCAACAATTTTGAGCTGGCCATCGCAGTGGCGGTGGCGGTGTTCGGTATCAATTCCGGCCAGGCTTTTGCTGCGGTAATCGGCCCGCTTATTGAAGTACCGGTGATGATCTGGCTGGTCAACGTAGCCCTATCTTTCAAACGGAAATATTTCGATCAAAGGGTGCTGCCGACCAGGTGATACAAGAATTTAGCCGGGATGCAACCGTTGCTCCCGGCTGTATCTATTGGGGGAAGAATAATGAAGGCTGTGTTGGACTTTTTAAAAATTTTAGCTGATGAAACCCGGCTGAAAATTATCATGATGTTATCCCGGCGGGATATGTGTGTCTGCGAAATCATGGATGAGTTGGGTATGTCTCAGCCTGCTGTTTCCCACCATCTCAGGATCTTGAAGAAAAGCGGCATAGTGCGGGATGACAAAGATGGCCGCTGGGTATTTTATTCCTTGAATCAAAAGGTTTTTGCGCAACGGGTATGTACTAATAATGACTTGTTTAATCAAATAAGGGGCAACTTGGAAAACCGGCAATCGCACCGGGATTACGACGCCTGTCTGCGTATGGAAAAAGAAATACACTCATGCCTTAAAGCAAACAATTAGATGGTTTAATTAAAGCTGGCCGCGCTGCCAGGCAATAGGGGGAATAAATATGCGAATTGCAGTTTTTTCCGATATTCACGGCAATAAACATGCCCTGGATGCAGTTTTGGCGGACATACAAAGCCGTGAACCGGACTTGGTGGTCTGTTTGGGCGACCTGGTTGGGTACGGGGCTTATCCCGACGCGGTGGTGCAGGCCATTCGGGAGAGCGGTATCCCCACTGTGATGGGGAATTACGATGACGCAATCGCCAACAGCCGCATGGTCTGCGGGTGTGACTATAAAGATGAAAAAGCTATGGAAGCAGGGGTTAAATCGATCTCCTGGACCACTGAAAATACCTGCCGGTCAAGCAAAGAATTCATGATGAGCTTGCCGGACAGGATTAACAAAGAAATCGGCAGGCGCAGGGTGTTATTCGTACACGGCAGCCCCCGTAGGTTAAACGAGTACCTTTACGAGGACGTGCCCGCCGCTGATGTGCTGGCCATGTTGCATGAAGCAGATGCCGACGTGCTGGTGTGCGGACATACTCACTTGCCATACCACCGGGTTGTGGAAGGCCGGCACATAATAAACGCCGGAAGCGCCGGCAAGCCCAAGCACGGCGACCCGCAGGCGGTGTATGCGCTGATTGAAATGGACGCTGATATACGGGTGGACTTTATTAAAGTCCCATACGATTATGAATCTGCCGCCTGGGCCGTTGAAAAGGCCGGCCTGCCTGCTGAATTCGCTGCGATTATAAGAACGGGTATTAGTTAGTCGGCTACGAAATTTTAGTCTAAAAAATTGTCATGCCCGATTTTTCATTTCTTATTCAGAGAAAACTTTTGTGGAAAAGCCTCCGGGCTTGTCCCGGAGGTGGTTGTGCGGGCGGCAGCCCGCACTGGATGTCGGACACCCTGCCGAGAGGCAGGGCAGGCCGGCGCTGCGCAAGTGGCAAGCGCGGCAAAGGGTACATCTAGCGCGCTCCCGTGAGGGACGTGACGGAGGAGAGAGGGGTAACCGAGAGGTCCCTATCCGAAGTGTGCAGGTTGAAAGCGCAACGCTGAATTGGTCTTCCCCCGATAAATTAGACAGTGATTTAAGCGCTTTTTCTTTGTTTTTCACAGTTTTTTACGTAAGCATTTAACATGAAGCTTATCCTCAACATGACGGACCGGCGGCCTTGACATCCACCCGGCGCGTGTTGATTATTAATTACCGACGGGCGGCTCCAGGAAACATACACTTAGATACAAGCCCGTCTGAATTGCAAGTGTAACACGCGCCGGGGCCCGTCTGTCAAGGCTTCCCTTCGGCGCCTTATTTACAGTACATGGTTTTTCCCTCTGGGCTCACCTAAAAACATAACTTATTAATATTGGATTTATTTCCATGCGCAGTTAATATTGTCAAGAAGCGCATTGTCCTAGCTTTTCATAACTTTCCGGACTCATGTAGTTTATTGAAGAATGCATCCTAACCCGGTTGTAGAATACTTCTATGTATTCAAACAAGTCCCGGCGTGCCTGGGCACGAGTCTTATATAGCCGATGGTAAACTAATTTGGCATCCCGACGGAGCATGTACTGGGCCACCGGGAAGTGCCCGGGGCGGCCACGGCCTGTCCCGGGCGGTTTGTAGATATGACCGCATTGCGCCGGGCGCTGGGCGGCCGGGCAAAAGCGCCCCAACCGGACGCACCGGTATCCGGGGGTCGGCGCGATGCTCCGGCTTTGCCGGAGATACCCGCGCCGCTCCTGTGGCGTGTGCAGGCCGGCGCCTTTCAGAGCCGGGAGGCGGCGGAGCGGCAGGCCCGAAGGCTGCGCGACCTGGGCATCGACGCCCTGGTGGTGGCGCCGGATTAGTAAGTGGAGGTTGGGGAATCAGGTTTCTCAATGACCATCCCGGAGAATGCATGAATAGCCAACTTTTTTTATAATTACAAAGATACTACGAAACAAAATACCCGTTCCCTTTTTCGGTACGGGCATAGATAAGGTAAGCAGAATAAAATAATGTCAATCTTTCGAGCCAATCGTCTTTTTCAATGGCAAGGTAGGGGGAGTTATTTTGCCTTTGCTCTATCAGCCCCATATTCATAAGAGGCGATAAATATTGGTCAACCAGACCTTCTAAATTTGAGAGTTTAGGAAGTTGGGGCCAGTGAGGAATATCCCGGAAATACTTAAAAACAAACTTAATCGCATTTTCAACATCGGTATGAGGTAAGCTTCCGATACCTGTTGCTAACCCATTAGGGGTAATTTTTCTAGAATTTCATTCACCATCGCTATCCTTGATAATAGTGGCATCTTTCTTTTCTACAGCCGTGCGGGTGCCGGTGGCTGTCGCTGCAGACCAACTCTCCGTCGCAAGGTAAGGCAATTTTTAGATGTTCTTGTACGAGTTTACAGCTTAAAGTCAAAGCCGTCCGTACAAAGTTTTTGCAGCAACATGGGCCTGTTTGGTTTGCTATGGCTTCGATAACCTGAGACACAACACTCATGGTAGCGGCAGTTTCCTTATCCTTTGGACAGGCGGCACCCAAAATAACGCTGAAACAAGCCCCGATAGCGGGAGCTACGCCGCAAATACCAGTTAAGCCGCAATAGGCGCCTATGGCCTGTTTTCTTGTCCGGCTCAAAGCCTCAGTAATTTGACTTTCCGTGATTTTAATTTCTCTGCTGTTTTTAATTGCTGCCAAAAGAGCCCCCGCAGCTATCCATGCATGTTCACAGCCCAACATTGGTATGGGGGCTGATTTCATCATCGTTTCGGCAACTTCCAATGGATTAGTGCCTCGTGCAGTGAGAGCCAAATTTAAGATTTTTTCATAAGAATCTTTCCCATGACACTCGTCACAGACATAATGGCTGTTTGGACAGTAAACGTAGCCAATTTCTTTTTGCCCGCAGTATATGCAAGAAAACTCTCTGCCGGATTCCAGGTAGTCAAGTTTATTTCCACAAATCAGGCAGTTTTCTAAAATATTTTCTTGGTGTTGACCAACACCTTCTTGGGATGAGCCTCAGCAGCCTGTCCCATGTCCCAGTTCTTTTATAGTCATTGTTACACCCCCCTAAGCTCATCCTACCGTACTGTGTTATAAAATACAATTGGCACTACCTAACATTATTTGCTATTTCACATCACAAAGAAAATGCCGTTTACCGGCTTCAACCGGTGGCGTATTTTGTTAAGGATTGAATCTGAAGTTGAGCCCAATAAAAAACAAGTTGCGGTTCAAAGGAAAACGCCCAAATGATACCCAACTTGCTCAATTTCAGATTTAATACAGAGAACGAACGCCATTAGAAAAGCTATGGGGTTTGAATCATACTTCTTCTCGCTAAAAATCAAAAATGAAGTCGAAG
This sequence comes from Desulfoscipio geothermicus DSM 3669, assembly GCF_900115975.1. Lineage (GTDB taxonomy): Bacteria > Bacillota > Desulfotomaculia > Desulfotomaculales > Desulfallaceae > Desulfoscipio > Desulfoscipio geothermicus. The sequence goes on from NZ_FOYM01000022.1 coordinate 56,157, forward strand.
CTGCTGTATCTTATGGAATTTCAGCACTAAATTGTTGGTAAAATAAGTAAAACCCTTGGGGGTATATGTGTGCTTAATATAGAAACAATAAAAACCAAGGCGGTTCCAATATTTAAAAATTACGGCGTAAATCAGGCGTATATTTTCGGTTCCTTTGCCCGTGGCGAACAGAACCAAGATAGCGATATTGATTTTCTTATTGAATATGACCCCAATGCCGACTTTACGTTATTCGAGCTAGTTGAGTTAAAATATGCTCTCGAAGAAGCCTTCCATCGAAAAGTAGATGTTGTAACTCAAGGTGCTCTTTCAAAATATATTAGACCCTATGTTTTAAAAGACAGGAAGGCGATAATGTGAAAATTGAAATTATTGGAGAAGCAACAAAGAATCTCTCAACAGAACTAAGGGATAAATATCCCTATATACAATGGCGCTCAATAGCAGGTATGAGAGATGTTTTGATACACGAATACTTTGGTGTTGATTTGAAACTGGTATTGGACACTGCTACTAAAAAAATTCCGAAGTTAAAGGAACAAATTGAAACAATTATAAAAGCAGAACAGTAACTTAATGTTAAATATTTTATAACCCAGCTATCAGCTTTAGAAACTCCGTAAAGACACGGAGTTTTTTTTTTAAGGGGGTGATAGCCATGATTTCGTAGTTTTCTCGTGTGGTATGCAAAGATTAACGGTGATAGAAAAAATTTAGGAGGAAAGTTTAATGAATAAATATACTAAGTTATTTACAATATTTATTAGCTTTTATTTACTTGTTTAATTTTCCAATAAGTTCTTTTGCAAAACATATATATACAGTGAAATAGGTAATAGATATTTTTCAAAGACCGGTAGGCCCCTATTGCAGATTATATGCTCCACAAACAGTAGATTTAACTCCTATTTTAATTAATAGCCCTGATGGAAAAAGTTTTATGAAAATTTCTGGTCTATCTATATTAAGGGATACAAGATGGGATTTTGGTCTTGTGGATGGGGATTGCGTGTTTTATTTAACTTTTTATGGCATAAGAAATGATGGATCTCTAGGAGAAAGCTGTAGTATTAATTGGAATGGATGGGAAACAGAAGGTGAGTCAAGGAACTTTGAAAAAGTATTTCAAGAAAGCTATGTGAAACTAAAAATAGTACCAAGCGTATATTTTTGGTCGTGTGAAAAAAACGATTATAATACATTAGAGTATTATTATTTTACTGGATCAGTAACTTTTTGGTCGGGTGGATATGTGCCCTCAAAAGAGACTTATAATTCTATAATAAACGCTACTAATACTGCTGCTACGAACGCCACCAACGCCGCTAATGCCGCCAATGCCGCTAAAACTTCCGCAGACACAGCGGCAGCAAGGTCATATTACAATGGCAATACTTCTGGTTATTGGAGCTACAACAATTAAAGCATCATAACAGGCTCAAGCAGTTTATCAATTGTTTCATATACATTAAGTAGGATTCCTGCTATTTATATTTTTTTTCCACTGCCGCAAGAACATAAACTATTTCTGTCAGGCTTTATTGACATTAATAATCCTCCCTTAATTAGTATATAATACCAGTTAGGAGATGTTTCGACAAAACAAAAGACAATCCTTTCCAAGTGTAAAAATAATTACGCTGGCATCACTGCCAGCATTGTTATTTTATGGGGGTAGTTCTATGAGGAAAATTTGAACGGAGATAAAACACAGGGTTGAAAAAATATTAATCCTCGCAGTCTGTCTATTATGTGCAATTTCCTCATCAAAGGGGTAAGTAAATGGGATAAAATCAGTATTAATAATTACCGCATCATAGATTAATATTAAATATCCCGAACGAAAAGGCCACAAAAAAAGCTGAGCGCGAGCAATGACGAGCCGCAGGAGGAAACCGGATTCTTTTCTCTTACGTTTCGCCTATCTCGGGAATTGCTTTTAGGGCCGGTTCCGGTGTCTTTGGTGGTAAAAAAGGGTGGCGATCTTTGGTAATATTTCCGGCGCAATCCCCATCCTTTGATCTTGCACCGCCAAAATAACCGCCACCCCTATCTAAAGCATCCTAATTATCCGGATTTTACCGGTCAAACGAATAGTTGGCAACCACGCCTTTTTATATATTAGACGTATTAACCATCGGTTAGTTTTATTTTTTTAATGTTTTCTATTACACTGGTCTGCTTTTCAATTGGGACTATCATATCCTTAGTAATCTTTGCTCCTTCACCATGCCGGTGTAAGAAAGCACTTACAGCACAATGTTCGCCAAAACCACAAACATAACAGGGGGTTGTACCACTGGCAATAATATTATCCACCACTTCGACACCGTGGTACATTTCAAAGAAGGTCTTTAAATATTTGGCCGTTATTTCGCCATGACCTTCGCCGGATACAATCGCCAGTATTACTTTTCTCAGGTTCAGCTTTAACCCCTGGTGCCTAAATGCAAACCATCTTTCCAAGAAGTTATGTGTTAAGGCATTTATGCCAAAGGCTGCTCCATAATAAGCGGGGACGCCGAGTACCATCAATTCAGCTTGTCTAATCGTTTCCTCAACGGAAGCCCAGTCATCTTTTTGTACACATTGATTGGTTTTCAGGCATCCCAAGCAGCCTTTACAGGGGTTAATCAGTAGATCTTTAAGAGAAATTATTTCAGCATTATAATTATTCAAGTTTTCGAGAATGAGTTTTACCAGCTTATCTACGGAACTATTGTTTCGTGGGCTGCCGCTTACACCTATAACTTGCATAATATTTTTTCCCCCGATTTTTATTTAAGCCCGGCCCTGCTCACGATGGTTTCAGCCACTTCTTCAGCGCTGTTGAAAGGAAAATCCTCGGCTGTCAAAAGCTTCCCGGCTTCACCGGCGGTAACTTCGAGGTCCCCGGCCTTGCAAGTAGTATCCGCTCCCTGGGGGAAAGCGGCCAGTAAGGCTTCCGGAGTGGCTATGGGGAAATTCGCTCCTTGAAGGGCTCCGATAATCTGTTTTTTAATGGTTTCGCGTACTGACATATAGGTGATTCCTCCTTTTAAATTTTTTAGAGCAAGCTTAAAAGCTTTAGCACTATATTACTTGTAAAAGCAATTAAAATAAGTAAACTGTTTTACAAGAAAAATAAAAAGTTGCCACTGGATGAGTAGCAACTTACAATTTCTTTACTTGGATATCGGTCTATATAAAATTATGCCTTGTTGTTGTAAGTATTCCAGGGATTCCTGCAGCTCTGTATGGCTGATACCAATCAAGTTGGCGAGTTTGTGGTAAGAAATGCCGTTCAGATCCAAAATACCGTCCTCACCCTCACAGAGAAACAGGTTCAAAAGCATTTTAACGGTTTTGCCGAGGGGGGTGTCGGCTTTGATTTCGAATAGTAAATCCCGCATCAGATTTACCCGGCTGACCATTTTTTTAATTTGGGCGTCAACTTCTTCTTTATCCCGGCTATGCTTGGGGCAATGTAATTATTTTTGAATCATACCACCAGCCCCGTTACACGGCTTCGATGGCGCCGGCAAGTTTTTCCTTGCTTAAAAGGATAAATTGGTGTCCCCTGGTGGCGATGGCCCCCTCCTGCTTCAAATCGCCCAGAACATTGGTCACCATGACCCGCGAGGCGTTGACCAGGGATGCTATATCCTGGTGAGTGAGGTCGATATCGATAATGGTTCCTTCGGGAGAAGGTTTTCCGTATTCACCGGCCAGCCTGAGCAGCATGGCCGAAATTCTGCCTTTCACATCCTGGAAGGCGATGCTGGCTACCTTATCGGTGTAATTATTTAATTTGCCCCCCAGCAGTTGGATTATTTTCAGGGCTGTTTGCGGGTTTTGCAGCAAAATGGCGAAGTGTTCTTTATTACATGAGCAGATAAAGGTATCCTTCATCGCCTGAGCATTCATGGTATGGCGGGCGTTTTCTTCAAAAAAAGTGTTTTCACCGAAAATATCGTCCTCTTTGAGGATATCGAGGGTAATTTCCTTGCCACCTTCCGAAACTTTGAACAGCCTGACCTGGCCATACTTGATCAGGTAGATAGTATGCGCGGGATCTCCATCCCGGAAAATCATTTCGTTTTTACGGTAGACTTTTTTACCGGCCAGTACCCCGATTTTTTCCCGTTCCGTAAAATCAAGGGTGGCAAACAGGGCCAGCTCTTTCATGCATTTAATTTTTTGCATTAATTGTTTCACCCGTTCAAAAGTTGTTCCAACAGCTTGCGTAAATTGTCCAGGTCCACCGGTATAGTTTCCACGGGCACTTGAGCGTAGTCATAGAATTCAAGCAGATTCATATCATCAATGGGTACAATTCCTGTGTCCAAAAGCAATATACGATCATAATAACCAAAATTTTGCCGGGCATCAACCGCGTCCCAACCTAGCCCTTCCATAAAAATCTTGCGCCAGTTTTCCAGCCACCCGCTGGTGAGGTAAAAAGTTTTGGCTTCGGCGTCCAGCTCCGCCATTTTTTCTCCCAGGAGCATCTCAATGCAACTTTTAGCCTGAATTACCCGCCCGCCGTGTTCTGCAGCTATTTGCTCTATCTCCGGATGGCATTGATTCCCTATTATCAAAGGGATATTGATTCCAGCTATTCCGCGCAAGTTTTCGGTTACGGATTGGGCCAGCTTATCAAGATCTACGTGTAAAGCTGCGTCGATGTAGGTAATATCTGTATTTTGTTCCCCTAACAGGTGTTCCAATTCATGGCGCAGTATGCCGCAGCATAATATTTTTTTTCCGGACAAACTGTTTCACCCCCTGGCATTTTGTTATACCTGAATCCGTGAAAGTATCACAATCAGCAATAATAGCAGCAAAATAATGGAATTAACTGCCATAACATATCAATAAATATTTGCTGTATGTCATTAACTTTATTGCGTAAAATTAAGCCATTTTAACACCTCAACTTAAAACAGGATTTAGGCAATAACCAACAAGCCCAACCAAATAATATTCTTGGTAAGGTTATATCACATATTAATATCTTGCCAAGAACCAGTGTTTAGTTTAAAGCCAAGGCAATACGCTTGAAAGTCATAAACCACGGACTGTGGCAGCCAAAACGCAACTTATATTTTCTGGCATGGTAAACCATGCGCGATGCTAATGTAATAAGATTCT
>NZ_FOYM01000018.1 GCF_900115975.1 Desulfoscipio geothermicus DSM 3669
AAACGCCAAAACACCGGAAGTTGTTAAAGTCGACGCCAACACCGGCGACATTCGCCAAGTCATTAAAGACATCGTGCGGCAGGTTTCCGAGCGCCCGGAACTTACCGAGGCCGATATCATCGTCAGCGGCGGTCGGGGTATGAAAGGGCCGGAAAACTTCAAGATTCTGGAAGAGTTAGCCGACGTGCTTGGTGCCGCCGTGGGCGCCTCCCGGGCGGCGGTGGATGCTGGTTGGGTGTCCCACAGTTTCCAGGTGGGCCAGACCGGTAAAACCGTTTCTCCCGTGTTATACATTGCCTGCGGTATTTCCGGGGCCATTCAGCACCTGGCCGGTATGAGTTCCGCCAAGTGTATCGTGGCTATCAACAAAGATGAAGAGGCCAATATCTTCAAGGTGGCGGACTATGGCATCGTCGGCGACCTGTTTGAAGTGGTGCCTGTATTAAAAGAAGAATTAAAGAAAATATTGGCTTAAAACAGTTGCAGCAGGGTAAAAGAAAATACGTTTTATTGCTAACTTATTTATAGATTAGAATGCGGGTAGCCACCATTAGCTACCCCTCTTCTTTTATACTTTGGTTCTTGAGAAGAACCTAAAAGAAATTAAACTTTGCGACAAAACCTATTAAGTTAATGGTCGGCCTGGGGGGCATTTTTGTGGAGGTGCTGGAAGACGTGGTCTTCCGGGTGGCCCCGCTAAAAGAAATTGATATAAATCCGTTGTTGGTGTATCCTAAATGGCAAAGGGTCCGGGCAGCCGACGCCCTGGTGGTGAAAAAAAGATAGTTGGAAAGGGTGAATTTTTTGTACCGGGTGGATAATATTTTAAAGGACCCGTGGTACAACAAATGCCTGGAGCACAACGCCGCCTGGGAGCGGGAGAGACGCTTCTGCCGGCACGATTTGCAGCACATGCTGGATGTGGCCCGCATTACTTACATGCTCATGCTGGAGGACGGTTGCCTGGGGAAAGTGGCGGCTATCGGCGCGTCCGGTAAGCCCCTGGATGGCAAGGAAATAATTTACGCCGCCGGACTGCTGCACGATATGGGACGCTGGGTGCAGTACAAGACCGGCGAGGACCATGCCGTTGCAGGCGCCCGTATGGCCGGGCCGGTCCTGGACCGGGCCGGTTTTGACGCTGCGGAAAAGGAAATCATCACCACGGCCATCCGGGAACACCGCACCGGCGGCCCCGCAGCCAGCCCGCTGGGCCGGTACATCTGCCGGGCCGACGACCTCGCCCGCCCCTGCAGCCGCTGCGCGGCCCGGGCCGACTGCTATAAAATCGACCGCATGGAAACCGCCCGCCTTCTCCTCTACTAAGGGGGTCAGGCCTTTCCTAGCTGTAATAACTTGTTTATCGTAATTTGCCCAGAGGGCTCCCGCCTCTACAGGCGGGAGGTGAATGGGCAGCCGGGCTAAAAGCCCGGCAATATTGTTGCAACTTACCAAAAATTGCTGTAAAATAGAATCAGTAGCAATTAACGAAAGCCTTGGTGAAACAGTGAAACTTGACAGCAATTATCATTCAGTGTTCAAGTTGACTTATCACCTTATCCTGGTGGTTAAATACCGCCGCAAGGTGATTGACGACCTAATTGCCGCGCGAATCAGGGAAATCGGCGAGTATATCGCGCCAAACTACAACATTACGTTTTTGGAGTATAACCACGACCAGGACCATGTGCATATACTTTTCAGTGCCCACCCTAACAGCGCGTTGTCAAAATACATCAATGCCTTCAAGAGTGCCTCGTCCCGGCTTATTAAAAAGGAGTTTCCGAGAATCAAGAAATATCTCTGGAAGGAATATTTCTGGTCCCGGAGTTTTTGCCTTTTAACCACCGGTGGAGCGCCGATGGAAGTGATTAAAAAATACATCGAATCACAAGGTGAAAAGAAGTGATTATCGTTCACCGGTTCCATATTGAGCCAACCAAAGAGCAGGAGCAAAAGTTATTCCTAACCCTCACCCTTTGCCGCCGGCTTTACAATGCCGCCCTGGAACAGAGAGAGATTTGTTACAGGCAAAGAGGAAAATCGCCTACCTGTACTTCACAGAAGAACGAACTCCCAATGCTGAAGAGAGAGCTGCCGGAATACAAGCAGGTCAACGCCCAGGTCCTGCAGGATTGCCTCCAGAGATTGGATAACGCATTTGGGCGGTTCTTCAACAGCCTGGCCGGGTATCCCCACTATAAAGACCATCACCATTACCGCTCTTTTACTTATCCGCAAGCAGATAAGCAGGACCATTTCAAAAAATCCGGTTGCATTTACCTGCCAAAGATCGGTCACGTCAAAATGAAGGCGCACTTCGAGTTTGACCCTACAACGGTCAGCCGGATAAACGTCAAGTACCAAAACGGCAAGTGGTACGTCAACCTCACCTCGGAGATTCAAGAAGCCGATACTGTGGAAATTGTGAACAAAGTCGGTATTGATGTTGGGCTACTAACCTTTGCCGCCCTTTCTGACGGCACTAAAATTGATAACCCAAAATACTTTCGCGAGTCCGAAAAAAAGCTGGCCAGGTTACAGAGGCGGCTTTCCCGCAAAAAGAAAGGTTCAAACAACCGAGGGAAGGCTAAAGCCAAAGTAACCAGGTTGCACGACAAGATCGCCAACCAGCGCAAGGACTTCCTGCACAAAACCACCTGCGGCATAGTCAAAAAATATGACTTAATTGCCGTGGAGAACCTGTCAGTCAAAAATATGGTCAAAAATCGCCGTTTAAGCAAGAGTATTGCCGATGCCGGATGGGGGAAGTTCTTGGACTACCTCGAATACAAGTGCCTGAAATACGGCAAAACATTCGTAAAAATCCCGCCCGGCGGCACTTCCCAGACCTGCGTGTGCGGCGCTCATGTGCCCAAGGATCTGGGTATCCGGGTGCATAAGTGCCCTGAATGTGGACTAATTGCAGACCGGGATCTGGTTTCGGCAATGGTGTTACTGCAAAGAGCATCATAAGTTTTAGTTTAAGTAGGGCTGGGAGCACCCGAACTCATGCCTGCGGAGATTGCGTAAGACCTTTAAGGCTGCGGTCGATGAACCAGGAAGCTCCCACCTCTACAGGTGGGAGAGGCTTCACATAACAAAAGTAACATACTTGGGAAACTATTAAACTAAAAATTTGCAGTTGACCGTTGTTTTTTTAAGTTAAGTTGTGCACCGGTAAAAATACCTACATATGAATATTTTTAAGGAGTGAACAAGCAGGTGTCCTTTAACTTGCATAGTATAGTGATCAGCAACCGGGGTGATATACAGGAGGAGTTTGGTAAAATAGGCGTGGACAAGGCCGGCAGTGCCATCATGGCGCCCAAGGCTATGCACCGGCTGATTAAAATTTACGACCTGGCGCCCAGGCAGGCGAATATTATCAAGCAGGAAATGCTCAGCAAGGGCGGCGACGCCGCCGTTGCCCGGGGTACCGTCGACGCCTCGGTGGAAAAAACCGATGTATTGATGATGGGCACCGAAAAACAGTACCGGGCTGTCATTAAAAAGCTGCGCATGCAGCCCTTCGGGCTGGCCGCCCTGGCCGACCGGCTGGAAGAAGCCCTGAATAACCTGGCCGGGCGCAAGCCCAGGGAACTGGCCTGCCGTGATAAAAAACTGGTGCTGGGCGAGAGAACCCTGGTGATGGGCATCCTTAACGTAACGCCGGACTCCTTTTCCGACGGCGGCAGGTTTTACGATGTTGAGAGCGCCGTGGCCCAAGCCCGTCGCATGGAGGCCGAAGGGGCGGATATTATTGACCTGGGGGGTGAATCTACGCGGCCGGGGCATACACCGGTGGGTCCGGAAGAAGAATTGAACCGGGTGCTGCCGGTGTTGAAGGCGCTGGTGCAGGAAATCAGCCTGCCCATCAGCGTGGACACCACCAAGGCTTTGGTGGCCCGCCGGGCCCTGGAAGCGGGGGCGCATATTATCAACGACCAGTGGGCGCTGCGGGCTGACCCCGAGATGTCGTCAGTGGTGGCGGAATTCGGGGTGCCGCTGGTTATCATGCACAACCAACAGGGTACGGAATACCGCGACCTGATGGGCGATATGATCTGCTATTTCCGGGAAAGCATTGAAATGGCCGAGCGGGCCGGTATAGCCCGGGAAAACATCATTATTGACCCCGGCATCGGTTTCGGCAAAACCGTGGAGCAAAACCTGGAAGCATTGCGCAGGCTGCGGGAACTGGACTGCCTGGGGCTGCCGGTGCTGCTGGGTACTTCCCGCAAATCAGTGATCGGTAAAACTTTGGACCTGCCCCCCGACCAGCGGGTGGAAGGCACCGGGGCCACTGTATCTATCGGGATAGCGGGCGGAGCGGATATTGTGCGTGTGCATGATGTGAAAGAAATGGTGCGGGTGGCCCGGATGACCGATGCTATTGTCCGGCGGTAAGCATGGAAATGAGGTGTTTGGTCTGGATAAGATAATTATGAACGACATGGCCTTTTACGGGTATCACGGAGTGCTCCCCCAGGAGCGGGAGTTGGGTCAAAAATTCGTGGTGGACGTGGAGCTTTACCTGGACCTGCGCGCCGCCGGGGTGCATGACGACCCGCAAATGACTGTAAGTTACGCTGATGTATACGAGGTGGTGCAGCGTGAGGTGACTGGCCGCCCCTGTAAGCTGATTGAGGCGTTGGCCGAGCGCATTGCCGCCCGTTTGCTGGAAGGCTTTCCCTTGCAGGAAGTGCTGGTGCGGGTGAAAAAGCCCGCCGCACCCGTGCCGGGCCATTTCGGTTACATGGGCGTGGAAATCCGAAGGCTTAATGAACAGGTGGGAAACCGGCCATGACGGGACATGAAGTGCGCTGCTACATCGGACTTGGTTCGAACTTGGGGGATAGCCTGGAAAATATTCGGCAGGCCTTGCGGCAATTGGCGGATACAGAAGGGGTGGCGGTTATGGCCGTGGCCCCCTTTTACCGTACCGCCCCGGTGGGTTATGCAGACCAGAACTACTTTATTAACACTGTGGCTGAAATTCATACTATACTCGCACCACGGCAGCTGTTGAAAAGGCTGCAGGAAATAGAAAACAAGCTTGGCCGGGTGCGGGTAATCCGCTGGGGCCCCCGCACCGTGGACCTGGACATTTTGCTTTACGGTAACCAAATTATCAATGAACCCGACTTGGAAATACCGCATTCCCGCATGCACCAACGCGCCTTTGTTATGATACCCCTGGCCGACTTGAACCCGGGGCTGGAGGTTGCGGGTGAAAAAGCCGTCACGCTGGCGCGCCGCCTGGCCGGGGAACAGGAGATTGAGAAATTGTATTGTAAAATAGATCACGTTTGGTGCAAAAATAAAAGAAAGAGTTAGTTAGAGGGATTAGATTTACTTATATAGCTTATGAATAATTTGTACTTTACGCAAAAATACTATAAAATTTATTTATAAATACTGCAAAACAGAATAATTCTTCTCCACGGGTTAGGCAAACCTGGCGAAAGCCAGGGGCGCTAAAGCTATGGGTCTAAGGCTTTAACAAATAAAGCTACGATTGCCAGGCTATAACGGTTCGTCTACTGGGGGGGGTAGTCAATTTATTTGGCTGCCCCTCTTTTATTTTTTTCCACAGCAGGGGGGTGTCAAAAAGCGTTCAGTTGTAGATTTATTAAATGCAAACTTTTTAAACAGGAAGGGAGATGAAAATGGAAGCACAAACTCAAGTAATCTTTGCTACGGCCGTTTTCCTGGTGACCTATGCCATCATAGTATCCGAAAAAATTCACCGGGCGGTGGCCGCCTTTTGCGGTGCGGCAGTAATTATCATAGCGGGCATTCTCAATGTCGAACAAGCTGTTCATTTTGTGGACTTTAACACCATCGGCCTTTTGGTGGGTATGATGATTATTGTTGGTATTACGCGCCAAACAGGGGTATTTGAGTATCTGGCCATTAAAGCAGCCAAACAGGCCAAGGGAGAACCGATCCGGATAATGGCCGCCCTTGCTTTTATAACGGCGGTGCTGTCGGCGTTGTTGGATAATGTCACAACTGTGCTGCTCATAGTTCCGGTAACCTTTGCCATAGCCCGCCAGCTGCAGGTTAATGTAATACCGTTTTTAATTGTTGAAATACTTGCCTCCAACATTGGCGGCACGGCAACATTGATTGGCGACCCCCCGAACATTATGATCGGCAGTGCCACCAAACTAGGGTTTATGGACTTTGTGGTTAACCTTACCCCCGTGGTAGTTGTAATTTATGTTCTAACTATCTTTATTTTAAAGTTGATATACAGACGGCAAATCACCACCAGACCGGAATTAATGCAAAATATCATGGCCATGGACGAAAAGGATGAAATAAAAGATCAAGCCCTGCTGAAAAAGTGCTTAACGGTTTTAGCCCTGACCATCACCGGTTTTGTCTTGCACCAGTTTGTCCACCTGGAAAGCTCGGTAATCGCCCTTTCAGGCGCCGCATTGCTGCTGCTGGTTACCCGCATGGACCCCGAACACGCCTTACATTCCGTAGAATGGCCGGTTATCTTCTTCTTTATCGGTTTATTCGTTGTAGTAGGCGCTCTGGAAGAAGTGGGGGTTATCGAAGCCATTGCCCAATATGCCCTGGAAGTAACGGGCGGAGCGTTACTGCCCGCAGGCCTTTTAATTCTGTGGCTGTCTGCCGTTGCCTCCGCCTTTGTGGATAACATACCCTTTGTGGCCACCATGATTCCGCTGATACATGACATGGGGCGCCTGGGCGGTATCCAGGACCTGAACTTCCTGTGGTGGTCGCTGTCCCTGGGCGCTTGCCTGGGCGGCAACGGCACTATCATTGGCGCTTCGGCCAATGTGGTGGTAATCGGTATGGCGGAAAAAAGAGGGTCCCATATCGGTTTCATGGGGTTCTTTAAAATAGCCTTTCCGCTGATGCTCCTTTCCATTGTCATAGCTATGCTTTACCTGTTTTTATGGTATACCCTTCCTGTTGCGAAGGTTATCCTGGCGACTTTGGCGTTCGGTATATTGCTGGCCTTTGTCTTAAGCATAATGGACAGGGGTTCGACTCCTGCCCAAAACCAAAAAATATCCGTAAAATAAAAGTAATGTGAACGAAGCAACCCGGGCGAGGCTTTCACTGATTCAGATGTGAGGGTCTCGCTTCATCTAATTATTTATTGTTGAAATTATTGCTGCTCTTAATTATAATAGTTGTTAATGCAACTAAATAATATTTTTATTGATCTTTGGTAATTCTATCGCAGGCTAATAATCTGGGGATTTTTTTATAGCAGCAATACCGGCTGTATTAGCATTGGTGATATATCTATTGCAAAATAAACGTGGCATAAAACAACCTGAAGAGATGAGGTGAAAATGTACAGAAGAGAGAGCACCCTAAGAATGGTGCTCTCTCTTATATAACATAATTATTATTTTTCTGATATTATTTTCTTGATATTTTTTCTCTTAAAGGAAGGGACTTAGCTTGGTAAACAAAGACTTATCCATTGGCCGGTGGATCTCCGTATTATATCGTTATGGACAATGCTATCTGGAGAATGAATTAAAAACCTTTCAATAAGATGGTCTGATGCTTTAACCTCTAAATTTACCCCCGAAGAAAAAGAACAGGTTATTGTCTTATTGCAAAAAATGTTCCAAAATGCCTGTCCTTGTAAAACTAGTTTTCCTTTATCAGAAACGCTACTTTTTTAAAAATTAAAAGTTCTAATTGAATAAATAGTTTAGTTTTGGCCAAAGCAAAAATAGTTAATGCTATCCATATAAAAACAAAAGATACTAAATGAACAGATGTGTGTATGCGTTTTTAACTTAAATTCGGAAAGTAACCAATACCAACTACCATTAATCAGGCCGTAAAAAAACATTATGCTATTAGAATTTATTTAAATAGTACCATAAGTATGGTATAATTTATTGCTGAAAGTTTTGTATAGTTTAAATTTAATGAAAATTTAGCCCATTTTAAGCATGATGCTTCAGAAACATCTTTTAAAAAAACAGGGGGGAATTTATGGTGGCTGAAAAAAGTGGTAGTGTGCAGCATTTAATGGCAGAAAACAGGGTGTTTGAACCACCAAAGGATTTTTCCGAAAAGGCCAGGGTTAAAAGCCGGGAACAGAGGGACGAGCTTTACCGCAAGTCAGTAGAAGAACCGGAAGCATTCTGGGCCGAAATGGCGGAGGAAAACATCGAGTGGTTTAAAAAGTGGGACTCCGTTGAGGAGTATAGTTTTACAGACGATATATATATAAGATATTTCAACGGCGCCCAGTTGAACGTGTCTTACAATTGCCTGGACCGCCACCTGAAAACATGGCGCAAAAACAAGGCTGCTCTGATCTGGCAGGGTGAGCCTCTGGAAGAAAGCAAGACATACACTTACGCGCAACTCCACCGGGAAGTATCCAAATTTGCAAACGTGCTGAAGGGTCTCGGTGTTAAGCGTGGGGACCGGGTAACCATTTACTTGCCCATGATCCCCGAACTGGCGATCGCCATGCTAGCCTGCACCAGGATTGGTGCCATTCATAGCATTGTATTCGGTGGCTTCAGCCCGGACGCCTTGCGGGACAGAATCCTGGATGCCAAGGCGGAAACACTGATTACGTGCAACTATGGATACCGGGCCGGCAAAGTGCTTAAGAGCAAGGATAACGCGGACAAAGCCCTGGAGGGATGCCCAAACATCAAGAACTGCGTCGTGGTTAAAAGGATAGACCAGGATTGCAACATGGTTGCTGGTCGGGACCTATGGTGGCACGATCTGATGGCCGGCGCATCCCAGGAATGCGAACCCGAGCGTATGGAATCTGAAGATCCGCTATTTATCCTCTACACCAGCGGCAGCACCGGCAAGCCCAAAGGCGTCATGCATACCACCGGCGGTTATCTGACATACGTCACCACCACGTTTAAGTATATCTTTGATTACAGAGATGAGGATATTTACTGGTGTACTGCTGATATCGGCTGGGTTACCGGTCACAGTTATATCGTTTATGGTCCGCTTTCGGCTGGCGCAACTTCGTTGATGTTTGAGGGCGTGCCCAACTACCCGCAGCCCGACCGTTTCTGGGAAGTGGTTGAAAAATACGGTGTAAACATTTTCTACACTGCCCCTACCGCTATCAGGGCCATGATGCGGGACGGCGAGAAGTGGCCTAATGGCAGGAACCTCGAAAGCCTGCGCCTGCTGGGCACTGTGGGCGAGCCCATTAACCCGGAGGCCTGGATGTGGTACCACCGGGTTATCGGCAAAGAAAGCTGCCCCATCGTCGATACATGGTGGCAAACCGAAACCGGCGGCATATTGATCACACCGCTTCCCGGGGCGATTCCCACAAAACCGGGTTCGGCCACCCTGCCGTTTTTTGGCGTTAATCCCAAAGTCATCCGCCAGGACGGCAGTGAATCCGATCCCAACGAGGGCGGTTACCTGGTGATGACCAAGCCCTGGCCCGGTATCATGCGGGGCGTATTCGGTGACCCCGAGCGGTTCAAAAACACTTACTTTGTCCAGTACCCGGGTTATTACTTTACCGGCGACGGCGCCCGCAGGGATGAGGACGGCTATTTCTGGTTGATGGGGCGGGTTGACGACGTAATTAACGTGTCCGGCCACCGCCTGGGTACCGCCGAAGTGGAAAGCGTGCTGGTGGCTCACCCCAAGGTGGCTGAGGCTGCCGTGGTCGGCTACCCGCATGACATCAAGGGCGAAGGTATTTACGCCTACGTGACGTTAAAAGAAGGGTTTGAGGACACCGACGACCTGAAGAAAGAATTGGTCATGCACGTCCGGAAGGAAATCGGACCCATTGCGACCCCGGACAAGATCCACTTTTCAGTGGGCCTGCCCAAAACAAGAAGCGGTAAAATTATGCGCCGGATCCTGCGCAAAGTGGCCGCCGGAGAAATTGAGTCTCTTGGCGACACCTCCACCCTTGCCGATCCCACCGTGGTCGATAACCTGATCAAGGGGCGCCCGCAGGTATAGGCCGGAAGAGGACGCCGGTTTACTGGAGCTGGGGTACGGTCTGACCAATATAGTGTCCCGCCCCACCCGGGCGGCAGCCGATATAACGAATCAGGAATATAAGAATGGCGGGGCGGAACTATACCGGAAGAGCCGCGTGTAGTGTGCTTTGTTGGAAAGGGAGTATATGAAAAATACAGCGGCCGGCGGAATGTACCCTGGGGTAAGCAAATTAAGCCTGTAGTATCCGGGGTATGTCTCTGGATATCTACTGAATCTTTGAATTTTGTTTTTTAATGGCTTCCTTATGATGCAATATCAATAGAATGCGCCACTCGGCTGTTGCCGAAAGAGGCGCATTTGTCTTTTTTTATTTGTTTGAATAATTTTTGCAATTTACCATATGGTAACTGGACGGGAGTGTCAATAGGCGCCATTTAAGGATATGGCATAGAATCATGGACTTTCACAATTTCCCATAATCTCTTGATAATTACCCCATATTTGTTTAGTAAATTTTTACTATGAAAGCCTATTTTTAAACTACATTTATTCAGTAAAAGGTTGGTGATTATATAGTAAGCATCAAAAACGCAACCATAAATGCAATATACCATTGCCAAGTAAATAATGTTGCAATTAATCTTATTTAAATATTAGGTATGAGGTGTGATTATGAAATTAAATAAATTGCTTTTAGTGTTAATATTAGCTTTTATTTCAGCAACAGCTATTGGCTGCGGCAGCAATACAGAGGCGCTTAAGGAACCGTCCAAGGAGGATAATGCAGCTACTGTTTCTGAGGGCGAAAAGGTCGTGTTTCCTGAAGAAAAACCGGCTTTAATCGGTCAAGTAAAAGATGTTATCGGCAATGAAGTTACGGTGTACAAATTACAAGACTCTCTGAACGAGGGAACGCCGTCAGAAGGGCGTCAGGAACCAACGGGTCAAGAAATAAACCCAAACGTACAAGGTCCCGGGCCGGGAAACCGAGCCGGGTTTAAAGTAACCGGGGAAACTGAAACTTTTATAATACCGGTAGGCACACCAATCGTAACAGTGCAAAGGGGGACTAATGAAACTACCCCCATGGGGTTGACAGAGATTAAAAAAGACCAAATGTTAAGAGTTTGGAAAAAAAATGATGCAGTTAGTTTTGTTCAAGTGATGGGCGGCAATGGACCGAGAACAGGCAACCCTGAAGGCGCCAACGGGCAAAGACCCGGCAATGGTCAAGGTTTTGGCGGCATGGGTGGTATGGGTGGTAACAGGCAACCATGATTGAGAATGCCAAATGTATCATAGATGCCAGAAACATTGTAAAAATTTATCAAAATGGCTCTGAAAAGCTAAAAGTATTGGATGATGTAAGCATGCAAATTCTGGAAGGTGATTTTATTGTAATTTTAGGTCCTTCCGGTTCAGGTAAATCCACTCTGATGAACTTACTTGGTTGTTTGGATTTACCCACTTCCGGTCAATATTATTTGGATGGCCTGGATGTTTTAAAAGCCAAAGATAATCAATTAGCTGAAATACGAAACCAAAAAATTGGTTTTGTATTTCAGAAGTTTAACTTATTACCCAGGTTAACAGCCATCCAAAATGTCATGCTTCCCTTGCTTTATCGCGGCGCCAAAGAGGAAGAAGCCAAGGAATCGGCCAAGGAAAAATTAAAGCTTTTAGGCTTGGGGGAAAGACTTAATCACCGGCCCAATGAACTATCAGGGGGGCAGCAGCAGAGGGTGGCCATTGCCAGGGCCATAGTCGGCAATCCACATCTGGTTTTGGCAGACGAGCCCACTGGAAATTTAGATAGCAAATCCAGCAAAGATGCTATGGAGATTTTTAAAGAGCTGAACAGGCAAGGAAATACAATAGTAATCATTACCCATGATATTGAAGTGGCTGAGCAGGTGAAAAAGGTAATCTACATACGAGACGGTAGAATCTATGACAAAAATTAGGGGTGGGGGTTAAAGGAGTTGGTTGATCATAAAACCCAAAAGAACCTGGGTGTTGTTCTTATATTAATTATCTTCCTGGCAGCCGGCATGGGTTTTTGGCTGCAAAACAAAAGTAATGATGCAAGCTCGGAAATACAATACGAACAGGTGCAAGTGAAAAGAGATGATATTATTGTTGGCTTTGACTCTGATGGAACCATTGAATTTTCCAAGGTTAATTTAAGGTTTGGCGTCAAAGGCACCATTTCGGAAATATTGGTTGACGAGGGTGACGAGGTCAAAAAAGGTGCGGTTATTGCCAAATTGGACAACAGCGATTACCAGGACCAATACCAGTTGGCTTTAGCTAAACTGGATGATGCCCGGGAGCAGCAACAAACAAGCCTGTTGGATTATGAGTTAAAGCTAAAAAGTATGGAATCCGAATTGCAAAAACTCAAAGATGAATACGCAGAAATGGAAACAATTCCTGAAGCATACCCGGCCAACGAAATTAAGCTGAAAAAAATGGAACTTGATAACAAAGAGCTGGAATACCGGAATTTAATTAAAAAATATACAATAGAAAAAAATCAGGATTTCAAGCAAGATGAATTACAGGTGAAAATGGCTAAGGAGAATTTGGAAGACACTATTTTATACGCGCCGGTCTCAGGGGTTGTTTTGGGCTTATCCAAGAAAGCAGGAGAAAGCATAACTGATGAACAGGATTTTGCCACAATCCATGAAAACAATACCATTAACGCGATCACTAACGTAATTGAGTATGATATTGGTCAAATCAAAACAGGTCAAAAAGTTTATGTGACTGTGGAAGCCCTGCCGGATAAAAAATTTGAAGGTGAAGTCAGCAAAATAAGCCTTTTGCCAATATCAGATTCTTCCGGCCTGGTTAATTATTCAGTTGAGGTCAAAATTAAAGACCCCGGCCCTGAATTAAAAGATGGCATGACTTGCATGGTTTCATTTATAAGAAAAGAAGTTAAGAATTCCTTAATAGTGCCTTACAAGGCGGTTAAAATCATTAACGGTAAGCAGTATGTTACTGTCATTGATAATAATGGCCAAAAGTCGGAAAAGCAAATAAAAGCCGGTTTCACTGACGGAACCAGTGTGGAAGTCCTGGAAGGTCTTAAAGCAAACGAGACTGTGGTTTACCCGAAAAGCAGGTGATTTCTTGAAAATAAAGCAGCTGCTCAAACTTGTTTTAATAAATATCTACCAGAACAAGGTGAGAACCTTCCTAACTACACTGGGAGTAATTGTCGGGACGGCCACTATTTTTCTGGTGGTGGCGATAGGCGCGGGGGGAGAGGCACAGGTTAACGAGCAATACTCGAAGCTTAATGTAGGAACGATTATTGTAATGCCGGCCCAAAGGGGCAAGGTAGTTGACCCTTTGACTGAAAAAGATGCCGAGTTGTTTATGGCAAGTGACAACATTGCTCATGCTTTCCCAATTTTACAGGGCAGCGGAGATATTAATTACAATAATTTTTCATTTAACAGCAGTTTTATTGCCATTCCCCCCGAGTATCAGGAAAACAATAATCTTACCGTACAACAAGGCAGAGCACTTGACGATGAAGATGAGAAAAAGAAACACAAATACGCCGTACTGGGGGCGGAACTGGCCAACACACTTACGGACGGCAATCCTTCTGAAATAGTCGGTTCGAACATCAGCATCAACAGAAGAAAGTTTGAGGTAATAGGTATTTTCAATCGGGTGGGAGATACCGGTTCACACTCAAGTTATGACGACTCAGCGTTTATTGCTTACTCGGTAGGAGAAAAATATTTACTGGGCACCAGGGCCAACCCCATAATTACAGTTCAGGCAACGGGATTGGAAACGGTTCAATCAGCTATAAATGATATAACAAACACTTTAAATGAAACTCATCGCATGGGAGGAGCGGAGCAATTTCGTATTCTGGATGCAGGTAGCAGATTGGCGGCAGCACAGGAATCAGCCAGAACCATGTCTTTACTGTTGCTGGCAGTGGCGGTAGTTGTCTTGATAGTCAGCGGGATAGGAATTATGAATGTAATGTTTGTTACGGTAAAAGAAAGAACCAAAGAAATAGGCACCCTTAAAGCAATCGGGGCTAAAAAGAGGGAAATATTGAGCCAGTTCCTGTTGGAAGCCGTAATTATCAGTTTAGTTGGCGGGTTGCTGGGTGTAATTTTAGGTTTTTTTGCCATCCCTCTGTTGAAATATTTTGAGCTTCCAGCCCTCCCTTCAATTAGCGGGATTTTATTGGGTCTGATATTCTCTGTGATTACAGGTGTGTTTTTTGGGTTTTACCCGGCCTGGAAAGCAGCTGAGTTAAACCCGATAGATGCGTTGAGATACGAGTAAAGGAGATGCATATGAAAAAGAAGTTAGTTTTATTATTAACTATGCTTTTTATGCTGGTTTGTTTATCTGCGGGATATGCGTCCGAAAACGATTCAGAAGATGCTGCAGAGAATGTTGTCACCCTGGAACAGGTCAAGGAGTTGGCCCTTGAAAACAGCAGAAACCTGACCCAATACGAAATTAATAAAGAAAAGGCAAAGTATCAATTTTACCAGGCAGATGATCAGTATGATGAAGCCGAACATGAAAATAATAATCTGCTGTCCGGATATAACAATTTAGGGCAAGAATATTCTACTCTACAAGAACTTTTAAATGAAGGGGACACATCGGTTATTTCCAGAATGAATGATATTAAAGAGGAAATGTCATCCATTTGGGAAAATATAGATAAGAATGCCGAATCAATAGATTCCTTATTAGATAAAAAAAGAGATGCAGAAGCCAATTATAATGACGCTAAAATAGATGAAGAAAATTATAAGAAACAGTTGGAATATATAGTAGAGGAACAATACACAACAATATTGAACCAGGAGAATAACTTATTAACTTTAGAAAAAGAACTTGAGGTGAAACAGTCCTTGTTAAATCTTGAAAGAGCCAGACTGGCTCTGGGAAACAGCAACCAACTGAAGGTAGATCAGTTGGCTGTAGATGTTTCCAATATAGATAAGCAAATAATTGAATTAATGAGCTCAATCAAAAAAACAAAGGGAAATCTTAATGATATGATCGGTAGAGATTATGATGATGAACTGATTTTGGCTCCGTTCGAGATTCCAGAAACGGGTGAAGTACCCGATTATGACATATTACTTTCAAGAGCTACCGGGGAATATGATAAAATTGATGAGCTTAAACGGGATATTGAGCAGAGAGAAGACGACCTTGATTATGTGGAGGACGACAATTACCAGGAGGAATTATTGGAATTGGAAATCGAGGAAAAGGAGCTGCAGCTGAAAGATGAAAGGTATAAATTAAAGGATGCCATAAACAATTTAATGGCTGAAGTTAAATTAAAGCAAGAAGAGTATCAATTATCATTAATTAATTATAATAATGCTCAGCAAAACTATGAATGGGACAAAAAAAGATTTGAGCTGGGCCAGATATCCAAAATGGATCTTTTGCAAAGCGAACTGGACTGTTTTAATATGAAAGACAAGAATATCTCCGCCGGTTATGGTTTTTATTTGGCCTATCGCTCTTTAAAGCTGGCTGAAGCCGGCATATTATTAAACTAACTACTTACAGAGGTTGTTCGAAGAGTCCGCGAGAGACACACGTTTGATAGGTGCCAGGTGTTGAAAGTTGAAAAATCCTCGATTTTCAACTTTCAACACCTGGCACCAAAGCTAATTTCCAAAAGCGAAAAACCAGCCTATCCCCTTTTTGCTTTTCGCCACTCCTATCTAAATGGGATAATAACAGTTGAAGTTACACCGCCTCTTTCATTTTTCAAGGTGATTTGCCCCTGATACATTTTTACGATTCGCTGCACTATGGTTAACCCCAGTCCGAACTTACCTTCTCCGGCTTTATGGAAAGGCTGGAACAGCCGGTTTAGGATATGGGGCTCAATCCTGGAGCCGTCATTCCAGAAACTGAGTATTATTTCCGTTTTTTTACTGTTTAACCCAAGGTTAACCTCAAGGCGGGAAGCAGCATGACGAAGGTGATTTTCCAGCAGGTTTTCAATCATGACCCTTAAGGTTTCTTCGTCCCCTGCAATAGTTACCGGCTGCAAATCCAACTGCCAGGTTATTTCCGATCGCTGCAAGTATAAAAGCTGAACTGTTTTTTTAACCAACCTGTCCAATTCTATCTCCTTCTGAACCTGCTCCCGGGTATCCAGGTAGTCGAGGCGTGTTAAATAAAGCAGCTGTTTAATCAATTTTTCCAGGCGCGCACCTTCCGCATCGATCACCTGGATACTGCCGGCCAGATCGCCTTTGGGGTAGACCCCGTCCTGGATGGCCTGGGCATAGCTGCGGATCACCATGACCGGCGTTTTCAACTCGTGAGAAATATTTTGCAGCATGGATTGCTGCGCTTCATCCTGCCTGACAAGCTGCCGGCGCATGGTTTCAATGGAGCCGGCCAACTGCCCTATTTCATCACCTTGTTTTACAGTAAGGGGTTCATGCCAGTTGCGGTTGGCTATGCGCTTTACATGCTGCTTCATTTGAACCAGGGGCCGGGTTAAGTAACGGGCAATAAAAAGCGAGGCAAACCAGCTGATTACCAGGGTAATACCGGCGAACACCATAAAATTAAACAATAAAGTTTTTATAAATTTGTCTTCTTCCGATCTTTTAAAAAACGATACCTGATACAAAGGGCGCCCATAGGCAATGTTTTTGCGGATAACATAGCGAACTCTTTCCTGTCCATCGACATATTCGTACAGATGCCTGGATGTTTGCTGAGTTGAGGCGTTTTGTTTTATATTTTGTAAAAGAGCATCAGGAATCGCTTTCGGGGCATTGGGTGGTATTGTTGTCCCGTCTTCCAATATAATAAGGTTGCGAATATTGAATCCCCGGACACCAAGAAAAGAGGGTAACGGTTCCTTGATAATATTTTTTTCCGGTGGTACATGTGGTTGCATTAAGGTAGCTGTAAAAAAGTTGCGAATTAAGTGAGGCATAATAAGCAATACAATTAAATATAACAATAAGCTAACCAGGGAAAGGGCCAGCCAAATTTTTACTGTCAGCGATATATTTTTCATTTGGCCGTCATCCTGTATCCAAAACCATATATGGTTTCAATGCGGAGGTCCGGCATTTTTCTTCGCAACCGCCGTACCAGGTCATCTACGGAGCGGTCGGTGCCGACGTAGTCCTCTCCCCATACATGGTTGATAATTTGTTCCCGGGATAAGGCCTGTCCCCTGTGTTTGGCAAAAAATAAAACAAGGTCGTATTCCTTTGACGTTAATTCAATGTTATTATCCTCTTTAAGAACTATGCGCCTGTTTTCATCCAGAATATAGGGATGCAGGTTAATAGCTGAGTTTTTTGCCTCAGTTGATTTGTAAACCCGTTCCAGGAGCCGGTGTGTGCGAATAACCAGTTCCCGGGGTAAAAATGGTTTTGCCAGGTAGTCATCACTTCCCATCTCCAGGCCAATAATGCGATCCAAATCGGCATCCCGGGCGGATATAAAGATAACGGGAACGTCCGGGGACGCCTCTTTGATGCTGCGCAACAGCTGGTAGCCGTCAATATCAGGGAGCATAATATCTAAAATCCACAGGTGAGGGTGCTCTTTAATGGCTTGCAGTGCAGATTGCCCATCAGTAAAGGACCGTACTTCCCAGCCTTCTTTTGCCAAATAGGAAGTTAATATTTGACTTAAGTTTATCTCATCTTCAACCAGGAAAATCCGAAACAAGTGCGACCCTCCTTTTAACGCTTCTGTGTTATTATATCAAAAAATCCAGACTCCCATTGAAAAGGGAGTCTGGTTTAAGTCATCGCATACTCTTGCTGCTTTTTTTCGGGGGGTTAATTTGTTTCCGACAGCCTGACAGAAAGTTGCTGATTTTTTTCTTTCAGTTGTTCCAGTAGCTGGGGCAACAGTTCCTTAATTGCAGATTCATCATCCGCTTTTACCGCTTTATTAAATTGGATCATCAGGTTATTGTGGCCGGCGAAATTTTTCTTACCTTGAAGGCCAAGGCTTTTCAGTTCTTCTGCAGCCTGTTCACGAGTTAGCTTGCCGTTCTTGACATCTTCACGAATGGCCTTGACTTTTTCTTTTACTTCATCGGATAACCGGGGATTTTGCTTATTTTGACGCACTCTGTCAAGACCAAGGTTTTTCAGTTCTTCCCCGGCCTGTTCCCGGGTAATTGTACCGTTTTTTACGCCTTCACGGATAGCTTCAACCTTTTCTCTTATCTCATCGGATATTTGAGGTCTTTGCCTTTGCACCGGCGCCTTTTCCTTCAATTCACTCATTAATTGCTCGCGTTCAGCAAAGGCATTTTTCCAATCTTCCACATCCCCCGGTGTATACTTGCCAACCATATCCAGCATCTTGTCCATAGCTGCAGTGCGCTGATCAACGTCAAAGCGTTGATAATGGGCGAATCCCTTTCTAACCGGCATATCCTGGGTGGCAGTGACGGTATCAGCCGCAAAAGAGGCAGTGGGCGCCAGTACTGACAATCCTAATACAATTGATAAAACCTTCGTCTTCCAGTTCTTCACGATTCATACATTCCTCCTTTAAAATATATATTAAGTGGCCAGCCCCATTTACAATATACAAAGCAAATGCGGAACAATTATCAATGAATTGTGGGAAAATATGAAAAAAATATAATAGGATAGAGGTAGTGCCATGCGCAGGGAAATAGCTATTAAAAACATGTCCCGTGTTGAAAAGCTGCGACTGGTCAGTAGTAACGGGGGAACGGTTTAGTTTTCGGGGGAAAATTGTTATAAGCCGTAAACGCTTGCTCAATGGTGTCTCGGCTTTCGGGAAACTTTAAAAATTCACTGTGGATTCTGGCGAAGGCCCGGCGAAATTCCGGGCTTTCATGCAGTAAAGTGATGCCTAGCTCGGTAAGATTAGTTAGTGCTTCAACCAGCTTTTTCGTTCCGATTCATCGGCTTCCTTTAGTTCCCGCGCTGTTATTTGACTGATCCCGGTAAGTACCTCTGTAAACATGCTGTAAACCTCCATTAATATGTAAATCTATTTACTAGCTGCATTGTCACTGGTAAACGAAACTCGAGGGAATGTGTTATACGTCTTCGCCACTAAATCAATTAATGAACAAATTAAAGACAAAGCAATTGACCTATAATTTGTAGTTGATAGGAAGTGTGAAGATGAATGATTACGAACTTTATAATCTTTTATATTTGTTTAAAAGCAAGCCCACCCGGCAATACCGGAGGGGCCTGCTTGTTGCAAGTTTTTAACACCCGGTGCTTAAAGGTGTTAGATTTTTAGCAGCTTCTAAATGGTAAAGTAAAAGGCTCCATTTTCTTTTTGGGTAAAGAAATTTGCATAGGTAAGATCGAAAACCCGTTCCTGATAATTTGTTACATCTATTCCTTCTTTGATCAGGGCGGCCAGCAAACCGGCGCCGGTAATGTCCCCTTGTAAAACAGCCCCCTTGATGCGCCCATTCTGGAGGATTACTTTTTTGTAAGCGTCGGCATCTTCGTCAATAAGCTCCCGGTAACTTGCATCCGGTGGATTGATGAAGCCGAAGGATGCCGCCGGAAGGCCGAAAAAGGTCATAGCATTCCGGAAGGCGAAGTTATCCTCCATACGTTTGGGCACGCCGGCCATATTAGAACCGGCCACCTGCCCCTGCTTGACTGCCGCCGGCCAAATTGGCGTAAGCATTACCTTGCCGGTAAAAGTTTCCCGGGATTCGCAAACATCCCCCGCGGCGAAAACACCCGCCACCGAGGTTTCCTGGAATTCATTGACCTTGACCCCCCGCCCGGTTTCAATGGGGGTACCTGCGAGGAATTCTATGTTTGGCCTTACCCCGGTCGCCACAATTACCATACCACAGGGTACGGTTTTACCGCTTTTGAGTTTTAAGCCGATCACATTGTCCTGCGCGTCCAGAACCACTGAGCCGACCATCTCGTTGAAAAAGAATTCCATACCATGCTGTCGGCATAGCTGCTCATACTTTTCCGCCGCCCGCCGGTCCAGTTGTAACGGTAGAAGCTGCCCGGCCACTTCGATAACCGATACCTTGACCCCGCGCCGGGCCAGGGCGTAGGCGGCATCCATACCCACCAGCCCGGCGCCGATCACTGCTGCGGCGTCTGTCTCACCGGCCATCCGGGCAATGGCCCGGGCGTCCGCCAGGTCGCGCAGGCCCCGAACCTGCTTGCCCCGCGCCAGGTTTTCCACGGGCGGCAGCACGGAGGATGCACCGGTGGCAATCAACAAGCGGTCATACCGCTCTTCTTCGCCATTTGACAGCTTGACTTTTTTACCTGCCGTATCCAGGCTAATCGTTTCCCGACCGGCCAGCCAGCGAACGTTATACCGCTTAAAGAAATCTGCTTCCACAAAACCGGCTTTTTCCGGGGAACGCTCCCCGCTGATCACATGGTGCAGCATACAGCGGGAATATACTTGCTCATCCCTGGAGATCACGGTAATATCACCGGCACTATCCAACTCGCGGATGGTTTTGGCCGCGTTGATACCGGCGGCACTGGCTCCCAAAATAAGATATCTCACTGGTGCGCTCCCTCCTCCGGTGCGGTCTCGCCGGCAACTGGTTCCGGCAGACAAATTTTCTTTACTGTGCCCTGCGCGTCCACCTCAATTAGTGTAAGGGCGCCGGTGGGGCAGGCTTCCACACAGCGGGGGAAGGGCCTGCCATGACAGAAATCACACTTGATCGCCACCTTGGATTCCCGGCTGTCCGGGCGAATAACCCCAAAGGGGCAGGACATTACGCACATCCAACACCCGGCGCATTTTCCCGGGTCATGGTCAACGGTTCCCGTAGCGGGGTTTTTGGTTAGCGCCCCGGACATACAGGCGGTAACACAGGCCGGTTCATCGCAGTGACGGCAGAGGATGGGCACCGGTTGCCCATGTGGGCCGGCCTCGATGAAATTCCTGGCCCGGTTGGCCGGGTCCTCCAGGTCCAGGCATAGTACGGATCTGTTCGCGGTATGCTCGGCCATGCAGGCCAGCTGGCAGTTCCTGCAGCCCTGACACAATTCTTTGTCAATGAGGATGCGTTTCACTGTTATTCCCCCTTTACAATTCCAGGGCTTTTCTTTTCTGCTCGATGATCTCCGCCAGTTTTTCCGCCGCCGGCACGATTTCACCCTCCAGGATGACCTTGCCGCCGGTTAGCTGTTCCATATCCTCCGTTAATACTTTGCTCACCAGCTTGCTGCCGGTAACAAAGGGCGGGATGGCCAGATGCAGCGGCAATCCCAGGGCCAGGCCGAATGCGCCGTCAGCCAGGGCTTGTTCTTCCAGCCACTGCGGAGCGGACAAAACCAGGGGCAACTGCGGGATGTCGATATCAAGGGCCCGGGCCAATTCGGCGGCCACTATTTCCAGCCGCCCGATGGCCAGGCAGGGGCCAAAGTTCAGCACCGGCGGTATACCCAGCGTCCGGCAAACCTCTTTAAGGTTGTCGCCGGCCAGTTCCGCCGCCCCCGGGGAGGTCAAACCGACATTTTCCAGGCCGCCGCTGGTACAGCCGGCGGACAGCACGATGATATCCCGCTTGATCAGTTCTTTGGTTAACCCCACGGTAAAAACATCATGTCCCTTGGCTGTAAGGTTGGAACAGCCCACCACCGCGGCAACTCCCTTAATTTTGCCGCCGGCAATCAGGTCGATCAGCGGTTTAAAATTGCCGCCCAGGAATTTTGGCAATGATTTTTCACTAATACCGGTGACCGCGTCGTCGTAGCCGTGTTCGGGTATATCCACTTGCACTTTACCCCGGCGCCGGATATAACTTTCCAGGGCCGCGTGCATAATTTTTTCCGCTATGGCCGCACTCTCGTTGCAATCGAACCGTACATAGTCGGCGTTGGCCTTTTTAGCCACGTCATCCAGGCAGATCTGCCGCACCAGAAACTGCTCGCAAATGGGCTCAATGCCTGGCACCGTGCAATTGAACTCAGATACTACCAGGTCGATGCCCCCGGTGGTCAGCAGGGCTTCGCTGGTAAAGTTGTTTCCGGCGTGGCCGGCAAAGACCTCCCGGCAGTGCGCCCCACGCAGCTGCATGTCCTGGCCCACGCAGGTGCAGCCCACTATCTTGAATCCTTTAGCTCCACCCCGGCCCGCCAGCGCGGCCGCCTCGGGAGTAACCATCTTCTCCTGCAGCACCCCGATAAGGGCCTGCTGATGGCCGGTAACCATAATATTGATATAATCCGGGTCCACCACGGAAAAACCCACTCTGGCGGTGGCAATTTGGGGTTCGCCCAACATGATGTCATTTAAATAATTGGTTACAGTCAACCCGTATAGCCCCGTAGCAATGCCCAATTTTAAAGCATGCAGCAGCATATCCACCGGGTCGCTGGACAGGTTGGTGCTGGTTTTGACGATGGCGTCGAACACTTCGGACTTGGCACCGCCGGGTAGTATCCCCAGTTCCTGCCAGCGCCGGAATCTCGGCTGATAGGCCAGTTTTTCCACCAGGGTCATCTGTTGTCCCCGGGGGCGGTACAGGTCTTCCAGCACCCGGTCCGCCACTTTGACGGCCTGCTGTGCCGGGTCGGTTTCCTTGATTTCCAGCACCCCGGCCAGCTCACGCAGTGTTTCCGCTCCCTTAATGGTCAACCCGGATTTTCCCTGGCCAACAGCCCGCAGGTTATTGGCGGTGTTTTCCACTATGTGCAGGTAGCAGGCCGCTCCGGCAGCCACGGCCCGTAAAAAGTTCCGGGCTACGATGGTGTCGGCGGTGGCCCCGCAGACGCCCTTGGGGGACTGGGGGGTGATCCGGCAGGGTCCGTTGGAGCACAGCCGGCAGCATACCCCTTGCATGCCAAAGCCACACTTGATGGCTTGCCCTGGCACGCGGTTGAAGGATGTCTCCACTTCGGGTTTGGAACCCATGAAATCAATCAGTTTGCTGTCCGCGGAAGTACACATTTTCATTTGTTTTCCCTCCTGTTTATAATTCTTATACTAGACTCAAATAGTATACTTTGGGATATAACTATAGTAAAAATTTTCTTTTCCGACTGATTCAGAAATTAGCATTTGGATAATGGTGATTTTAAAACTATACTAACATAGTATAGTCTGGTGGAAAAAAATAGTTTCAATTATACAAGTCTAAATCAAGTATAACAACGCAGCTTACGATTTACTTAAAGTTTCAAAATCATATTCCTCCAGCTTATCATTAATGGTTTGCTGGATGGAAAAAAGGGCCTTGTGAATGGCGCATTTGGCAGTGTTTCTTTTATTACACTCATCAGGGGCAATCAAACACCTGTTAACATAGACCGGTCCCTCTACCGCTTCCACTACATCCCGCATAGTGATTTCCCGGGGCATTTTGGCCAATGCGTAACCGCCGCCTACTCCACGGTAAGATTCCACAATGCCGGCCCGGGTCAGCATGCGGAGTATCTTTAACATAAAACGGATGGGGATGTGTTCTTGTTCCGCAATGGCCCTGGCCTCCACCACTTCCCCCCGGGGGAGCCGGGATAAATATAATACCGCCCGAAATGCATAATCCGTTGCTTGATTGAGCTTCATTGTTTATACCTTCCTTCAGGCTTAAAGTGTACTATATGAGTCTATTTTTAAAAAATATAGCCTATTTGAAACCGGTTGTCAACCCCCGGAAGTAATATGTTGTCAACCGCACCGTCATAAAGCATTAAGCCCGGGGGAAACATTATCCCTCTGAGTTTATTGTGCTTTATGTAAAAATGTTTCAGCAGATATTTTCTGCCATTACACACCAATTCTTGTGTTTATATTCTTGGATAATAATTACTTTGGGATCCATTTAGCTTCCGATAAATGATATAATCTCGGGTTATAGGGGGGATTCCTTCAGCCATTTTGCAAACTGGCGAACCGGGGCCATGTATGAATAAATTGTGTTATTGGATTTTCCCTGGTTTTTTTAAGATACTGTTATGTTGCTCTATATAAGAGTTCATTTTTACTTCCGGCTTAACCGGGTTAGGTATGTAAACGTTAGATGATGTTTGAAATAATTTTTCCTACATAGGGAGTGTATTTATTTGTTTTTGCGTAGAGTAACTCTTTTGTAAAGAAAAAATCAAATATTTTAAAACTTACCCTTTCTCTATAGCAATAAAGGGAATGGACGAGTTGGATTTCGTTAGCGAAGTAACCTTTTTCGTAGGGGAAAATGGTTCTGGAAAGTCTACTTTACTTGAGGCAATTGCGTGCCAGTATGGTTTTAACACCGCAGGTGATGGGAGAAATAACGCATATGACGTTGATTCATCCCAAGCTGCATTGGGAGATTACATTCTCCTTTCTTGGCTGTCAAAAGTCACTCAAGGATTCTTTTTTAGGGCGGAAAGTTTTTATCATTTTGCATCTCATCTTGACCAATAGCCATGGACGATCCCACTTTCAATTATCAAGGTTGTGCTTAAAGTGGATGGGGTTTACCCTACAGTGGAAACAATCGGCAGCGGTTATCTCTGCGGGATCCGGTGGTTCGCTGCTGCAACCGGTTATGGCCCTCCCCTACCATTTGTACATTCTGTTCAGCCAACATTAACCTTTTTTTCTCTAAAGGATTTATACTTAAGGTAACTTCCGGTACACACCTCCTTCGGAGGAATGTCCCCAATTAATGTAGCAAGTAAAGATTTTCACAACCTGCCGTGTATCGTTCAGATTGCCAATTGTGGTATAATTACCAGTGTTGGTATACGATTCCGGTAACTGTAATTGGAACGTTCTTAAAAAGGTATCAAAATAACAAAATACGTGTTGGAGATGAACTGCTATGCCAAAGGAAAAATTAATCGTGGCTCTGGACGTGGACGACCGGAACCGGGCCATGGAACTGGTGAACAAACTGGCCGGGCACGTTGGTTTCTTTAAAGTGGGGATGGAACTTTTTTACGCCGAAGGACCCGGGATTATCCGGGATATCACGGAAAACGGCGCCAAAGTGTTCCTGGACCTGAAGCTGCACGACATTCCCAACACCGTGGGGCGTGCCGCCCGGGTACTGGCGCGCTACGGCGCCTCTATCATCAACGTGCACGCGGCTGGGGGCGGGGACATGATGCGGGCCGCCCGGGAATCCGTCGCGGATGAAGCCCAAAATAAAGGACTGCCCACGCCCATGGTGGTGGCGGTGACCGTACTGACCAGCATTAATCAGGCAGTATTCAGCCGGGAAATGGGCATGCCGGGCGAAATAGAGGACCGGGTACGGGCCTGGGCTCTGCTGGCCCGGGAATCCGGATTGGACGGAGTGGTCTGCTCGCCCCGGGAAATAGAACTGGTACGGGAAGCTTGCGGTCCTGGTTTTAAGATCATTACCCCGGGCATCAGGCCGGACGGCGCGAAACTGGGTGACCAGCGCCGGGTGATGACACCGGCTGAGGCGGTTCGTGCCGGAGCAAGTTACATTGTTATCGGTCGGCCTATAACAGGCGCACCTGACCCGGCGGCAGCCGCCAAGGCTATCCTGGAACAGATTAGCGGAGTTGCCGATAATGGATAAATTGGGTGCAAAATGACAGAAACGATAGTGGTCAGGGTTTTCGGCTGGTCAGGGTGAGCACACCGGGGGCTGCCGTGCAGCTGCCTCGACGCGGTGTCGCTGGATAGTGTAACCAAGCTCTTTGCTGCAAGACTGAAGGCAATGTATGAGATAAGGTGCAGGTGGAGTTTGTGGATCTGACCGGGGAAGTAGAAAATGAACGGTACACCGGTCTGTGGAAAATGGTGCAAGGGCAGATATTTGCTACCCATAACCATTATGGACGGTGATGTAATAAACTCGGCAAATAACCTGTCCAGTTCGCGCTTTGACGTTCGGAAAGTGGTTTTCACGACGCGAATCATGCTTTTTCACCTCCTTTTTCGCGTTTGGACACTTTCATTGTAGCACAAAATGTTAGCCATAAGAACAAGTGTTCTTGAGAAGTGGCTGGCATTCATCCCACGACTTGAAGAAGTCGGGGTCTTCTGCCGAGAGATGATAAAATGCAGCAACAAAAAAAGCCCTTTGGTAGAACAAGGGCATATGTCCATTGACACATATAAGACCATCAGTATGATTCCAGGTTTATGTCTTTAAACGAAAACTTGAAGGGATTAAAATTAGTGTCTATATCGTAGTAGTCAAAGGATTCTACTTTCTTTATATAGCCAACCGTGGCGTATGTCAGGTGAGTGGCTAAAATCTCAAAAGCTGTTTTGAAAATGTAATTTGATATGATCATGTATAATAGCAGGTTAAACGGCAGAAGGCCTGAAAACGCTATGACTACAAATATGACTGTGTCTACCCCCTGGCCCACTATTGTGGACCCGATGGTCCTGGCCGGGCTGAACCAGTATGGCACCAGGATGGGGACCTCGGACCCGACCGCTGCTGCAGTATATTACGAGCGCTTACTAGTACTACAGCGTAATTTAAAGGTTGGCGGAGCCATGGGGACGGTTCGAGCGTCCCCGAAGCGAAGGGCCGAAGGGAAGACGATGGAACCGTCCCCATGGCGTAGCGGGCATAACGAAATAAGCAATATTACGCTATAGTGCTAGAAGCGGAGGACACCCTCGAAGCCAGGTCGGACCCTGGCCGAGGTTCACTTCAATGCCGGCAGGGATGACCGGGCAGAGACTTTGTACCGTTCCCTAAACCAGATACTCCACCCGGGCCTCGGGAAAATGCCGGTTTAGCTCCCCGCGGAAGAAATCATTAATCTCTTCCAATGTTTCCTTGGGATAAATGTACTTTCCGTAGCCGAACTGCCCGTATTTAAACTTGCGTTTTGATTCTTCCATGGGCAGGGTGGTGTCCGGGAACACTTCCAGGATGCGCTTTTTAGCGGACTGGGTGAACCGGTGGGATATCAGCTCAAAGGTAAGGTCTTCCAGATCGGTGGACTTTAACTCCTCCGCCAGGGATCGAATAAGCGAGGCGTAGTCTTCTTTCCATCCCGGGTAAACAAAAATCGGGGCGATTAAAAATCCCATCGGGTAGCCTGCCGCCGCCACTCGCCGGGCGGCGCTTACCCGCGCTTTGGCCGCCGGGGTGCCCTGCTCATAGGATTTGATGATATGGTCCGCGTTGATGCTGAAGCGGAAGCGGGTGTGCCCGTTATGTTTAACATCGAGCAAGGTGTCGATGTCGGTGAACTTGGTGACAAAACGAAACCGGCCCAGGGGCTGCCGGCCGAAAAAGGCTACAGCCCGGGCCAGGGAGCCGGTATAGGGCTCCACGGGCACGGGATCGGAGGTGGCTGCCCCTTCAAAAACGGTTATTTCCGGGGCCCGTTTTTTTATGTATTCTTCCGCCTGTTGCAGGATTTCTTCAACATTGACGTATATCCGGACGTAAGGCTTTTTGCCCAGGGTGGTGTTCAGGTAACAGTACTGGCACTGGCCGGTGCAGCTGGTGGCTAGGGGTAGTTGATAATGGGCAGAGGGCTTGCAAGAAGAAAACTGCAGGGTACGCCGCACCCCCACCACCAGGGTGCGCTTGGCTTCCAGATAGGCCTCACGGAAGGTTTTGCCGGGAATGCCTGTAACCCGGTTATGGCTGCCGATCATGGATACCGGCACTTTTTCCAGTTTAAACTTTTGATATAGTTGCCTGCCCAGAGGGTAATCCAGTGCTTCCTGTTCAAAAAAGACCCGCTTGGGATTAAACAATAAAGATCACCTCGGCATTAGTATGTTAAAAGCGGGCCGGTTTATTACTGCAAGCTGGCAGCAGGTAAAAAAAAAAGCGTTTAAATCGTTCAGGCTCAAATATTAATAAAATATTAAAATTATGTACCTTTTTTCGATTATCAGCTTAATTGTTACATTTTATTTAAATTACCGCAATATAATTGCAAATATTTTTCATTATTATAGTTACTGTAAACCCCACGTAATAGCGTGGGGTTTGGAGTTTTGGTAAAGTCTATCAAAAAAAACAGGAGGAATAGATGAAAAACAGGTTAATTACAGCATTTTTAGTGAGCTTTTCTTTGTTGATAATAATTATTATTAGCTGGTTGATTTATGCCGGCCCCTACAAAAAAATATACATGGTAACTATCGATGATAATTTTATAGGATATGTCCAAAGTAAGGATATAGTAAATAAAAAAATAGAAACTATAAAGCTGAAACTTTTGGCAAACGAATTTCAAGAAGTGGCAACAAAAGAAAAGGTTAACCTTGTCCCGGTTAGGAAATATGGTCAAAAATATCTAACAAATAATGAACTAACTGATGCTTTGGAAAAAAATCTGACTTTCATTGCCAAAGGAATATCAGTAGATATAAACGACAAGAGCACAGTTATTGTTAAAGACAGGTCCGAGGCAGATTTTATTTTAGATGTCATAAAAAATGAATACACAGGAACCAATACAGAAAAAATATATTTTCTGGAAAGAGTTAGTTATTCCAGTGGTAAGTTTCCCGTTAATAGTTTTTATGATAAACAAAGAGCTGTAAATTACTTTCTTAATAAACAGAAATTGACCACGTATAAGGTCCAACCCGGGGAAACCCTCTGGGATATTGCAGCAAAAAATAATTTGGCAGAAAAAGACCTTTTAGAAGCCAACCCAACACTAACACCTGAACTGCTGCAGATTGACCAGGAAATATTTTTGCCCCGGAAAAGTATGTTAACGGTTGTAACAACTGAATTAGAAACCGACCAAGAAGAAATACCTTTCAAAACGAAGGTTACCTGGAACGATTCAATACCTTATGGCCAATCGAAAGTAATGCAGAACGGTATTGCTGGGTCTAAACGGGTTGTTTACAGAAAAATATTACATAACGGTAAAGAAGTCGACAAAGTTAAGCTTTCAGAAGAAATCATAAAACAACCTGCAACCAAAATTATTCAAAGGGGCGCACAAAGAGCAGCGGTTTCGCGCAGCGGGCGTTTTCTATGGCCCACAAAGGGTTATGTTTCATCCCGCTTAGGACAGCGTTGGGGAAAGATGCATGAAGGAATAGATATCGCTGCATCCTACGGCCAAGTTGTTAAAGCGGTTACCGACGGGAAAGTGATTTTTTCTGGTTGGAAAAGCGGCTATGGCCTGGCTATAGATATCAAACATCCCAACGGACTTGTGACAAGATACGCACATCTTTCGCAAAAAAGTGTTTCCACCGGGCAACAGGTAAAGCAGGGACAAGTTATTGGTCAAGTAGGGACTACAGGAAAGGTAACAGGGCCAAACCTGCATTTTGAAGTGCGGAAATACGGTAAGGCTGTGGACCCGTTGCAATTCCTATGATAGTTTATTTTTAAAAATGATACAGGAGCATTTTCTATAAATTAACATATTATGTAAATAAAAGCAGGGGAGGTGTATATAATGGCTGAAAGTTATGCTTATTACCCGATTACCCAATATAGCAATGTATTAAGAATTGTTCAAGAATGTGAAGCAGTATGCGAGAATACGTTCACTGCGGTGCTGGGAAGGCAAGATGTCTCTTCAAGGGTGACACAACTTCAATTATTACGTGATTGCGCAGACATTTGTACTTTAACTGCAAAATATATTGCTCGCTGCAGTATGTTTGCAAGGTCGCTCGCTGCTTTATGTGCACAAGTTTGTGAAGTTTGCGGAAACCATTGTTTGAGAATGCCTGACCCGGTATCACAACATTGTGGCCGCATTTGCATGGATTGTGCAAGAGAATGTCGGGCTTATGCAGGGCAAGCTTCATATCCGACTCCAGGATACCAGGGGCCTGGATATAGCTATTCTGAATTTCCTGGTGTTTATTCCCAGTCGGAAAAGGAAAATGAAAACAAATAAATCCAAAATTCTAATAGTATTGTACCATTCATGTAACGTTATAAAAAAAAGATAGCCCGGCGGTTATCGCCGGGCTATCTTTTTTACTGGCTATTAGATGAGATTTTAATTTAATCTGGGTTAGCGGCGCATGCCTCCCATTGCGCTGCTGCCGGATTTGGAATTATTTTTGTGTACTTCATTCATTTGATCAACCATGTCATTATGTGTCTCAACCATTTGTTTCTGCATGCTGTCGTGTACTTCATTCATTTCTTCTACGTCAATGTTGCCGTTTTGATGAACATCCTGCATTTGTTTTTCCAAATCAGGGTCATTAACCATTTGAGGGCCCATTACAAAAGTGTTGGAATCAGTGTCTTCATCGTCAGCAGTTGTTTCTTCTTCAGTGGTAGCTTCATTATCGGTAGTCGCCTCGTTATCGGCAGTTGCCTCATCATCAGCAGTTGCCTTTTCGTCAGTTGCTGCTTCATCCTGGGCCGGAGTCGTATCATTTACATCCTGCATAATAGCGTTCATTTCATCCACGGTCATTTGAGCACCGTTGATAGTCGCTGCGTTTGCTATGCCAACCAGTGCAACTCCCAAAACCACTACAAACAATGTCAGCATTAATTTGCTTTTTGCGTTCCTTATCATCGCATTTCCTCCTTAATTATTAAGTTAATTTTATTTATGCGGCGCCTTACCGGTGGCCACCTTCTTTTGCCGCCTTCAATCAGTCTTTCGCTATGGTTATATTTTTTTGGTGGGTAGTTTTAAAATTTTTTATAAAAAAACAAATAAATAACCAAATATTATATAAGCCAAATCTTAAACGTTAACAATCATTTTTGATTGCTTTAAACCTGCAGTAACTGTTTTTGAAAAGTATACATTTTGTGACTAAAACGTAATATTTACCTTGTATCATTATTGCATGGAGAGTTTTAAAGGACATGATAAAAAGTTTTTCACCGAAATGTATGGTTTTCCGCTTACGATTTATTTTTTTCCGGATGGTTGGGCTCAAATTACCCGGAATTAAACTTTTTTACTCACGATGCAGGCCACTTATGGTATACTCTTTTTGGTTTTAAGGGTGACCCTCATACCGCACCTCCCCATTTGTTAAGCAATGTGCTTGTTTTTATAGGAATGTACATGATTTTCAGTGCCTGGAAAGCACTTCATAATGCACAAAAGAACCATACTATGGTAACCACCGGGTTATATGCCCATGTGCGCCATCCGCAATATGTTGCGTTTATTATGATTATGTTTGCATTTTTGCTGCAATGGCCAACTTTATTAACAATCCTTATGTTTCCTGTATTGGTATTTATGTACGTACGACTTGCTCGCCAAGAAGAGCTTGATTCCATTGCCGTATTTGGTGAACAATACATTTGGTACGCTGAAGAAACACCCGCTTTTATTCCGAGAATCAAACGAATGAAAAAAGTTGAGCATTCGTAATGCCCCTACCCCCAAATAGTTTATTTTTGTTGGGGGTAACAGAACAAAATTACAGCCCCCTTGCATGAGGGGGCTGTTCAGTTGATATTGCAAGCTCCTGCCACTTCTATTTTATAAACTTTCCTTAAGTTTTTTCAGTTCATCTTTAGCTTTAAAAGCTATCTCAGCTTTTAACAGTTCTCTATCAGCTTTATCCTCATTAACTTTATCTGCAAATATATTTATTTCTACAAGCTCCTCAATCGCTGTAGTTTTAGCTTTTAACTCTAATGTTTTCTCCTTGACCCTTTCCATGGCGGTGCCTATGTCTGTAAAATCCTTGGACAAACCGGTTACAGCTTCATCAATTTTGACTTGAGTCTTAGCTGCTGCATATTGTGCTTTAATAATCTCTTTTTGAGCCCTTAAAAATTCCAAGTTATTGGTTAATTTGGCTTCTGTAGCTATTAACTGTTCTTTTTCCGCATCAAGTTCTTCAATTTTGAGCTTTATTTCCTCAATTTGCCCTAATAGTTCGTGCTTTCTCAGTAATAATGATTCTGCTAAATCTTCCTTACCTAATTCGACTAATCGATGCGCTTTTTGTTCAAATTCTTTTACCGATACATTAAGGCGATAAATTTGAATTTCCAGTCTTTTTTTTGAAGTTAAAACGGATACGATGCTTCTTTTAATCAATATTAAAAGATCGCTTTGTTTTTTAAAGGAATATTCCAATGTTTCCATTGGATCCTCCAAACGATCCATTATTTTGGAAAACCGCATTTTAAAAAAGTTTGATAACTTGCTGGATGTGCTCATAACATTTGCTCCTTCAGAGATTATTGATGGTGTGCATTATGGTCAAAAATATAAGAGAATCCGTTACTTTGTTGTGTATTCTCTTCTTGTTGAGGAATATTTTGTTTGTAATTGTTATAAGTAAAATTATTGTTCTGATTAATAAAATAAGTTTTTAAAAAAGCTATTAATATAAATATAATGATTAAAAGGACTAACCAATGTACTAACTTTTTTATAATTACTACCTCCCTCGTGCATTAATTTTTTATTTATTTATATCATTTTACTTTTTCGATTTGTTTAAGATTATTTATCGATTTTTTTAAAATGTATAAGATAAAAAATTAAAAAAAACTTATTTTTTATGTAAATATTTTGCAATAAATATGCCTTAAAATCAGTATAGACAGCAAAAGGAGGTTATGCATTGGCAGGTTTACTAGTGAAATTCAGGGAAAGCAGTGTCGGTCAGGGTACAAGCGGTGGTCTTCTAGCCGGGTTATGCTGCATATTGCATGCGGTTGCATTAGCCATAGGTTTTAGTGCCGGAGCAACACTTTTTGGGCAATGGATGGTCGAGTATCGTTTATATTTTCTGGCAGCGGGGATGTTTTTTATGGGGTGGACATTTATGCGTAGCATAAAAAAACATAACCTTAGCACTAAAAGGGCCATCATCACCCATCTTGCCATTATGCTAGGTACGTTCACCATTGTTTTCACGCTTTTAAATATCTACCTGATCCTTGTATCATAAGAACAGGCGCGATAAAAAAAGGCACTGGCGAAAAAGGGGACTGGCTTTTTTTTCTCTTTTTGAAAAAATTGCCTGTCCTTTTTTTTGCCTGTCCCCTTTTTGTTTTTTTACTTTCGCTGGTTATTTGGGATGGAGATAGTAAAAGTAGTTCCTCTTCCTACCCGGGATTGAACATTTATCATGCCTCCGTGAGCTTCAACGATACCTTTAACGATTGCCAATCCCAGCCCTGTGCCGTTACTGGCATCATGTCTGTTTGTGCTTCTTTTCCGGGATTTGTCCGTTTTATAAAATCGTTCAAATATAAATGGTAATTCTTCCTTTGGTATGCCCGGACCGGTATCGCTTACCGAAATATGCAAACAGCCTGCTCCCGAACCGGCCGTAACCATTATTACATCCCCGGGAGCAGAGACATTAATTGCGTTAGCTATCAGATTGATTAATACCTGTTCCAATCGGTCGGCATTACCCATGATAGGCTCGAGATTAGCAGCAAAACTGGTTTTAATTTGTATTTTATTTTTCTTAACAGATGGCTCAAATTTTTTAACTACCTTTTCAACTGTTGTCTTAATATCTACAAAATCCTTTGTAAAGTCATGTTGTCCCGACTCTAAACGTTTTAGGTCCAGCAGGTCCAAAACAAGGCGATTAAGGCGCTTTAATTCATCTTGGATGTTATTTAAATAAAAATTTTGTTCTTGGGGATCATCTGCTATTCCATCTACCAGCGCTTCCGTGTAACCCTGCATGATTGTGAGAGGCGTACGCAATTCATGGGCAACATTGGCCACAAATTCGCGTCGTGTGCTGTCTATCTTTTCCAGCGCGGTTATCTTTTCTTCCAGTTTTAAAGCCAAAGTGTTTAAAGAATTCGCCAATAAACCTACTTCATCATTGGATATTTTATGCACCCGACGCCTGTAATCTCCATGTGCCATTGCCTGCGCTACTTTATTCATTTCCAGCAACGGGTTGGAAAAACGCCGTGATAGTAAAAAGCTTAATATGGTTGCAATAAATATACCTTCCAGCCCCACATTTAAAGTGACCTGCTTCAGGTCGTTTATCCGATTGCTTATAGGAGCGACCGGGGCATGGAGCATTATTATTTTTTCTACTTTGTCACCCGACATAACAGGTACACCGGCTGATATTACTTCCAAATCTAAAATCTTACCCGGACCCAGGTGTACAATGGGCTTTCCCGCAAATAAACTTTTTACTTCACTATCAACAAGCGGGTCATGGTGAATCAGTTTTGGATCATTTCCGGAGTAATTATCATGAAGATTTTGGCATTGTTCCAGAAATTCTTCTTTATCCATAAGCATAATAACTGCATTTAAGACTTTCGCAGAAGTGCGAAGTATTTGTTCCTGTTGTTCTTTGCTCTGTTCCTTTTCCAGCAAAGCTGAAATCCTATAACCTTCCCTTACAAGTTCATCACCTTGCTGCTGAAAATACCTTCTGGTTTGAATATTTGTATGGACAAACCAAGCCAATGTCAGGACCAGCAGTACCAGTGCTATCATATAAAGCCAAAGTTTAAAAACAATACTGTTGCGCAAATTATTTACCCCCGCAATAAAATAATAATTTTTAAAAGGGAAACAATGGCCGGAAATTTAATTAAAACTAATAAACCCCGTTTTATAACAAAGCGGGGTTTATCCAATGGGGGAGACTATATAGGTTGGGAAGGAGGTTAATTTATAATTAATGCTTAACTGTTTGAGAATCTTGGGTTTTTTCTTGGTCAATTTTACTATCATGTTTATTATCTTGTTTTCCGTGACAAGATTGATTCCCATGACCTCGCATCATGAAAATATGCATGAGTGGACATAGTAAAAGTATTAACCATGGAATATACTGTTCCATATAGCTACCTCCTTGTAAATGAATAATAACAAAATTTTTTTTCAAAAAATCCACCTTATTTTAAACTTTTTGTTACATTAACAAGTCAGTTCTCAAAAAAAGCCAGGTAAAATTAAATTTTATAATTGTAACAAAAATGAAACAGATTTTTTTAAGAATCGCAATATAAATGTTTTATATTAGATACAATCTAAGTTATTGTTACTTTGAGTGGTTTAGAGGTATTTTCCGGCAAAATCCTTATATCACTTAAGCAAAGGATGGTTAAAGTGAAAAAAGAAACCATACTAATTGCAGATGATGAAGAAAAGATTCGCCAAATTGTTAAAAAGTATCTCGAAAAAGAAGGTTTTTCAGTATTAGAATGTGTTGATGGGCTTGAGGCAATTCAAGCTTTTACCAAACACGCCCCTGATTTAGTAATTTTAGACATTATGATGCCGGGCGCTGATGGGTGGGAGGTCTGTCGCGAATTGCGAAAAACTTCAAAAGTACCCATTATCATGTTGACTGCAAGAGAGGACGAAGTAGACAGGGTACTTGGACTTGAGATGGGAGCAGATGATTATGTCGTTAAACCATTTTCCCCCAGGGAACTTATGGCGAGAGTAAAAGCTGTATTACGTCGTCTTAATGATCGTAATTTAGGTGAAAAAGAAAATATTTTAAGTTTTGAAGGGTTAACTATTAATCTTGATGCCAGAAAGGTAACTATTAATGATAAAGAGATAATTCTTACACCTAAAGAATTTGATATTCTGTATTTTCTGGCAAAGTCATCGGGAAAAGCTTATAGTCGAGATCATATTCTCTTATCTGTATGGGGTGATGATTATTTTGGAGATACCAGAACAGTTGATACACATATTAACCGTTTAAGAGAGAAACTTGCCAAAGCTAATAATAAAATTAATTATATTAATACAGTTTGGGGCGTTGGGTATAAATTTGAACCTGTAGTCAAAAATGATTTGGGTTGATATGTGATTATTGTTTTTTAAAAAGGTTTCTCATCAGAGAAACCTTTTGTTTTCCCAATGCTCTATCATAAATCAGATGTTTGACTGGGGAAAACAGTGGGCCAGACAAGCTCAACAAAACGGCACTATTACCGAGGAGCAGGCCAACGCATGGCAGGATCATTTTAAATACATGAATGACTTTCATCGGTTTTTATTTTAAAAACCACAATAAAAAAAGGTAAGCAAAGGTTGATTTGATTTCACCTTGCTTACCTTGAGTCAAGAAATATTTAACCTATAAACAGTTGAACAAACATTTTGCCATATGGCCCTCCATCAACAATACCAATTCCTACTTCTTTAAAATTGGGGTTCAGAATGTTAGCCCGGTGACCGTCTGAATTCATAAGGGCATTGTGAGCTACGTCAACACTGTATGCCCCGGCAAGGTTTTCACCAGCGTAATAATATTTAATCCCTGCAGAATTAATCATATCAAAAGGTGACCCGTATGTTGGGGAAGTATGGCCGAAATAACCCAGATCGATCATGTCTTGGGCTTTTAGACGCGCCAATCGGACCAGTTCCAGGTTTGATTTTAATGGCGCCAAGCCTACCTGCTGTCTTTCCTGGTTCACGAGATTAAGCATTTTTTGCTCGTCTGTGCTCAGGCCGGTTGGGGCCGGGGAAGGCGCCGGTTCCGGTTTCGGTTCCACGGGTTGAGGTTGCGGAGTTGGTGTTATGGGGTCACTGGCATTTGTATTATCAGGATTGTATTTACTTGTTGTGCCTGCATATTTAATAATTATTTCGTCTGGATTTAAGTTATATTTATCTATCAGTTGTTCAATAAAGCTATATAGCACTTCCTGACTCACGTTGCCGGATACGCTAATTGTTAGAGTTGTTCCTGCTGATGCCGGTGATGCGGGTATAGCACTGAAAAACAGTCCTGTCACTAACAAAAAAATTGCCAGAAAGGATAATAATTTACTGCCCAACCTAAAAGATGTCAATATTAATTCCTCCTTGTTGTTTTGGGATTTTTAAAACTGATGCTATTGAGCCTTGGTTAAGGTTACTATGCCTTGGATACACCTCCTTTTCTGTAAGATATTCGCAATATTAGTCTTTTTTTGGGGGGGTATCTAACAAAATAAAAAATTTTTATGAGCCGGGCCCGTGTTTTATTAGGTGCCGGTTTCTCCATTTTATTCATAAACTTTGCCGGCTCTAAACCCCACGTTAATCTAAAATTCATATTCGGGGCTAAAGACTATGTTTTGGAGTATCTATTTTTTGCATCTAGACAAAAACGTTAAACTTTAGTCATATTTACCTAAAAGTTTTATTGTATAGTTAATAAACAAAGAAGCTGCTTACTTGGTACACGTTATTGGAGTAAATTGTCAACAAAATAAGAATTAAACCGGGTGGTGATAGCGAGCAGAAAATTTTTAGCGATTTTATGTTTTATTAATAGGCGGTTCGTAACAGCTACCGACATGCCAACAACTATTGATTCCTTACCTGGGGAAGGAAAAGGGATGACCCGAAAGATAAAGCGGCTCTTTGGCCGGCTGGACGGAAAGGTTTCTGTCCATAACGGGCTGACCCGTTTTAAGTAGGAATCCTTTTACTCCGTCTGGCATGATCTAAAGCAACTCGCTTTATCAAGTAGGTGACCCCGTTAGCCGGAGTGCGGAAATAACCGGCAGGCTGTATCTAACAGATCACGGGAGGCGTCCGGCCACTCAAAGAACTTGAGTGCCGGATAGCTTAACAGTCATGGTAAGATTATTTTTCGCCCGCAAACTAACGGATGCAGAGGAATTAGCGGACCACGGTGAGTGCCGGGCCATTAGTCCGTGTCTTGCGCCTGTTAAGCGCCATTCTCCCGTCCGGGTGAAACT
Organism: Desulfoscipio geothermicus DSM 3669; assembly: GCF_900115975.1. GTDB lineage: Bacteria > Bacillota > Desulfotomaculia > Desulfotomaculales > Desulfallaceae > Desulfoscipio > Desulfoscipio geothermicus. The sequence goes on from NZ_FOYM01000018.1 coordinate 37,574, forward strand.
CCCGGAGCCGAGGTCTCCCTGTCGCAAAGCCTGCTGCCTCAAAGTAGGCAAAACAAATCACGAAAGGAGCGAAAGCCTGGTCATGGGGAGGCCGAGTTTGCAAAATCTAACTATTGTTAGGTCTTATAAACTTTTTTGAACCAGGGACTTGGAATGGGCGTACTTTCACGTGTATCTTCACTGGTAAACACTAAAATAAATAAATTATTGGATCGAGTAGAAAAACCTGAAGAAATTTTGGAATACTCGTATCAAAAACAGCTGGAACAATTGCGTAAGGTAAGACGTGGCCTGGCAGACATTGGAGCTTCTAAAAAAATGTTGGAATTTCAGTTAATTAAACTTAAAGAAAAAATGCTCGAACTGGAAAAACAGGCCAAAAAGGCGTTATCCATGGGAAGGGATGATCTGGCTGCTATTGCTTTGGAAAGGAAGATGGAAATCCAAAAGCAGGTAGAACAACTCAACGACCAAATCAGTGAGCTCGAAAAAGAACAGGAAAAACTGGCAACTGCCAAGGTGCAGCTCTCAGTTAAAGTGGAATCTTTCCGCACGCAAAAGGAAGTTATAAAGGCCCAGTATTCTGCGGCTGAAGCTCAGGTTAAAATTAGTGAAGCTGTCTCAGGAATTTCCGAGGATGCGGATGATCTGGGACTGGCCCTGGAACGGGCCAAGGATAAGACAAAGAGCTTAAGGGCCAGGGCTGCTGCTATTGGACAACTGACGGACCTCGGGATACTGGAAGATCATTTGGATAATACTCATATAAATAGCGAGTTAGATGAGATTTCTAAAAAACAGAGTGTTCAGGAGGAATTGAAAAGACTAAAAAAAGAATTACAAAATTAAAAAATCAAACGAAAAATAAGTAACTGTTTTATAAGTTAAAAAGCAAATCATAATGCCTTAGAGGGTCGTATGGTTTGCTTTTTTTATAATAAACTTAAAATAAATTAAAAGCATGAAAAGTTTTTAATGTTTCGTTGTATGTATAGGTTTTATAAGGGTTAATATGGAAGCCGATATAAAATAGTAATAGTAATACCTTATTGACAAAAACAAAATGCCGGTATAAAATATGCTTAAAATACAATACCCCCCTATGGTATATAAAAAGAGGAGGACTGGATTTTTTGCAGGGAGATAAGAAAGAATTAATGTCCAGGCTTAAAAGAATTGAGGGGCAGATTCGGGGAATACAGAAAATGATTGAAGAAGATCGTTACTGTATCGATGTTTTGTACCAGGTCAGCGCCAGCCGGGCGGCTTTAAAAAAGATTGGATTGTTAATGATCAGAAACCATACCCGGGTATGTGTGTCTAATGCTATTAAGCAGGAGCATGGTGAAGAAGCAATCGCCGAGTTGATGCAGTTGCTGGACAAGTTTATGGACTAATATTTTTCAACAAGTGGAGGTGCTGCTGGGTGAAAACCGAAACTGAAATTGAAAAAATTGAATTTAAAGTAACGGGTATGTCCTGTGCCGCCTGTGCGGCCAGGGTGGAGAAAAAGCTGGCCGGTACGGATGGTGTTCAAAGCGCGACAGTTAACTTTGCCACCGGTACGGCTGCCGTTAAACACGACCCCGCTCGGATTGGTCCGGACCGTCTGGCTGAAATCGTAGAACAGCTTGGTTACGGCGTATTGAAGGAAAAAGCTGAATTGAGAATAACCGGTATGACATGCGCCGCCTGCGCGGCCAGGGTGGAAAAAAGGTTAAATTCTCTGCCGGGGGTACAGGGTATTGTGAACATAGCTACGGAAAAGGCCGTAGTGGAGTTTAGTCCTGCTACTACCGATCTAAGGCAAATAATGCAAGCTGTCACGGACATTGGCTATGGGGCGGAGGAAATTAATGCCGGTGGAATGGATGCAGAGAAAGAGGCGCGGGAGCGGGAAATTCGCTGGTTTAGGAATATGTTCTTGTTTTCAGCCGTACTGTCGCTGCCGCTGCTGCTTTACATGTTTGGCATGTTGTTCAGGTTAACAAACTTGCCGCAAATTATTTATAATCCTTATTTTCAGCTTGTGCTGGCAACTCCCATTCAGTTCGTTGCGGGATGGCACTTTTACCGGGACGCTTATCACGTACTGAAAAACAAGGGGGCCAATATGTCGGTACTGGTGGCTCTTGGCACCACTGCCGCCTACGCTTATAGTGTAGCAGTGGCCTTTTTCGGCAATTATATCGGCACCGAGGAAGTATACTTTGAAACCAGTGCTCTGATCATTACACTAATATTGCTCGGGCGTTTCCTGGAGGCGGTAGCCAAGGGCAAAACATCTGAAGCCATAAAAAAATTAATGGGCTTGCAGGCTAAGACCGCCAGAGTTATACGGGACAGTCAGGAAATGGAAATACCCGTTGACCAGGTTATGGTTGGAGACGTTATCATTGTTAGGCCCGGCGAAAAAATTCCTGTCGATGGGGTACTGCTCGAAGGTTACTCCAGTATTGACGAATCCATGCTCACCGGTGAAAGCCTACCGGTGGATAAAAAAGTCGGAGATACGGTAATTGGTGCCACAATCAATAAGTTGGGAACTTTTAAGTTTAAGGCCACCAAGGTGGGTAGGGATACCGCACTGGCTCAAATTATCCGCATTGTTGAGGATGCACAGGGCTCCAAGGCTCCCATTCAACGCCTGGCAGATGTTATTTCCGGTTATTTTGTACCTGTGGTGGTGGCTATTGCCCTGATCACCTTTGGCTTGTGGTACTTTATAGGCGACCCCGGCAACTTTACCTGGGCGCTGATCAACTTTACCGCTGTGCTGGTGATTGCCTGTCCATGTGCCCTCGGTCTGGCTACACCCACCTCGATCATGGTGGGTACCGGCCGGGGTGCCGAGAATGGTATTTTGATCAAGGGGGGCGAATACCTGGAGCGGGCCCAAAAAATTAACGCTATTGTGCTTGATAAAACCGGCACCATTACCCGCGGCGAGCCGACCCTTACCGATCTGGTGGTACTGGACTCCTCGGCGGGCAGTGAACGGGATTTATTAGTCCTGGCTGCCGGGGCGGAAAAAGGGTCGGAACACCCCCTGGCCCGGGCTGTAGTACAAAAAGCTGAAGAGGAGGGTCTGAAGCCGGCGGATCCGGAGCAATTTGCAGCTATCCCGGGACACGGGGTGCGGGCCAAGATGCAAGGCCGCGAATTGCTGCTGGGAACCCGTAAATTAATGGAAGAAAACGGTGTGCAATGGGACATCCATGAGAGTAAAATTGAAGAATTGGAGCGGCACGGCAAGACCGTGATGATTATGGCCCTGGATGGCCGGGCAGCGGCCTTGCTCGGTGTGGCCGATACTGTTAAGGAAACCTCGGCAGAAGCAGTGCAAGCCCTGCAGCAAATGGGTATTGAAGTCTGGATGATTACCGGTGACAACAGGCGCACGGCAGAAGCTATTGCAGCCCAGGTGAGCATAAACAATGTACTGGCCGAGATATTACCCGAGGATAAAGCAAATGAAGTACAAAAATTGCAGCGATCCGGCAAAGTCGTGGGTATGGTTGGTGACGGTATAAACGACGCTCCGGCCCTGGCTACGGCAGATGTAGGCTTTGCTGTGGGTACCGGCACTGATGTGGCCATTGAAGCGGCGGATATCACACTGATGAGCGGAGATCTCAGGGGTGTTGTAAACAGTATCAGGCTGAGCAGGGCTACTATGCGCAACATCAAACAAAACTTGTTCTGGGCACTGATCTATAATACGGTAGGCATACCGGTGGCCGCACTGGGCTTTTTAAGTCCCGTATTTGCCGGAGCCGCCATGGCTTTCAGTTCAGTTTCCGTGGTATCCAATGCTTTACGGTTGAAGCGAGTTAAATTCCAGCAGTAATAATAGTTCAATCAATTTCATAAAAGATTTATTGGATAAGTAAGAACTATTTGTACAGGGGGGGTGAAATGATGCTGAGAAGGCAATACATGCTTCGTCCTGTAGCGCATTGTAAAGGCGGTTGCCGAAGTTAGTCCCGGGCATGACGCAAAACTGCCTCTACGCAGAGGAGGAAGGAATGCTTATACCCTTCCTCCTTAATTATTTATCTTTTATAAATTTGGTTTTAAAATGGGGGTTGCTCCGGTCAATCTTAAAATTTTTATTTTAACCCTCCCAAAATCATTATCAATCTACGAACAACTAACCACAAAACAAAAAACCATTTAAAACTTAGGAGGGTTAAAATTGATAACCAAAAAAATTGTTACCGGAATTTCAGTTACAGTGCTGGGGATAGCCCTGATGGGAGTAGCAAATGCTGCTCCTTTACAAAACACCAAGGACTATAAAATGCCGCAGTCTCAAATGCAGATCCAGGATTCGGCCGGTAAGTCGGGTGATCAGGGTGCTTTGCAGTTTGAAATGTCGGGGAAATACATGAACAAGTACACCGGTGCAGTTGAAAACCAGGATAAAAACAAAAATGATTCTGTAACCGCCAAACAATACGGGCAGTTTAACATGGGCCCTCAAATGGATTATAAAACCATGCAGCAAAATCATGAAACGATGGTACAATATATGAATGGCGCGGGTATGATGGGCGGCAGTCGCGGTAGTATGGGAAGCGGTATGGGTTCCGGCAGTATGGGCATGTAATTTAAAATAACACGTTAGGCTTGCGTTTGGTTTAACGCAAGCCTTTTTAATAAGTTTAAATTTATTTAAAATGTTATACTTTTGCACAATATCCTTAAATTTATTATTTTAAAATACTATTAAGCAAAATATCGAGGAGGTTGCAATGAGTATAAGCAAGCGTATAAGAGTTTCTACCGGAACCATAGCCTTTATTGACATTGATAACGGTTTAGTGGGATTAACTGACGCTTCAGGCCATGTAACAAATTATAATATCTTACCGGCAGATTTATATGATACCGATGGAAATCGCATATTCATTGATGAATTGCGGCCGGGAGACCATATAATGATAAACGAAACGGGGTATCTGATGATTATGAGGGTACTGAAAACGGCTTAAAGATAATAGGCCGGCGATAAGAAATAAGATCTGGTAAAAGCGCTCGACCCCTACTTTGGTCCTAAAGTCGCTCATGCTGTTATGTGAGGGTATACGTTGTGAACCGTCTGCAGAAATAAAATTCCGGTAACTTTGGTTTTGAGGCTCTTTCAATTTACGCTCTAAATCACGGTAAGAGGTAATTTCGCTTTTGGCAAAATACAAGTAATGAGCCCGGAACATAGTTACCGGGTTGTGTGGATTGCGTCCGCCTTGCCTGTATAACGGTAAAACCAAATCATAAATAATTGAATCATCCACAATATCAATATAGTCAATGAGTTCTCTATCAAAGCCAAGTGTGTTATAATAACTCATGGGAAAAAGGTCCAATTGAACTGTTGCCATAATTGTGCACCTCACTTGGTTTTCGGTAGTTTTGTCCTTATTACTACCTAATACGACAAGTGACGGTGCATTTCCTATTTATGGTTGCCTAAAGTTTTAACTTTTCGAACAGACTCTTACAGAATAAAAAATATGTTTTAAATAAATTGTTAACGTTATTATTAAGGTACGATAACATACTGCACATTTCGCAAAGCATCGATTTCCTGCAATGGGTCGCCTTTCAGCGCTATCAACGCGGCGGGGCGGCCCGGCTCGATGCGGCCCCAATCAAGGCCCAGGATGCGGGCACCGTTGACGGTGGCGCACTGCAGTATTTGTGCCGGTGACAGCCCGGCTTGCCGGTACAGCGCCATTTCTTCCAGGTATCCGTACCCGTGGCGGACCCCGGCGGCGCCGGCGTCTGTGCCCACTCCCAAGGTGACCCCCAGGGCGACGGCTTCATTGATCATGGCCAACTGCCGGTCTACGGTTTTTTCTATAACGTAGGGCTGTGCCAGGTCCGTACCGTTCCCCGCCCGGTTATGCAATTGGGCGGCCACCGGGATCACGGTGGGGACCCAGGCGATGCCCTTTTCGGCCATCAGCTCCAGGGTATTCCGGGTTAAAAAGTAGCCGTGCTCCACGGTGTCCACGCCGGCCCGCACGGCCATGGCCACGGCCGCGTCCGAACTGGCATGCGCCATTACGGGCAATCCCCGGTTGTGCGCCCCCTTTACCAGGGTTGCCAGTTCCCCGGCTGTGTACTGCAGTGCCCCCACCCGACCGTAATCGGTGAAACTGACCACGCCTGAAACGATAACTTTTACCTGGTTGACACCGTGCCTGACCAAATTATCCAGGGCGCTGTCCAGTTCACCCGCGGTAATGCCCCGTCCCAGGAAGGACCCGTATTTTCCGGGCTTGCGCAGGGCGAACCCCGCGGCGCGCACTACGGGACCGGCCATGGCCCCCCCGGTCACCAAATTCCGAAAGCGAAGCGCGATGCCCGCGCGGTCGCCCCCGTCCCGCACCGCCAGTATGCCATGGCGGAGGGTGTCCTGCAGCGCGTTTTGCACCTGGGATGTTATTTCCCCCGGGGTGTCCCAGCGCCGCCGGGCCGCCGCGAAATCCACGCCGTCCAGGGCCAGGTGCACATGACAGTCCACAGGCGGCGCTAATGCCGTTAAACCGGTCCAGTCCAGCACAACGGTTTCCCGGGTAGGGCCGGGGAAGGTGAATTGCGTATCGCCTTCTTTGGCCACGGCTGCTATCCGCCCCTCTGATAGGTACAAGGTCCGGTGGCGAGTTGACCAGCCGGGCGAATCACACAGTGAATCATATAATAGAAGGTTTGTTTCAATAATATAATTTTTATCAGTACTCAAATAAACCGGTTGCATATGTAAACTTTATCACCGGTCGCCTGGATGATCAAACAGATTTTTACTTTATTGAAAATTTTAAAAACAATTGCCCTGTTTGTAATGATATGATAAAATTGGTGGCACAGGGCGGTATCTGCTTTGCGGAACCGTACCGTAATCACTTGATCCGGTTAATTAAAGTGAGTGTTCGAAAAGATTTGGTGCCGGGTGTTGAAAGTTGAAAGTCTTTGATTTTCAACTTTCAACACCCGGCACCAGTTGCGCGGGCTTTTTTGAACAACATCTTGAAAAGAACCGCTTGGAGCCGGGAAGGACCGAGACGGGTTTAATGGGGGAAATATGCCCTCCGGACTTGTCCGGGGGGTTTTATTATTTAGGGGGTAGTTGATATGCAAATTTGCCGTACTGTTGAGGAAATAAGGACTTTTGTGCGCCAGGCCCGGGCGGACGGGAAAATTGTGGGTCTCGTGCCCACCATGGGTTATTTTCACGAGGGGCATCTGACTCTGATGCGCGAAGCCAAAAAATCGTGCGATGCAGTGGTTGTCTCGCTGTATGTTAACCCCCTGCAGTTTGGCCCCAAGGAAGATTTGGCGCAATATCCCCGGGATTTCGACCGGGACTGTGCCATGGCCTGGGAAGTAGGGGTAGATGCGATTTTCTCTCCCGCCGATGAAGAAATGTATCCCGCGGGTTTCAGCACTTTTGTGGAGGTAACCGGAATTACCGAAAAACTTTGCGGGTTGTCGCGGCCGGGCCATTTTCGCGGGGTGGCCACCGTGGTGACCAAGCTGTTCAATATAGTCCGGCCGGACAGGGCTTTTTTCGGCCAGAAAGACGCCCAGCAGGCCATGGTTATTGAAAGAATGGTGACGGATCTGAACATGGGGCCGGAAATTGTTCTGGTGCCCATCGTGCGTGAAGATGACGGGCTGGCCATGAGTTCCCGCAATGTGTATTTAAATGATGAGCAGCGTCGTGCGGCGCCGGTTCTTTACCGGAGCTTGTGCGCCTTCCGGGAGGCCGTGGCCCGGGGCGAACGGGATGTGCAGGAATTGCGCGGGCAAATTGTGCAAATGATTGCGTCGACCCCCGGCGCGGAAATGGACTACGTGGAAATATTGTCGGTGCCGGACCTGGAACAGCTGGATAAAGTGCGGGGCAAGTGTATTGCCGCCCTGGCGGTGCGGTTCGGCCGGACCAGATTGATTGACAACATTATTGTGGAGGTTTAGATTTATGTTTTTAACTATGTTTAAGTCCAAGATTCATCGCGCGACAGTTACTCAGGCCGATCTGAACTACGTGGGCAGCATTACCATCGACGAAACCCTGATGAAGGCGGCCGACATTTTGCCCAACGAAAAGGTACAGGTGGTAAACAACAATAACGGGGCCCGGTTGGAAACCTATGTCATACCAGGTCCCCGGGACTCCGGGGTCATCTGCCTCAACGGGGCCGCCGCCCGGCTGGTACAGCCCGGGGATACTGTAATAATCATTACTTACGCTGCAATGGACCGTGATGAAGCGCGCAACCACAAGCCGACAGTGGTTTTGGTTGATGAGCAAAACAAAATTTCTCGGATTATCGAGGAGAAGCACGGCGAAACGGCTTAATTTAGCGGCTGACGCCTGTTTTCCTCAAATATTTTGTTGGCTCGAAAGAAATTTGCGTGTATAATATTTGGGTAATTAATTTTATTTTCAAAAATTAAAATCGGCGTTAATTTAACTAAGGAGTGATTCAAGTGCCCGACGCTGCCGGTATCAAACAACTGACGGACAAAATAATACAGCTCAAGCAACAACGTAACGCGATTATTTTAAGCCATGTTTACCAGCGGCCCGAAGTTCAGGAAATTGCCGACTTTGTAGGTGATTCCCTGGAACTTTCCCGCAAGGCGGCCGGCACCGACGCCGATGTAATTGTTTTTTGCGGCGTTCATTTCATGGCTGAAAGCGCAGCCATCCTGTCACCTGAAAAAACAGTGCTGTTGCCCGAAGAAGACGCCGGGTGCCCCATGGCGGACATGGTTACCGCGCAGGACCTGCGGGCCCGCAAAGCTGAAACGCCGGGCGCGGTGGTGGTTTGCTACGTTAACACCTCGGCCGAGGTCAAAGCAGAGTGTGACATTGCCTGCACGTCGGCAAACGCCGTTAAGGTGGTGGGTTCGCTGCCGGCTGATCGACCGGTTATTTTTGTGCCGGACCGGAACCTGGGTCATTATATATCCAGCCGGACCGGACGGGAAATGATTTTATGGGAAGGTTATTGCAATACCCATCACCGGCTGACCCGGGATGAAGTGCGGAAAGTGCAGTCGGAACACCCGGATGCTTTATTGCTGGTACACCCTGAATGCCGCCCGGAAGTAGTGGAACTGGCGGATCACGTGGCCAGCACCACCGGCATGTTGCGGTTTGCCCGGGAAAGCGAGGCCGGGGAATTTATTATTGCCACCGAAAAGGGTATTTTACACCAGTTTGCCAAGCAATGTCCCGGTAAAAAGTTTTACCCGGCATCGAATAAGTTGATTTGTCCGAATATGAAGGCGACCACTCTGGAAAAGGTGCTCCGGTCCCTGGAGACGCTGGAACCGCGGGTGACCGTTCCCGAAGACATCAGGGAGCGTGCCTTGAATTGCCTGGAAAGGATGCTGGCGGTACAGTAACGGAGGTTTTTGCCAGTGGCTGATCATTATATTATGAACTTCAATACCCGGGACCTGCCCGGGTATAACTCTGATTTCATTATCCTGGGCAGCGGCATCGCCGGGTTTTTTACCGCCATTTTGGCCGGCAGGCTGGGGGCCGGCGTTACCGTGCTCACTAAGCAAACCATTTTGGACAGCAATACGGACAAGGCCCAGGGCGGCATCGCCGCGGCCATGGATACCGAGGACTCGCCGGAATTGCATTACCAGGATACGCTGCGGGCCGGCGCCGGGCTCTGCGACCGGGGAGCGGTGCGCATCCTGGTGAACGAGGGGCCGCGCCGGGTGCTGCAGCTGATGGATATGGGTGCCCGCTTCGACGTGGAGGGCGGACGCCTGGCCCTGACCCGGGAGGGGGCGCACAGCTGCCGGCGTATTCTGCACGCCAGCGGCGACGCCACCGGCGCCGAAATTCAGCGGGTTTTGAACAAACAGGCCCTGGCAGAAAAGAATATCGAAGTGCTGGAGCAGCACTTTGCCGTGGACCTGCTGGTACGGGATAATGTTTGTTACGGGGTCCTGGCATATGATTATAAAAACGACACTCTTAAGGTTTATCGCAGCCGGGCGGTCATTTTGGCCACCGGCGGAGTGGGGCAGCTGTACGCACACAGCACCAACCCCGAGGTGGCTACCGGGGACGGCATTGCCATGGCTTACCGGGCCGGTGCCGAAGTCATGGACATGGAATTCCTCCAGTTCCACCCCACCGTCCTGAACTTGCCCGGTGCGCCTCGTTTTCTTATTTCCGAGGCTGTGCGGGGCGAGGGTGCGTACCTGCGCAACGGGCGTGGGGAGCGGTTTATGCCGCGTTATCACGAGCTGGCGGAACTGGCGCCCCGGGACATTGTGGTGCGGGCCATTCTGGAAGAAATGCAGCACGACCCGCAAGGCGGCGTGTTCTTGGATCTGTCCCACTTGGACACTGAACTGGTGCTGCACCGGTTTCCCAATATCAACCGCACCTGCAAGGGTTACGGACTGGACATCACCCGGGACATGATCCCGGTGGCCCCGGCCGCCCATTATATGATGGGCGGTGTAAAAACCAATTATTTCGGGGAAACAACTATTGAGCGGCTTTATGCCTGCGGTGAAGCGGCCTGCCAGGGTGTGCACGGGGCCAACCGTCTGGCCAGCAATTCCTTGCTGGACGGCCTGGTTTTCGGCGGGAGAATAGTGGAGCGCACCGCCGGCCTCTGGCGGGAGAAGATGGAGACCCGGGTTGACTTTGCCGCTGAACTTCCTTATATGAATGAACCGTTGGACTGCCTGGCGCTGCAGGAGGAACTCCAGGCACTGATGAGCCGGTATGCCGGGCCGCTGCGTGACCGGCAAGGGCTGGAAAAAGTGCTTTCTTATTTGAGCGAATTGTCCGATATGGAAAATACGGCGGCCCAAACTCCGCGGCAAGCCGAAATGCGTAACCGGCTCATGGTCTCCCGCCTGGTGGCCGAAACGGCGTTAATGCGCACCGAGAGCCGGGGCGGTCATTTTCGCAGGGATTACCCCAGGCCGCGCAAGAGCTGGCTTAAGCATATCATTTTGCGTAAGTGAGGACCGATTAATGTTGGGAGAAGAGAGCCTATGGAGATTAATGAACGGGCTTTGCATGAACTGATTGACCGTTGTTTGGCCGAGGATATCGGGCCGGGCGACCTCACAACGAACAGTATCGTTCCGCACCGGATGCAAGTTACCGGTTTTATTAAGGCCAAGCAGGACGGAGTGGTGGCCGGCTTACCCGTAGCCCGGGCTGTTTTTCATCGTTTGGATCCCGAGTTGGAGTTTTTGTCGCAGGTGAACGAGGGGGCGCGGGTCAGAGCAGGCGAGGTGCTGGGGCGGCTGTGCGGTCGCGCCCGAACCATACTTACCGGTGAACGGCTGGCCTTGAATTTTTTGCAACGCTTATCCGGGATTGCTACCGTTACTGCTAACCTGGTGGAACTGGTGCGCGACTATCCGGCGCGTATCGTAGATACGCGTAAAACCACTCCCGGGCTGCGCCTGTTGGAAAAATACGCCGTGCGGGTGGGGGGCGGCCACAATCACCGCCTGGGCCTGTATGACGCTGTGCTCATCAAGGACAACCACATCCGGGTGGCCGGCGGCATTGCCAACGCAGTCAGGCGAGCTAGGGCGTCAATCCCGCATACGGCTAAAATAGAAGTGGAAACCGAGGACCTGGCCGGCGTGGCCCAAGCCCTGGAGGCGGGGGCTGATATTATTATGTTGGATAATATGGACCCGGAAACAATGGCCGTCGCCGTACGGCAGGTAAACGGCCGGGCGCTGCTTGAGGCCTCGGGCGGCATTAGCGCCCAAACCATCAGAGCGGTGGCGGCCACCGGGGTGGATATAATTTCGGTGGGTGCGCTGACCCATTCCGCCCCGGCGCTGGACATCAGCCTTGACGTAGGGCAACTCAAGCCCATGCCCGGGGTCATTGAAACGTAAACTCTGCCAGGTTTGTTGGTTGACAATCTTGCCGGTAAATTTTAAAATTAACTTGGCCGTATGGAGTGGCTGGCATGAAAGACAAGATATTGAATATCTTAAAAGAAAGCAATGACTGGGTATCCGGCGAGTTGTTATGCCGGGAGTTGGGGGTATCCCGCACCGCTGTGTGGAAGCATATTCGCGGTTTGCGGAAGGGTGGCTACGATATCGAAGCGCGGGCCAATCTCGGCTACCGCTTGCGTGAAGTGCCCGATATACCTTTTCCCGGCGAGGTGGCCTCCGGATTGGCCACTGCCGTTATGGGCACGCGAATCGAATACTTTGCTGAACTACCGTCCACAAACGGGGAGGCCAAGAGGCTGGCCCGGGAGGGAGTCCCTGAAGGTACGGTGGTGGTGGCCGAAAGCCAAAGCGGCGGCAAGGGCCGGATGGGCCGGTGCTGGTTTTCGCCCCGGGGAAAGGGCTTGTGGTTTTCCACTGTGCTGCGGCCGCCGGTCAACCCGGTGGAAACTCCCCGGGTGACGATGGTGCTGGCCGTGGCCATAGCAACGGCGGTTCGCAAGCATACCGGTGTGCCGGCGGATATCAAGTGGCCCAACGACATTCTGGTGCAGGGAAAGAAGGTCTGCGGCATTCTGGTGGAATTAAATGCCGAAATGGACCGGGTTAATTTCCTGGTTGCCGGCATCGGGCTTAATGTAAATATCGACCGGAAGGATTTCCCCCTTGACGTGGCAGACATAGCCACTTCATTAAAGCTGGAGGCGGGGCGTTACATACCCCGGGTGCCGCTGTTGCGGGCTTTGCTGGAATCAATTGATAAATGGTACCGGTGCTGGCTGAGCGACGGCTTTGCCCCTGTACTGGGAAAGTGGCGCGAATTATGTATAACCCTTGATTGTCCCGTAACAGTACATACCATGCAGGGCAGTTATGACGGCCATGCTATTGATGTGGACGAAAAAGGGATGCTGCTGGTGCGTACGCGGGACGGTTCTGTACAGCGACTGGTGGCCGGGGAGGTGTCGTTACGTAAAAAATAGCTTTTTTGGGGGAAAATGGTTAACTTGGTTTGTGGAACGGGTTAACGATTGAGCTTAAAATTAACATATATATGGCTATCTATATATATGGTTAATTTAGTTATTTTAAAGAAGTTAAAGTCTGACCCTCTGAAAGGAGTGCTTGGATTGGGTAAATTAACTCCCAAGGATTTGGTGCTGGTAGCGTTGTTTGCCGCCCTGGCCGTGGTGGCGGCGTTGTTGTTCCGTTTCTTTGGCGGTATGATCGTACCTTTCAGCTTGATGCCCTTTGTGGCGCTGCTGGCCGGTGGCTTGCTGGGCGCCCGGCTGGGAGCGTTAAGTATGGGTGTTTACGTGCTGATGGGGTTGATGGGTATACCGGTCTTTGAAAAACCCCCCTTTGGGGGTCCCGCTTACGTACTTTCACCCACCTTTGGATTTTTGCTGGGCTTTATCGCTGCCGCCTTTGTTGTCGGCCTCGTTCTGAAGGGTAAGCGTGACGCAGGCCCCGTGCGCCTGTCCCTGGCCATGCTGTCCGGCATTGTGGTGATTTACGCCGTGGGGCTGCCTTATTTATATGGCATCCTTAATTTTTACATGGGCAAGTCAATTGATATTTCCGGATTGTTGATGATCGGGTTTGTACCGTTCATTGGTTTTGACTTTCTGAAAGCGCTTGTGGCCGGAACGCTGGTGCGCATGGTGGGGATGCGCCTGCCGGAATTCAAGGAGCAGCAGGCCCGTTAAAAAGGCCACCCGAAAGAAGCAAAATATGTCTTTTGCAAGGCCGCGCCACTACCGATTCGGTGGCGCGGCGTTTTTGGGTTGAAAGGGTAAGCATTGAAGCTTTGGTGCCAGGTGTTGAAAGTTGAGAAATCTTTGATTTTCAACTTTCAACACCTGGCACCTATCAACAAGGCGGCGAATGCTTTGAGGAGCGGAGCGACTAGCGCGGATTTCGCGCGGACTTTTCGAACAACCTCTTTTAGAATGACGGAATGGAGTTGAAAAAAATGCGGGTCATGCTGAATGAACTGGAAGCGAAAATATTGCAAGGGTATGAAATAACTGAACAGGAAGCTTATCGGTTGGGGGAACTGCCCGGCTCATATATATTTGACCTGCTGGCGACAAGCGGAAGGGTGACCAGGTTATACGGCGGCCGGCGGGTGGAACTTTGCTCTATCGTAAACGCCCGTTCAGGCCTTTGCAGCGAAGATTGCGCGTTTTGTGCCCAGTCGGCGCATCACCGGACCAATATTCAAACTTACCCGCTGTTGCCGGCGGAGGACGTTTTACGCCAGGCCGCGAAAATGGAAGAGGCGGGGGTGAAAAGGTTTTCCCTGGTGACCAGCGGTAGAGGCATCGGCCGGCGCGACCTGGAAAAGGTGCTGGAAACTGTGCGCCTTTTGCGCCGGGAGACAAATCTGCATATTTGCGCTTCCCTGGGGATTATCGGGGAGTCCGAGGCCAAAATGCTGGTTGAAGCCGGGGTGGCAACTTACCATCATAATCTGGAGTCCGCTGCCGAATATTACCCCAGTATTTGCACCACCCATGATTACCGGGAGCGGGTGCAAACCATCAAGGCCGCCGTCCGGGCGGGATTGCGTGTTTGCGCCGGGGGTATTATGGGAATGGGTGAAACCATGGCCCACAGGGTGCAGTTGGCGCTGGAACTGCGTGAGCTGGGTATTGACTCGGTGCCGTTGAATTTTCTTAACCCCGTACCCGGAACACCGCTGGCACACCTTACGGCGCCGTCGCCGTTGGAAATGCTGCAGGTGGTCGCCATATTCCGGCTCGTCCTTCCCCGGGCGGTAATTCGCCTGTGCGGGGGCCGGAGGGAGGGCCTGCGCGGGACGCAGGCTATAGCGTTCACATCGGGCGTCAACGGTCTGATGGTGGGTGATTATCTGACCACCCGCGGCGGAGCGCTGGCCGAGGATATACAATTGCTACGCGACCTGGCACTGGAAATAGTTTAATATTAACGCCGGCCCGGGCTGCCCGTTGCTCGTACGGCTTTTACTATATCCCCAATGGCTGCGGGGTTGTCGTAAATAACATTGCCGACGATTACGGTGTCAGCCAGCCGGGACATGGCCAGCGCCCTGGTCTCCGAGTCTATGCCGCCTCCGTAAAACACATGGATGCTCTCCCTGCGCCGGGCCACGGCTTCAACCAGCGCAGGATCACCGAAAGTACCGCTGTATTCCAGATAAATTACGGGCAGTCCCAGAATTTTTTCGGCTATATCGCAATAAGCCGTAGCGTCCGGGGTTTTTACGCTGTTTACCCGGGTCATTATGCCGGCGGCACAAGCAGGGTTGCAAATCACATACCCTTCCGCCAGCGTCCTATCCCAGGGAATTCTGCCGGCGTAATGTTTTATGGCCCGGTGATGCAGGCCGGTAATCCATTTAACATCCCCCGCGTTGAGAACAACGGGTAGAAAATAAGCATCCACGTTTTGCGCCACCACGCCCGGAACAGTTATTTCGTGCACCAGGGGGCCGGGGTAATTTGCTTCCCGGATCAGGTTGATCAATCCGTCCGTATTATCCGAGTTGATCCCCTGGGTGCCCCCCACTATTAGGGCGTCAAACCCGGCATCAATAATTGTTTGCAGGGTATTCTCACGCAGTTTTTTATCAGGATCAAGTTTGGCCGCTATGCGCCAGTTTTTCCAGTTCAGCCCGTTCCACATTTTCCTGTCACCCACATTTGTGCACCCTGCCGGGCGCCGGCAAAATCGCTTCAATTTCGCAAGGTAAATTATATTATAACCGGGTTGTCCTGTAAAACGGAAGTTATTGCGCGGGTTTTGTTGTTCTGATAAAATTGGCGTAGTGCAAAGGGGAGTTTTATTATAAGTTCCCGGCTGCGCAAGCCTTTGCGCTGATCAAACAGTTTAACGGAAGAAAAGAGGGGAACTGCCGGTGATACTGGTATTTGATGTGGGTAATACTAATATAGTGCTGGGTGTTTTCCGGGGGCGGGACCTGGTGCATAACTGGCGCCTGTCCACCGCCCGGCATCGTACCGCCGATGAATACGGCATGCTTTTGAAAAACTTGTTTGAAGCATCGAAATTGTCCATGGCCGAAATTCACGCCGGCGCATTATCTTCAGTAGTTCCGCCCATTAACCCGGTTCTGGAAAAGACCTGCCGGAAATATTTCGGCTTTACTCCGCTGACCGTGGGCCCGGGCACCAAAACCGGCATGCCCATTAAATACGAAAACCCGCGGGAAGTGGGAGCCGACCGGATTGTCAACGCGGTGGCGGCCTACGAACAATATGGCGGGCCGCTCATTATCGTGGACTTTGGCACAGCCACCACATTTTGCGCCATTTCCGGCAAGGGAGAGTACCTTGGCGGGGCCATCGCCCCCGGAATCGGTATCTCCACCGAGGCGCTGTTTGCCCGGGCGGCCAAACTTCCCCGGGTGGAGCTGGTGAAACCCCCTTCCGTAATCGGCAAAAATACCGTGAACAGCATGCAGTCCGGGATTGTGTACGGTTTTGCAGGACAGGTTAACGAGGTTGTAAGGCGGATGAAAAAGGAAATGGCCGGCATCCCCAGGGTTATTGCCACCGGCGGGCTGGCCGAACTGATTGCCGGGGAAACGCCCATCATTGACCGGGTAGATAAATATCTTACCTTAAACGGATTGCGGATCATATATGAACGCAACAGCCATTAATTTTTTAAGCGTACTGTAAAAGGATGGAGTAAACATGTCCAGTCTACCACCGAATACCGACCGTCGGCTGCCGGCGGCCTTTCATATTGGCGGGGTGACGATAGCCAACCCGGTGGTGGCGGCGCCCATGGCGGGGGTAACCGACCGCGCTTTTCGGATTTTAGCCCGCGAACACGGTTGCGGCCTGGTTTGTACGGAAATGATCAGCGACCAGGCCCTTATTTACGGCAATCCTAAAACCAATATTTTGCTGGACTGCCGTGGGGAAAAGGGGCCCATCAGCATGCAAATATTCGGCAGCAGCGTGGAATACATGGCCCGGGCAGCGGAGATTGTGGCCGGGCGGGGCGCGGACATTATAGACATCAATATGGGCTGCCCCACCCCCAAAATAGTCAAAAACGGCGAGGGGGCCGCTCTGATGCGCGACCCGGAACGGGCGGCCCGCATAGTGGCGGCGGTGGTGTCCCGGGTGGACTGCCCGGTAACGGTAAAGATGCGCAAGGGGTGGGATGAGGATTCAGTCAACGCCGTGGAACTGGCCCGCCTGATGGTGCAAGCCGGTGCGGCGGCGGTGACGGTGCACGGACGCACCCGGTCGCAGTTTTACAGCGGCGTCGCCGATTGGGAAATTATCAGGCAGGTAAAGGAAACCGTGGACGTACCGGTGATCGGCAACGGTGACATAGGCACCCCGAGGGACGCCGCGCGGATGCTGCGGGTTACGGGGTGTGACGGGGTGATGATCGGGCGGGCGGCGGCGGGGAACCCGTGGATTTTCAGCCGCACAGTGCATTACCTGGCCACCGGGGAAATATTGCCGCCCCCCACTTGGGAAGAGCGCCGGGAAACCGCCGTCCGGCATTACAAGCTGCTGGTGGAAACCAAGGGGGAAGACGTGGCCAACCGGGAGATGCGCAAGCACCTGGCCTGGTACACCAAAGGTTTGCGTGGTGCCGCCCGCTTGCGGGCGCGAGTCAACCAGGGCTGCAGTTACCGGTTTTTTACGGAGGAATTTTGGGAGATGCTGCAAGAAGAGCAAGACTAGACGCGCCGCCTGCTAAAGGCGGCTTTTTGCATGCTTGCTGTTTTTTAAAGTAGAATAGGCTTTGACTTATTTGGGAACTGCTGTTAAAATAGTGCTGTACACAATATTGTGCACAGTTTTGGGGGAGGCTGGGGCCGTGGACTTAATCCGCATCGGCGACAAGGTGGTCAGCAGACACAAGATAGACACCTTAATCAATGAGATTCTACGGCTTCGCTCGGCGGGGCTTTCCCAGACAGATGTGGCAGCCGGCCTGGGCATCGACCGCACCTTGGTATCTCGCCTGGAAAGCCTGGGTGAGGTGCGCAAGGGCAAAAGTGTGGCGGTGATCGGCTTTCCCATCGCCAACCGCGAGGAAATTTATGCGCTGCTGCAGGATGAAGGGGTGGATTTCGCGCTGCTGATGAGCGAAGCCGAGCGACTGGATTATGTCCGGCAAAAAAGCGGCATCGAACTGTTTGACAGCATCATGGAGTTGATTGCCAAGGCTCACTCTTACGATCAGGTGGTAGTCATCGGCTCCGATAAAAGAATTAAAATTATCCGGGCCGTGCTGGACAAGGAAGTGGTGGGCCTGGAAATCGGGGAGTCCCCCCTCAAGGAAGACAAATATGTGGATCCTGCCGAAGTGGCGGCGGTAATCCGGGCCGTCAAGGCCGGTAATTAGGGGAGGAATTTATTGGTGCATACATTTGCTTTCATGATTCACCCTCTGGATATTAACGACATTGCCAGGAAATTCGGCCTTTTGGGCAAGTTGCCGCCCCGCCTGGTGGAAGGTTTGTTTAAATACTCGCCGCCCATCAAGGTATCCAGAATAACCGGCGTATGTTCACCGCACGCCCGGGCGGAGGGCTGGTTCGTGGCCTGCCCCATAACCGCCCGTTTAATGGTGGAACTGCCCGAGAAACAGGTGCTCAATAAAATTATTCAAACCGGTAAACTGGCCCAGAAGTTGGGGGCTAAAATACTGGGGCTGGGCGCATTTACTTCCGTGGTCGGGGATGCCGGTATCACGGTGGCGAAAAACCTGGATATCGCCGTCACCACCGGCAACAGCTATACCGTGGCCACGGCGCTGGAGGGCGCCAAGGAAGCGGCGCGCTTGATGGGGCATGATCTGCAAAAATGCCACGCCGTGGTGGTGGGTGCCACCGGGTCCATCGGGCGGGTGTGCGCCCGCATGCTGGCCCGGGATGTGCGTTCCCTGACCCTGGTGGCCAGGGAAAAAAAACGCCTGGAAGAACTGTCCCACAAAATATTGTATGAAACCGGGGTTGCGGCCCGGGTAACTTCGGATATCAAGCAAGCCTTGCAAAATGCCCAGATCGTCATTACCGTTACCAGTGCCGTGGATACCATTATCGGCCCGGAAGACCTGATGCCCGGGGCGGTGGTGTGTGACGTCAGTCGCCCCCGCAACGTATCCAAACAGGTGGCCGAAAAGCGCAAGGACGTACTGGTCATCGAAGGCGGTGTGGTGGAAGTGCCCGGCGAGGTCAATTTCAACTTTAATTTCGGCTTTCCCCCGGGCATGTCCTACGCGTGTATGGCGGAAACTATGATGCTGGCCATGGAAGGCCGGTTTGAAAGTTTCACCCTGGGGCGTGACTTGTCATTGCAGCAGGTGGAGGAAATCTCCCGGTTGGCCCGCAAGCACGGTTTTCGCCTGGCCGGTTTCCGCAGTTTTGAAAGGGCGGTGAGCCCGGAAGAAATATCACGCATCAGGGAGCGGGCCCGGGCCGCGCTGGCCATGGCCGGGGTAAAATAACTTGTTGCATATTCTTTACATTACCTTGACAAAGTATAAAGGCCTTCATATAATGTTATGGAATGAAACAACAAAATAAAAGGCACTGCAAAAATCCCTTTTGCAGTGCTTTAATAGTAACTGGGGGTTTTTGTTAATAATACGTTTTTCTCCTGGTTTTTCTTTGAATAAATCATGGGGAAAAACATATATTGTTCTGTAAAAAAAGATAACGTTGAGGAGATCAAGTATGACCAATAATAAAGAAGTTATTCTCACCTTAGAAGGCCTAAAAAAGTTGGAAGAAGAACTCCAGCAATTAAAAACCGTGCGCCGGCGGGAAGTGGCCCAGCGCATTAAACAAGCCATTGAGTTTGGCGACATCAGCGAAAACTCTGAGTACGAAGATGCCAAAAACGAGCAGGCTTTTATTGAGGGCCGCATTCTAACTTTGGAAAAAATGCTGCGCAACGCCAAAATAATTGATGATGAAAACCTGGGCACCGAAGTTGTGTCCATTGGTTCCACGGTGCTCTTGCGCGACGTGGAGTTTGGCGATGAAGTTAAATATACAATTGTTGGTTCGGCGGAAGCCGACCCGGAAAAAAATAAAATTTCCAATGAATCTCCGGTGGGCAAAGCCATTCTGGGCAAAAACAAGGGAGAGACTGTTGACGTTACAGTGCCTGCCGGCGTTTTAAAATATGAAATTTTGGATATTATCATGTAGTTTCCAAAGCTCCGGAGGTTAAGACAAGTAATGTCCCATGAAAAAGTACATAACAGCAATAACAAAATAATTGATAAAGAGACGGACCTGAATGAGTTGATACGGGTACGGTTAGAGAAACTGGCCGAATTCCGGGAGCAGGGTATTGAGCCATACGGCGGCAAGTATGAAGCTACCCATACCACCCGGGAAATTTTGGACAACTATGACGACTTCGAGGGCCGGCAGGTAACCCTGGCCGGTCGCATTATGGCCAAGCGGGGGCACGGCAAGGCATCCTTTGCCAATTTGCAGGACAGTGTGGGCCGGATTCAATTATACGCGCGGTTCAATGATATCGGCGAAGAGGCCTACGATTTGTTTACCAAGCTTGATATCGGCGATATTGTGGGGGTGACCGGCAAGGTATTCAAGACCCGGATGGGAGAGGTCACCGTGGCAGCCCAAGCCCTGCGCCTGCTCAGCAAATCCCTGCGCCCGTTGCCTGAAAAATGGCACGGCCTGCGGGATGTGGAACTGCGTTACCGGCAGCGTTATGTGGACCTGATTGTCAACCCCGGTGTCAAAGAGACCTTTGTCAAGCGCAGTCGTATCGTGCACGCCATTCGCAATTACCTGGAGCAAAAGGGGTTCCTGGAAGTGGAGACCCCCATGATGCACCCCATTGCCGGCGGCGCCACGGCCCGTCCTTTTATAACGCACCATAACGCACTGGATATGGACCTGTACCTGCGCATCGCGCCGGAGTTATACTTGAAGCGCCTGCTGGTGGGCGGATTTGATCGGGTTTACGAAATCAACCGCAATTTCCGCAACGAAGGGATCAGCACCAAGCATAACCCGGAGTTTACCATGCTGGAGCTTTACCAGGCCTACGCGGACTACAATGATATGATGGATCTGACCGAGGATCTTATTTATAACGTTGCCAAAGAGGTGCTGGGCACATCTGCCGTGCGTTACGACGATGTGGAAATCAGCCTGGACAAGCCCTGGGCGCGCGTGCCCATGCTGGAGGCGGTAAAAAAATACAGCGGGGTGGACTTTGCGGCGCTGCAAACGGATGAAGAGGCTTACGCCGCGGTGCAGCACTTGCATTTGGAAGTGGAGCGCGGGGAATCCTGGGGGTCTGTTTTAAATAAAGTGTTTGAAGAAAAGGTGGAACCCAATTTAATACAGCCCACGTTTATTTACGATTACCCGCTTGATATATCGCCGCTGGCCAAGAAAAAGGAGGACAGGCCCGACCTTACCTACCGTTTTGAGCTGTTTATTTACGGGCGGGAAATGGCCAACGCTTTTTCCGAATTGAACGACCCGCTGGATCAGAAGGAAAGGTTCTTGAAACAGCTGGAAAAAAGGCGCGCCGGTGATGATGAAGCCCACATGATGGACGAAGATTATATTAACGCGCTGGAATACGGTATGCCGCCCGCCGGAGGATTAGGTATCGGCATTGACCGGCTGGTGATGTTGTTGACCGGTTCGGCGTCAATCAGGGATGTTATCCTGTTCCCGCTGATGAAACCCCGGGATAGTTAATAATTAAGCAACAGTGGCATAAACTGTCTGTTGACTAGAGGCGTGCGCTGTGGTATTATTTAAGATGTCGGTTACAGCATCTATGTAACAAGCAACTTTGCTGTGACCGAAATCTTAAGGCGAGTTGCCAACATGGGCTTGTAGCTCAGCCGGTCAGAGCGCACGCCTGATAAGCGTGAGGTCGGTGGTTCGAGTCCACCCAGGCCCACCAATTTTGTGGTCGGTGGTCGGTGAAGCAGTACCGTTCGCTGAGTAAGGCGGTAAACCGGCGGCAGGCGACCATCATGGGGGTGTAGCTCAGTGGGAGAGCACCTGCCTTGCAAGCAGGGGGTCACCGGTTCGAATCCGGTCATCTCCACCATTTATTCCTCGATAGCTCAACGGTAGAGCATCCGGCTGTTAACCGGAGGGTTGCTGGTTCGAATCCAGCTCGGGGAGCCAAACAACAAAAAGGGGACTGGCTCCGGTAAAAGGGTACAGGCTCCGATTCGATTTGTGAATCGGTGCCTGTACCCCTTTTACCGGAGCCTGTTCCATTTTACGGGGCCTAATAAGCAAAAAAGGGGGACAGGCACTTTTTTCAAAAAACGAAAAAAGAGCCAGTCCCCTTTTTGTTGTTTCTTTTTGCAAAACAATATGTATGTAAACAAAATCAAACGGAAAGATTAAAAATTAAGAGATAATTAATTAAGTCAAGCAAATTTAGCCTTATCTGCAGCTTGAAAATGTAAAAAATCAAGTGCATACTAAGGTTAAGGTAAGGCAAAGTCAAAGTCAAAGCCGGTGTCAGATAATGACCCGGTCAAGGTCCCGCCGGCGCGGCAGGGGCTACCGACCCCGCAAGATAACGGAGACTTGGCGAGTAAGGTTCTCAGCGGGAGGTGTTCAAAGAAACCAAATGTCCAGCATGGCCAATATAATTGAAAAATACTTACACCGGTTAATTGAACAAAGCGAGCAAAAGCTGGTGGAAATTCAGCGCAACGAACTGGCCGAAAAGTTCAATTGCGCCCCGTCGCAGATTAATTACGTGCTCGCCACCAGATTTACCATTGAAAGGGGCTATATGGTGGAGAGCAGGCGAGGCGGCGGCGGATATGTACGGATCGTCAAGGTGCCGCTTAATGCCGACGAACTGGACCTGGTAAACGAGGTGGTCAACCTGGTGGGTGATCGAATTTCCGAGCGCAGCGCCACCGCCATTCTGGCCCGGTTGCTGGAGGAACAGGTTATCGCCCCGCGGGAGGCCGCCCTGGTCAAAGCCGCCATTAGCCGCAATGTACTGCGCATTGGTTTGCCGGCACGTGACCAGTTGCGGGCCAATATATTAAAAGCGATATTAATAACTTTGTTTAAAAACTTGAAGTAACGGGGGGTATGGCGATGCTTTGTGAAAAGTGTCAGGAAAGACCGGCTACCGTGCATTACACGGAGATTATCAATAACAAGCAAAAAAAGATGCACCTGTGCGAAGTTTGCGCCGGGCAGCTGCAGGCCGAGGGATTCAACTTCATGCCCCAGATGAACCTGCATAATTTTTTGGCCGGTTTCTGGAACCAGGTGCCGGGGACGCAAAATTTCGCCCCGCACACCCGTAAGGAGGCGGGGTGCCCGGCGTGCGGTGCGCCGGAAAGCCTTCTGGCCAAGAAAGGGTTGTTTGGCTGTGGTGACTGCTACAAACATTTCGGCGATCGCCTGGAGCCCTTGATGCGCCGGATTCATGGTTCCAGCACCCATACCGGCAAAGTGCCCGAGCGCGCCGGCGGGCGGGCCCGGCTGCTTAGGAAAATTGAAACCTTGCGGGCCCGGTTGCAGGACGCCGTGAACCGGGAGGCATTTGAAGAGGCGGCTCAGTTGCGTGATCAGATCAAGGAACTGGAGAAACAGTTGTAAGGGGGGCGAAAGCATGGGCATAAAGAAAACGGTAAACAGCGCCAGAAGCGGCTGGATGGGAGCGGGCGCCCCGGAAGGGGATATCGTGGTCAGCAGCCGCATCAGGATTGCCCGTAATTTGCACGGCTACTCCTTTCCGCACCTGCTGGACCGGGAAAAGGCTGAACAGGTCATCCATGCGGTCCAGTTGGCCCTGGAAAACGGGGAACTTGTGAAGCAGGCGGGCATCCTCGAGATGAACCGCATGGCGGAATTAAGCCCTGTGGAAAGACAAATACTAGTGGAAAAGCACTTGATCAGCCCCAATTTGCTGGAGGAACATGAGAAAAAAGCCGTGGCCTTGCGGGATGATGAACTGGTCAGCATCATGGTCAATGAAGAAGACCATTTGCGTATCCAGTGTTTGCTGCCGGGACTGCAGTTGGAAAAGGCCTGGGAAATGGCTGACAAGATTGACGATGGTCTGGAAAAGACGCTGGACTACGCCTTTTCCAGTAAATATGGCTACCTGACCGCCTGTCCCACCAATGCCGGCACGGGTTTGCGGGCGTCGGTAATGCTGCACCTGCCCGGCCTGGTGCTGGTGGACCAGATCAGGGGAGTGCTGGCCTCCATTTCCAAGTTGGGATTTACGGTACGGGGCCTGTATGGCGAGGGCACAGAGGCCTTGGGCAACCTGTTCCAACTCAGTAACCAGGTAACCCTGGGACATTCGGAGGAAGAAATAATCAGCAGTCTCAATTCCATCACCGGGCAGTTGCTGGCCCGGGAGCGGGAGGCCCGCAAGGCCTTGCTGCAGCAACGCCGGGAACAGCTGGCGGACAGGGTGGGCCGTTCTTACGGAACCCTGATGCACGCGCACATGATGTCTTCGGAGGAAGCTATGCGCCGCATATCCGACGTGCGCTTGGGTGTAGATTTGCAGATGATAACCGGCATTGCTCCCGAGCAGTTGACGGAGTTGATGGTAATGACCCGCCCGGCATACTTGTTGAAACAGGCGCAGGGAGATTTAAGCCCCGCGCAACGGGATAATATGAGAGCAAATATTATTAGAAGTAAACTCAATCAGAGGTGATAAAAGATGTTGTTCGGTAGGTTTACACAACGGGCACAAAAGGTGCTCATGCTGGCACAAGAAGAGGCCAGGCAGTTGAATCATCCATATGTGGGCACTGAGCATATATTGTTGGGATTGATCAGCGAGGGCGAGGGTGTGGCCGCCAAGGCTCTGGCCGGGCTGGGCATTCAAGCCGATAAGGTGCGCGAATTAGTGCTCCAGTCCATCGGCAAGGGGGAGGAAGCCCCCCGGGAAATGGCCCTTACCCCGCGGGTGAAAAGGGTGCTGGAACTGTCCGTGGATGAGGCCCGCCGTATGGGAACCAATTACGTGGGCACCGAACATTTATTGCTGGGCCTGATCCGGGAAGGCGAAGGCGTAGCCGCCCGGGTGCTGGCTGCGCTGGGCGTGGATCAGGACAAGGTGCGCCAATTGGTGATCCAGATGCTGGGCGGTGCCGGCGGGGCGCCGCAGGGGCAGCCGAACCAGCCGGGTTGCGCCGGTGGCGCCTGTGGCAGCAAGACGGTCACCCTGGACCAGTTCGGACGGGACCTGACGGCCATGGCCCGGGATGATAAACTGGATCCCGTGGTGGGGCGGGAAAAAGAAATCGAGCGGGTAGTGCAGATTTTAAGCCGCCGCACCAAAAACAATCCCGTGCTCATCGGCGACCCCGGTGTGGGCAAAACGGCCGTGGTGGAGGGCCTGGCCCAGCGCATCGTGGCCGGCAACGTGCCCGAGGTGCTGCTCAACAAGCGCCTGGTTACCCTGGACCTGGCTTCCCTGGTGGCCGGAACCAAGTACCGGGGCGAGTTCGAGGACCGGTTGAAAAAGGTAGTGGAGGAAATCACCCGGGAGAAAAATATAATTGTTTTTATTGACGAACTGCACACCATCATCGGTGCCGGAGCGGCGGAGGGGGCCATTGACGCCGCCAATATATTAAAGCCGGCCCTGGCCAGGGGTGAACTGCAGTGCATTGGGGCCACCACCCTGGATGAATACAGAAAGCACATCGAGCGCGATTCCGCCCTGGAGCGCCGCTTCCAACCCATTACCGTGGAAGAACCCACCGTGGAGGAAACGGTGGAAATACTAAAAGGGCTGCGCGACAAGTATGAGGCTCATCACCGGGTGCGGATCAGTGACGCGGCCCTGACGGCGGCGGCTCGGCTGAGCGACCGGTACATTACCGACCGGTTCCTTCCGGATAAAGCCATTGACCTGATGGATGAAGCGGGCTCCCGGGTTAGGCTGCGGGCCTTTACTGCGCCGCCGGACGTGAAAGACCTGGAGCAGCGTATTGAAGAAGTACGCAAGGAAAAGGAAGCTGCCGTAAATAACCAGGAATTTGAAAAGGCGGCCCAGTTGCGGGATGAAGAGAGCAAGCTGCGGGAGGAACTGGAAACCCGGCGTTCTGACTGGCAGCAGAAAAAAGGCGGCGAGGAACTGGAAGTGGCCGAGGAGGACATCGCCCAGGTTGTGGCCAGTTGGACCGGCATTCCGGTGCGCAAGCTGGCCGAGGAAGAATCCGAACGCCTGCTGCGTATGGAAGAAATACTGCACCAGCGGGTGATCGGCCAGGATGAGGCGGTCAGAGCGGTATCCCGGGCCATCCGCCGGGCCCGCGCGGGCCTCAAGGATCCCAAGCGGCCCATCGGCTCGTTCATCTTCCTCGGGCCCACCGGGGTGGGTAAAACTGAACTGGCCAGGGCGCTGGCCGAGGCCATGTTCGGCGACGAGGACGCCATGGTGCGCATCGATATGAGCGAATACATGGAGAAGCACGCTGTCAGCCGGCTGGTGGGCGCGCCCCCGGGATACGTGGGCTATGATGAAGGCGGCCAGCTTACCGAGGCCGTGCGGCGCAAACCATATTCAGTGGTGCTGCTGGATGAGATTGAAAAGGCGCATCCGGATGTGTTCAACATCCTGCTGCAGGTGCTGGAGGACGGCCGGCTTACTGACGCCAAGGGCCGTACGGTTGACTTTCGCAATACCGTCATCATCATGACCTCCAACGTGGGCGTGGACTTGATCAGGCGGGAGACCAGGCTGGGCTTCAAAGACGAGGAAGGGCAGGAAACCGGTTATGAGACCATGAAGAAAAAAGTAACCGATGAACTGCGCCGCGCCTTCCGGCCCGAGTTTCTCAACCGTATTGACGAAATTATTGTCTTCCATTCCTTGAGCCAGGAGCATATTAAGGATATTGTGGGCCTCATGGTGCAGGAAGTGGCCAAACGGCTGGCTGATAACGACATTGCCATCGAGGTTTCCGAAGCGGCCAAGGAATACCTGGCCAGGGAAGGCTTCGACGAGAATTACGGCGCCAGACCGCTGCGCCGGGCCATTCAAAAGGAAATTGAAGACCGCTTGTCCGAGGAAATGCTTCGCGGCACCTTCAAACGCGGCGACCGCGTGCGCATTGACAAAGAAGCCGACGGCGGCCTGCAGGTGGAAAAAATATAACGGTTTGGTTTAAAACCGGGCAAGAAGTAAACTTTGCTTCCTGCCCGGTTTTTTCCTTTGTTAAGTATACCAAAAAGGAGGCAAAAAAGGGGACTGGCTCCATTTTCGTTTTTTGAAAATGGTGCCTGTCCCCTTTTTTGCTTGGCTCCATTTTCGTTTTTTGAAAATGGTGCCTGTCCCCTTTTTTTGCCTGGCTCCATTTTGGTACATGTTCATACTCTTTATAAAGCATGATTTATTGTGCTATAATATAACAATATAATTATCCTCGGGAGTATTTGCCATGCCTGCAAAAAAAACCGGTTATTACTGCAACATATGCGGGCACTTTACCTCCCGCTGGCTCGGGCGCTGCGCCGGGTGCGGTGCGTGGAACAGCTACGTGGAGGAAGTGGTCGCCCCCGGACGCGCCGGTCGGGGAAGCGGCGGTCGGGAACGCCCGCGATCGGTAACCGAGGTGTCGCCGTTGGATAATGAACGCTGCTCCACCGGCATGACGGAGTTGGACCGGGTACTGGGCGGCGGAGTAGTGCCCGGTTCCCTGGTATTGCTGGGAGGCGATCCGGGCATAGGCAAGTCCACCTTGCTGTTGCAGGTGGCGGGGGCGGTAAGTTCCAGCGGCCGCCGGGTACTTTACGTGTCCGGGGAAGAGTCCCCCCGCCAGATTAAACTACGGGCGGACCGGCTTGGTACAAGCAATTCCGAGTTATATCTGTATACGGAAACCGACCTGGAAGCCGTGGATGGGCAGGTGGCGGAGATAAACCCCGCGCTGTTGGTGGTGGACTCCATCCAGACCATGTATTTGCCGGACGTTACTTCAGCCCCCGGCAGCGTGAGCCAGGTACGGGAATGCACAGCCCGCCTCATGCGCCTGGCCAAGGACCGTTCCGTTTCTGTTTTTGTGGTGGGACATGTTACCAAGGAGGGTACCATTGCCGGGCCCCGGGTTATGGAACACATGGTGGACGCGGTGCTGTATATCGAAGGGGAACGTCACCAGTCATTTCGCATCCTGCGTGGCGTAAAAAACCGCTTCGGTTCCACCAATGAGATCGGGGTTTTTGAGATGTCCGGCGCCGGGCTGCACGAAATAGCCAATCCTTCCTCCTTTTTCTTGATGGACCATGCTTACCGGGACGTGGCCGGAACAGTGGTGGTGCCTACGCTGGAAGGTACCCGGCCGCTTTTGGTGGAAATTCAGGCCCTGGTCTGCCCGACGTCATTCGGGGTGCCCAGGCGCATGACTGCCGGGGTGGACCATAACCGGGTGGCCCTGATTATGGCGGTGCTGGAAAAACGGCTGGGGTTGATGCTGGGCAATTACGACGCCTATGTCAACGTGGTAGGTGGCGTAAAAATCGATGAACCTGCTGCGGATTTGGGCATAGCTGCGGCCATTGCCTCCAGTTTTCGGGACCGCCCCATGGACGGCCGCACGGTGGTAATGGGGGAGTTGGGTTTGACCGGAGAACTCAGGCCCGTCACCGCTGCAGATAAAAGAATTCGGGAGGCCGCCCAGCTGGGATTTGGCCGCTGCGTGGCGCCCCGGCAAAAGGGTTTGCCGGAACTGGACGGAATTCAAGTATTGGAAGCCGCTACGCTGTCGGAAGCGCTTGATTTAGTGTTTTAAATGACGACACTCCGGCATAGCGTGTTTAATAATCGAGGGTAACATAAAGGAGGAACAATGGAAGACAGGTTGCTGGATGTTCTGCGAATAGTTGCACCGGGCACGCCGCTGCGGGAAGGAATGGAAAATATATTACGGGCCAAGACAGGCGGCCTGCTGGTAATTGGCGACGGCCCCGAGGTTATGGAGTTAGCGGAAGGCGGTTTTGCCGTAGATGCCGAATTTACCCCGGCCAACCTTTACGAACTGGCCAAAATGGACGGGGCCATCATTATCAGTGAGGACGTGAAACGCATCATTGCCGCCAACACGCAGTTAATCCCCAATTTAAGCATTCCTTCCAGCGAGACGGGTATCCGGCACCGCACAGCGGAACGGGTGGCCAAACAAACCGGTTACCTGGTCATTTCCATCTCGCAACGGCGGAGTGTCATTACCATATATAAAGGCAATCTCAAATATGTATTGAGGGAATTGGGGGTCATTATCACCAAGGCCAACCAGGCCATGCAAACTCTGGAAAAGTACCGCAATGTGCTAAACCGCGTGGTGGCTAATTTGAGCATCCTGGAGTTTGCGGAAGCCGTGACCCTGTATGATGTTGCAAAAGCCATTCAGCGCACGGAAATGGTATTAAGGATAGCCAGTGAGATCAGGCGTTACATTTGCGAACTGGGCACCGAGGGCCGGCTTATTACCATGCAGTTGGAAGAGTTGGTGGTCAATGTGGAGGACGAGGGACTGCTGATGGTTCAGGATTATGCTGCCTTAAGCGGTGAAAAACCGCCGGAAAGCGTCATGGCCATGATTAGCAGCTGGCCGGCCGAGGATCTGCTGGACCTCACTTTGATTGCCCGTGCGCTCGGTTACCCCGGTAGTGCCAGCATTTTGGACCAGGGAGTGGCGCCCCGGGGTTACCGCATACTACAAAAGATCCCCCGGCTACCCTTGCAGGTGGTGGAAAACCTGGTGCGGGAGTTTGGCTCGCTACGCAAGGTGCTGGGGGCCACCATTGAGGAACTGGATGCCGTGGAGGGTATCGGAGAGGTGCGGGCGCGTTCTATCAAAGAGGGCCTGCAGCGGTACCGCGACCAGCTTACCCAGGAGCGACATGTGTAAAAAAGGGACAGGCACTGGTTAGTTTTGTGAATCGGTGCCTGTCCCCTTTTACCGGTGCCTGTCCTGAAAAATAGTATCTTCCTTTTAGGACCGGTGGTCCCCGCTGCGTTCCCACTTCATTCTATGCCTTGCCATGTTTATGGCAAGGGCTAAGGTTTGAAGTATTAAAAAGCGCGCGATTAAGGGAGCTGATTTAATGCGCGCTTTTTAAAGAACTCCCGCGCGTGATGCGCACCAGCGGCTACTAGTTGGGGACATACCTCCGACCCCAAAGCCAATCCCCGAAGAGGAGGTGTGTCCCCTTTCCTATTTCCGAAACCGGACCGGCTTCAATTCGCCGTGCATCTTGCTTATGCCCTGCGGGTATGCCCGGAACGGGTAGCCGCTCGTCCGGTTTCACAGCCTCGCTGCGCAGGGTGCTTACCGGTGCTCCGGGACGTCACTTGCGGGGAACTGCCGGCCCCCCACACCGCTTTTTCATTCCCTGATGGTGCCGCGCAGGCGGCAGGCATGGGCGTTTGTCCCTTTTTTATTGTCTTTCTTATTTTTACGTAAATATGTAATTAATGTAATTGCAGCGATAAAGGAAAATCGACTGCCGTTGTTGAATATCTATAATTATAAAGAAGCTTGCGCTAAAGATTTACGCCAGGTTGTATATACCCAGGGTTTTAAGTTTTTTCTGTTCCTTGATTAATATGTCGTACATGTTCAGGTCGAGCAAATTGCACAGGGCGGCCATGTAAAAAAGGGTGCGCCCCATTTCCAGTTCCAGTGCTTCCCGGCACGATTCACACAATTCACCATCCAGGTGTGAATCCAGGTACTTTTTCAGTTCCTCCAGGGTTGATCCGGAGGGAATTTGCTTTTTATTGGCATTTATTTTTAAACACCCACAGCCGGTAACTGATTTGATGATGGCCCGGTTCATTCTGGCGTTGGTTTCCTGCGATTTTGCCAGAAGATCCAGGATGCTCCGGTTGTAGAGCAGTAATTCAGAAACCGTATGTTGAAATTCATCGTAGATAATATCTTTGAGCAAACGGTTTCACCATCCTTTATGATTTTAAAACCTTGCAGTAATTATAACGGCCGGCGGCTTGTCCTGTCAAACTTTCGAATTTCAAAAATATTGTTGACACAATGTGCATGCTATGCTAAAATATTAGATTTCCTTGACAATATTCTGCTTCTGTGGTATATTAATTTATGAATATTGTAAGGAGGTCCGGGAATTGTTTAAAATAGGAGATAAGGTTGTCTATCCCATGCATGGGGCCGGAATTATTGAGGCCATTGAGGAAAAAGAAGTTCTCGGGGAAACCAGACAGTATTACATTCTCAGGTTGCCGGTGGGGGATATGAAAGTGATGATCCCCATTACCAACTGCAAGGAAGTGGGCTTGCGCCAGGTCATAGATGGTGATGGGGTGCAACGGGTTATGGGGATTCTCAGCGAAAAGTCCACCAGCATGTCAGACAACTGGAACAGACGCTATCGGGCCAACTTGGAAAAAATAAAAAGCGGCAACATCTATGAGGTGGCGGAAGTGGTTAGAAACCTGGTTAAAAGGGACAGAGAAAAAGGGCTTTCCTCCGGGGAGAGAAAAATGCTGGAAAATGCCCGGCAGATTTTGGTAAGCGAACTGGTGCTGGCTACGGAAATGGAAGAAGATAAAACAAAAACCATGATAGATCAGGCATTCGCCTAATACGTCAGTATAATCTGACGTATTTTTATTTGCCGGAAAAAATCTCCAAAGGAGGTTGAAACAAACCGGGAAATCAATCATAATAGAATAAAATACCTATGTAAATAATAATTAACAGTAAAGGAGGTGAAACGGGACATGGTGAAAAAAATTGTCTTCATTTTTATGGTGATTTTATTTGCGGCTGCCGGGGGTTATGTAGGTTTATACCTATCTGAACTTGGTTTGCTGCCCCTGACTGAGACCATGGAAATGGGCTTCATCGGTTTAACTACCCTGGTCGGTCTGGTGGCGGGCATTTTATTGACACCCTGGCTGATTCGATTCTCCCTGTGGCTTACTGCCCTGCTGGAGCAAATGCTCAGCAAGATGCCTGTGCAGGACCTGGTTATGGGCTCGGTGGGGTTGATTATCGGACTCATAATAGCTAATTTATTAGGTCAAGTTTTTTCTTTCATGGGCTTTATCGGCATGCTGGTCCGGATAGCGGTGACGCTTCTGCTCGGCTACCTGGGATTGGCGGTCAGCATAAAAAAACGCGAAGAAATTATGGGATTTTTCAGCAGCCTTTCCCGCCTGGGTGGTGTTAAGGAAAAGGCAACTGCGGATTGTAAGCAGCCTGGTATCCAAAAAATCCTGGATACCAGCGTGATCATTGACGGGCGCATCGCGGATCTGGCCGACAGCGGGTTTATCGAAGGGACCCTGTTGGTGCCCGGTTTTGTGCTGGAGGAACTGCGCCATATCGCTGATTCCTCAGATTTGCTCAAGCGTAACCGGGGGCGACGCGGCCTGGATATTCTGAACAATTTGCGTAAGGGCTCTGCCGTTAAAGTGATTGTCTACGATAACACCAAAGGAATTGACGAATCTTTGGAGGTGGACACCAAGCTGGTCAAGCTGGCGCAAAAATTAAACGCAAAAATTATCACCAATGATTTCAATTTGAACAAGGTGGCCGAACTGCATGGCGTCAGGGTGCTCAACATAAATGAGCTGGCCAATGCCGTCAAGCCGGTTGTGCTGCCGGGAGAGGAAATGCTGGTGCAGGTGGTTAAAGAAGGCAAGGAACCCGGACAAGGTGTGGCCTACCTGGACGACGGGACCATGATCGTGGTGGATGGCGGTAAACGTTTCATGAACAAAACCATTACCGTGCTGGTCACCAGCGTGCTGCAAACGGCGGCGGGGCGTATGATTTTTGCCAAACCCAAGACCGAGAACCGCAACGATGTGCAGCAGGACGCCCACCGGTACAAAGAGGTGAACGTCCTTGGGTAATTTTTACGCCGTGGTGGCTGCCGCCGGCCGGAGCACCCGGATGGGCCGGGCAGTGAACAAGCAGTTGCTCGACCTGGCCGGCCGTCCTGTGGTGGAGCATTCCCTGCGGGCATTGCTGGCGGTGCCGGTGGACGGCATTATCCTGGTGGTCACGCCCGGCGAAGAAGCACAATTTGCCGGGGCGCTGGCAGATATATTGCAAAGAGAAAACATTAAAATTGTACCGGGCGGCGCCAGCCGCCGCGCATCGGTCGGGCAGGGCCTCGGGGCACTGCCCGCTGACGTTGAACTGATATTGGTGCACGACGGCGCGCGTCCCCTGGCCAGGCCGGACAACATCCGGGCAGTCGCCGGGGCGGCCCGGCGCTGGGGCGCCGCCACACTGGCGGTGCCCGTAAAAGACACCGTTAAAATGGGCAGCGCGGAAAACTTTGTGCGGGAAACCCTGCCCCGGGAAATGCTGTGGCAGGTACAAACCCCCCAGGTATTTTGCCGCGACCTGCTTATGGAGGCGCACCGGGCGGCGGCCCGGGATGGGTACGAGGGTACGGACGACGCATCCCTGGTGGAGCGCCTGGGTCGGCCCGTCAAACTGGTGCGAGGCGAATACACCAATATCAAAATCACCACCCCCGAAGACTTCGCCCTGGCCCAAATATTGATGGGGTCAGACTTAAACTAGTTTAAACTAACTCTTTTATTTGCATATTAAGTTTTTGTGGTTAGTTTAAATAAGTTTAAGTCTGACCCCCAAAGGTGAGGTGATGATTTTGCGGGTGGGCATCGGGTATGATGTGCACAGGTTGGTAAAAGGACGGTCTTTGATTTTGGGCGGGGTCGAGATACCGTATCATTTGGGACTGGAGGGTCATTCGGACGCCGATGTGCTGGTGCATGCCGTTATGGATGCCCTGTTGGGCGCGGCCGGCGCGGGTGATATCGGCAGACACTTCCCCGACACTGACCTGCGCTACCGGGGCATTTCCAGTCTGGTTTTATTGAAGCAGGTGATCAATTTATTGAATGCCCGTCATTGGGAAGTGGGCAACGTGGATGCCGTCATAATCGCCCAGGCACCCAAAATGGCTCCTTACATAAACCGGATGCGGGAAAACATCGCCCGGAACATGTTTATGGCCCCGGAGCAGGTGAATGTGAAGGCCACCACCACGGAAAAATTAGGTTTTGCCGGCCGGGGTGAGGGTATCGCGGCCCAGGCGGTGGCCTGCATATATCAAGGGCAGCGATAGCCCTTCACTGCAGCAAATAACATGTGCGGGGCGTCGGTTTTACCGGTACCGTTACAGTCAATAATAAAAGTGACAGGTGGTTTTTCGCCGTTATCCGTTTCGCGGAACGGCTTTTCTTTTATCTGGCAAAACAGTGTTAAAAGTTGCTAGTCCGTAAGGGGCAGTGTTATAATTAAGTGTCGAAAAACAGCTATGGTAAGGAGTGGAACCAATATTGAGCGGCGAAGTCAAGGTTAGGTTTGCACCCAGCCCGACGGGGCCTTTACATATCGGTGGGGCGCGTTCTGCCCTTTTTAACTGGCTTTTTGCCCGCCGGTACGGCGGCAAGTTCGTAGTGCGTATCGAGGATACCGATCTGGAGCGGTCCTCTCGGGAATCGGAAGAAAATATTGTTTCTTCCCTGCGCTGGCTCGGCCTGGATTGGGACGAGGGGATCGACGTGGGCGGCCCCGGCGGGCCGTACCGCCAGACCGAGCGCCTGGATCTGTATAAACGCTATGCGGAGCAGTTGCTGGCTAACGGAATGGCCTACAGGTGTTATTGCAGCGAGGATGAACTGGCTGCCCAGCGGGAGAGCCAGCTGGCGGCGGGGGATATGGTCCGTTACACCGGAAAATGCCGGGATTTGACGCCGGAAGACTGCGCGCGCCTGGAAGGGGAGGGGCGCAAACCGGTTATCAGGTTTAGGGTGCCTGCGGACAAGCTGATTACTGTCAGGGATAAGGTACGGGGGGATGTTAATTTTGACTGCGCCGGCATAGGCGATTTTATAATCGTTAAATCGGACGGCATTCCCACGTATAATTTTGCCGTGGTGGTAGACGACCACTTCATGGGTATCACCCACGTAATGCGGGCCGAGGAACACCTTTCCAATACGCCCTTGCAGGTATTGTTGTACGAAGCGCTGGGCTGGCCCGTACCCGCATTTGCACATGTTTCCCTGATACTGGGCAAGGATCGTTCCAAAATGAGCAAACGTCACGGTGCCACATCCATTGAGCAATACCGGGAACTGGGGTATTTGCCGGAGGCGCTGGTAAACTTTCTGGCCCTGCTGGGCTGGTCTCCGGGCACGGAAGACGAGGTATTAACCCTGGAACAACTGCAGGAGCAGTTTTCGCTGGAGCGGGTGTCCAAAAGCCCGGCAGTATTTGATCTGGAAAAACTGAACTGGCTGAACGGTTACTATATCCGGCACAGTTCACTGGAGCGGATAACCGAACTGGCCGTGCCGTTCTTGCAAAAGGCGGGTTATTTGCCGGAAAACCCGGACAAAACCATGTGGGAAAAGGCGCGTTTGATTGCCGCGGCAATCAGGGAACGCATTGAATATATGGATCAAGTTACAGAACAAGCCCGGGTATTTTTTGTCGATCCTGGTTACGAAGATCCCCAGGCGCGGGACATACTGGCCCAGGAGCAGGTGCCGGAGGTTTTTCGGGCGCTGCAGGATAAACTTGCTGCATTGCCGGCGGTCCTTGACGAAGAAACGGCCCGGGGGTTGTTGAAAAAACTGCCCAAGGAACTGGGCCTGGGCGGCAAGAAGGTTTACCAGCCGCTGCGGGTGGCGTTAACCGGAAAAACCAGCGGCCCGGAACTGCACCACCTGCTGCCCGTGCTGGGCAGCCAAAGGGTGATCACCCGGCTGCAAAACGCGCTGGCCGCCGCCGGCGCGTAGATTAGCCAGCGCAGTAGGGACCACCGAACCCGTAAGACGACGGATAACTTCCATCTTGTTTGTGGTGCGGTACCAAGAGAGGCAGAATACGGCTTATGGATTTTTCAGTGGTGCCATGCAAAGGCAAGCATACAATGATGCTAAAATTGAAAGGTAGGGATTAATTTGTTTTTCGGTCGGCTCCGAAAAGAAATACAGGCGGTCTTTGACAGGGATCCGGCCGCTAAATCGGTGCTGGAGGTGCTGCTTTGCTATCCCGGGCTGCATGCCATAATTTTGCACCGGATAGCACATTTTTTTTACCGGCACCGGTTTTTCCTTGTTGCCCGGCTGATTTCCCAGTTTGCCCGGGCGATAACCCAGATTGAAATCCACCCGGGCGCCAAAATAGGCGAAGGTCTGTTCATCGACCACGGCGCGGGAGTGGTTATCGGAGAAACTGCTGAAATAGGCAACAATGTGACTATTTACCAGGGGGTAACCTTGGGCGGCACCGGCAAGGAAAAGGGTAAGCGTCACCCCACCATCGGGGATAACGTGGTCATCAGTACCGGGGCCAAAATATTGGGATCGTTCAAGGTGGGAGAAAACAGCAAGATCGGCGCCGGTTCCGTGGTGTTGAAACCCGTGCCGCCCAACAGCACCGTTGTCGGGGTGCCGGGCAAAGTGGTTATTCGGGATGGTGAAAAAGTGGGTACGGCCGGGGTATCCATTATTGATTTGCGGCACGACCTGCTGCCCGACCCTGTGGCCGAAGCTATGTACGCTATGCAGAAAACCATTGAAAGGTTGGAACAACGCGTGGCGGAATTGGAAAAACAGCGAAGTAAGCCGGAGTAAGGTTTTGAGGAAAGTTTATTTTCATGGGTATAAAAGGGGGAATCGAGGTTTGCGCGTGTATAACACCCTGACCAGGCAAAAGGAAGAATTTAAACCCCGGGAGCCGGGCAAAGTGGCCATGTATGTTTGCGGGCCCACCACCTATAACTTTATTCACCTGGGCAACGCCCGGCCTATCGTGGTTTTTGACACTGTCCGCCGCTACCTGAAGTATAAGGGATTTGATGTGCGTTACGTGCAAAACTTTACTGACATAGATGATAAAATCATCAACCGGGCCCGGGAGGAACAGGATGACCCCTTGAAACTGGCCGCCCGCTACGTGGATGAATACTACAAGGACGCCGATGCGCTGCATGTTTTACGGGCTGATATCCATCCCAAAGTGTCCGGGCATATTACGGAAATTATCGAAATGGTTAAAACGCTTATAGAAAAGGGTTACGCTTATGTAGTAGACGGCAACGTTTACTATGACGTGCGCAAGTTCGCCGCTTACGGCAAGCTGTCCGGGCGGGCACTGGAGGACATGCAGGCGGGCGCCCGGGTGGATGTTGATGAACGCAAGCGTGATCCCATGGATTTTGCCCTGTGGAAATCGGCCAAACCCGGGGAACCGGCGTGGGACAGCCCGTGGGGCATGGGCAGGCCGGGCTGGCACATTGAGTGTTCCGCCATGGCCCTGAAATACCTGGGCGTTGGTTTTGATATTCACGGCGGGGGTTTTGACCTGGTTTTTCCCCATCATGAAAATGAAATCGCTCAGTCCGAGGCGGCCACGGGACATCCTTTTGCCCGCTACTGGATGCATAACGGTTTCATTACCGTCAACCAGGAAAAAATGAGCAAATCCCTTGGTAATTTCTTTCTGGTGCGGGAAATATTGAGTAGGTTTCCGCCGGAAGTGGTGCGCTTTTACCTGCTGGGTACGCACTACCGCAGCCCCCTGGATTTTGACGACGAAAAACTGTCGGCGGCGGCCAGGGGCATGGAGCGCATAAAAAACAGTATTCGTTTGCTGGAAGAGGCCCTGGCGGGTCGGGATGAAGGCGCGGCATCCCGGCCGGACCCGGCGCTGGCGGCCCGCCTGGACGAACTGCGCGGTGAATTTGAAAAGGCCATGGACGACGACTTCAATACCGCCCTGGCCATCGGGGTAATGTTTGACCTGGCCCGGGAAATAAACGGCTGTCTGGCCCGGCAAGATTTCCCTAATAAGGCGGAAAAAACCGCCGCGCTGCAAAAGGCCCGGGATCTGTTCAGGGACTTCAACAGTGTGCTGGGCGTTTTTAAAACAGGCGCGGACGGCGACATTCAATTGGATGAAGAAGGTGAAGAAGACCAGAGCCTGGTGGAGGAATTGATTGGTTTAATCATTGAAGTCCGCCAGGAGGCGCGCAAGAAAAAAGACTGGTCCACCGCCGACCACATCCGGGACAGGCTGAAGGAAATGGGCATCGTCCTGGAAGATACACCGTCCGGGGTGCGCTGGAAGAAGCAGGGATGATTATGTTTGGACAAGCGGATTTAAAGGTTAATCCGGTGGAGCTACCTTCGCTGGTGCTGGCCTATATCGGCGACGCGGTGTACGAACTGGCCGTACGGGAGTACCTGATCAACCGGGGCCTGACCAACGTCAACAAACTGCACCGGGAAGCCGTGCGGCATGTGCGGGCTTCCACCCAGGCCCGGGTGTTCCACGCCCTGGAAGGCTGTCTGGACAAAACCGAGGAAGCGGTGGCCCGGCGTGGGCGTAACGCCAAGTCCGGCCACGGTCCGCGCGGTAACAACATTATCGAGTACCGCCATAGTACAGGTTTTGAGAGCCTGGTGGGCTACCTGTACCTGCAGCGGGACTGGGCCAGGCTGGAGAAGATCCTCAGCCTGGCCAGAGAGGTTATTGAACAGGAATTGGATTCTAATACATAAATATTGATATTAATTTAATTCGGGGGAACATTATATGGGGAGAACGGAACTGCGGGTGGAACTGCTCCAGCATACTGAAAATCCGGAGCAACTGGTGGCTATGGCGGCAAAACTGTGCTATTCCGCCGCCGGTATCGGCGAACTGCAAAAGGGCGTTTCCGCCCGGGATCAATCGGGCTTTGTGCGCAAACTGTCCGACATGGGCCACCTGTCGCCTTTTGAACACGCCACTTTCACCTTCGGCATAGAAGGGGTTTCGCGCAGCCTGCTGGCCCAGATCACCAGGCACCGGATCGCCAGTTTCAGCGTCAAATCCCAGCGTTACGTCGGCGAGGGCAGCGCCGCTAACCGGGATGACGTATTCAATTACATAATCCCGCCCCGCATTGCCGCGCTGGGCGAGGCTGAAGTAAAAGAATATTCCCGGCAAATGGCGCAAATGCAGCAGTGGTATGATTACTGGCTGGAAAAGCTGGCGGCTGCCGGCGATGCCGCCAAGGAAGACGCCCGGTTTGTCCTGCCCAACGCTGCCGAAACCAAGTTGGCGGTGACCATGAATGCCCGGGAACTGCTGCACTTTTTTGCGGTGCGCTGCTGTAACCGGGCGCAGTGGGAAATTCGCGCCTTGGCCACGGAAATGCTTCGCCTGGTGCGCCGGGTGGCGCCCGAGTTATTCCGGGAGGCCGGCCCGCGCTGCCTCATGGGGCCCTGTCCCGAGGGCCCCATGTCCTGCGGTGAACATGCGGCGGTGAGGGAAAAGTTCCGGCAGTTGTGATTATTGCTAAAAGCTTAGCGTGAAACAATAGTAGATAAATAACCGGTACCGCAGTGAGAAATAATTTTCATTGCGGGGTGAACCGATAGGGTGAATTGATCATGGAAGAAATAATTGCCGGCCGTAACCCGGTGTGTGAGGCGCTGCGGGCCGGCAGGCCAGTGAATAAAATATTTATCGCTCGGGGTGCCAAATCGGCTGCCACCGCTGAAATTATCGGGCTGGCCCGACAAAGGCAGGTGCCGGTGCAAAACGTGGACAAGCCTTTTTTGGACCGGTTGGCCCCCGGCGCTGTGCACCAGGGCGTCATTGCCCAGGTTGCGCCTTACCAATACGCCGATCTGGATGATATCCTGGCCGGGGTTGGTGACACCGCCCCCCTACTGGTGGTGCTGGACGAAGTTACCGACCCGCATAATCTCGGGGCCGTGATCCGTTCAGCCGATGCCGCGGGAGCGCACGGCGTGGTCATTCCCCGGCGTCGGGCCGCCGCCGTCACCCCCGCGGTGGTCAAAGCGTCCGCCGGTGCTGTGGAGTATTTGCCCGTGGCCCGGGTGGGCAACCTGGCCCGGACCATTGACCAGTTGAAAGAGCGCGGTATCTGGGTGGTTGGGGCGGATGCGGCGGCCCGTCAGGTAATCTGGGAAGCCCCGCTGGACGGCCCCCTGGCCATTGTGGTGGGCGGGGAGGACAAGGGCCTGGGCCGGCTGGTGCGGGAGAAATGTGATTTGCTGGTTAAACTTCCTATGGCGGGCCGGGTGAATTCCCTTAACGCCTCGGTGGCCGCGGCACTGGTGTTGTTTGAAGCGGTGCGGCAAAGAAGTAGGGGTTAACATGAGCGAATATATCGTGGTGGATGGGTATAATGTGGTGCACGCCTGGCCCGAGCTGGCCAAGTTGAAAGAGGAAAGCCTGGAGCACGCCCGGGACCGGCTGGTGGACATGCTGGCCAATTACGCCGGGTACAGCGGCGATCGGGTGGTGGTTGTGTTTGACGCGCACCGGGTTAAGGGAAATGCCGAAAGATATGAGGAAATAAACGGCGTGCAGGTGTTTTACACCCGGGAGGACGAGACCGCCGATGCGTTGATTGAGCGACTGGTGGGCGATCTGCCCCGGGACGGGTATACCAGGGTGGTAACGTCGGACTGGGACGAACAACGCATTATTCTTGGGCGGGGCGCTTATCGCATGACGCCGAAGGAGTTGAGTCAGCGGATAATGCGAGCCGAAAAAGAGGGTCAAAAGCCTTATAAGCACAAAAACCCCACAGATGATTATTTGGAAAACCGTCTGGCGGGAAATATTCGTCAAATATTTGAACAGTGGAGAAGAAAAAAAGAATAGGTGGAATATGGGTGGCCAGGGAGCTTTTTTACTTGACGAGCCCTGTGAGGGCGGATATAATATTTCTTGTAAATATGGATACTAATCAGTTGATAGAGAAAATGTATTATTTGCCCCATGCTATCTGGGATTAACTGCCCGGATTTACTTGTCTAATGAAGCGTTGCGGGCTATTTTTGTTTTGGGTTTAGTTAGGGGAAATTATGGCGGGAGGGATATTGTTGAATTTAAATGCCCAAAGGGAGGCTTCCAGCGATTTTCAGTTAATGATTGACGAAGATGTCGTGGAATTTGCTCGCGAGGGTGACGACGCAGCTCTGGAATACCTGATTAACAAGTACAAAAATTTTGTACGAGCCAAGGCCCGCTCATATTTTTTGATCGGTGCGGACCGGGAGGATATTATCCAGGAGGGTATGATCGGTCTATACAAGGCGATTCGTGACTTTCGGATGGACAAGTTGTCGTCTTTTAGGGCTTTTGCTGAACTTTGCATTACCCGGCAGATAATTACCGCAATCAAGACAGCTACCCGGCAAAAACATATTCCGCTGAATTCTTACGTATCACTAAATAAGCCCATATACGACGAAGATTCCGACCGTACTTTGCTGGATGTTATATCCGGTTCGAAAATTTCCGATCCTGAGGAACTGATTATCAGCCGGGAAGAATTCGACGATATCGAAGAAAAAATGGGTGAAATTTTAAGCTCGCTGGAATGGAAAGTGTTAATGTCCTACCTGGAGGGCAAGTCTTACCAGGAAATCGCCGAAGACCTCAAACGCCATGTCAAGTCTATTGATAATGCCCTGCAAAGAGTTAAACGGAAATTGGAGCGTTACCTGGAAAAACGCGAAGCGTAAATAATAAATCAATTAATTCTTAAAAAAAACCGGGTTGCCGCGCGCAACCCGGTTTTCTATCATTAAGGAAAGTGTACGCAAAAAGGGGACCGGCTTCGGTAAAAGGGGGACAGACTTTCATGCCGCTATCGCGGCACTAACAGAGGATGAAAAAGCTTTGTGGAGGGCCGGGGGCTCCCCGCAAGTGACGTCCTGGAGCGCCGGTAACCCGGCACTCAATTTACGTTAACTTCTTGGTCACGGAATAACCGACAAATTGTGGTGAGCAATGCAAGTTATTGAGTGCCGGGGCGCAGCGAGGCTGCGAAACCGGACGAGCGGCCATGGATGGCCGCGAGAGGCTGAAACTGAGCCTACTCGTTCCGGGCATACCCACAGGGCACAAGCAAGATGGACGGCGAATTGAAGCCGGTCCGGTTTCGGAAATAGGAAAGGGGAAACACTTCCTTTTTTGGGTCGTAGCTTTGGGGTCGGAGGTATGTCCCCAACTAACAGCCGCTGGTGCGCATCACGCGCGGAAGTTCGGAACGCACGGGGATCACCGGCCCTAAAAGGAGATGCTTTTCTTTCAGGGCAGCCAAAGACGGGGGAAGGTTTGATATAATATTTCCCCTGGCAGAAGTTTTCTGGCGGCAACCTGTTGACAACAATCTGTATTTAACGTATAATAACTTTTGTCGCAAGTGCCGGCGTAGCTCAATTGGCAGAGCAGCTGACTTGTAATCAGCAGGTTGCGGGTTCGAGTCCCATCGCCGGCTCCAGCATGAAATTCGGTCGAATGCCGAGTTGGTGATAAATAATGGAGAGGTTCCCGAGTGGCCAAAGGGAGCAGACTGTAAATCTGCCGGCGACGCCTTCGCAGGTTCGAATCCTGCCCTCTCCACCATTCATTTTAAAAACCAAAAATTACAGTTTGAAAAGTAATTATGAATGTGTTATAATAAAAAATGTTGACGCGGGGTGGAGCAGCCGGTAGCTCGTCGGGCTCATAACCCGAAGGTCGGGGGTTCAAATCCCCCCCCCGCAACCAAATGCCACTATAGCTCAGTAGGTAGAGCGCATCCTTGGTAAGGATGAGGTCACCGGTTCAATCCCGGTTAGTGGCTCCATTTTCGTAGTTTGTAGTTCGAAGTTGGAAGTTCGAATAGGTGAAATTGGCCAATGGCCATTTCAGTAAATTATCGAACCTCGAATTTCGAACATCGAAATTCGAATAGGGCGGCGTAGCTCAGATGGTTAGAGCATGCGGTTCATACCCGCAGTGTCCGGGGTTCAAATCCCTGCGCCGCTACCAGCATAACCAGCTATACAGCTGGTTTTTTGTTAATTCTGCCTTTTGAGGTTTAGATAATCGATTTTTCAATAAGCGATTTTTTTTTGCTTTGCAGGATTTGATTATTTATTATAGAATACAATTTGATGGTATTGAGGGGTTATTTGAAATAAAAATAGGTAAAAATGGCAACAATTTAATAGTATCCAATATTTTAGCCCGGCAAAGTGATATAGTTGTTTTTTACATATTTAATGCCTTTGCCGGTGTATGTTTGGACAAGTGTTTATTTTAAAATTCTTGCCGGAACTGCAATAACCGGATTTTCGGCAAGGTAAAAATCACAAAGAAAAAAGGCTGGATACCCTGCAAGGAGGAATTGAAAAACCATGGCAAAAGCGAAATTTGAGCGTACCAAACCGCACGTAAACATTGGTACCATCGGCCACGTGGACCACGGCAAGACCACCTTGACCGCGGCCATCACCACCGTACTGTCCACCGTGGGCCACGCTTCCGTCAAGAAGTATGACGAAATCGACAACGCGCCGGAAGAAAAAGAGCGCGGCATCACCATCAACACGGCGCACGTGGAATACGAGACCGAGAATCGTCACTATGCGCACGTGGACTGCCCGGGTCACGCCGACTACGTCAAGAACATGATCACCGGCGCCGCCCAGATGGACGGCTCCATATTGGTAGTATCGGCCGCCGACGGCCCCATGCCCCAGACCCGTGAGCACATCCTGCTCTCCCGCCAGGTAGGCGTGCCCTACATCGTAGTATATCTGAACAAAGCCGACCAGGTAGACGACCCTGAACTCTTGGAACTGGTCGACATGGAAGTGCGTGAACTGCTCAGCCAGTACGAATTCCCCGGTGACGACGTACCCGTCATTACCGGCTCGGCATTAAAAGCCCTGGAATGCGGCTGCGGCAAGCGCGAATG
>NZ_FOYM01000045.1 GCF_900115975.1 Desulfoscipio geothermicus DSM 3669
TGTTAATGGACATGATAAAATCCTCATAAATGGTCACGAAAAACCCGCACAAATGGACACATAAGCAGGAAAATAAAGCTCGCCCCCTCGAAGCTTTTGTTTGGCCAAAACAAAAAGCGACAACAAAGGGGCGAGCAAAAGTGACAGGAGTGTGGGAAATCGTGAAAATCCATGAATGCCGGGAAGCAGGTCTTAGTAAAGCCGCCACAGCCAACCGGTTATCTAAGGATCGTGGTACTGTTGCGAAATACTGGGATGGTACAAAACTGCC
The DNA here is from genome assembly GCF_900115975.1 of Desulfoscipio geothermicus DSM 3669. GTDB lineage: Bacteria > Bacillota > Desulfotomaculia > Desulfotomaculales > Desulfallaceae > Desulfoscipio > Desulfoscipio geothermicus. The sequence continues at coordinate 272 of NZ_FOYM01000045.1, forward strand.
ACTACAGAAACCTACTTACCAGCGGCCAACTAAAATTGACCCATACAAAGAGTATATCATAGCCCGCTTAGAAAAATGGCCAGAACTTTCAGCTGACCGGATTTACCAGGAAATAAAGCTGCAAGGCTACAATGGCTCCCCAAGAACAGTACGCCGTCATGTAGCCAAATTACGTCCGCAGAAAGTGCGGGAATACAAACCATACGAAACCATGCCCGGCGAACAGGCCCAAATAGACTGGGGCCACTTCGGCGATATTATAGAAAACGGTCAGCGCAAAAAGCTTTACGCTTTTGTATTCTGTCTAAGCTGGTCAAGAATCCGTTACGTTGAATTCATCACTTCGCTTAATATGGCAATTTTTAATGGATGCCTGCATAGAGCATTAAATTATGTAGGCGGTGTCCCCTCCACAATACTCTTTGACAATGCCAAAACAATAGTATCAGAGCGTGTAGGTACCGCCATACGCTTCAACCCGGAATTACTGGAAACTGCATTAGCTTACGGGTTTACCCCCAAAGCCCACTAGCGTTGCATAAAGACTAAGAGGCCGGAGTAGCTGTCTACAGCCAGCACGCTCCGGCTTCTTTTTATTGCAAGATATGCTACATACTACCAGCCAGCTTATCCACAACTCCTCAAAGGAGCAACCTCATAAGAGCATGAGTTATGCACATAGTGGGAATGTCTGGGAAGCAGTAAAACTAATACCAAAAAACATTCTTACTTCTTTTGGCCAGAACAAATTAAAAAGCCTTGCAAACTTCCGCACTGTTGTGTCAAAATTAACACAGACCTGCTGAATTCCTTTTTTGGTCTTCAGCCGGACTTCGCAACGAGTGTGGAAAAGGCTGTGTACCATTTCGCCGTGGGTGAAGCCTTCTTCAACACTCGTTTTTCCTTGATTTGCTTGCCATTTTGCGTAGCTAACCAAGGTTTCGGCAGCAAACAACAGTTCAAAATGGGCATGATGATGACCCTCCGTTATGGAGTGACAATTATTCATTCCCAACTCTTGTTTGGCCGCCCGGAAAAAGACTTCTATTCTCCAGCGTTTGACGTACACAGACAAAGCTTCTTTAGGAACATCGAAGCGATTGCTGATAATTAAATAAGCACCACGGTACTTAGCCGGCTGTTCGGTTGTCGGATCATCCGGTATGATTTTTTCCTCATATTCTTTTTGATCTTCTTTTAACCGTATAGCTACAACGGCTGCTATTGGCGTATAGCGCTGTTTGATAACTTTCCTGCCTTTTTTGTTTATTGTTTCATAGGGCATCTTGATATAAATATTCGGAATGGAAACAGATGCAATACCCGATTTGCCCTGAGAAGTTAATTGAAAAAACAATTCTTTTATGATCATTAGCGGACTTACGGGAACATATCGCTCCCGGCCACTCCATGATTCAATTTCTTTTCGATATAGAGCAGTATTGCGTTTTGCTTTTGTTACCCAATCAAAAGAGTTGTCGGTAAGGAAATTAAAAAAGTCTTTACATAGGTACCACCGGTCCATTGCAACCCATAAGCGGCAGGTAACAAACTTTCTCAATTGAAGCAACATTTCACGGGCCAAATCATATTTCGTGGGGCCTTCTCCTTTAACTTCAGGCTTTCGCCAAATCATATAGGATAACGGATATTCAATTCCATTACGAAGGACGGCTTGAAGGACAACAAGATTCATGCCCCAAACATGAATTTTTAAACTATGATCATAAAGCCAGCAAAGGAAAGAAAGCTTTTTCCCATACGGATGAACAACTTGTGTGTCATCAAGGTTAATGCTATCCCCCTCTTGCAATCTGGTATCTTGCTCTCCCTGCAGGCGTTCGATACGTTTTTGCCCGAAGAATGACCAATTGTATGAGGCTGTGAGAAATCGACTTAAGGTGGACTGTGTAATTTTTATCCCACGGAACATCACATTTAACAGAGCATCTTTACCGGCAAGTTCCGCTATCTTGGAGACGGAAGAACATTGGGCAATCAGGCCGATGACATACAAAAATGATAACATCCAGGTGGGAACGCCACGTACTTTGAAAATTCCAGCTTGGGTTAAGAGAAAAGAAAAGTCAAAATGATCCCATAGCTTACGAAGAACCGGTGCTCCAGCACATTCCCCTTGAAAAAGGTCACGAAATCTTGGTCTTTGCAAGGTCTTCAAGTTGCAATCACCCTTAATCGGAAGATATACCAGTAAAAAATGGTATTCATCGCGATTATGGGGCGATTTTTAAAAAGTCAAGGGGTTTTCTATAATTTATAAAACTTTTTGTAATATTAATTGGTTTCTAGATATTTACAGCAACTGCATTACTCATGATATAATATACCGGTTGGTAATAACTGGCCGAATTTTAAACCCTGGTATTTCCCTTCCTCCGTCACGTTGGCAGCATAAGCAAAATACTCCGTCCCACAGATTCCGTCATTTATCGTTTGCATCAAAACAGTTTCATCTTTAAGCCGTGGCAAATAACAATACGTGGTCAAATAACCCCACAAATTCTTTATGCTGATATGCGGGCTTTCTTTCCACAGCCACCGGTCGAGCTCCATTTTCAATATCGCCGGAGACCATTGGGTAATAAGATGCTGGGCATTTAACAGTTTTTTATTAGCCCGCAGCACCATGTTTTCGCTACCGCCTGAAATACGTGAAACTTCCCAATCAACAGGGCCTGTGCCCCTGTTCTCCAAAATTTCCCTGGCTGCCTGCAAAGCCGGTGAATTATCATTACCGGAGGAATGATAATGTTTATAGTCCAAAACTACCAATCGAGTGCATTGTTCATCCGCAACATCGGCGCTGCTGCTTGGAGCCATGTGGACTCCGGCAAAATCACCTTTATCCTTGATTTTTAATAACCGCTTTTTTATTTCCTCTTCAGCATAATCACCCAGCTGTTCCGCCCGGTCTGCCGCCAGCCGGTTGACGCTGGGACGGGTATCAAACCAAAACCGGGTGTTATCGCTGTATAAATAAGTCAACTGCTCAACGAGGCGGCGCAGGGCGTCCCCAAAGGTAGCCGTAGATTCACCCGGTTGCACACAACCCAGCTTTAGGCGCACTTCTTCCAACCCTCTGACTCTCTGGGCAGCAACAGACGGGGCACTGCCCACAAAAATGGTGCGAGCTACCCGGCGACAAGCGGAATAGCGCCCCATGTTGGGGTTTTCCCTGTCCAGGGTTAAAGGCCTGGAGACGGGGCCGTCTATATCGGTATCGATAACGGGAGGCCAACCATCGGGCAAATACCTGGTCATTTCATACCGCACCGGCGGGCTGTCCAGTGGAAGAGTACCGGGCATAATTAGGAGGGATTTGTCCTCCCTTTCCCATAATTGGTGGATGGCTGCCGCCATCAAGCGCAGCACCCCGCGGGTACGCTGGAACCGTTCCAAAGTGGACCAATCTTGATACAATCTATCAAACAATTCCGGGTGAACAGGATAAGCAACGGTCATCCGGCGCTGGTAATCGCTTTCGTTACATTCCCGTGGAAATTCTTTTTGCTGCTCCCGGTACATCTTCATAAAGGCATTTATTACTGCATCTCTGGCAGCGTAATCAATGGCATCGGTAAATAACCGGCGCCGCACTATTTCAAAACTTTCTTCCATTGCCGCGGGTTTCCAGACTGATTCCAGCCTGCCAAAGGTATTCTGTAACCTTTCCAGGGCTGCCTGGCCGCCCTCACCGCCAATCTCAATATCCGAAGCCGGTATGCTGGTAATCACCAAAGATTGCCGGGAACGTTTGGTTCCCTCTGTAAGCGCTTGGGCAAAAGTCATGTTGGCATCAAAACTCCCGGCGCATAAACCGCTGACGCCGTATATATTACGGGCAAAGGCCACCCACTCATCGATTAAAATCAAGGCGGGTCCATATGTATCCAATAAATCTTTAATGACTCCGGAACCCGGGGAAACACCCTGCCGGTCTTCCCTCGCCACCATTTCAAAGGCTTTGGAGCCGCCCAGCTGGTAGGCCATTTCCCCCCACAGGGTATTCACCACCGTGCCGTCGGGTTTAATCCGGGGCTGGGCTGCAGACAAATCGGTGCCCACCAGCACCGCCCGGTTGCACCTGGGTACCTGGCTTAAACCCAACTTGCCAAGTATAGGTTCCAAACCGGGGATTTGCCCGGGGGCGATTTGCTCGCCAAAAAGGTGAAACAGGGCCAGCATAGAGTGGGTTTTACCGCCACCGAAGGAAGTCTGTAACTGCACCACCGGGTCCCCGCCGAGGCCGGACAAACGTTCTATGGACATTTTTAATAAATGAGACAAACCTTCCGTTAGATAGGTTCGTTTAAAGAATTCGGCCGGGTCCTGATATTCCACCTCCGCCTCGTTGTGTAAAACCTGGGCTAAATCAGCGGCAAACTCCGCCTGCTGGTATCTGCCGGAGGCAACATCAGGATGGGGCGTAATCACCTCGCGCCAGGGCTTCAGACCAGGCATAGTACCGGTCTGGGTAACTTCCCGGGCACTCTTTTTCTTGGACTTTTTGGCTTCATCATCAAATCTCTGCCGTAATAAATCACGGCTTAGTTTTTTACTCAAACGGGCATACTCGGAGGATATAGCTTCCAACAGCCGGGTAACAGTATCCAGCGCCCGGTAAGCGTCATCGGCGGTAAAGGGCTGCTGGTGCGCCCAGCGGTTGCGCACTTCCCTCAATTCACTGACATAGCTGCGGCCGGAATGCCCCAGCTTGGCCTGAAACACCTCATTCCAGTTGTTCCACATCAATACCAGCAGGGCCTGAACATCAAGGGTGGCATAAGCCTCGTCGGCGTCCTTGCCTACCTTTTTACTTTCCAAACCGATTGTACCGGGCAGCGATGTTTCAGAGACAACCTGCCACCACCTGTTACCCCATCTGGCTTTAAATTCCCTGGCTATATAGGGGCCAAGACCCCTCCTTAGTATTTCCAGGCCTCTGCCAACGCGCTCAAGGTTGCTGTAGGACATAATCTTATCACCACTTTTAAATAATTAATTGTCTGGCAGCAGTTTCTAACCCCTGCTTCTACGTCCTATTGCAGGTGCATTATAACTATAAGCAGTTAAATGAGCATCAGTCGACCAAATCCGCACTGATACTCCCGGGGTACGTTTTATGTAGTCTTCGTAGGCGTCGATAATTGACATATCGCCAAAACCGATCTGACGCATTGCCTGATCCGGGAACATGTCCGCAAATTTTCTTAAATCATCCGGTGTCCACTCCATGTGCATTAAGCTCCACGGAGCCCTGTTATCAGCAGTATCCCTTAAATATTCCGCAAACTTCCGGGCAATTGCACGCCTTGTAGTTCCATCGCTTATATGAGCGATATGGTTGCCGGTTTCAATAATACTGGCAATAGGCAGAATTAAGGTTTCACCACGGCTTATAATACCTAATAGTTCTTCTTCTATTTCCATGTACATTTCGCAAAAATTGGGGAGTCTTAGCAAGCAGCAAAGTATAGAAGTATCTACAAAGTGAACCTGCTTCAATTACCCAGTCTCCCTTCCGCCCACCGCATAAGATCCTCTCTCTTTTTAACGGCAGGGGACTGCAGATTGACCAGTCCTTGCATAACTATATCCCCAATCCTGCCTTTGGCCATTAATTCGGGATAGTTGGGCAAATCTACCCAGGAAACAAACCTGCTATCACCTTCAACAGCATCCCTGTAGCACACCACCACCCCGGGCACATCCTCCGCCTTCACGGCATTTAAAACTGCCGGGTTATGCGTAGTAACTATTACATCTATTCCTCTTTGTTTCCCCAATTCCCTCAAAGCACCAATTAACTTATAAGCCCTGCTGGGGTGCAAACCGTTGTCCACTTCTTCAACCACCACCGTGGTACCGGGCTTTTCGCCCACCAGTGCCGCCAGTATTGATAAAAAACGGAGTGTACCGTCAGACATGCCTCTAATATCAACCGGCTTTGATCTGGCACCGAATTGTTCAACAAAACTAAGCATTACATCCCCTGTGGGCGTTTCCAGCACCTTGATATCCAGAATTTGCTGCTCGGGGAAATCTTGCAAGTATTTCAGGATTAGTTGTTTCGTATCCTGTTTTTTTATCAAGTCGGCTATCACAGCAGATAAATTTTCAGCCGTGGGCACTAATTTTGTCCTGGAACGATGCACATACTCCCTCATTAAATGAGGCACCGGGTTTAAAATCAAAATTCCCTTCAGAATTGATGTAACTTTATCAAAGATTTCTTTAACTTCAGCCGCCACATCTGAATTGGCGGGAAAACGACCGGGAATCTGGCTTAAAATCGAATAATTTCTTAAAAAAGGGACACTGGGATTCCTTCCCCGCTGGTTTGTATGGTAAGTTACTTGAATATTACCACTCATTTCATCCGGTTCGGACGTTTTATAAACAAGCCTTTTTTGTTTCGACCCGGACACCTTTTTGTATAAGGACTCACTTAACAGCCAAACGCGTGGTTTTACTCCGATTTTAATATCGTATAGCAGGCTATACTCACCATAATCAAAAAAACAACCCAGTTCAAAGGAAGCGCTATCGTACCTCGGCGCCCCCCTGCTGCCACCCCGAATACCTGTCTCCTGACCCCGAATACCGTCAAGAATATCAATTAATTCACGGTTGGTAGCCAGTCCCGACAAAATTTGTATCCCATCAATGGCATTGCTTTTTCCACTGGCATTAGCTCCAATCAATATGGTAATGGGTTCCACAGGCATGGACGCTTTGGCAAAACTTTTAAACTTTTTAAATCTTAGCTGGCTGAGCAAAATTCCCCACCCCGTTTTGCCTAACTGTTAGGCCAATATTTGGGTTTAAATATATATCATAACAAGAAATATATCAAACCGGCGCAATACCAATTTGGAGAAATTAAAATAATTACCTCTGTTCGAGCTCGCCGGGCATTTGGGCGGCTAATTCCAATAACCTGGGCCAGGCAACCACAAGGCCGTTATAAGCCAGAGCCTCGCCGGCCCAGCCTTTGCGCTCGCAAATATTAAATAAGCGGTAGGAAAGATCCCTGGCCGCTTCCGCCATTGGGCCAAGCTTTTTCAATAGACGGGCGGCTGCTTCTTCACCAGACTTTTCCAGAGCTATGATCATATGTTGAACCGCTTCCCAAACTGTGGGCCGGTTATCGGCAGCGGGATCCCAATCCTCGGGATACTCATACCTGGATAAAAGTTTTACTTTCCCCCCTCTGGCATTAAGGATTCCAGCCAGCACCAATCCATTAACACTGGTATTTTTGGCTTTGGAAAGTGTTTCGGCGTCGCCAAAAGGGCCTTCTTTCATCCCGTACTGCTCAAACCAGGCCAGCGCCCAGCGGGTATCGGCATCGTATTCCCCTTCCTGCTCGGCCAGGTACTCGTCCAGCACCTGGTTAACCAGGGCCAGGGCGGTGCGCACCGTCATGGGGGAACCGTCAGCTTCCAGCACTTTGCTGTAAGAGGAAAACACCGCCATGCCCGGCCCGATGGCCGCCTGGGCCAGGTCTACCGGGGCGATGTTGCTTTTTTGCAGGCTTTTCAGAGCCTTGGGCAGGTGTTTCTTTAATGCCGACAGCAACTCCCGCCGGGTGGTCACAGGTGCGTTTGCAGGGCGGGGGCGGCAAACCAACACGATGGAGGAAGCCAGAGCGTTTGTGCCCGATGCCACCGGGCGGTTGGATAACTCCGTACGCATGGGCCAGGTACCGGTAATTTGGAAACCGGATGTAACAAGGCCGTTAAGCATGGTCTCCCAACCGGTGGAAGCCATCATTTGATCGCCGTTTTCCTTATCAGCGGTACTTCTACCATTTTCGGCTTGTTTAAAGGCATAATAAACAGTTACCGGGTAACTGGGGTTGGCCATTTGGCACATTTGCTGAAATGTCTTCTGCAAACCCCGTTCAAAATGTTCCTTGGCTTTATCCTTACTGCCCCCGAAACGGTAGGGTGTGGCCACCAGTTCTTCATTTTTGGGAGTGAGCATGGTACGGAAAAGCCCCGGGTATGTATCTTTCAAATTTTGCCTGAGCCAGACGTAAAAGAAATCCGCCAGGTCGGCGTAACCGATATTGTCGTAATACGGCGGGTCGGTGGAAAACAGGGGCTGGATTACTACACCGCCACAGGGTTTAAATCGCCTGCGTAAGCCTTTAATCCCAGCCGCTGGGCTTCCAGGGGGATGCTGCCGCCCCCGGCGAAAGGGTCCATTGCCGGGGGGGGCGTGTTCCGCCAGAAAAGCATTGACATCTCCCGGTTCCATACCATCCGGCAGTTCCATCCCTTTCTGCCGGGCCACGCTTTTGGCTATCTCCAGCCGGGCTTTATTAATTACCTCTTCGTTATTAATATTTTCCCATTTCACTAAATCCTCGATAAGGGCAAACAGCCGCCGGCGTTCTTTTTCCGCCGCCTCTCCTTCCAGGTATGCACCGGGGTCGTCCACCAGGCTGGCAAAAAGCACCCCCCGGCAGGTAGCCAAAGGCTTGCGAGACCACCATAAATGCAACGTTGAAGGGTGCCCGTGACGGATGGACTTTTCCCGGACGCTTTCCTTGTTAATTACCTCACAGCGGTAAAGCAACTTCAATCAGCTTTTTCCTGCATGTCATGCCAACTGCTCTCCTCTGCTCAATAATTCATTGAGATTATAATTGACACTGGTGGCGGCAAAATCGGGCTGCTGGGTAAAGGGTTCGCTGATGTAAACAATCCCCGCCACCCGGCCATTTTCAACAGTGACCACCGCCAGTATATAGTCCTCGGGTTTATTTAAAGCCGTGAGTATTTCGTTTTTAGTTACCGTGACCGTCCGCGCCCCGGCCACCCGGCCTTTCACTTCAATAAACCTGAGCTTTCCGGTGCCCGGTATCCTGCTTTCAATATCGTAGCCGCATTTTTCCGCGGAAACGTCTTTAGGCTCGTAGCCCATTTTTATTTCCTGCTCCATGACCGCCAGCATGGCCATTTGTTCAACGGCCCCGGTTCCCCCGGCGAAAAGGCCTGGTTCGGGTTGTGTTTCACCTTTCAATGCAGCCAACAGCCCGGCCGGAATCACCAGGGCGCCGCCGGTTACCACCGGCGGTAACGGGGCAAGTTGTTTTTCCTGCTCCAGTTCCCTCAGCCTTTGAGTAAGACGGGCTTGCAGCTCATCCGCCCGGCGGCGGGCATTGGCTGAATTAAGCCGGGCATTTACTTTACCGGCCTGCTCCTGTGCTTTCAACTCCTCAGCCCGGTGGTCCCAGTAGGCAATTTCCTTGGTTAACCTGTCTTTTACCGCGATGATTGTTTTGTTGATTAGTTCTTCCTTGCGCTGTTTAACCTCGGCCAAGTGTTTTGGCACCATGTGCCGGATGGCATAGTTTATTGAAGTATTTTCTAAAGCTTCCCGCAGCCAGTTGTTTAAGTCCAGCAATTGGATTATAGGCAATTCACCGGGTGATAACGGCCGGTAATCTAAATACGGGTAATAGCCGGCATGGCGGGCCCGGTTTTGACGGTCAATCTCAACAAATTGCATTCGCCGGGACACCACCCGCCGGTTACCGCCGGCAACAGTACGCCCGTCAACGATACTATGTTCAAGGTAGATTAAAGCGCGAGGTTCGACACCAGGATCTTTTTCATCTATAAAAATTGTACCTTGTTTAAATAAACCACGGTATTGCTCTTCGATAATATCTACTACGCTATCCAACAGTGGATGGCCCGGGCAAATGAATTCCGCCATAGGTTTTCCCCGTAAATGGATTAAACCTTTTTCAAAGCATACGCGCTCGTATCTTGTAAGCACGGGAACGCCGGTGCCAATCTGCCGGTCGCGCTGGCGGATGATAGCCGGGACATGGGTAATTTCATACCTGCGGGGTTCACGCTCCCTTATTCTACCTCCAAGTAATTTAAACGCTTCCATAAAGAAAGAAGCGATAAAATGAGGTTGCAGCCTACGCGCTTCTGCCCGTTCCATTTCTTCTTTAACTGCCAGCACTTTGCTAATATCCATATTATCCCGGGCCAGAGCCCTTTCTTCCAATAACCTGGCAACCTGCTCCCGGTCCAGAGCACTCTCTACAGCTTGCTCCAACCTGGCGCGGACTTCAGGTTTTTCGCCGTAACGAATGGCTTCCATCAGCAATTGGCGCAACCGGGTGCCCTGGAACACTTTCCCAAGCACGTCAAATACAGCTCCGCCCAGAGCTTCCCGGATATTTTCCAACTTGGACAACAAACGGATAAAAACGTCGCCTTCTCTTGTTTCTTCCGCCACCAGGTTCCATAAATGACATACTTCTGTCTGCCCGATACGGTGGATGCGGCCAAATCTTTGTTCCAAACGGTTGGGGTTCCAGGGAATATCATAGTTGACCATCAAATGGGCCCGTTGCAGGTTTATGCCTTCGCCGGCGGCATCGGTGGCAATTAAAATGTCAACATTTTTATCCTGGGTAAAGCGCTCCTGAGCTTTTTTACGTTCTTCACGACCCATACTGCCATGAATGGTTACCACCGCGTCTTCCCGGCCCAGGAAGTGGTGATGCGCTGTTGCAAATATTTCAGGGTATCTTTATGTTCAGTGAAAATTACCAGTTTGCGCCGGTGGCCCCGCAGGTCAAAGATTTGGTCCAGCGCCCTGGCAGAACCCCGCCCCTGCAGCAGGCTGGATAGTTCCTCCCATTTCTTATCCCTGCCGCTTTGTCGAAGTTCTTTGGCCATCCGTTCAAGTTTTTTCAGGATAACTATTTCCGCTTCCAGTTCTTCAATGGTCCGGGCTGCCGTAGCCTGATCGACGATTTGTTCCTCCTTTTCTTCATCTTCGTAGCCCGAAATCATCCAGATCCTCAATTTCGTCGGAGGAAAGAATAACGTCTTTTGGTATATCAATAGCAGCAGTTGCGCCGCGTTTATAAAATTTTTCTTCTCTTAAACGTTTTTCCAAACCTTTCCCGGCGGCGGCGCAGGGATTGGTAAATGGCTTCCGGCGAAGAGGCCAGCCTGCGCTGCAAAATAATCCAATATTAAAAAGTTATGTTTTTAGGTGAGCCCAGAGGGAAAAGCCATGTACTGTAAATAAGGCGCCGAAGGGAAGCCTTGACAGACGGGCCCCGGCGCGTGTTACACTTGCAATTCAGACGGGCTTGTATCTAAGTGTATGTTTCCTGGAGCCGCCCGTCGGTAATTAATAATCAACACGCGCAGGGTGGATGTCAAGGCCGCCGGTCCGTCATGTTGAGGATAAGCTTCATGTTAAATTGCTTACGTAAAAAACTGTGAAAAACAAAGAAAAAGCGCTTAAATCACTGTCTAATTTATCGGGGGAAGACCAAATTTTTGTTAATTCTTTTGGGTTATCAAATGAATAAGGAGCCGCTATTACCTTATGCCCAAACGGGTTTGACCGGCCGGGGGGCCTGTAAGAGTTAGAACTTGTTTTCCCATAGCAAGTAGCCGGCGGGTAATGTATTTGCCGGTGTAACCAAAAGCCCCGGTAACAACGTTAACTTTGGAGTTCGACATAGCCGATTTCCTCCATTTTTATAATTTATTAAGTCGGTTTTTTATGCGTTACAGTTTTAATAAAACAGTGATGATTAGGGATAGCGGGGTTAAATGCAAAACTATTTTTTTGATGTTTTTTTTAAGCTAAACTTTCCGTACCTATTCCCGGGGAAACTGCCAGTGCGGAAAGCCTTCTTTGACCACCATTTTTTGTTTTACCTGATCATCTTTGATAACCGCCAGCTCATCCCGGACAAGCTTGACTTCCCCCAAAACCCGGTCATCTTTGATGGCCAAGATATAACGCATGGGAATCCAATGGATTATTTTATTCCCGTTTACTTCTTTTTCCTCTATGGCCGCCGGCACCCAGGATACGATCAGCGCGCCCCGGTAGCCGTGTACAGCTGGCGGCGACAGGCATTCGGTCAGGTACACGTTCTTTTCCTGGAAATTTTTGATTCGCCTGTTTACTTCCTCGTAAGGTGAAATGTTTCCGGTGACTATATCCACTGTTTTAACGGTATTATCCTGTTCGGCGATGACGATGCGATTCCCCACCCTGGCCATGCGCGTCCCCGCGCCGGCTTCGCTGACGTCTATGTCACCCGCGATAATTTTCCACTCAACCTCGTCGCCGCGGACCGTAGCTCGAGCCAGTCCCACCCGGGTGTCCCCACCGAAGGACAACCGGTTCGAGTATTCCAGGAAGGCATCGACTTTATCATCACCAGGCAATATCGCCACGCAGCGGAAGATAAACATTTGGCGCGGGTTTTCGGGCTTAAGGGCAATCTTTTCCACCCCCAAAGGCCGGTGAATTTCCAGAACCGGGTAATCTTGATCGGGGTAATTGCGCACAATGAAGGTTTCGTCCCGGTGAGAGGGGCACTTGGCCTTTTCTATGTAACTGCTCAGAGGAGAGTTCAGAACGGACAGGCTGTAATCGGATCGGTTGTCGATTAAACCCTTCAATGACCCCGGAGCGGACGGACTGATGCCGATTCTTTTTCCGCCGTCCCATGACAACATGAAGTCCTCAGCATCCACCGTAAAAATTGCCTTTTCGTGCATTTCCACCTGGCCGTTTTGCAGGTCCCAGACACCGGTACGGACCTGCCACGGCTCACCGGGCCGGGCGGGCTTTTCCCGGAAGATAAACGGCACTTTTTCCGGAATGCCGGCCTGCGGGGCGGTCTCTCCTATTACCCGTTGACCATGTTCCCGTTCTACCGGTTGCTTGTTGTTGAATAAAACATTACCGTCCTTGTCGAAAGCAATGACATTGTCTTTAAATCCCGAAAGGTCTTTAAAAAATACGTAATATAACTTTACTTGCTTCCCGTTGATGGTAAACTCCTTGAATCTAGCTTCCCGGTAAGAGGATTCTTCACCTTCCCTGCCCACGACCACCCTGGACACTTTCGGGCTGTTTACGTAGCCGTAAAAAACCGAGCCGATTGCATAATCCTTTTCCACCGGCCGGTTGCAAAGCTGCGACCACATCCACGTGATGGCATCTCCTGGCGGCTGCTCACCAATTGCGGCCACATAAGGCTTCCATGCCTCGTTTACCTTCGCGATTCTGGCAATGTTTATGGTACCTTCCCTGTTGAGATAAAAAACAATCAGCTCATCATTGTCAACCGGATTCTTGAAAAGAATTTTGGTTGGCCGCCAGACGGAACTGCTATCTTTAAAACGCTCCGCAAGTATTTTTTCAACATTCAGGTCCTGCGCGTTTTGGACCCGGCCGGCACAGCCGGTTAACAAGATTAAAGCAATGATCATAAGAACTGATATTTTTCTCATAACCGCACCCCTAATCAAACTTCAGGCTGCATCCGCCCTCCCAGCCGGATTACCGTTTACCTTCATATATTTTAATTAATTGATCCAGCTTTGCTATTATTTCCTTATCGTGTTGTGCTTTTGTTTTTGTAAAACGGGCGAAAAGGATTAAAAAGACAATCAGACCAATGGCGGGAAGTGAAAGCATCAAATAATTAAAAACCAGAACTGCGCCCATACTCATGTTTAATATCCCATCCTTTGATTATTGCTTGATTACCGTTTAATTTAAAATTGAAGAAGGGAGTAGAAACATCCACGGGGCGGTCAGCAGTCCCATTGCCAGACCCACCCGCCCGGCCGCTTTTCTGTCTATCACCTTGCGGCACTGGTAAAAATTGAATAAACCGATCAGCAATCCCGCCAAAGAAATGGAAATGATGAACGAAACAGCTTCTACTGGATTTTCAAAAGCGTAATAGCCGGTAGTGTTGAAATATTTTACAAAAAACAACATCACGATAACCCCGATTAAATCAGCCACAAAACCAAAGCCCCACGCCTTGAGGATTAATAATACCAACTGCTTCTCTTCCAGGTTAACTTTGTGCAAACGCAAAGTTAAATAAATAACCGCCCCGTCAATAATCAAATTGGCAAATAACACCAGAAAAATAAATGGCGGGAAAAAAATAACTATCCACAGCGGGAAGACCACGTTATAAAGCGTATCCTTACGCAATTTAAGACTCACAGGTTTCTTCAGTTTTCTACGCCCCTTTCTGCACCAAAAAAACATACGAAACATTTATGTTGCCGTTGAATACCAACCGCTCCCAGCCGATGGATAATTCCCTTTCCCCAAAAACCTTTATCTTTTCAGACGCGGATAATCGGGCATATGTTCCTTAAACTCCCTCTTTGTATTCTACTTCCTTCATGTAAATAATGTTAAATCTTTTTGCGAGCGTTGGGGATCACTCTCTAAATTTAGCCAAAAGGGAATATGCTTTTTGTAAATCTTTCTTGTGGACATCCACCCTAACGGAAGTAAGTATAACGGGAATTACGCCCCTTACGCTAGTGGGAGTTATAGTTTTTATTGCTCAAGCGTGCCACATCTTCACCGTCATACTTGAAACCGGCTTCAGCAATGTTGCCGTCTGAATCAATGGTGCCCAAACGGCTCATTTTTCGCGGGTGGCAGCATAGGTTCGTACATCATAACGGCGTGGTTTTCCGCCACCAATTCGTCCGCCACCAGATTATTTTCCCCATCGTAGATTTTGCGCCGGATTACGTTATGGCGCAAATAACCGCCCCACCACTCACGGGTTATACGGTGGCCGGCCTCATAAATTTCGTACCGCAATTGGGCCGGCCGTTCGGAGCGCCATTCACCGTGCAGGTGAGTATCCCCGACCCACACGAGAAGTTGAAAATCTGTGTTGGTGTCATTTCGAATTTGCAGGTCGATGTAGTTATACGCCACCGTTGCACCGCTGCCGAAGGGCTGGGTACGGTGCGAGTCAGGGAAAACATCATAACTGTGTCTCCAGCGTTCAGTAACGGTAAGAGGCGTATGCAACGTCATCCAGTATATGAGATTGGATAACTGGCAAAGCCCGCC